>JAEZHM010000123.1 GCA_023416585.1 Bacillota bacterium
CCTGGCCCTTTTTGTTTTTGCCGTCTGGACAAGAGCACCTATTCTCATGTTTGTATCGATATTGCTATTGTACTTCTCTGCAATTGCTAATGCTTCACTCAAAAGGGCCATGGAGCGATGCGCCCACTATTCCATCCGTAGGGGGCGATGCCCACATCGCCCCGTTTTTCAATGCAATGATCATATGGATGTGGCCCAGCATGATGACATATTTATCAGCGTGAGCATTCTTATGCTTTGTATCTTATTGTTGATATACTTCTCGGTGATTGCACCAATTTCACTCAAAAGAACCGACGGGGCGATGTGGGCATCGCCCTCTACGGACCCCAAAATATTCACGGGGCGATGTGGGCATCGCCCCCCTACGGAGTACACACGCCAAATTGGAATTTGTCGTTCTTATGCTTGAAGATCGCAATGAATAAAATGTTTATTTCTTTTGCAAGCATGACAGTTCTTGATCAAACCATGTTTTTATGTCATCTCGCATAACTAAAACAGAATCATTAAGTGGTATGGGAAGTCCGCGGCAACCGCCATCACAATGACCGATTTCTCTTTTTCTGCCGCAGCCATATCCCTTTGCAATCAGTTCCTGCAAAAATGGAGGAAACGTTTTGATGGTGTCAGTGTATTCGTTCGTCTTTGTCGATTTCACATTGATATGATAACCGTTGTTGAGAGAAGCGTTCATTCCCCATACATCTTTCCGTTTATAACAGTACCTTATATAAATATGAAACCCTTTTACTTCCACAACGCAGGCAAGTCCTTTATCCAGATAGCGCTGATGCAGTTGCAGAATGAAGTCCTGCACATCTTGGGATAAAGGCTGTATCGTATCCTGCACGATGGAAAGCACATCGGTTTCATCCTTTTTCAATACCCTGTGATCACAGCGCAAAAAAACATCCTGGTTGACGAGGGTGCCATGGTCTATTTCGGCGATTGCCATGACCTTCAGGCCTGTCAGCATAGCGGGGTTATCTGGATATGTAATCTTTATGGTTTTGATGTCTGACAGGTTTTGCTTTTTTTCATTTATGTCTATGCCGTCGATGCAAATACCGCAATCCATAAGAAACCGCATGCATTCAAGGTTTTTGGCAACAGACAGCTTTCCATTGAATACGGTATTTCCACAGGCGATAGATTGTGCGTTTTCAACCGGCATGCCATGATAACCTATATTCATTAGTAGGGTGCTTACATTATGCAGGAACGGATAATACACCGAAAGCGTGGTGCGGTTTTCATATTCATGGGCGACTTTTGTGCTGTTATCATAAACATCGCCTTTGTCATATAAAACATCGTAAAGCCGAACCAAAAAGGCTCTGAATGCCAGAACACCCTCACGTATGCTCTCTTCATCTGAAACGCATGTATATGCAGGATTGATCGCATATGCTTCGTGCGTTTCGGGCACCATAATTTCCTTCAAATAGCCTGCCACATCCTGAAGCGTTTTTCTCATGTGTTTCACCTCTTGCAATTTACTAACCCAGTGAGGATTTTACTTCAGTATCATGGAAGGACATGCCGGAAAAGGCATTCCCAGGTGCTTTACGCAGCCGGGCCGCATTTACTTCCTTGACCTTCTGCACGACCTTAAACAGCCTTGCCCTGCCGGGAATGCCGTATGCTTTGAGGGAGGTAGAGACGGCGAGGCAGATTGTTTTTTCGGTGCGGCTTGCATCAGCGACAACAAGGTTGGCGGTCAGCGGACAAAGCCCACGCTCCATACACTCGGCCGAAGCGTAGAAGGATTTTAGATCGATAGCAATGTAGGCTCTGTTCTCCATGCATATTCTCCGGTCGCCTCCTTCAAGCAATAGCTGCCCGACAATTTGAAATTTGTCAGCCTCGCGTTATGATTAATATCTACCGCATAAGCAAAACGGATGCCCCTGCGGGTCAAGCAATGCAACCCACTTTTCGCCGCCAAATTGCTGAGCCGGTTTTGTCGCGCCCAATTTAACGGCTTCCTCAACCGCCGATTGCAATTCATCTACTTGAAAATTCAGATGCATTTGCTTTTGCTGCTTGCCGGGTTCTTCTGGCCACACAGGTGGAATATAGTCAAAGTCGCATTCCATGAAATGAACAACCATTCCATGTTCGGTAACCAACGCCGTCCAATGAAAATCCTGATCCCAACTTGTTAATTTGGCGTAGAACCCGCGAAGCGCTGCCACATCCGTACAGTCGATATTGACGGAAGGGTTTGGAATCATGTCAAATCCCTTCTTTTTAAAATACAACTCAAACTCGGATTCACCTTGCCGCTTACACAGGCAAAACGGATGCCCTTCCGGATCCAGCATCGTGACATACCAATCGCCATATTGGACGGCGGCTTTCACCGCGCCAAAATGGATAGCCTCATCCACGGCGGACGGCAAATCGTCCACTGTAAAGTCCAAGTGCATCTGCTTCTGCTGCTTACCCGGCTCCTCAGGCCAAACCGGCGGCACATACGAAATGTCGGTTTCCGCAAACAGAATCGTCAGGCCGTTGTCTGTTTTGAGCGCAAGGCAATCATACGCGACGGTCTTCTCCCAACCCGTAAGGTTAAAATAGAAATCGCGGGTGCGTTTGACGTTCACACAGTCAATCATGAGGTCGCCAATGTTTAAATTCGATATCATTCAAGTCCCTTTCTTTCTATAATCCGCAGTTCAAACCTACTCGACAAATTCCTGTTTATTGTTATTATACTTTAGTTGCGACTCTTTTTCACCAGCTTTATGCAGGGATTGACTGGATATTTCGATGAATTTATTTTTAGAGCAGCGTGGTCTAAAAAGCGATGCTGGCGCCAACCGGCACAGGCGGACGTTTGATCATCGCCCCTTAATCAACATTGCGTTGTTGTCTTCACCACCTAAGCATATGTGAGCCAGATGGAAAGTCCATACACTCTTCGCAGCCGTAGGGGCTCCGTAATACCGCCTCTGCCTTACACTTGACTATCCTCGATGTGTAATGAAATGAGCAAGCCAAATCCCTTTGATTAGGATTTGGCCTGCTCTTCAAGTTGGCATTCAGCTGCTTGGCATTATGCTCATTCGTATACGCAATGCATCACGCAACCCTTACAGCTCTACACTAAACATATAAGCAGCACTAGATTTGTCGCAACCATCAAGAAATACTTCCGCTGTCCAATACTTATCCGGGTACGGAATATTCACACCTTGACCCAGAATAATGTTTCTCGTGACGTCATACATCGCATCGCTGTCATAGCCCTCGCGCTTGTGCATAGCGTCGTTATCGCCGGAGAAGGTGGCATAAGCAAACTGAGAACAGAACGGCGGACCCGCTTTGCCATCGTTATGCGGTACGAAGTCGAAATAAAGAAATCCTTCCGGCACAGGGGTATCCGCCTTCATAAACCGCCCCCAAACACCGTGCCACGGGCCAACATCCACACCTAGCCCGTAATGATGCATAAACAAAACATCATAGTCAAAGTCCGACTTATGTTCAATCATGGCGTCCAGCGTGCGGAAAAGTTTCTTACGAGACTCCATATTGTCTAAGTCATCACCTTCACGCCCGATAAAGCGCATGGCGGACATTTTTTTGTATTCAAAACTGTCCACTTTGAAGCCTTTTTGCTGCCTCTCAACCATATCCGGCATAAACAGCGCCCACTGTACCCCAGCATCACAATCTTTCAAATAATTGATATACCCAAATAGATCTACGCTATCAGTGCCTGTTGGGCCTGTTTTATTTCCCGCTATTTTCTCCCGGGTGCTGCGCTCCCGCATCGCCGAAAAGTCGGCAAACACTCTGGCAACTGTTTCACGTAACCGTTCATCATGTGCCAGCCCCGACAATTCGTCATCAAATCTGTCCAACGCTTTAAAAACTGCAACGTTGACCACGCCGGACTGCTCCAGTTCTTTTAAGCATACGCGAAGCTGGGCATTTTGCTCTTTAAACCGCGCAAGCACGCCCTGCATCAAAATCTGCTCGTTTTCGGCGAGTTTTTCGTCACTCCATTGGGAATCGTCCAGTATCCATTCGGTCAGCGCATCAAAGACACCCGGATTTTGCCCTCTCGCTTTACCTGCCCAGCTTACAATCCTGTTGTATTTCTCAGCGTTAGTCAGTTTATCGCCCTTTTCACCGTCGATATCGTTCCAATCGACCAGACAAAAATCGTTCATCAGTTGACGCGACATATCAAATCCTCCTTGAATGTTTACGTTAATGGTCAGCGGGTGGAACACCCTGATACGTCCCAACTGCACTTTCGATGGCGGCACACCGTGAAATCGCGTAAACGCCTTGGAAAAGCTCTCCTGCGTATCGTATTGATAACGCATAGCTACATCCATTATTTTGCTCGCTGGCTGCAGCAAATCTTGCGCAGCCAAACTCATCCGTCTATTGCGGATATATTCACCAACGGTCATGCCCATCACCACATGAAAAACAAGCTGAAAATGTGAGCTTGACGTATAAGCTTGACTCGATACCTCGTCTACGCTAATATCGTTGGTCAAGTTATTCTCGATGTAATGAATGGCTCTGGACAAGCCCTGTATCCAATTCACAAGCCGCCCTCCTCCAAGGAGTATCATACAATAACATTGCTGGGAAAGCCATGTCTTAAAATGCGGTGTTCTGTCCGCTTTTTAAAAAGCCACTGAGAAGGGGAAGGCCTGCCAGCACGCATACATATCCAAATCATCGTTATGGCTGTATTTTCTTGGCAGTATGGTATCGTCTTGCAGAAAAATCATAGCAGCACTTCCCAATGGCAGAATGCTCATTTTCCCCATAACGCGCTATTGTCAGATATGATCTCATATATATTTTTCCCTGCCAATCTTTCGAAGTATGCCTTTAGTTCCTTGTTGCAGTTCCGTTTCTCCGCCGGGTAATGCCCATATCTTCTTTCCACATCGGCCATACGGATTTCCATATCCACAGCGCCATACGGCATGGAGAGGGCATCGCATAACTGTATCAAACAATCGTAATCATTGAATCGTATACTTTGCAATGCGTCGGAAATAGCCTTTTGCTCATCGATGGAAATATCAAAATTGCCTATATACACATGAATATCAGGGACACAAAAGGAATGCGTAAGGCATATCCTCGCCGCTTCGTCATAACCTAAATGCAACATGAATTTGTAGCCGTCATAAACGTGCCTGAGATGTCCTGATCCAAACCGTCTCCCAATATCGTGCAAAAGGCCCAGGACATATGCTTTTTCCGGATCCATCCCAGAACACAGGTTGGCAATTATTTCGGCACACGTGGCTGCAACCCTGCTATGATCACTCCATGGCCCGGGATTCAAGCCTTCCGCTTCCCTTAAAATATGCTCGGCTTCCTCACGGCTTGGTATCATCTTTTGTAGTCTCCTTTATTTACGCTGGTTATTCCGCGCTGAACGGCGGCACAAAGGCCGTATCCGCCGCTTCCTCCTCCTGCTCGTAGCCGGGCAAGCCAAGCGACAGCATATGATCCCGAACCCGCCTATACTCTTTTTCGGTGATCCTTCTGTCAAGGCCGGGAATATTCACGCCGTTCATGGGCACGTATTGGCGCATCAGGCTGATCGGCGTGTCCTTGGGAAGGCTTTCCGCGATCCAGTCCAGCAGCTTGATGCTTTCTCCAGTAAGGCCCGGCAGGATCAGGTGGCGCACCAGCGTTCCCTTTTGCATGAGTCCGTTTTCATCATATACGGCTGGTCCTGTTTGGCGGCACATTTCCAGGATAGCCTGGGAGGCATATTCAAAATAATCCGGCGCACCGGCACAGAGTTTTCCCATAGCCGGGGAAAAGTGCTTCAAATCGGGAAGGTATACATCCACGATGCCGTTAAGCAGCTTCAATGTTTCCGCCTTTTCATATCCGCCGGTGTTCCATACGATGGGGATGCTTGGCTTATAAAGTTCAAGCGCGCTTAATATGGCAGGCACAAAGTGCGTGGGTGTGACCAGGTTGATGTTGTGCACGCCTTCGCCTTCCATGCGTTTGAATGTGTCCGCCAACTCCTGAACAGAAATCCTCTTTCCCAGCAGCCGGTGGCTGATCTCCCCATTCTGGCAATAGGCGCAGCGCAGCACACAGCCGGTGAAAAACACCGTGCCGCTGCCGCGGGTACCACTGATGCATGGTTCCTCCCAGAAGTGGGGCGCAGCTCTTGCGATAACGGGATCTAAGCCCATGCGGCAAAATCCATTTCCTTTTATGGGGGTGCGCTCGGCGGCGCAATTTCTGGGGCATAGGGTACAAAGGAACATAAATAACCTCCAAATTGGGATTTAACAGGTGAATATAACACATATCATCTTGACAGAAAATTGCACTTTTTCAGCAGAAATTTTTCGTCGACTTCAGTTTCGTTCATTGAGAAGTCACCGTCCCTGACGAAGCCTACTTTTTCAAGGACCCGCTTTGAGGCAGTATTTTGGGAATCAACCGTAGCGATATAGAGGTCATGGTTGTAGGCCTCAAATAAAAAATTCAGCACAGCTTGAGCGGATTCCGTAGCATAGCCTTTTCCCCAGCAATCCCGGCAAAAACCAAACAAGAATTCGCAACCGCATAGCGAATCCGAATATCGAAAGCCACAATACCCCAGGTAGATACCGCTCTCTTTTTCAATAACCGCAAATTCGGCACCTTGCGAGGAGAAATCCTCGAAGCACTCCTGCTCAAATAATGCAAGGCGCTGTTGATAGCTGAGACGTGTCACGCCTCCGGTGTATTTTTTTGCGATTGGATCATTTAACATCTGCCAAAAGCGCGTGAAGTCTTGCTTGATTGGTTTACGGAAAACAAGCCTATTAGTTTCAAAAATCATAGATTTACCTCGCAAAATATATATGGTAAGCTGTCCATAGATACGTCAAGGGTACGTTTTCATGGCCGGCTGCTTTACAGTAAATCGCAATTTTCTTGCTTTTTTAGTTCCTTGAATAATTTCGCGCTCCAAAAGCTCATTCCCATTTCATCGATATAAAAATGGAGAATTCTTTTATAGTCCTTTGTGGCTGTACTCAAAACGATTTTGTCGATATCTTCTGCAGCAAGGGTGTTTTCAAGATGTCTCATAAGCGCACTGCCAATCCCTTGGGAACGATATGCAGGCTTGATGTACAGTTCTTCAATTTCAAAATAGGTGCTGTTATCAGGCATAATCGCTCCCATATCTTTGGACGTTTCAGCGGCTCCAAATATATATCCGATTACTTTTCCTTCTGCCTCGGCTACAAAGATTCTGAATCCTGACAGATAATCTTCCTCATTTCCGAGGTAACCGCGGCAGTTGTTTTCGTTTTCCCAATCGCTTGATAACTGTGCTACCATGGGAATATCCTTAGGAGCTGCCACCCTGCAGATATACTCTGATTTCATCATCATGCTCCACCTACAAACTGGAATTTTTTAAACATAGATCATGCCATTATCATCGGAGTATTTCCCATTCTTCCTTTAAAATAGAATAACAGAGGGTATCGCTTTGATCGCGAGCGTGTTTTCGTAATCTCCCCTCATAGGTAAAGACGCATTTTTCTAACACCCGGTTAGATTTTTCATTAAATGAACGCACCCACGCTGCTATCACTAACAGGTTAAGCTCGACGAACCCAAAAGCGAGCATGCGTCTGAGTGCCTCTGTGGCGTAACCCATGTTACGATAGTCAGATGCAATAGCAAATTCCAATTCCTTATATTGGCTGTACCGATTCATATCACCTAAACCAATCAAACCGATGAGACGGTTACTATCTTTACTGATAATTGCCTTCATCTCGTTTTGTTCTTTCCAAAGGCGAATGGTCTTTAAGCATTCCTCAACTGAATGGTAGGAGTTGATACCGCTGCGCTGTAACTCCGGGTCAAGACAAACAACGTACAGCTCTTGAGCATCACTTTCCTGCCAGTCTCTAATAATTAGTCGTTCAGATTCAATATTTCCCATGACATTTCTCCTCGTCATATATTGTTGATCTTCACGTCATATTCCAGTTTATCAGCTTCCAGATATGCTCATTTTGGAACAGTGATTGTATTTGCAAACTTAATTAACGGCTCTATTTGGTCCCGGCTTGAATAGTCATAAGAGTTTTGAATTGCATCCAAGGTGCCCTGTTCGACGTCTGATTTGATCTTTTTCACTCTTAAGACGGTCTTTAATGCTCCCATCAACAACTTGTCCACACTGTGCATCTTTTCATAATTCATTCCGCTTTGAAAATAGAAGAATGCAATATCCATATCACGAGGGATGTTATCTTTTCTAAATCTTTCTATCTCTTCTGGAATAGGAGCGATTGCTCCAGTTGCAAAAACGATCATTTTCTTTTCAGCCAATAGCGGGAGGTTGTTTTTGATAAAATTTATCCCATTGATTTTGCCTGCATGTATGCCTCCGCCAAATATTAATGCATCGTATTGGGCTATTTCTGAAATGCTGAATTTCTCCAAACAGATGGCATCACAATGCAAGTCATCCGCAATCCAATGTGCGTATTTTTCGGTAAAACCGGTTTTGGATTTATATACTACAATTCTTTTTGCGTCGTTCATCTGGATTTCTCCTTATATAAATGTGCGCTTTAAATTAGTTTTGGAAACTTTGCATTATGCTTATCGCTTACACAAGCAATGTAATACTATCCCATCTTCGGGCTTATATATTTCTCCCTGTTCACAAAGCATAATAGAAAATCCTACATCTTCAGCATATCTTGTAAGTTCTTCAGGCATAAATGTTTCCCAATAAATTTCGGCATTGGCATATGGATAAAACTTTCTGCCGTTCATGTATTGCTTATAATTTTCTATCTCAAATGTGTAATCATGACCTGAGAAACTTAGCAATCCACCCTTTTTAAGAACACGTTTGCACTCATTCAGGAAATCGTTCCTATATGCTGCACCATGCATTATGCCAAATGTCTGCGCCCATATAATGACTACTTCAAATGAACCATCATCAAATGGTAACGTATGTCCATCATATTTCAAGTACGGAATATCATAACATTTTTGCATGGATAATTGCGTGACTTGTTTTATTACTTCTTCTGATATATCAATGCCTATGATAGAAAATCCCATGTCGGAAAGTGCAAATGCCTCTCTTCCCATTCCACAGCCGACATCAAGAATTTTTGCTTCTTTAGGGAAAAAGCCGACGACTGCCTGTTCCCATTTTTTTAGACTCCCTTTGTCCCAATGAACCATCTCATCTACATTTTTCTTATCCTCATACCACTGGCGCACGATATCCCTCATGATATATTCACCTCAAATAATCTTAAGTTCAAAACAACCTGACAAATTCCTGTTTTTAGTTATAGATTATCTTTTAGTAACGCGCCTATTTCTTAGTGTTGTCCATTTGATGAATTCTTTCTTCCGGGAAACAATCTTCAATGTCGGCTATTACGAAATTGTGGGTATACAGTTCCTTCGCATCTATAGTTGCAAGATACTCATCTATGATTTTTCGATCAATCGTAATTTTACCGCTACCCGCCCAGTGGCGATCACATCCGTCTTTTTTGATGCCGGAGATCCAATACTCCTCTCCGCTTTCGACATCATAATAATTTCCGCTAATTCCGTTGTATTTTCTGAGTGCCTTATTATTGAAATAGATGGTGGTCCCGCTTCTTGATTTTTTGACCTTGCCAATCCATGCCGGGCCATTGTCTGAATAGCCTGTTTTCAGTTCGATGTATTTGATCTCAAATGGAGAAGACGTCGTTTTACCTCCTTCCGACTAAGACCAATATGAATTGCATGCCAGGAATTTTGGCATTATGAATATATAACAGGAACGTTGTAAGTGATGCTTGAGATACATTGCGGCTGAATCTGTGATTGACCTTAAAGAGATTTAAGTCCATCATACAAATCATTGAAACTTTTCATGGACCTGCATCTGCCATAAGACAGATTCTTGTTTGCGCCAAACGAACCTATGTAACATTTGGTCAGTTCTTCCACGGTTTGCTCCAGCATGGTCATGAACTGAGTATAAATCGTATCGTACGCCGGGCTGTCCTTTTGATAATGACCGTCGATCAAGCCTTCTGTCAGCTGATCCAGCGGATAGAGCTTCAAATGCAGCAGTTCGTGAACGATTACCTCCTCCAGGTTTTCTTGCTTGGGATTCAGGCAATTCAGCATCAGAATGGCTTTTCTGTCATCGCAATCGACCTTGAAATCACCTGTTTTCCGGAAAATTGGATCATGGACCAGTTCAAGCTTTATATCCCAATTGTTTTTCAGCCTGAGGATATCGATCCATTTGGCAAATAGTTCATTGATTTCTTGTTCGAACAGCATTCAGCTACCTCCGTACAAAATTGGTATTTGCAGGCCTGATGTCACGACACTTGTTGCAAGAAAGATCATATTCCAATTGCAAGCTGAGATATAAAGCTTCTTTGCATGGAGATCAATCGCTTTCTCTGAGATGACCACAAAAAGTCTACCGCCTATACCCTTATTCCGGTATCCATATGAAACGATCAGCAGATTCAGATTCACATACTGGTCTTGAGATCCGAATAGTTTTCCATCAATCGCGGCAAATCCGATAAGTTTTTGTTCATCAAAGGCACCCATTATTATGCCGCCTTGTTCTAAAAGCCGAGAAAAGTAGCCAATTGCCCATGCTTTTTTGTTCTCATCCCATTGTCTGGTATATAGTACATCTTTCAATATCCATTCAATTGCATCCCTTCTCCAGCGTTGGGTAACTTCTTGATATCTATCGAAATAAGTTAGCATATCGGGTCGAATGCTCAATATCGTAAGCTGTTTTACTTCCATAACAACCTCTCAAATTGGATTTTGACGCTATAGTCCATGTGTGAAAAAGCAATATGTAAGCCGCAATTACACAATGGGATAAGATAAGCCAGCCAAAAGCCTTCCCATTGAGGGGAAGGTGCCAACGAAGGAGGCGGATGAGGTGTAGCTGCTGCAAGCCGCGTTATATCTTCACTGCCTCCCAACACCTCAACCGGCGCTGGCGCGCCACCTTCCCCTCAAGGGGAAGGCTTTTGGAAGCATTTCTTGCCACCTGATACATTTACAACCCGACAAATTCCAATTTATCAATCATGAACTATATTTCATTATTTGACATCACTGTTTTCTTTCTTTGCTTCCAGGTACATTCTTTTATCCTGGTGCTGCTCAATGATTAAAAGGAGAATCAGCACTGCAAGCAGCAGTCCTAAAAAAGCCAAAAGAACAATGGAAATAACATCAGCGCCAAGCCAATGTGCTACTAAGCCTGCCAGGGTCAGCATGCCCATGATTTTGAGGATGATTGTTCCCGGCTCCAGCATGTTCAATTTGCAGCGCGGCTCCCACATTGCTTTTCATCACCTTAAAGAATACCAATTTTCTCCTGCCTTACATATTATAGCATATGGCTAAATCATGATTTTACTTGAGGCTGAATGAAGCTTTGATGAGTCATTATACTAGAAATGTGGCCGGTTCTACAAGATGCGTAAAAAGCGCTTACCGCCTTAAGAAGCAAAGTTGCATCCCTGGCTGTGCTATTGCGGCAATAATTTCAGGCATCATGATGCTTCTCCGCCGGGAAACCGCATAATTCCTTTGTTTTTGCTCTTGTATTCTCCTTCCAGCCATGGTATACTGAAACGCAGGCAGACAATCACCGTCATGACTTTTTGAAAGAAGGGTGTAATCGAAAGAGTGGGTATTGCTTGATTCTATCCTACAATCTGCGGGCAGCGACTTGTTTCTTTAGCGGCCTTCCAGGCAAAGAGCCGAAGGAAGATCTGAAACAAGTGGCATCCTGTTTTTTGAGGATGGGACAATAAGCAATAAGGGTCCACTCTTTTCTGTTGCCTAAATGACTTTATTCCATACGACCAAACCGTTTCACCGGCCGCAAGGAGAGACCATGAACAAGGCAGATATAGCCGCCACCGTGCTTCCCATCAGCCAGAAGCTTTCGCAGGAGCTGGGATACGAGCTGGTGGAGGTGGCACTGGACAAGGAGCCTGCTGGAAAATACCTGCGCATCTACCTGGATAAGCCGGAAGGCATAACCCTTACCGATTGTGAAACCTTTCACCGCAGGGTACAGCCGCTCATTGAACACCTGGATTACGATTTTTTGGAGGTTTGCTCTCCCGGGCTGGACCGGCCCATCAAAACCCCGGAAGACTTTCAGCGGAACGAAGGGGAAGAGGTGGAGGTTCGCCTGTTCAAGCCGGTGGACGGCGCGAAAATATTTCAGGGTACGCTGGCGGGCCTTACAGAGGGCCAGGTGCTGCTGGATACGGCGCAGGGTCGCAGGGAGTTTTCCCAAAAGTCCGTCGCCGTTGTAAAACGTCTTGTATCCCTGGAGGGGATTAATGACGTGGATTTGGGTGAATGAAAAAGCAAGATGACATTATTACCAATGGAAGGCGGGATGCATCCCATGAAATCGGAAATCGTTGAAGCGGCAAGAGCGTTGGCCCGGGAAAAAGGCATTGACGAGGAAATGCTGTTCTCTACCATTGAAGAGGCCATGAAAACGGCCTATAAAAAGAACATGCCTAAAAATACGCCGGTTCCGGCCAATCTCAGCGTCCACATCAACCGCACCAGCGGGCAGGAGCAGGTATTGGCCCGCAAAGTAGTGGTGGAGCAGGTGGAAGAGCCGAACAATCAGATTTCCCTGTCGGAAGCTCACCGCATCCGTTCGGATTACCAGCTGGGCGACATCGCCGAGGTGGATGTGACTCCCCAGGGTTTCCTGCGTGTGGCTGCTCAGGCGGCCAAGCAGGTGATCGTGCAGCGTATTCGGGAGGCCGAGCGCGGCAAGGTATACGAGGAGTTTATTGAAAAGGAAAATGAGATTTTAACCGCCATTGTGCAGCGCGTGGAATTAAAGGCCGTATACGTGGAACTGGGCCGTACCGAGGGCGTGCTGGAAGCCGGCGAATTCATGCCCAATGAAGAATACCATGTGAACGACCATATCAAGGTTTACGTACTTCAGGTGCAGCGCAGCGGCCATGAGGGAATCCGCGGACCGCAGGTAAGGGTCAGCCGCATCCATCCGGGTCTTGTCAAGCGCCTGTTTGAAATGGAAGTGCCCGAGATCGCCGCGGGTGTCGTGCAGATCAAGTCCATCGCCCGCGAGGCAGGCAGCCGCACGAAGATGGCCGTTTCCTCCTCCGACGCGGTGATCGATCCCGTAGGCGCCTGCGTGGGCCAGCGGGGCAGCCGTGTGGACAAAGTGGTGGAGGAACTGAAAAACGAGAAGATCGACATCATCAAGTGGTCGCCGGACCCCGCAGAGTTTGTGGCCAACGCACTCAATCCTGCCCACGTTTTAAGCGTGTTTGTGGCGGAGCGGGAAAAGGCCTGCCGTGTGGTGGTGCCGGATAACCAGCTTTCCCTGGCTATCGGCAAGGAAGGTCAAAACGCCCGGCTGGCTGCCAAGCTGACCGGTTGGAAGATCGACATCAAGTCCCAGTCCCAGGCGGCGGAATTGATGGCCCTGCCTGTAGAGGAGGTGCCTCCCTATGAGGAGGAAGCTCTTGAGCCAATGGATGACGACGACACCCTGTAACAAAGGAGCGGTGCCATGAAGCCTCGGAAGATCCCCATGCGCATGTGTGTGGGCTGCCGTGAGATGAAGCCGAAAAAAGAACTGATCCGGGTAGTAAAGAGGCCCACGGGGGAAATTGCCCTGGACAATACGGGCAAAATGCCGGGCCGGGGCGCGTATGTATGCCGCAGCCAGGTTTGCCTCACAAAAGCCATCAAGCAAAAGCAGCTGGACAGGGCGCTGGAGCACAAGCTGGAGGATGATGTGGTGGCTCAGCTTCGAACCATGCTGGAAAGCTTGCCGCCGGCACCGCCCGATATACCAGAACCGGAGGAACAGCCTTCATGACGGAAGCAGCACCCGATTTTGACAAAATGGCCGGATATATCGGCCTGGCAGTCCGCGCCGGGCAGGCCGTGACCGGCGAAGGTGCTTGCGTTGCGGCCATCCGGGCGGGCAAGGCCGCAGTGGCGATGCTGGACAGCGACGCTTCCGAGAACGCCGTTAAGCGGTTCACGGATGCATGCGCCCACCACCGGGTGCCTCTTATCAAGCTTCCGCCGGAGCTTATGCAAAAAGCGGCGGGAAAGCCTGGGCGGATGGCCATGGTCATGGCTCCTGGCGGACTTGCTTCAAAAGTGCTGGAATGCATGGGGAGCATAACGGAAAACAACTGATATTCAAGGATTTATCATTTTCTTACTTTCTTGTATGGATTAAATGCGGGGGTGCAAGCGTTTCATGACCAAAGTCAAACTCAAGGATGCCACAAAAGAGCTTTCCAAGGACGCGGGCGGCGTGCTGGAGGAAGCCACGCGCGTAAAGCGTTCGGCGGAAGGCCTCTTACAGACGTTGCGCAAGCTGGAGAACCAATTTATCCGGGAGGAAGAGCAGCGCCGTGCCCAGGAGAAGCTGGAGGAACAGCAGAAACTGGCGGAGCAGCATACCAAGGCATGGACCATGCTGGACGAGGAAGAAGCCGCTGCCCTTCAAGGGGAGGCAGAGGTTGTCCCTCCCGTTCCGGAAAAGTCTGTCCAGGTACAAGCGTCTGTGACACCCCCCGAGCGCCCCGCGCCCCTTGCGCCCCCTGCGGCCCCTGCGGCGGAAGCGCCTGTTATTGAGAAGACGCCTGCGCCTGAAAAAGCTCCCGTGATCGAAAAAGCGCCTGCCGTTGAGAAGGCGCCTGTAATCGAGAAGGTGCCTGCCGCGGAAAAAGCGCCGGCTGAGGCGCCCAAAGCCGCAGCGGAGCATGCGGAAGCGCCTGCGCCCGCACCCAAGGCTGCACCAGTTATGGCAGCGCCCGAGTCCGTTCCGGCTCAGGCACCTGTTCAGGCTCCCGTGCCGGCACCGGCAGTGGCATCCGCAAGGCCTGTGCCCACAGCGCCTGCGGCGCCCCGGCCCCAGGCTCAGCCTGCACTGCGGCCACCGCGCCCCGCCATGCAGCCGCCCCGGCCTATGGGCCAGCCCGCTCCTGCCGCACAAACAAATGTGCCCCAGGCACCCGTCGTAGGCGGAGCGCCACGGCCGCCCTACGGCCGTCCGGCGAATCCCGCTCCTGCAGGCCAGGGCCCTTATGGCCGTCCTGCGAATCCTGTTCCGATGGGCCAGGGTCCCTACGGGCGTCCTGCGAATCCCGCTCCTTCCGGCCAGGGTCCCTATGGCCGTCCTGCTAATCCCGCCGGCCAAGGCCCTTATGGCCGTCCGGCGAATCCCGCCGGCCAAGGACCCTATGGCCGTCCCGCAGGCGGTGCACCGATGGGCCCCGGTGGGCCTCGCCCCCAGGGTGGCTTTGGCGGACCTCGTCCCCAAGGTGGTTTTGGCGCGCCCCGTCCCCAAGGCGGCGGCTTTGGCGCACCCCGGCCCGGCATGGGCCCCCGCCCCGTTGGCGGCGGAGGGTTCGGCCGTCCCAAAGCGCCTGAACTGACGCCCTCGGTGGAAAAGGAACGGGTGTCCAACTATGACCCCAACAAGAAAAATTACGTGCGTCAACACGACCCCGAGCGTGTTGTAAAATCGCGCAAACAGATGGTAAAGGAAAACTTCTCCGGTTATGATGATGATGTAATCCGCGGTGGCAAGCGTGCCAGGGCGGGCAAGAAGCTCTCCGCCCAGCAGATGATGGCCCCCATCAAGATTGAAAAGGCATTCATGACCGCAGAAGCCATTACCGTGAAGGACCTGACCGAGCGTATCGGCAAGCCCGCGGGCGATATCCTCAAGAAGCTTTTGCTGCTGGGGATCATGGCCAACATCAACAGTGAACTGGACTATGATACAGCTTCCCTTGTCTGCACCGAGTTTGGCGTGGAACTGGAAAAGAAGCTGGACAAGACGGCGGAAGACTACCTCTCCGACGAAGATTTCGAGGATACCGATGAGGACCTCATCACCAGGCCGCCCGTTATCACCATCATGGGCCACGTGGACCACGGCAAGACTTCGCTGCTGGACTATATCCGCAAAGCCCACGTGACTGCGGGCGAGGCCGGCGGCATCACTCAGCATATCGGCGCTTATACGGTAGAACTGAACGAGCGCCAAATCACCTTCCTGGATACCCCCGGCCATGAGGCGTTTACCGCCATGCGCGCCAGGGGTGCACAGGCTACCGACATCGCTGTGCTGGTAGTGGCTGCGGATGACGGCGTGATGCCGCAGACCGTGGAAGCAATCAACCATGCCAAGGCGGCGGATGTGCCTATCATCGTTGCTATCAACAAAATGGATAAGCCGGGCGCCGATCCCGAGCGCGTGAAGCAGGACATGACCGCCTACGAACTGGTGGCAGAAGAGTGGGGCGGCGATACCATTATGGTTCCCGTCAGTGCCGTCACCGGCCAGGGCGTGGACCAGCTGCTGGAGATGATCCTGCTGGTGGCGGATGTGCAGCAGCTGCGCGCCAATCCCGACCGCCTGGCCCGCGGCGTCATCATCGAGGCCAAGCTGGACAAATCCCGCGGTCCTGTGGCTACGGTTCTGGTACAGAACGGTACGCTTCACATCGGAGACAACATCGTGGCCGGCATGGCTTCCGGCCGTGTGCGCGCCATGCTGAACGACCGCGGCGACCGTGTCGAGGAAGCAGGTCCTTCCATGCCGGTGGAAGTCTCCGGCTTCAACGAAGTTCCTTTGGCAGGTGACGAAATGATGGCCGTAGGCGACGATCATTTGAGCCGCCAGGTTGCCGAGGAACGGCGCGAAAAGGTAAGGGCAGCGCGTGCCAGCACCAGCGCCAAGGTATCTTTGGATAATCTGTTCTCCAAGATTGACGCGGGCAAGATGACGCACCTCAACCTGATCATCAAGGCCGACGTGCAGGGCTCCGTGGAAGCTGTGAAGCAGGCTCTGGAAAAACTGTCCAACGACGAAGTAAAAGTACGCGTGCTGCATAGCGGCGTGGGCGCCATCAACAAGGATGATGTAAACCTGGCTTCCGCCTTCAACGCCATCATCATCGGCTTCAACATCCGCCCGGACAACAGCGCCAGGGACCAGGCCGAGCGGGAAGAAATTGACATCCGCCTCTACCGTATCATTTACCAGGCCATTGAGGACATTGAAAAGGCCATGAAGGGCCTGCTGGCGCCCCAGTTCAAAGAAGTTATACTGGGCCACGCCGAAGTCCGCAACACCTTCAAGATCACCGGCGCAGGCACGATAGCAGGCTGCTATGTGCTGGACGGCAAGATGCAGCGCAATGCCTCCGTACGCCTCCTGCGCGATCATGTGGTTGTGTTCGAGGGCAAGCTTTCCTCTCTGAAGCGCTTCAAGGATGACGCCAAGGATGTGGCCGCCGGCTACGAGTGCGGCATCGGCCTGGAAGCCTACAACGATGTCAAGGAAGGCGACGTCATCGAGTGCTATATCCAGGAAGAAGTGGAACGCTAAAGCTTTCGCGGAAATGACGAAGTCATTTCCGCGATTCTCTCACTTTTCGCTTGTGTCCTCTTGCGCCGTTCCGCGCTTTGCTTGGACGGCGCAAGGTCACGGCCAGCGAAAAGTACAAGGTATGTTGTCGCGCCCGCAGGCGCGAAATTCACTATTGCTGCAGGCTGCTTTCTGCTGCATAAGCTAGTAAGCGTTACGACCCCAGAAAGGTAAGGAGTACCAGTGAGTTCTTATCGAAGCGATCGCATTTCTGATCAGGTTCGCCGGGAGGTGGACCAGATCATCCGCAACCAATTGAGCGACCCCAGAATTACCGGAACCTTCAGCATCACCCATGCCGAGGTAACGAGGGATCTTCGCTATGCCAAAATTTATGTGAGCATCCTGGAGGAGGACAAGGCGGCCGGTGTCATTGCTGCGTTAAAGGGCGCGGCAGGATTTGTCCGCAGGGAACTGGGCAAAAGCATGGTCATCCGCTATACGCCCGAGATCATATTCCAGCAGGATCAGAATATCGCCTATGGCGTACATATTGCGGATATTCTCAATCAGGTACATGCAAAAGAAGCGGAAGGAAACAAAAGCGATGAGGAAGAACCGTCCGGCGCAGATGAATAGCTTTCCGGAAGCCGTGACGGACGCCATCATAAGGGCAGAGCGCATTCTTTTGTGCTCCCACGTATCGCCGGATGGGGATACCATCGGAAGTTCGCTGGCTTTGCGCAGCGCGCTTATCAAGCTGGGCAAGCAGGTTTGCGTCGTTTGTGCTGACGAAGTGCCGCAATTACTTATGTTTTTGAGCGGCGCGGGGGAAATACGCAGTCCTGCGCAACTGAAAGGCGAAAACTTCGACCTGGCTATTGCAGTGGATGTGTCTGACCGTCTCCGCCTGGGGGACTGTGCACCGCTATTTTTTGCCGCCAGGTCTACGATACAGATAGACCATCATGGCACCAATCCGGGCTATGCCGACATCAACGTGGTATCGGCCGGGGCCAGTGCCACAGGCGTGCTCATATATGAGCTGCTTCAAAGCCTGAATATCAACTGGGATATAGATATAGCCACAAGCCTGTATACCGCAATTGCAACGGATACGGGCAATTTCAGTTTTGACAACACTACGGCCGACGCCTTTCAAGCCATGGGCGAACTAATGGGCTACGGGCTGCCCATCGCCAGGTTGAACCGCGTGCTTTTCAGGGAGCGCAGCCGGGAGCAGATATTGCTGCTGACCCGGGCTTTGTCTACCCTTACCTTCTATCATGACGGGAAGATTACCGGGATGCAGCTGAGTCAGGCAGATCTTGACGATTGCGGCGCAAGGCCTGAACATGCGGAAGCTATTGTGAATTTTGGCATTGACATCACAGGCGTTAAAATGACATACCTGGCCAGGGAAGTGGACGGGGGCACCAAATTCAGCCTCCGGGCCTTGGAGGGCTGCAACGTGGCCGAATTGGCCGCTAGCTTCGGGGGCGGCGGGCATGCGCTGGCGGCGGGCTGCACCATGAACGCTGCGCTTTCGGATGCTGCTGCGATCATGGTTGCGGCCATGGAAAAAAGCCTTGCGGAAGGTCAGCTATGAACGGTTTCTTTAATGTGTTAAAGCCGCCGGGTATGACATCCAGCCAGGTGGTTGGGGCCGTTCGCAGGCTGATAAACGGCGAAAAGGCGGGCCATGCGGGCACGCTGGACCCGCAGGCGGCGGGCATCCTGCCTGTGATGGTGGGAAAGGCGGCCAGACTGTTTGACTATCTGGTGGACAAGCGCAAGACATATGTGGCGGAGATCGCTTTCGGCACGGCCACCGATACCCAGGATGCGCAGGGACACGTGATAGATCAGGGTGAAAACTACCCTTCCTTGGAGGATGCACGCGCAGTATTGCCAAGGTTCACCGGGGAGATTATGCAAGTGCCGCCCAGCTTTTCCGCCATCAAGCAGGAAGGGCGCAGGCTTTATGACCTTGCCCGCCGCGGTGAAATGGTGACAGCTGCGCCACGCCCCATTCTGGTAGAGGAAATATCCCTTGGCCGGGAAATGGAAAACCACGGCATGATGCTTACCATCCGCTGCGGAAAGGGTACATATGTGCGCACGCTGTGCCATGATATCGGCCAGGCGGTAGGCTGCCCAGCGCATATGCGGTTCCTTCTGCGCACGCAAAGCGGCGTCTTCACCCTGGATACCGCCTATACGTTGGAGGAACTCCAAGCGGCGAAGGATGAGGGACTGCTGAATCAATGCCTGCTTCCCATGGACATGCCTCTTGAGCATCTTCACCGCGTCGATGTGCCCGCGGCATTGGATACCATATGCAGGAATGGCGGCTCGATGAGGCTTTCCGCCTTTGAAAATATGGGTCAAACCGCGGAAAATGCACCGCTTCGTGTTTACTTGCAGGATGCCTTTATGGGCATTGCCTGCCGCCAAGGTTCATCCATCGTGTTTCGGGCGATGGTAGGAGGCGGTATAAATGAAATGTAATACGCATGATATCGTTGGAGGGTTCCTATGCGCCTGACATTTTCGGATAATGTCGTGACCGGTCCCTGCGTGCTGGCTCTGGGCATGTTTGACGGCGTTCACACGGGTCACGCATGGCTTTTGCGGACTGCCAGGGAGTGGGGCTTGCTGGAAAAGCTTCCGGTGGTGGTTTGTACTTTTATGCAGCACCCCCTGGCGGTGATTTCGCCAAATGATGTTCCGCCCATGCTGTCTACCGTGCCGGAGCGGGCTGTACGCGTGGCTCAGCTGAAAGCCGATGCATTAGCGGTGCTACCCTTTGACCGCGAAATGATGAACATGTCGCCAAGATCATTTGTGGACTGGCTGATAAACAAGTTTCATCCCCGGCATATCGTGGTAGGTTTCAACTACACCTTTGGTATGAAAGGGGAAGGCGACGCTACACTGCTGAAAAAGATGGGCAAAATTCTGGGCTTTGAAGTGCACATTGTGTCCCCTGTTCAGGTGGACGGCCATGTCGTTTCTTCCTCCCGCGTGCGTGATCTGCTGGGGCAGGGGAATGTGGAGCTGGCCTTAAAATTGCTGGAGCGGCCTTACGCCATTTCCGGGCGTGTGGAGCACGGCAAGGGAGTAGGCAGGACTCTTGGTTTTCCAACAGCTAACGTATCCATCTCCAAACGCAAGGCGCTGCCCGCCTTTGGCATTTATGTAACCCGGGTCAAGACAAAAAAGGGCATGTTCCCGGCTGTGGTCAGTCTGGGCTGCCACCCCACGCTGCCCGAGGGCGATGTCACGCTGGAAGCCTATCTGCTGAATTGCTCTCAGGATTTATACGGGCAAAAACTTCGTGTGAATTTTCTCAAGCGGCTGCGCCCCGAGATTAAGTTTGCGAACGTTCAGGCACTGAAAGACCAAATGGCGCGGGATGTGGCTGATACCAAGGCGTATTTCGGTATTTCATGACGTTTTGAGGAAAAAGGTACGGCATTTTCCATATCAGACTGATGACCGACGGTCGATTTATGGGCCATAAAGCAAGCCGGCTTGGGGAATAATAGGCCTTGTCGGAAAATAATTCCCCGGCATACGTTTACAAATGCATTGTGTAGTGCTACAATGAGAGACGCTGTTTTGAACCATGGGCGCAGTTTTGCGACGCTCCGACGCTTCACTTCGTTCATGGCGATTAGGTGAAAGGAGAAAGGAATTATGTTAAAGGCTGAAATCATCCAAACTTATGGCCGCCACGAGGGCGACACCGGTTCCCCCGAAGTGCAGGTAGCGCTGCTTACCGAACGGATCAACCACCTGAACGAGCACCTGAAGATCAACAAGAAGGATCACCACAGCCGCCGCGGCCTGCTTCTAATGGTCGGCCAGCGCAGGGGCCTTCTGGATTACCTCCGGAAGACCGACATAGAGCGGTACCGTACGTTGATCGGTCAGTTGAACCTGCGCAAGTAAACCCGCTTCCCGCGGCTTGCGCGTACTGCTGGTTGATACCGGATGAGGGGTACATTTTATCCGGTCAAACTGTTTGTGGAAGCCGCCAGTGGCGCTCATGAAAGCATGGGCGCCGCTGCGCGGCTTTTTCACAGGAATATCAGGAGGCATGTGCCTCCAAAGAGGTGCCAGTCTGACTTCACAAAGGGAACAGGCTGGTGTGTCCAAGAGAAAAGGCTGGAAAGCCTTACATGTGACGATGTGAAGGAGATTGGCATGGAGTACAAAAAGTATACAATGGATTTGGCGGGTCGGCCGCTTACACTGGAATTTGGCAAATATGCTCAGCAGGCAGCCGGTTCGGCGCTGGTAAGATTCGGCGACACCGTGGTGATCGTAAACGCCACCATGTCCGAAACGGTGCGGGAAGGCGTGGATTTCTTTCCCCTGAGCGTTGATTTTGAAGAAAAGCATTATGCCGTTGGCAAGATTCCTGGCGGGTTCATCAAAAGGGAAGGCCGGCCTACCGAAAAGGCGACGCTTACCTGCCGTCTGATCGACAGGCCCCTGCGCCCGCTGTTCCCCAAGGGCATGCGCAATGATGTGCAGGTAGTGGCCACGGTTCTGTCCGTGGATACCAATCTGCCGCCGGAGATTCCGGCCATGATCGGTTCTTCCATTGCTCTTAGCATCAGTGAAATTCCTTTCAGCGGCCCCACGGGTTCCGTGGTGGTTGGCCGTGTGAATGGGGAGCTTGTGCTCTGCCCCGATGAGGAGCAAAGGGCCCAAAGCGATCTGCACCTGGTGGTCTCCGGCACCAAGGAAGCCATTCTGATGGTGGAAGCCGGCGCCAAGGAAGTCTCCGAGGAAGTGATGCTGGAAGGCATCATGTACGCTCATGAGGAGATCAAAAAGCTGATCGCCTTCCAGGAGACGATCATTGCCGAGATCGGCAAGCCCAAAGCGGAAGTCAAGCTGTTCGTTACCGCGCAGGAGATCAAGGACGCCGTGCGCGAATATGCGTATGACAAGTGCTCATACACCTTTGAAACCTTTGTCAGGGAAGAGCGGCAGGAACGGGAAAAGACCGCTAAGGAAGACATACTTGCCCACTTTGCGGATATTTTCTCCGGACGTGAAAGAGAAGTGGATGACGCTGTCTACTATCTGAACAAAGAGATCATGCGCAAAAAGATCATTGAGCAGGGTATCCGCCCTGATGGCCGCGCCGTCACCGAAGTCCGGCCCATCTGGTGCGAAGTGGGCATTCTGCCCCGCACCCACGGCAGTGCCATCTTCACCCGCGGCCAGACCCAGGCGCTCACCGTGACCACCCTGGGCTCCACCAGCGAAGCGCAAATGCTGGACGGGCTGTCAAATGACGATTACAAGCGCTATATGCACCACTACAATATGCCCCCCTATGCCACCGGTGAAGCGGGCAGGCTGAAGTCTCCCGGCCGCCGGGAAATCGGCCATGGCGCGCTGGCGGAGCGGGCTTTGGAACCTGTGATCCCCACTGAGCAGGAATTCCCGTATGCCCTGCGCCTGGTCAGCGAAGTGCTGAGCAGCAACGGTTCCTCCTCCATGGCTTCTGTTTGCGGCTCCACCCTGTCTCTGATGGATGCCGGTGTGCCGATCCACGCCCCTGTGGCTGGCGTGGCCATGGGCTTGATCAAGGATACCGAATCCGGCAAAGTGGCAGTGCTGACTGATATCCAGGGTCTGGAAGACTTCCTGGGCGATATGGACTTCAAGGTGGCCGGCACCATGAACGGCATCACCGCCATACAGATGGACATTAAGATCAAGGGCATTGACAGGCCCATTTTGAAGCAAGCATTGGCTCAGGCATTGCAGGGCCGTCTGCACATCCTCAAGATCATGCTGGAGTGCTTGGGCCAGCCCAGGACGAACCTGAGCGCCTATGCGCCCAAGATCATCCGCTTCACCATCAACCCTGAAAAGATCCGCGAGGTCATTGGCCCGGGTGGAAAGATGATCAACAAGATCATCGCCGAGACCGGCGTCAAAATCGACATCGAGGATGATGGCCGCGTGTTCATTTCCACCCCCGACGAGGCTGCCGCCAACAAGGCGCGCAAGATCATCGAGGGAATTGCCAAGGATATCGAAGTGGGCGATGTGTTCACCGGCAAGGTGGTAGGCATCCAGGCCTTCGGCGCGTTTGTGGAACTGGCCCCCGGCAAGGATGGCATGATCCATATCTCCAAGCTGGCCAACCACCGCGTGGAGAAGGTGGAGGATGTGCTGAAGATCGGTGACGAGCTTGAGGTCAAGGTCAACGAAGTCAACGCCCAGGGCCGCATCAGCCTCATCCGCAACGACATCGTTTATGAAAACAATCCCGCCGAGCACCGCCCTGCCGGCGACAGGCCCCGTCCGCCGCGCCGCGACGGAAGGCCGTCGGACAGGTAATTGCTGTTAAAGAATGTTAAAACGGCAGGGAACGCTACTGCCTCCGGCCCCCAGGGGCGGGGCGGGCGTTTCCTGCCTTTTCGTTTCCTGCATGCTTTGCGTGGCTTCGGTAGAAAATAGAAGAAACTTTCCTGAAAGGATACGAATATGTACGATCAGTGGACCATGTCAAACGGCCTGAGGGTGGTGGGGGAATACCTGCCTCATGTGCGCTCCGCCTCCATCGGCGTATGGATCAAGGTGGGCTCCATGATGGAGACGCCTAATGAAAATGGTATATCCCACTTTATTGAGCACATGGTGTTCAAAGGCACTGGAAAGCGCACGGCCAGGGATATCGCCGAGGAAATGGACGCGGTGGGCGGGCAGTTGAATGCCTTTACCGCCAAGGAATGCACTTGTTTTTATGCTAAGGTCATCGACGAAGACCTGCCCCTGGCGGTGGATATTTTAAGCGACCTTACGCTGAACGCCACATTGGATGAGCGGGAGCTGAACAAGGAACGGGGCGTAATCCTGGAGGAAATCTCCATGGTGGAGGATACCCCGGAGGACCTGGTGCACGAGCTTTTGAGCGAGGCCCAGTTCGAGGGCCAGGCATTGGGCATGCCCATCCTGGGCCCGGCGGAAAGTATTCGCAAATATAGCCGGGATGATCTTCTTGCCTTCCGCAAGACCCATTACCGGCCTGAAAACGTAGTGGTGGCTATAGCGGGCAACTATGAGCGCACATCGTTGGAAAGCCTTCTCAATAAGGCTTTCGGTTCCTGGAAAGGCACCGGCATTCCGGATACGGCGCCGGACATGATGGCCAGAACCCAGCGCATTCTGTTTCGGGATAAGGATACGGAGCAGGTGCACATCTGCATGGGCTATCCCGGCAAGCCAATGGGCCATGACGATATTTATCCGGTGGCCGTGTTCAACAATATTCTAGGCGGTGGCATGTCCTCCAGGCTGTTCCAAAGGGTGCGTGAGGAACTGGGTATGGCCTATTCCATATACAGCTATCCCGCTACCTATCCCAACTGCGGGGTGCTTAACCTGTACGCCGGCACATCGCCTGAAAACGCGGAAACGGTGTTGAACCAGATGGAGATTGAGGCGAAAAAGCTGCTGCATGACGGGGTGACTGACAAAGAATTCACCCAGTCCAAGGCACAATTGAAAGGCTCCTATATCCTGGGCCTGGAGAGCGCCTCCAGCCGCATGCAGGCCATTGGAAGGGGCGAATTGCTACTGCGTCACCCACCCGCGCCGGAGGAGACTATTGCCAAAATCGAGAGAGTGACAAAGGAAGACGTACTCCGCGTGGCAAACGAGATCCTGTCCAACCAGCCTAGCGTGGCCGTGGTGGGCAAGCATGCCGAAAGATATTTGCAATTTATACAAAAGTAAGGGGGCTGCGAAAGTGGCTGACAGGCTGGATGAGATCTTTGAGCTGCAGCAGGCCTTTAACGAATCCATTGTAAAGACAAGGCATCTGGAAAGCATCACCCCTGAAGAATGGATCCAAAAGCAGACCCTGGCCATGATCTCGGAATTGGCTGAGCTGCTGGACGAAGTCAACTTCAAGTGGTGGAAGAACAAAAAGCCTGTCAATGAGCATGCCCTTAAAGAAGAATTGGTGGATATCCTCCACTTCTTCGTTTCCATGTGCCTAAAGGCTGGTCTGACCCCGGAAGAGCTATATGCCATCTATAAGGAAAAAAACGCCGAGAACTTCCGCCGCCAGCAGGGGCAAAGCGAGAAGCAGGGGTATGCCTTGGGGGAATGACCCGGGGGCGCCGCCCCCGGGACCCCCGCCAAAGGGATATCATCCCTTTGAAATCCCATTATGTATTCTAAAATGCAAATGCGTAAATAGACCCGGGGGTGCCGCCCCCGGGGCCCCCGCCAAAGGGAACTCCTTCCGTCACGGCTTCGCCGTGGAATCCCACTATTTATTCTAAAATGCAAATGCGTCGATAGCAGCAAGCGTATAAGATATATGCAAGTTCCGCGCGGTGTCATCCTGAGGAACGTCGTGACGAAGGATCTTGATGCAGCGTAAAATTCCAAGATCCTTCACTGCGTTCAGGATGACAGCGTGCGGTGTTGGTCTCACTTGCAGAGTTAATGTTCATTGACGCATTAATATTTGAGAATAGTATAAAAAAACTGCCCATTCCATCTGCAATAGTTTGGAAGGGGCAGTTTTTTATTTCTCCCAATAAAAAATGGGGATTCTAAAGGGGTGAAGCCTCCCTCTTGAGGGAGGTTCCGAAACTCCGCCTCTGCCAGTGGCAGAAATGGGCGGAGTGGAGGAAATGGACGAAACGAGCGGGGCAAGCGGTAGCGCAGCACCGCGACGATTGAGCCCATCGGAGGCACGGCGAAGCTGTGACGGAAGGAGTTCCCTTTAGCGGGGTCCAGGGGCCGAGCCCCTGGTCAGAACATTTTCTTTCGCCACAGGAAAAATCCGGCCATCAATGCGCTAAAGGCAGAAATTCCAAGAACAATCCAGAATCCGAAAGGTGAATTTTCAAAGGGAACAACCACATTCATTCCCCATAGGGCAGCTACCAGCGAAGGGATGGCAACGACCATGGTGAGGCTGGTCAAGACCTTCATGACAATGTTCAGATTGTTGCTGATAATGGAGGCAAAGGCATCCATGGTGCCGGACATGATATCCCGGTAAATGGTGCACATCTCCATGGCCTGCTTGTTTTCGATGATGACGTCTTCCAAAAGATCCGTATCGTCGGGGAACTTTTTCAGTGCATCCAGTCGCAGCATCTTCTCCATGACTGTCTCATTGCCCTTCAGAGAAGTGCTGAAAAACACCAGGGACTTTTCCAGCTTCATCATCTGCAAAAGCTCGCGGTTTTTAAGTGACTTTTCCAGCTTCTCCTGTACATGCATGCTGGCCTTGTCAATCTGCTTCAAATACGCCAGGAATCGGGAAGCGTTGCGGTGCAATAGCTGCAGTATGAACCTTGTGCGCTTATGTGTCCAGAAACCCCGGACCCGCTCCTCTGTAAAGTCGGCGATGATAGGTGTTTCACGGGTGGACACGGTGATAATGATCTCATCTACCAGAATAATGCCCATGGGGATGGTGCTGTAGATATAACCGCTGCCTTCCACATCCACATAGGGGATGTCGACGATGATCAGCGTTTGCCCCTCATCATGCTCGATGCGGGCGCTTTCTTCCTCATCCAGTGCAGCCATCAGATACGTGGGATCCAATGCGAACCTTGTGTTCAGGCCATCAATTTCTTCTTTGGTGGGGTTTTGCAGGTGCACCCAGCAGCCCTTTTCCAGGGTGGTGCCCTCTACCAGATGATCGTCTACGGTTTTAAAGATCCTCTTCATCAAAAAACCTGCCTTTCTGTGTGGCACGCACACGCAAAGGCAGGCGGGTGGCTGACATATGGCTTATAAAGCCACAGGAGCAGGCCGCGCTTACGTGTGGAAACGTACCGTTATGGGACTGTACGGGTCGCCTTCCACGGCGGTCCTCTCCTTTCTTACGGCGGCACGGATGTATTCCCGGCACTTCCGCTTTCATATCATAATCGCTTCCTCGTTTTCTGTCAACGCATGGCCGGAAAAAATATTTCCGCCGGCGCAAATACCAAAAAGCAAGGCATCGCCATTATGGCGCACTATATGTTGATTGCCAGGCACAAAAAATGACCATATATGGTATTGACAGGTAGTATAGGACGCACTATAATGACAATGCTCTTTCGACATGAGCGCTGTGAGCGCACAAAAAAATTGTCGTATAATAAAGATTCTAGGGCTGGGGCTCCAGCCATAAGCGAAGCATAGAAAGTCTTTCCCGGCGACTTGGCGCAGGGATTGGCTTTTTGTTCCGATAAAGGCAAGCCGCACGAAAGAATTGAAAGCAGGAGGCTGGGACACATGATTACTTCCATCAAAAAGCGGGACGGACGGACGATGCCCTTTGATATCGAGAAAATTGAACAGGCGATTTTAAAGGCATTTGCCGCCAGCGGCAGCGCCAAGGGAATAGACACGGCAAAGGCCCTTTCACAGCAGGTGGTGGAAGAAATCGAGGGCAGCGAAACCATTTCCGGCATACCCACGGTGGAGGAAGTGCAGGACGTAGTCGAGCATGTGCTGATTGAGAAAGGCTTCGTCCGTTCCGCCAAGGCCTATATTCTTTATCGGGCCGAACGCAGCCGCGTGCGGGAGATGAATACCCGCCTGATGAAGATTTTCGAGGATATCGCCTATAAGGATGCCGTCGATTCAGATATCAAGCGGGAAAATGCCAACATCAACGGCGACACCGCCATGGGATCCATGCTCAAGTTTGGCTCTGAAGGGGCCAAGCAGTTTTATGATATGTATGTGCTCAACCCCAAGCATTCCCAGGCGCATAGGGAAGGCGATATCCACATCCATGACATGGATTTTTATACTCTGACCACCACCTGCTGCCAGATAGACCTTTTGACGCTGTTCCATAACGGCTTCAGCACTGGCCACGGCGTATTGCGGGAGCCCAACGATATCTACAGCTATTCGGCGCTGGCCTGCATTGCCATACAGGCAAACCAAAACGACCAGCACGGCGGCCAGAGCGTGGTAAACTTCGACTACGGCATGTCCCCCGGTGTAAAAAAGACGTTCGTCAAGCGCTATCGGGACAACCTTTCGCGGTCTCTGGAATTGCTATGCGGTATGGAAAACCCAGATCAGAAGGCCAGGGAATGGATCAAAGAGCTGAGTGACCAGGGCTTCACCCCGCGCTTGGAGGAGGACGCCGCTTTCCGTGTCGCCATGAAGGAAAGGCTGGCTGCCGCTTATGATGAAAAGGTGCAGGAGCAGATTCTCGACTTTGCCCAGCACAAGGCGGAAAAGGAAACGGACAAAGCTACCTACCAGGCCATGGAAGCGCTGATTCACAACCTGAACACCATGAATAGCCGTGCCGGGGCACAGGTTCCTTTCTCCTCCATCAACTACGGTATGGATACCTCCCCCGAGGGGCGTATGGTGGTTCGGAACTTGCTCTTGGCCACGGAAGCCGGGCTGGGTCATGGGGAAACGCCGATTTTCCCCATCCAGATATTCAGGGTCAAGGAGGGCGTGTCCTTTAATCCGGGCGATCCAAACTATGACCTGTACCGCCTGGCCATAAGAACAAGCGCCAAGAGGCTGTTTCCCAATTTCTCTTTCCTGGATGCGCCTTTCAATATCAAGTATTACAAGGAAGGCCATCCAGAAACAGAAATCGCCTATATGGGCTGCCGCACCCGTGTGATCGGCAATGTGTACGATCCGAAGCGGGAAACATGCCCCCGGCGCGGCAACCTATCCTTTACGTCCATCAACCTTCCCCGCATTGCTATCAAGGCAAACGGTGATGTGCAATGGTTCTTTGAGGAACTGGAGCGGAAGATAGCCCTGGTGGTGGATCAGCTGGACGAGCGGTTTGAGATTATCGCCCGCAAAAAGGTGCGCAATTTCCCCTTCCTGATGGGAGAGGGCGTATGGCTGGACTCTGAAAAGTTGGACTGGAACGACGAGATTCGCGAGGTCTTAAAGCACGGCACGCTGTCCATGGGCTTTATAGGCCTTGCCGAAACGCTGAAGGCTTTGCGAGGCGCGCACCATGGCGAAAGCGAGGAAAGTCAAAACCTGGGTCTGGAGATCATCGGGGCCATGCGCAATTATATGGATAAGTTGAGTGCAGAGCGAAAGCTGAACTATACACTTTTGGCTACCCCTGCCGAGGGTCTGTCCGGCCGGTTTGTACGCATGGATAGGGAGCGCTTTGGGGTAATCCCCGGCGTAACCGACAGGGATTATTACACCAACAGCTTCCATGTGCCGGTGTATTACCCCATCAGCGCCTTTGATAAGATCAGCATTGAGGCGCCTTACCATGCGCTGACCAACGCGGGCCACATCAGCTACGTGGAAATGGACGGAGACCCCCTTCAAAACTTGGACGCCTTTGAAAAGGTGGTCCGTTTCATGCATGACAAAGGCGTGGGTTACGGGTCCATCAACCACCCGGTGGACCGGGATCCAGTGTGCGGCTTCAACGGCATCATCGGCGACAGCTGCCCCCAGTGTGGCCGGGAGGAAAACGGGCGCTCCTTTGAACGAATCCGCCGAATCACCGGCTATCTGGTGGGTACCCTTGACCGCTTCAACAACGCCAAGCGCAAAGAGGAGCACGACAGGATAAAACACAACTTTTAGCATTAAAGAAAGTGATGCACATGTGTCATTGGGGGAGCAACGAAGGGGCTGCAGCCCCTCGTTTGTAAACTGAAATCGGCGGCATGCGCGGCGATTTTGGAAGGATTTTGTTAGAAATCCTCTCCTTACACGATTCACTGGCCGTATGCCGGTTGAGTGGGCATCGCCCGAACCCAAGGCATACAAGTGAATCGTGCAGGCTCGCGCAAAGCTTGCTTTGCGCGAAGGGGGGCGAAGCCCCGGAAAGGAGCATTATGCGCATTGCGGGGCTTGTGAACGATTCCATTGTGGACGGACCGGGAATCCGGTTTTCTGTATTTGCCCAGGGCTGCCTGCACAAATGCCCCGGCTGCCATAATCCGGCAAGCCATGACCCTATGGGCGGCAGCGAAGCAGCGGTGGAGGATATTATCGCAAGGCTTTCAAAAAATCCGCTGCTGGACGGGGTGACCATCACCGGGGGCGAGCCGTTCTTTCAGGCGGAGGATTGCTATAGGATCGCGAAGGCAGCCCAGGAGAAGGGCTTGAACGTGTGGACGTATACCGGTTATACATATGAGCAGCTGGCTGCCGGGCTGGATCATCATCCCGGCTGGAAAGAACTGCTTGAGAAGACGGATGTGCTGGTGGATGGGCGGTTCTTGTTGGAACAAAGATCACTGGAGATAAAGTTCCGCGGCAGCCGAAACCAGCGCCTTATTGATGTGAAAAAGACGCTGGCGGCGGGCGAAATTGTATTGTGGCAGGAGCCGAAGTGGTGAAATCTATTATGTTTACAAAAAAGGCGGAGCGATGATGTGCTCCGCCTTTACTATTATGTTTACATTATCGCGCCTATGGCATGCACAAAAAATCTGGCCCCAAAGAAGATCAGTACCCCACCCAGAAGCATGATCGCGATGCGGTAGGGCTTCTCCTTGATGAATTTGCGTGTGCTGCCTACCACTATGGAAATGAAGCCATACCAGATGAAATCAGCGAAAATATGGCCTATGAAATATACGGCGACGCCAAGATAAGCGAAGTTCCTGTAAGCTTCCAGCAGAAAACCCAGGCCGATCACCGCCCACCAAAGCAGGAAGTATGGATTGGCCGCGCTTAGCACCACTCCCGAAAGGAGCATGCTTTTTGCGCTGTCCCTGTTAGAATCCATTTGGACGGCGATCTTTTTTCTTGCTGCCTTAAGAATCATGTCAGCGCCCATGTAGCAAAGCAGCAGCCCGCCCAGGATACCGATCACGATTTGCGCGACATAAGATTTTAGCAGTATATCCAAACCAAGAAAAATGCATATGATGAGCGCCAGTTCCAATAGGGCGTGCCCAAGAATGATGATGAACCCCGATTTGGGCCCGGATGTAAGGGATTGCCGGATGGTATAGGTAAGCAGCGATCCCGGCATCATAGCACCGGAAAACCCTACCGTAAGGGCGGACAGGAAAAGCGGAATCATATTATCTTCCTTCCTGCAAATCTACAAATGATTCTGCTCTATAAATTTTTCCTATCATAGCATGCGTGTACGATAAAGTCAAACATATACCCGTTCCCTTGACAAGGGGTGGGAAGGACCAAAGTGGAAAGAATGAAGGATACGATGTGAAAATATGCAGGATAGAGGGCACGCGCATGGGGTATAAACAAAAATGGAAAAATCCATAAAAGAATAGAAGTTATCGGGGTGGGTCCAGGGAGGGCGCCTTTTGCAAAAGGCGCCCTCCCTGGCGGCATTTCTTGACAAAATGGCCGCTCCCGGATATGATTGTACGATAAAACCGAAATAGCGGAGGGAATCATTATGGCTGCGCTGACCATGGATAAGCTGGTAGCCCTGTGCAAAGGCAGGGGCTTTATTTTTGCCGGGTCTGAAATCTACGGCGGTCTGGCTAACGCATGGGACTACGGTCCCTTGGGCGTGGAATACAAAAACAATGTAAAACGGGCCTGGTGGCAGAAGTTCGTGCAGGAAAGCAAGACCAACGTGGGTCTTGACTCCGCTATATTAATGAACCGCAATGTCTGGGTGGCTTCGGGCCACGTGGGCAATTTCAACGATCCCTTGATGGATTGCAAGGCCTGCAAGGCGCGCTTCCGGGCCGACAAACTGATAGAGGATTTTGCCGCCTCCAAGGATGAGGAAATACAAGCGGACGGCTGGAGTAACGACAAGCTGGAAGCCTATATTGAAGAGAACAAAATTCCCTGCCCCACCTGCGGCAAGCATGATTTTACAGGCATCCGCAAGTTCAATATGATGTTTAAGACCTTTCAGGGCGTGACGGAGGATTCTTCCAGCGAGCTCTATTTGCGCCCGGAAACTGCCCAGGGCATATTCGTCAACTTCAAGAATGTGGTGCGCACCACAAGGCGTAAACTGCCCTTGGGTGTTGCCCAAATCGGCAAGTCCTTCCGCAATGAGATCACGCCGGGCAACTTTACCTTCCGCACCCGTGAGTTTGAGCAGATGGAGATGGAATTCTTCTGCAAGCCAGGCGAGGACATGGAATGGTTCCAGTATTGGCGCGGTTTTTGCCGGGACTGGCTGCTGTCCCTTGGCATGAAGCAGGAAAGCCTGCGGCTTCGCGACCACAAGCCTGAGGAATTGAGCCATTATTCCAAGGCTACAACCGACTTTGAGTTCCTTTTCCCCTTTGGCTGGGGTGAACTGTGGGGCATTGCCGACCGCACGGACTTTGACTTGAAAGCCCATCAGACCACAAGCGGCGAGAACATGGAATACATCGACCCCGTCACCAACGAGCGGTACATCCCCTATGTGGTGGAGCCCGCATTGGGAGCCGACCGTGCAGCGCTGGCATTTTTGTGCAACGCCTATGAGGAACAGGAACTGGAGGGCGGCGACATGCGGGTGGTTTTGCACCTGCACCCGGTGCTTGCTCCTTTCAAGGCTGCCGTGCTGCCGCTGCAAAAGAACAAGCTGGGCGGCCTGTCAACGGAAATTTTCCAGGAGCTCTCCAAGCACTTCATGGTGGATTACGATGAGACCGGCTCCATCGGCAAGCGCTACCGCCGCCAGGACGAAATCGGCACTCCCATGTGTATCACCGTGGATTTTGACACGTTGGAGAACAACACCGTGACCGTCCGCGACCGGGATACCATGACCCAGGACCGGGTGGCGATCGCTGACTTGAAGGCGTATATTGAGAAAAGATTGGTATTTTGAAAAAGAAAAACCGGAGTGCGGACCTATGCCGCACACCGGTTTTTAGTATCTGTCGTTAGTTGCCGCTGAATTCCCCGCACAAATTTTGATGCAGGTATTTTTCTGGCTCGCCCTGGCCCAGCGCCCACATAAGCTTGGTAACGGCAGCTTCGGTGGTCATGTCCCTGCCGGAAAAGACGTGGGTGGAAAGGATACGGCTGCCGACTTCATATACCGTGAAGTCGGCCTTTTCATATAAGCATTGAGTCACCACCAGCGTATAGAGTCCCTTTTCCGCCAGCATGTGCAGCTTATCCACCAGGTTGCGGCGGATGTAGTGCAGCCCACCCAGCCCGAAGGCCTCGATCACGACGCCTTTGTAGCCTGCGGAAACGATCCAGTCGAATACATCCGGCATGGTGCCCGGCATGAGTTTCAAAAGAAAGACCCTGGGGTCGATCTCATCCCTAAAGCGGCAAGGCTCAGAAAATTGCTGGGGGTTAACAAAATGTACCCCATCCCCGTCCACATAGCCTGCAAGCGGCGCGTTGACGCTGTCAAAGGCGTCGAAGCTAGTGGTGCGAGTCTTCACCGCCCTAACGCCGGATATGATCTTTTGGTGGAATGCCACATACGTGCCAGGCACGCCAGCGGTTGCTGCCGCAAAGGCGCAGTGCATGTTGGGTATGGCGTCGGACAGCGGGTGGGTGATGGGCAATTGCGCCCCGGTGAATACAATGGGCTTTTCATAGCCGCATAGCATGAAGTTTAGTGCCGCTGCGGAGTAGGCCATGGTGTCGGTGCCATGGGTGACTACTACGCCATCGCAAGTTTCAAGCGCCTCTCTTGCGGCGCTTGCCAGGACACGCCATTCCTCCGGCTGAATGTTGCTGGAATCCAGCGCGAATACATCCCGGCTTATTACATGGCAGATCGTTTCCGCATAGGATAAGCGCACAAGCTCCGCCCCAGTCAGCGCGGGGACCAGCCCATCTTTGGTGGGAGCACTGGCAATGGTACCGCCGGTGGCAAGCAGCGCAATGGTCTTCATGGGATTCCTCCCTCAAACATCTACTTAAGAAGTATAGCACATTCCTAACAAATGAAAAGCCGCTTCACACACTTTCCTCATTGCTTTTGTATATAGGGAAAGGTATAATTTGTAATAGTAAATCACGGAGGGCGTTTATGAAGCTGAATGTGAAACGGACGCTGCTTACGGGCCTGGCATTCATGTCGATTTCCGCGTTCTGGCAATTATACGATTCTGTCATACCTTTGATCCTGAAAAACAATTTTGCCCTGGAGGACGGTTTTGCCGGGTTCATCATGGCGCTCGATAACATACTTGCGCTGTTCCTGCTGCCGTTTTTTGGCTTGCTGTCTGACCGCTGCGGCTTAAAAACAGGCAGGCGCATGCCCTTTATCCTGGCCGGCACGGCGGCGGCGGCAATGATGATGCTGCAATTGCCAGGTGCCGCAAACATAGGCAATGCGGCGATGTTTTACGTGGGGCTGGGCGTGCTGCTTATTGCCATGGGCATATACCGCTCACCCGCTGTGGCGCTTATGCCGGATGTGACGCCTAAACCTCTTCGTTCCAAGGGCAACGCAGTCATCAACCTGATGGGGGCGCTGGGCGGTGTATTTACGCTTGTGGCCATATGGCTGCTGGTAAAAAAGCCGGCGGAAGGCAGTTTCCGGGTGGATTATAGTACGGTTTTCGTGGCTGTCGCGGCTTTCATGCTTGTGGCGGTGGTTGCGTTATTCTTGACTGTTAAGGAACGCAAGCTGGTCAAACAGATGGAGGATATTCACTATGGCGTAGATCCCAAGACGGAACAGGCCGCGCAGCTGACCGAAAACGGGACCGAGAAGCTGCCTCCGGAACTTTTTAGAAGCCTGCTTCTTATTCTGGCCTCGGTGTTTTTGTGGTTCATGGGCTATAACGCCGTGACTACCGCCTTTACAAAGTATGCCCAGCAAATGTGGAATATGGATGTCGGCGCAGCCTCCGCATGCATGATGGTAGCCACGGTTGGGG
>JAEZHM010000048.1 GCA_023416585.1 Bacillota bacterium
CATCCCGTTTGGTCTTTCTCCGCCGTTGGCCATACTCTATATCCGTAAAGTTGTATTGCTCTTTCATCTCCCTCACCTCTGCTTAATTATACCATGTTTCCCCATTCCTTTTAATCATTGTTTACTCAAGGGGAAGCCAAAGCTTCTCATCTCCCACACTATTTTCAAGGCAATATCATTTAACAAACAAGACTTCTATAAAATCATAAAGTTTTCCTGGTAGGGCGCGGGGAGGCTTCCTTTCTCAAAAGGAAACCTCCCCACATTCATCCAAAATCCCTATTCCCCGTTACGTTACCATTTCTCAATACCGGCTGCGCTCCGTATACCCGGTATGCAATAGCTCATGGGACAAATGCCCCAGGGGGTGGCCCAGAAACTCCTCGTAAAGCAGCAAAATATCAGGATTATCGTGGGATTTGCGCAAGGGTTTGCCCTCATCCTCCCGGTACAAGGCCTTCATCCGCTTCGGCCGCGCCTGCGGGTCTTCGGATCTGGGCTGGCCGCCGCCGGTGATGTACCCACCTGGGCAGGCCATGACCCCCACGAAGTGGTACGGGCTCTTTCCATCCCGCACCTCCTCCATCAAATGCGTGGCGCCGCTCAAGCCGCTGGTGACTGAGTATGGATTGAACAAATGAGCCGTATCATCCCGGATACAAAAAGGGTTTCCGTACACCGGAAGCCCTTTCAGCCGCTTTCCCGAAACAATAGCCCCTCAGCCTGCCTGCGTCCCTACCGCGTACCTGGCGGCGCGCTGCCGGAAGAAGACCACCAACGGGCCTGTAAAGAAGGCGAATAGCAGTGTACCCACCCCTGCCACCGAGCCTAAGGCAACGCCCACCGCTACACAAAACATATCCGTGAGGATACGGCTCATGCGGAAGGACAGCTTGCCTTTCAAAAGGCGCATTAAAAGGAATGCCATGGCATCATAGGGGGAGATACCCAAGTCTGCCTCCATGTAAAGCGATGCGCCCAGGCAAATTACAGCAACAGCCGGAACCATCAACGCCACCCTTAAGCCAAAAGAAAGGGTCTGCCCCAGCAGGGCATTCAGGCCGTACAGGGAAAAATCCGACAGATAGCCGATGAAAATCATGTTGACTACCGTGCCCAGGCCGATATGCCGCCTGCCAAAGAGGAATACCAAGGCCAGCAGCAGAAGATTAAGTAACATCTGGAAGGTGCCAAAATCCATACCCAAGGCGGAACAGAGGCCCAGATTCATCAAGGTGAAAGGATCGGTTCCAAAGGCTATTTTACGCATAACGCCGCTGCCTAAGCCCACGATGACATTACCCAAGAGCATGAACACGATCCTTCTTGCGCCCGGTTTTCCATTCATATGCGGTAAATTCCTTTCGCCAAAAGCATGCGTGGCCTGTCTTAAGCGGCAACGGCGGGTAGTATACCACTTTGGGAAACCGGGTGCAACAGGGAAGTGATACCGACTGTATGTACGACAAGGGGTACGGTTCTGAGTAGCCAAGAGGACGGTTTATTTGTTATAGCATTACCATCCGTTTTTGGTAACAGAGTTGTTATCATACCATTATGGTTAAAGCGAGCATAGTAATTGATATGATCCACAAGCCCCGTCCTTCTGGTACATTCCTAAACATTGCAATAAAAAATATTTGGTACTATTACACATCTATTACACATCTCGCATTTTGTTCGAAGTGACAGAATTTGAAACTGCATACTATGATGTTTCTGGCTATGGAATAACAACGTTACCGCTCATCATGCTGGTTTTGCTATTGCTACTTCGGGTAACAAGTATACAGCTATTGAAGGGAATGCGGTGAAACAGCGCCTAATGGTCAACAGAGGGTTGCATTAGTAATTGGTGACCGCTTTACTGGCACAAATACAACTTATAGTCGTATACTTCACGGCGTAGGTCATGCTTTCGGGCGAGGCTAAATTGCAACAAATCTGGGGCTGCAGTAGATGATCATTCTACTACAGCCCCTTCTTTGTGGCTTGAATTAGCAAAGTTTCGATTGGCTAAATTGATTGAAGTGCTTAGAATATCACATATCCTCATCCCATATGATTCTGTACGTCTCGTCCTTATCGCCGAACTGATGCGTTTCCTGAAAAGCATTAAGATATCGCAATGCTACAGTACAAGCATTTTCGACAGCAACTATGTCAAAGTGCTCTAAAGATAAATCTTTCTCTAGCGGCCAACATATTTGTGGGAATAGCGTGTCATATACGATGATCTCATTGGAATTATCGGTAGTATAATAGCAATACTTGGTATCATCTTCGTAGTATTCCGTGTATCCACAGAACACTTTCCAGTCGTTCTCCCCATCTTCTTGAACTCTTATATAAACATCCTTGTAACCCCTTGCTTCATACCAAAAATAGGGAAGTCCATCATCCCAAGTATCCAACAATTGTACAGCACCAATACAATACTCTTCATAAGTGATAATCTTTTCACTGAGCGCAACAATTTCATACTGCTCATCGCTTGATTGACTTGCGATTGCGACTTTCATCGCATTTTCGTTTTCGCTGCCTAATAGCAGAAAAGCATTATCTCGTGACTTTGCAATCCATGTGCCTTGAAATATAGAATAGCCTGGTGCAAGGGATATCTTCATATCGTCTACGGAAAATGGTGCAGCATTTGCGGTGACCATGCCTGACATGCTTATAAATATAACAATCGTTAGGAAAAAAATCATGCCTCGTTGACGCATTGTGATCTTTCCTCACTTTCAAACCACGCATTCTTTTTTTGCTTATGATGTTCGTGTTCCAACCAAACTAACGAAAGGAAATGGTTAATTATTCCTTCCCCTACACTTTTATTTATGTATGAAAGCAAATTCGGTTGCCCCGTTAATTATCTTTGGTGGTTTCAGTCATGCCACGAGATATCAATTCATGCTGATTATAGTGGCAAGCAGGGGAAGATGCATGGCGATCCCGTTATTCAACCATATAACTGTCAAGTGAAACCCCATCCAATCACCTCATTATTGAATGATATAACAATCGAATACAGGCGCTTTGTCACTACTCATGTAGTCTTCAGAAGCGGACTTTTTATGTCCATATACCAATCAAACAATATGTCAAACAACAAGAAACATCTTCAATAAAACTATAAAGTTTTCCTGGTAGGGCGCGGGGAGGCTTCCTTTCTCAAAAGGAAGCCTCCCCGCCTTCATCAAAAATCCCTATCCCCGCTACGTTACCTTTTCTCAATACCGGCTGCGCTCCGTATACCCGGTATGCAAAAGCTCATGGGACAAATGCCCCAGAGGATGGCCCAGATACTCCTCGTACAGCAGCAAAATATCAGGATTATCGTGGGATTTGCGCAGGGGTTTGCCCTCATCCTCCCGATACAAGGCCTCCATCCGCTTCGGCCGTGCCTGCGGGTCCTCAGACCTGGGCTGGCCGCCGCCGGTGATGCACCCGCCCGGGCAGGCCATGACCTCCACGAAGTGGTACGGGCTCTTTCCGTCCCTTACCTCCTCCATCAAATGCGCGGCGCCGCTCAAGCCGCTGGTGACCGCCACCTTCACCTCCACCCCGTTAAGGAAGCCCCACTCCGGCAGCACATCGTTTAAGAGAATGCTGGCGGTCTTGATGCGCTCCAAGCCCTGGATGGGCGTCACATGAAGGTTTTCAAAAGGCAATTCCCGCCCGGTGACCACCTCATACACCGTGCGCAGCGCGGCCTCCATCACACCGCCGGTGGTGCCGAAAATGTCGGCGGCCCCGGTGGAAAGGCCCAGGGGATTGTCAAAGATTCCATCCTTAAGGGAGGCAAAGTCGATGCCCGCCTGTTTGATCATCCTTGCCAGTTCCCTGGTGGTGAGCACGGCGTCCACATTGCGGACCCCGTTGTTGACCATTTCGGGCCGTGTAATCTCGAACTTCTTGGCGGTACAGGGCATGATGGATACCACGTACATGTCCTCGGGTTTGACGCCGATCTTATCCGCAAAGTACGATTTCACCAGCGCGCCCAGCATCATATGAGGCGACTTGCAGGAGGACAAGTTACCCAATTGTCCATTGAAATAATGCTCGATATACTTGATCCAGCCCGGACTGCAGCTGGTGATGATGGGCAGCGCGGGCGCTTCATCCGTTACGTGCACGCCCAGCTTCTCAAGACTCTCAGCATCCACCTTCCCAGCCTGATAGAACAAGTTGGAAAGCCTGTGCAAAAGCTCGTGCCCCTCTTCCAGTATGGTCAGGTCCGCAGCAAAGTTGGTATCAAAGGTATAGCGAAAGCCCAGCTCCTTCAGCGCGGAAACCATCTTCCCGGTAACCAGCGTGCCCGCTGGATAGCCAAATTCCTCGCCCAGCGCCGCCCGGATGGCCGGTGCGGTCTGCACCACCACCGTCTTTTTAGGATCGGCCAACGCTTCCCATACATCCTGAATGGATTCCCTTTCGTGCAGCGCGTTTACCGGGCAGACGACGGTGCATTGGCCGCAGTTGGTGCAGGCGGCTTCATAAATCGGCAGATCATTGCCGGGGCCGATTTCCGTTGAAAAGCCCCGGTTCTGCGCGTTGAGCACGCCCACGCCCTGCACCTCGTTGCACACCATAACGCAGCGGCGGCAGAGCACGCACTTGGCAGGCTCCCGCACAATGGAGGGCCCCGCGTCCACTGAGGTATCCTTCGATTTGGCGCCGGCAAACCTTGCCTCATCAGCCTGTATGGTTTCGCCCAACGCCTGCAGCTCGCAGTGTTGATTTCTGGCGCAGTTCAAACAATCCTTGGGGTGGTCAGACAGCATCAATTCATAAAGCACTTTGCGGCGCTGCCTGACACGGGTAGAATGGGTATGGATCACCATGCCCTCCGAAACCTTCGTAATACAGGAGGCCTGAAGCGTTTTTGCGCCGTCCACCTCAACTACGCAAATTCTGCATGAGCCGATCTCGTGCTGGCCTTGTATGCAGCAAAGCGTAGGAATTTGAATGTTGTTTTCTTTAGCTGCCTGAAGGATCGTCATCCCATCCCGGGCCGCAATAGGTTTGCCGTTGATTGTTATATTCACCATTCCGCTTCTCCTCCTTTCAGGGCTGCCGCCTGTCGCAATGCAGGCAGCGCATGGCCTCCGCTATGGCGTTCAGGCGGTGGTAACCCAGCGCCACTTCCTCCACGGAATGCTTGCGGGTTTCCGGATCGAGGGATTTCATGGGGAACCGCTCATGTTCGATCAGCTCCTCCTCATCCTCGATTTTAGGAATCTCAACAGGCTCGCCCTTGTTAAGCTCCCCTGTCCCGCCCAGGAACTTATCGATGGACTGGGCAGCCTTCTTGCCGTCGGCGATGGCGGTGATCACCACATCGGCGCCGCGCACCACATCCCCGCCGGCAAACACGCCTTTCATGGTAGTCATCATGGTGCTGCCATCCACTTTGAAGGTACCCCACTTGGTTACTTCCACTTCCTCCTTGGGAATAAAGGGAAGGTCGGCGTACTGGCTGACGGCAGGTATGACAATGTCCACCGGGAAGGTGAACTCCGAGCCGGGCACTTCCTTGGGCACCTTGCGGCCGCTCTTGTCAAACTCGCCAAAGGCCATGGCAATGCACTCCACCGCTTCCACGTGATTCTTGCCAGTCAGGCGCACCGGCGCGGTCATGGGGTGGATCATAATGCCTTCCTCCATGGCCTCCCTGATCTCCCGCCTGTCGGCGGGCATATCCTCCACAGTGCGGCGGTAGATGATGTGCACCTTAAAAGCACCCAGCCGCAGCGCCGAACGCGCCGCGTCGATAGCGGTATTGCCGCCGCCGATTACCGCCACCACTCCCTCAATTTTCTTGAGCCTTCCCAGATGAATATCCTTCAAAAAGTCCAGCCCATGGTATACACCAGGCAAGTCTTCCCCCGGAACGCCGATCTTCCTGGAGAACTGCGTCCCTGTAGCAACGTATATGGCGTCGTGCTTTTTGCGCAGTTCATCAAAGCGGATGTCCTTGCCCACTTCCATCCCGGTGAGAATGGTTACGCCGGCCTGCCGGATGGTATTGATTTCCCGTTCCAGCACGGCCTTGGGCAGGCGGTATTCGGGAATGCCCACCGCCAGCATGCCGCCGGCTATAGGCTGCTGCTCGTACACCGTGACGTTATACCCCAGCCTGCCAAGATAATATCCGCAGGTAAGGCCCGACGGCCCGCCGCCAATAATGCCCACAGATTTGTTGTTGTGGGGATAGACCAGGTCAAAGAAGGGCTCGCCGCTCTTCATCATTTCATCGGCGGCATACCGCTTCAAATCGGCGATGGCCAGGGGTTCATCCAGCTGCCCGCGGCGGCAGCGGCTTTCGCAGGGATGGGTGCAAACCCGGCCGCACACCGACGGGAACGGGTTCTCCTGCCGGATGAGGCGATAGGCATCCTTAGGCCGGCCGGCGGCAATCAGCGCCACATAGCCGGGCACATTGACCTTGGCGGGGCAAGCGTTTTCGCAGGGGGAAATGAAGAGGTCTGCGCACACACCCGCGCGGCAGTATTTGTCGCGAATGTGCTCGTCATATTCCTCGCGGAAGTATTTGATGGTGGTCAATACCGGGTTGGGCGCAGTTTGCCCCAGGCCGCACATAGCGGTATCCTTGATCGTTTCGCCAAGCTCGATCAAAAGCTCCACATCGCCTTCCCGGCCCCTCCCCTGGGTGATATTTTCCAATATCTCCAGCATCCTTTTCGTGCCCAGGCGGCAGGCCACGCACTTGCCGCAGGATTCCTCCTGCACAAACTCCATAAAGTACCGGGCCACGTCCACCATGCAGGAATCCTCATCCATGCAGATGAGCCCGCCGGAACCCATGATGGCCCCCAGCTGCACCAGGGATTCATAATCCATGGGCGTGTTGAGATGCTCGCTGGTTAAGCAGCCGCCCGAGGGACCGCCGATTTGGGCGACCTTGAAGCTCTTCCCGCCGGGAATGCCGCCGCCGATATCAAAGACGATCTCCCCCAGGGGGGTGCCCATAGGCACTTCCACAATGCCGGTGTTGTTTATATCCCCGGCCAACGCAAACACCTTGGTGCCGCGGCTTTTGCCCACGCCAAAGCCGGCAAACCATTCCGCGCCCTTTAATATGATGGTGGCCACGTTGCCGAATGTTTCGACATTGTTAATGATAGAAGGCTTGCCATACAGCCCGCTGTCGCTTGGATACGGCGGCTTCTGCCGCGGCTCGCCCCGCCTGCCTTCCACAGAGGCCATCAATGCCGTTTCCTCACCGCATACGAAAGCGCCCGCGCCAATGCGGATATCAAGATCGAAGGAGAACCCGGAGCCGAAGATGTTATCCCCCAGTAGACCGCGCTCCCTGGCCATGCGGATATCCTCTTGAAGGCGCTCAATGGCCAGGGGGTATTCCGCCCGGACATAGACAACCCCGTGGCTTGCGCCGATGGCATAGCCCGCGATGGACATGCCTTCGATCACCAGGAAGGAGTCGCCCTCCAGCAGGCACCGGTTCATGAACGCTCCGGGGTCGCCCTCGTCGGCGTTGCAGATGACGTACTTGTCCGCGCTTTGGGATTTGCGGGCCAGCTTCCACTTGAGCCCTGTGGGGAAGCCCGCGCCGCCGCGCCCGCGCAGGCCTGATTTCTCAATCTCTGAGATCACATCCTCCGGCGTCATAGCGCTTAATGCCTTCTGAAGGGCCGCAAATCCGTCATGGGCGATATATTCATCCAGAGAGCGGAAGTCCACGCTGCCGCAGTTTTTCATGATGATGCGCTGCTGGCTCTTGAAATAGGGAATATCCTTTACGCGTGGAATGGTATCCCCTGAGTTTTTATCCGTATAGCAAAGCTCTTCTACCACTTGCCCTTCCAACAGATGCTTCTTTACGATGGTTTTGGCATCCTGGGGTTTTAAGTTGCAGTAGAAAATTCCGTCAGGTTCCACAATCATCGTGGGACCGACGGCGCAGGTGCCCATACACCCGGTTGGCTTCATAAGAGTGGTTTTGGCAATGCCTGCCTCCTGAAGAGCCACTTCAAGCGCTTCCCTGAAGGCCTTGGCGCCGGATGAGATACAGCCCGCGCCCCAGCAGACCAGCAGTCGGTATTTGTATTGTTTCTCCATCAATTCGAATTGGGCCTTGATGTCCTCAAGGTCCTGCCTGGTTGAAATGCGCTTTTCCTCCACGCTCATATCTGCCGCCCTCCTTTACGCGAACTGATCCAGGATTTCCCGGAGCTTGTTGGCATTGACGCGCTTGAACACCTTCCCGTCAATGCTGATGGCAGGCGCCAGCCCGCACGCGCCAATGCAGCGCATAACCTGCAGGGAGAACTTTCCGTCCTTGGTGGTCTCCCCAACTTTTACGTTTAAAAGCTCCTGCAGCTTTTCCAGTATTTTTTTGCCGCCCCTTACATAGCAGGCGGTACCCAGGCAAATTTGAATCGTATACTTGCCTTTTGGCTGCGTGGAAAAGAAGGAATAAAAAGTGATGACGCCGCTCACCCTGGACAAAGGCATATTCATTTCTCCGGCGATATACTGCTGTACCTTCAAAGGCAGATAGCCGAAGATGGCCTGCGCCATATGCAGGATCTGGATCAAGTTGTTCTCGTCCGAATGAAAATCCCGGATGGCCTGCGAAAGCAGCCGGTACTGCTCCTCCTCAGACAGTTCACAACACGTTTTTTCCGCTTCGAGCATCTTGTTCGCCCCTCCATCATCTTCTACTTTTATAATTTCCCGAACGACTCCGAGCAAACGCCCCTCCTTTTGTTAAGTTAAAAACTTATCAAATAAAATGCAAAAAAACACCAAGCTGTTATAAAGCAAGGCCCTTTCCCCTTTGTACCGACAATAACTCCAATTTTCTTTCATCGGTCGGTCAGTTTGTTGTTGTTTGTTTCGCAAGGTGCATACTGTCATCTTGAATTAACTGCCAATTGTTTATAAATGCATAATCATATAAGAAGTAAATAACCATTACAGTATATGCCGTTCGTTTGCAATATGTAAGCGAATTTGATGAAATTTTATCAATTGTGCTTTTCTGTTATTATACACCAATCAGATGTCGAATTCAACAGGAATATGCATCAACCCAGTCATCAACCGCTTCCTCCGCCACTTCGATCGAAACTAGTACCCGGACAACTGCAGAAGTTACGGAATAACAAACCAACCCCCACCCGTCTGTCATCCTGAGGGCACCGCCCGAAGGATCTTGCCCTTGGTATATAAGTTTGCTGTAAAAGATCCTTCGGGCGGTGCCCTCAGGATGACACGTCCCGGAGTGAGAGGAAGCAGGAAGGACGATCAGATGCCGGTTTAGGTTTGATTGCTGCTGTCTCCCAATAACAACTGCATCGCTCGCATTCCACAACCCCTCTGTATCTGCCGGAACACTGGTTTATTTAGAGCGAATAACCTGTTCGCCATGCCCCTTACGGCGCTTGACGGCCTGCCTCTATTTGTGGCCAAACCTGGCTGTACAGCTACATTTTTTAAATATTTATATATATAAATATTGACAAATATCTATTTATAGGTTATAATAATCAATAGATCCACGCACATCAATATTTCCGTGTAATGCAAGGATGTGCATCCATGTTTCGGGAGGTGTAGGGTATGAAGAATTTTGCTGCTGAACTGGAACTGCTCAAAGCCCTCGGCGAACCTACAAGGCTGTCAATCATCAACATGCTGTCCAGCAGCGAGATGTGCGCAAGCAACCTTCTGAAAGGCCTATCCATCACGCAGCCAACGCTCTCCCACCACATGAAGGTACTCATGGACTGCGGGCTGGTATCAGGCCGGAAAAAAGCAACATGGATGTACTACACAATCAACAAGGAGCGGGCAGAACAATTCCAACGGTTCATAGAAACCTTAGTACACCCGAAGGAGGTTTGAATAAGAGAAGAATGATCATGGCCAACTCAAAAAGCAGCTGTTGTTCATGCGGTTCCAGGTGCTTTGGTTCTAAGTAGATTAATGGGCCAGCGAGGCGCGCAAAACCCGGCTATGTGCTTGCGCATAACCTTGAGGTGATTTTTGATGCCTAGCGACTAACCGGTTATTACAGGCAAATCGGGTATGCAAAAATGCAAATGATTGTAGGAGGGTATTGGCATGAAGATTGTAGTCAACGGCGCGGCCGCAGCGGGCACTTCCGCAGCAGCCAAAGCAATACGGAACGTTGAGGACGCGCAGATCACCATCTATGAGACGGAAGAGCATTTCTCCAGTTCTGGCAGCGGCCTGCCCTATTACATCGGCGGCGAGGGGGAGGATATCGGCGAGTTGATTCCCAAGGTCACCGCCTTTTTCAAGAGTAAGTGCAGTAATACGCAGCCTCACAGGCATGTATAAACCAAACAAGGTTCACAAAAGAACTACGATAAATGGAACAAGGAACTGCCCGGTCCAAAAACCGGGCAGTTCCTTGTTATTCAAAAGGTATTGTTTCACTGCGCCCCATACCTTGGCATATCGGCATATTCATTAGGCAGTGCCACAGTTCTTCCTCCGGATTTCAGCCGTTTCCTTCATAGAAGTACTTTGCTTCCACATAGCCCGACAATCCGTCGCCATAAAGTATATGATACCAGTCCGAACCTGCTATGCCGATGATATCGATATGGAACTTGACTTCACGATCCAATACACCGGTCACAGGCGATGATAAATCCGGTCCTGCGTATACCTTCACACTTTGATGCTTGGCATCCTCGAGCAGGCACATGTCAAGGCATTGTCTGTCCAATTGCAGCATATCCATACCAAAAGTAATAAATTCATCCCGTATCCAGCCCCGTGTTCCGCATATGTCAACATTCATCCACCCACGCTGCCTGGATACAACCTTTGCCGGAGCACCATTGAAATACTCGCCCAGCACTTGGGCTCCATGAGCAGGCGAGGCATACAGCTTTGTTGTGCCCTTGTCAGTATGACAATTCACCAGTCCGCAGCCTTCCGTATCAAGATACGGCCACCAATCGTATATTGTACGCGGCAGTGCGGCAGCATCCAGCCCGGAGAGCAAAATAACCGGCCAGTGTGCACAGACTACCCGTATGCCGCCGCCCGGTATCCCACTTATATCTATGAATATAAGCGGTCCTCTCATCCAAATGGTGTGATCGGCCTGGATTACACCAAGCTGCCATGTGCCGTCTTGCATACGGGAAAAGGAATAGGAACTGCCTCCTCCGTCATAGCTCAAATAAAGTACATCCTCACCGCCGCAGCCGATACCAGGCATGCTCCCCCTTAACCTTGGCAGAGGTTTGCTTTCACAGGCTAATGTATACGTGTTTCCTCTTTTCTCAAAGATACGTATGATATACGTTTCATCCGCCCGTTTCATCATTGTATAGACCGTGCCACCGCCACGAATCCCCTGCTGGTAGCATTCCTGCGCAGGCAGCATTGAACGGATTTGCTCGGGAAGGTCATCTTTTGTTTTATAGCTTTCCTCCGGCCACCATGCCAGCGCAGTGGCACTGCCGATAAAGAGGAATGTGAGAAGCAAGCACATATACCTTTTCATTGCACTTTTCCCATTTTCAAAAAGGAGTGCCAGATATATCCCGTCTTACCCCCCCCACAGCACGCGAACCCAGCCCTGATCCTCCCCGCAGTTCTCAGCCAGTACCTGCACGGTTTCCCCTTGATTGATCTTACCGATGGACGGTGCATTTTTTGTATCCAGCTTGCGCAAATTCACCCAATGAACATTGGTGACAACAGCCGTTTGCGGCGCTTCTTCCAACGCGTTCCAATACACCACGCGCTCAAGCACGGCATGCCGTTCGCTATATACCGTATTTCCGCTATACCAGTTAAGGCTGTAATGGTCATCCCACAGAACCATTTCCGATCCGTCTTCGTTTATCAGCTTTGCCGATTCATACACATCCTCCGACGAATCGCGGGTGAAAACCTGGCCAACGGCCTTTTTCACCAATCCCCCATTTTCCCAGTGGTATCTGATGATACCGTGGCATAGGGCGCTTTCATGGATGTATACCCAAATATCCTTCCGCTCAGGCTGGAGGGTATAGTTGCACAATTCCAGATCCTGATTCACCTGCGCAAAGCATCCTTGTTCCGGCTGCCACAAGGCAAACACGCTGAAACGGTTGGCCGCGCCCATGCCCACGGTCAGATCCAAATCCAGATAGCCGTCGAAATTCAAATCTGCCAGCATGGCGGGGCTTAGGCTGTTAAGCGCCTCCCTGGACCGATAGTTTAAAGTTTGCGTAAAGCCCGTTTCCTGAATGGCTATATCTGCCTGATGTACCTTCATGTTATCGCCATCCGCCGTTTCCCGGCCGGTATTCGTAAGCACGACAACCATTTCCGGCATATCGCCGCGAAGTTTGCCCGTAATCGTAACCTGCCCGGGATTGGGCACATCCATTTGAATGATATAAGGCAATTCACTGTTGGCTGCCTGTTCAGCTGCTTTCCCGTCTTCCGCCAGCGCAAATACGGGCAGAAGCAGCAGGAGAAGAACAGAAAGATACCGATACGCTTTCACCAGCTTGCCCTCCATATAACATCATTGCATCTATGGAACTAACGGTATGTTTTGTAAGTTTCATCCAGTCATTGAAAATATTTGATCTGCTTCAGAATGCTATGATACTATCAAAAAAGGCTGCTGTGCACGCTGGCACAACAGCCATGAACTTATTCAAATGCCTCAAAAAACAAAATACTCCTTGAAGCCAAGGAATTTATACAAGGAGACACCCATTTCCCTTGCCCTAAGCGTTATGATGGAAACACCGTCACCAATCAATTGTTCTATAGCGGCGCGGCATACGGCGGCGCCGATCCCTCTTTTACGAAAAGCGGGCAGTGTCGCAATAAATTCCAGGGTGCCGTTTCCGTCATGCTTCATTGTGGCTGAAGTCGCCACAGGCGTTTCCTCACTGTATCCAAGGAAGCAAATCATATCACCGGACTCACATATAGGGTAATACAGCTCAGGGTCAAGCAGCCGGCATCCATGAAGCGCTTCGTTAGCTATATCCGTCCATATTTTGAAGTCTTCCCTGCCGTTTACTTTTCGGGCTGATATTCCGGTTATGCCCTTTGCATCCGGTACATATTCCTCAGGCAGCAACGCCATGCCCACAACACCTTCTGAGCTTTCCTTCATAACGCCGAGCGATATCAGAATGTCCCTGATATGTTTGGGCGTGGAGAGCGGTGTAACATCCCAATAATCAGGCACCCCAGCCGCGCGGTACGATTGTATGATTTGCCTGATCTGGTCATCGGTTTTATCTCCAAAATTAACCCTGTACACAGCGGCCGGGCCTTCCGCCCCCTCCTGAATGGGCTTGATCCATGCGCACATCCCGTCGTCATACTTCTCCATGTGGGAAGGCGATGCCAATACTTCCATATAGGAATCCATGCCATGAATTATTTGTTCGACTATTTTTTGATTTTCCATGATATCAGCTTCCTTTCGTGATCTTGGCAAACCAATGGTGGCCTTTCAAACTTCTTCCCTATCTCCGCGAACATACTTTTCCATAATCCTATCAGGCAAATATATTACAAAACGGCATAGTAGCCCGCCGCCCAGTACCGAGCTTACAACATCTCCATCTAACTGTTCATGAAGGGCCGCTTCCCAAAAGATTTTTGTATGGCCCAGGCTGCAATGGCAGAGCGTTTTTGAAACAGCACCATCTTCCTGAAGAATGGATCTGCGGGCAAACGGACAATGGCAGGCAAAATACCTCTTCTTCCGCGCATCCGTTTCTTTCAGATATTTTTGCGTTTCACAGGGAATGGCGATTGCCACAATCGTATTGTTTTCCCTTGCCCCGTACAATAGGTGCGGATGATCTCCAACAAACTGCAGCACGGACGAATCCACCGGCTGGCCATGGTAAAATTCTCCCGATTTTGAAGCGTGCTCAAACGATTCAAGCGTTTCTTTGCGCATGGCTGAGCAAAAAGCGTCAATGTCATTGTACTCCAGGAATTTTTCCCTTGCCCATAAGAAATGGGAATGCTTAAGCCCGTGCTTGACATTACAGAAAATACTTTTTTTAGTTTGAACGTCGACGAGGGCGTCGAAGCGTTCAAGCAATCGCCTTGTCAATTGATTTTTAAGTTCCGGCTCCATGGCATCGGCAGGGAGCTGAATATCTTTGGTTATCCCATGCCATTTTTCTTCCCCCAGAGCTTTCACAGCCTCCGCCTTGAGCGTTTCCATCACATTTACCTTGTCGTAAGGAATCTGAACAATCCCGGACATGATTCCCTCTTTTACCACGGATATCATTCCTTTTCTCAAATCTGCTTTCGTTTCGCTTTTCCGGCATGGCACCGCGCGGCACAAAGATTCCATTGAATTATATCTTCTGCAGTACGCGCTTGTCTAACGATTATCAGTTAATGCCGCACGTGCAGTTTAGCCCATATATCAACCTGCGGTTGTTGCCTTGCATCGGCGTTACAGATCGCCGGATTTACATGCGGCCACAAACCATATATAATCTGCGTAGATGGATGGATGAGGGGTATTGTGATATGGTGGATAAAGCAAAGGTCGGACAGAAAATATTTGCCTTGCGCAAGCGTATGGGCATTACGCAGGACGGCCTTTCAAAGCTTATGAATGTAACCCCCCAGGCAATATCCAAATGGGAAAACGGCGCGGCGCTGCCGGATACGGGCCTGCTGCCCGTATTGGCCCAGCTGTTTCATGTAGGGATGGAAGAATTGCTGTGTATACACGCTTCAAACAATGATGCCCATGAACAATCGGAAAACAAAAAGGTAATGCTTCCTGGCATACAATATGATCCGGGTACCCCCTCGCTGGTGAGCTGCATTCGGTCCAGCTTGAATTATATCGGCATCCATGTATCCCTGGGATGGATATCTGCGCCATACGCGTTCATGTTGAATATAAACGACCGGGTATCCTTTATGGGCCCCGATTTCTGGAATGACAACGGGTGCTTTGACGAGCTTGTCAGAAACTGCGGAGGGATTATAGAAAATTTCAGTGGCGCAAAAGACGATACCGACATCATAAAAAAGCGGATGGAAGCCCGGGATAAGATCCGCGGTGCGATTGACAAAAGCCTGCCCTGCTATGCATGGGAACTGGAAAAACCCCAGTATTATCTGATCGCTGGATATGATGAAACAGGTTATTATTATGTTGATCCGGACACAAGAAAAATTATAGGGCCCAAGCCGTATGATACACTTGGCGAAAGCGAATGGGGCATACTGGAGATCCATATCATCCGCCCCGGAAGCATTTCCGATACGCTGAAGACATTGAAGGATGTTTTTGAATATGCCCTGAGCGTAGGCAACCCTAATATCCGCCGGCCCAACCCGGGGTATGTGATGGGCGTGGACGCCTACCGGGTTTGGTGGGAAGCGGTCTTGCATGGGAATGCCGATCCTTATGGCATGGCGTACAACGCTTCATTTTGGGCAAAATGCAAAAGCCTTGCCGCATTGTTCCTTATGGAAGGCAAATTGCGCATAGGCATGATGGATCATTTGTTTGACGAAGCGATCCTGCATTATGAAAGTGCCGGCAAATTCCTGAATCAGCTATCCCTCAAATATCCTGTCAATGGGAGCAATAGCGCAATGAGTCAGGAGCAAAAAGAAAGCGGCGCCTGTCTTTTAAAAGCCGCTCAAAAATCTGAAATGTCTGGGTTGGCCGCAATAGAAAATATACTCAATGAGATCTATAAAATGTGGTGAGGTCTTTATTTTCACTTCGCCGTTTCTATCCTATCACAATACACATAATTAATGGGAGCATTGAAAGCAAGGCTCTGGCAAGCCAAGGGCGTTTGAAAGGAGGAAGCAACCGCTCTTCGGTTACTGTTCAGGTCGAGACGACAGAATTTGAAATTGTAATAAGAAAACTACAAATAAAAACAGCGCAACCGCGCCGCATTCATTCATATATAGTAGGAAATAAGACCCCTTGATGCTTTCACATCAATTGTATAGTAATACTACCATGCAAACGGCAATCGGTCAAGTATTTCTTAGCAAATTGCTAAATGAGGGAGTATTCTCTTTCCTACAGCGCTTTCAAGGAATATCACCATGATATATCGCGTTTGACATCCTGCATGCTTTGCAGTAAGATCAACTACCAATATTTATCCATATCTCTTGATTCTTGATTCAAAAACCATCATCCTCAGGCTGAAAGGAAAGTAAGAAATGATATCTCTCCAAAATATCGAAAAAACTTTCCGTGTCTTAAAGCGGCAGGCCGGATTGGGCCACGCCGTAAAGGCCCTCTTTTCACGCAATTATGAAGTGGTTCATGCCTTGAATGATATCAGCTTCACCATCAACGATGGCGAAATGGTAGGATATATCGGGCCCAATGGGGCAGGTAAAAGCACGACCATCAAGATAATGTGCGGTGTTCTTACGCCCGATAGCGGAAGCTGCATCATTGACGGCCGCACACCGTGGTGTGATCGTATTGCGCATGCCCGCGAAATCGGCGTTGTGTTCGGCCAGCGAAGCCAGCTTTGGTGGGATGTGCCTGTGATCGACAGCTTTGAATTGGTGCGCGACATTTACAAGGTAGATGGTAAATTGTACAGGCGCAATCTGGACGAATTATCTGCTTTGCTGGATCTGGGCGAAATACTCAAAACGCCCGCCCGCTCACTAAGCCTTGGCCAGCGTATGCGCTGTGAAATCGCGGCGTCGCTTTTACATAGCCCAAGAATATTGTTTCTGGATGAACCAACCATCGGCCTTGATGCAGTTTCAAAAATAGCCGTCCGCCAATTTATCAAAAAGCTGAATGAAGAGCACGGCACAACCGTCATCCTGACCACGCACGATATGCAGGACATAGAGGCGCTAACCGAGCGCATACTGCTGATCGGTAAAGGCAGGATATTGCTGGACGGCAGCCTGGCACAGCTTAAGAAACACTCCTCGGAGCGCAAGACGCTTACGATTGAGTACAGCGGAAATACACCTGAAATGAATGAGGGGATGATGCTTTGCGAAACGAAAGAAGGGCGGATGGTTGTCTCACTCGATCCATCCATCTTGCCTGTTTCGGATGCGATAGCGCATTTTGCCGCACGGACCGAACTGATTGACATATCCGTAAGCTCCATCACGGCTGAGGAAATGGTTGCCGCGCTGTATAAGGAGTATCGCATATGAGTTCGTATTTGTCTGTATTCCGGATACGCTTTATAAACAACTTGCAGTACCGTGCCGTATTGCTTGGTGAGGTTATAGCCAGATTTGCCTGGGGGATCATGGAGATTTTGGCTTTCTCAGCATTTTACCGTGCCAGCCCTGCCGCCTTTCCAATGGCCTTTTCACAAACCGTCTCCTACTTATGGATGCAGGAAATCCTGCTCACGCTATTCGCAGTTGTTTTTCAGGACGGCGACATTTATTCCTCTTTGGAAAGCGGCTCCATCGCCTATGAGCTTGTACGCCCCATGAGCCTGTATGGCCGTTGGTTTTGCCAGTCAGCCGCCAACAGAATTTCGTTCACGCTGCTGAATTGCGCCCCCGCATTAATCATTGCGCTGATCATGCCGGAGCCTTACAGAATGGCACTGCCGCCGGACGTTGGGATGTTTTTGCTGTTTTTGTTGTCAACCGTGCTTGCGCTTTTTGTCGCGGTGGCGTTTGCGATGCTTATGTATATTTCCCTTTTCTATACCCTGTCGCAAAGGGGCATAAAAATTATTGTAACTGCTTTCACAAGCTTTTTATCCGGAGGCGTCATCCCTTTGCCTTTTCTCCCTGCGCCGGTTCTTTCTGTGGTTCAGTGGCTCCCGTTTGCTGCGATGCAAAATATGCCGCTTAGAATTTACAGCGGCAACATAGCGGGGGCGGATGCGCTATACGGTATAGCCTTTCAGGTATTTTGGCTTGTAGCGCTGCTTTTCATAGGGCAGGCCGCCATGCGCCGCGCGCTCCAAAAAGTAATTGTACAGGGAGGCTAATATGCGGCTGTATTTTCGTTTTTTTGCATTGCATCTAAAAAGTCAGATGCAATATAAGCTGTCTTTCTTTTTAACCACTCTGGGCCAGTTCATCACATCGTTTATGGCATTCTTTGGCGTCTATTTTATGTTTTCGCGTTTCAATACCGTAGAGAATTTTACGTATGAGCAAGCCCTTCTATGCTTTGCGGTAGTGACAATGGCCTTTTCTTTAGGGGAGATGGCCGGAGGCGGATTTGCGGTTTTCCCGCGTATGCTGGGCAATGGTGAGTTTGACCGGGCCCTTGTAAGGCCCAGAAGCACACTCTTTCAAATTCTGGTGCCGAAGATGGATTTTACGCGCCTCGGCCTATTTGTACAGGCCGTGATTGTGCTGATCTATGCCATTTCTTTCAGCGGTGTCGTATGGAGCGTAAACAAAATAGTCACGCTCTGCCTGATGATACTTAGCGGAAGTGTAATATTCTTCTGCCTTTTCCTCATCTATGCGGCCTGTTCTTTCTTTACCGTTGAGGGCTTGCAGTTTTTCAATCTTTTCACTTATGGCGGGCGGCAGTTCGGGCGCTACCCATTCTCCATATACGGAAAAAACGTATTGATGCTTCTCACGTTTGTGATTCCGCTGGCTTTGTTTCAGTATTACCCGTTACTCTATTTATTGGATAGGGAGCGGGGTTTAATATATATGCTCTCGCCATTGATTGGATTGTTATTTTTCATACCAAGCTATGCGCTTTTCCGGTTTGGCCTCAGGCACTATAAATCCACCGGTTCGTGAAGTCGGGGCCTGCATATTTGTTCGCATTTTCTGATGTTGATAACTTACATTCATCTTGGTATAATAATGCATTATACGCTGTGGTATAAATTAGCATGGAAGGAAGATATTATGCTTAAAATTTTCAATACAGCTTCAAGAAAAAAGGAAACCTTCCAGCCAATTCATCCCGATTGCGTAACAATGTACACTTGTGGTATGACAGTATACTCTTTTACCCATATTGGCCATCTCAAATCTTACCTCACGAGCGATATTGCATGCCGCTATCTTCGTTTCCTTGGCTATAACGTGCGCCAGGTCATGAATGTTACGGATGTTGGACATCATGTCAAAGACGCGGATACAGGGGAAGATAAACTGGAAAGAAAGGCATTAAAGGCAAATACCTCTCCTTGGGAAATTGCCAGGCATTATGAGAAAATCTTCTTCGATGCAATTGATGAAATGAATATCAGTAAACCGAATATCATTGCCAGAGCCAGCGAACACATCAATGATATGATCGAGCTTGTGAAGATATTGGAAGATCGCGGCTACACTTATAAAACAAGTGTTGGTTTGACGTATGACACATCGAAATTTGCTGATTATTCAAAGTTTGCCAATCTTGATTTGAAAAACCAGGAAGCAGGCTATCGTGTCCAAATTGATGATGAGCGGCGCGCTCCATGGGATTTTGCCCTTTGGATTACAAATAAGCCCAATCATATTATGCGCTGGGACAGCCCATGGGGTGTGGGTTATCCCGGCTGGCATATTGAGTGCTCAGCTATGAGTAAAAAGTACTTAGGTGAGCAGATCGATATACACACTGGCGGTGTCGACCATATCAAGATTCATCATACCAATGAAATCGCCCAGTCGGAAGGCGCAAGCGGAAAGAAGTTTGTGAACTTCTGGATTCATACGGATTTCTTGCAGATCAACAAGGAGAAGATGTCAAAATCCCTTGGTAATTTGTTCACGCTTGAAAACCTGAAGGAAAATGGGTATTCCCCGCTGGCTTTGCGCTACCTCTTTATGAAGGGCGATTATAAAAAGCCGTTCGATTTTACGTGGGATAGTCTGTACAACGCTCAGAATGAAATGGTTAAATTGTGGCGATTCTTTGCTGCGAATAATGGTCTGATTCACGGAAAGGTTTTGGAAGAATACAAGGCAAAATTCAAAGAAAATATGGATGACTCTTTCAATACTGCAAAGTCGCTGTCTGTGCTGTGGGAAGTGGTGAACAGCAAGACCATCATGCCTGAGGACAAAGCTGCTACCGCTTATGAGTTGGATAAGGTCTTTGGGCTTGATCTGGAAAATTCGGAATATAATCTGCAGATGTTGGAAGAATTGCAAGATATCAATTATTTGGAAAAACAAACCGCACAACTAAAGCTGTCGGATCGCGAAGAAGCCCGCAGAGCCAAAAACTTTGCCGCTGCGGATGCGATCAGGGATGAGATCGATGCACTTGGGTATTCCATCGTTGATACGCCCACGGGACCTTATCTCCAAATCAAAAGCTATGGCAAATTGGGGGACGCTATGCATATCACACCGTACGGAGAATCCGAGTAAAAGACATGCTTGCCACAACGACAGGCTGTCTTACGGATTCACAGATCTCAATGAATGAACAAAATAAAAAAGGAGCTGTCGTACCGGAGAAAAAACGGAAGCACGGCAGCTTCATTCGTCAACAAGCATTTTATTCCCCGTCTTCCCTGGCTAGCCGTTCCAATGCCTGATTGAGGCGTTCCAGTTTTTCCAAGATCAGTGATACAACCCACTGCACCCAAGGGGAGGGAAACATGCTATGTCGCACCACACCGCAAGAGAGGCTTATGAACAATTTGAACAACGCTTAAACCGCTTTCCCCAAGGTGCGCCGCCATCCCAGACGCTCTATCAAATCCTCGGCATGCTGGTGAACGAACAGGAAGCCGCGTTTTTGGCTCAGTTGCCCATCCGTCCATTTACAGCCAAACGAGCTGCAAAAGCGCTTCACATGACCATACCGGAGGCGAAAAAGACACTGGATGCGCTTGCCGGCCGCGCCATGCTCCTTGATATGGTAAAGGAAGGCGAGGAGACCCGGTACGCGATGCCGCCGCCAATGGCCGGCTTTATTGAGTTTGCTTTAATGCGTGTGCGAACAGACATCGACCAGAAACTGCTCAGCGAACTATATCATCAATATCTGAACGTCGAAGGCGAGTTCATGCATGACCTTTTCTACGGTGTAGAAACGAAACTGGGCCGCGTGTTCGTGCAGGAACCTATGGTATCCGATAGTGAAGCTGTCCACATTCTTGACTACGAGCGGGCTACGAATGTGATTGAAACAGCGGAGCATATCGCCGTGGGGATGTGTTACTGCCGCCATAAGGCTCAGCATATAGGCATGGCTTGCGATGCGCCCATGGATGTGTGCTTAACATTCGGCGGTGTCGCGGATTCGCTGTCACGCCATGGATATAGCCGGGCGATCGGCAAGCCGGAAGCGATGGATATTTTGACGTGTTCTTACGAGGCCAATTTGGTGCAATGCGGTGAGAATGTCCGTGAAGGCGTTAGTTTTATTTGCAACTGCTGTGGTTGCTGCTGTGAAGCGATGCTGGCCGCCAAGCGGTACGGCTTGCGCCAGCCGGTATATACGACAGGGTTTTCGCCGCATGTAGAGGTGGAGGCATGCACAGGCTGCGGTAAATGTAGCAAGATTTGCCCTGTAGATGCCATCAAGATGATTACGATAAAATCAGGCGAGCGTGAGTGCCGCGCTGCTCAGATCGATTACGATATTTGTTTGGGCTGCGGTGTGTGTGTCCGCAACTGCCCGAAAAGATGCATTTCCTTGAAGGCGCGTGAGAAGAAGCTATTGACTCCGGTCAACTCCACGCATCGGATTGTTATGGCTGCGATTGAAAAGGGGCAATTGGCGAACCTGGTATTCGATACGCCTGCTTTCGCCGGCCATCGCGCCATGGGTGCGCTGCTCACGGCAATTCTGCGCTTGCCGCCAATCAAACAAGCGCTGGCGTCCAAACAAATAAAATCCAAGTATCTGGATCGTCTCCTTAAAGGCAAGTAACCGAGAGATATAAGCGGAATAAAGTTTTCCAAAGGCGCGGGGAGGCCTCCTTTCTCAAAAGGAGGCCTCCCCGCATCGTTCCAGACCCTTATTCCCCGTTTTCCCTGGCCAGACGTTCCAATGCCTGGTAGAGCCGGTCCAATTCTTCGGTGCTGTAATATTGCAGAATGATCTTGCCCTTTTTGGCGCTGCCTGTAAAGGTGGTGCGCATGCCCAGCACTTCCCGCATGCGGCCTTCCATCTCGGTAAGCTCAATGGGCAGCGGCTTAGGCATGGGCTTTGGTTTGGGCGCTTCCGCAGGCTTGGCGGCTAGCTGCTCCAACTGGCGCACGCTCAAGCCGTTAAGCAGCGTCTGCCTTGCCAGGTCGATCTGGCGGGCATCATCCTCCAGCCCAGCCAGCACCCTGGCGTGACCGGCGGACAGCGTGCCTTTGCGCACCATATCGGTAACTTCCTGGGGCAGGTTCAAAAGGCGAAGGATGTTGGCGATGGCCGGCCGGCTCTTGCCCAGGCGCTTGGCTGCGGCATCCTGGGTATAACCGCACTGCTGCATGAGCGCCTTGATAGCCGCCGCCTCTTCCATAGGGTTCAGGTCTTCCCGCTGCAGGTTTTCAATAAGCGCCGCCTCCATCTGCTGGCGGCGGTCCATGTCTTTGATGATGCAGGGAACGGAGGCAAGCCCCGCCTGCCGCGCGGCGCGCCAGCGGCGCTCCCCGGCCACAATGCGGTAGCGGCTGCCCATTTCCACTACCAGGATGGGCTGAAGCACACCCGCTTCCTTGATGCTCTGGGCAAGCTGGTTCAGGCTATCCTCCGTAAAGGTGCGCCTTGGCTGCGCCTCGTTCGGATCAATATCGCCAATGGAGATTTCCTTTACGGTACTGCCCAGTATTTCCTCGCCCATGGGCAAAAGCTCGTCCAACCCGCGGCCCAAACCTGTCTTTTTCATGAAAACACTTCCTGCTAAATCGTATACCGGTTAGAAACTATGCGCCTCTCCCCGGTATGAAAGGCCATTACCGGACACCGTTTCTTTCCATGACTTCCTTGGCCAGCGCCCGGTAGGCCTCCGCCCCGGCGCTCCGGCTGTCGTACAAATGAATGGGCAGCCCATGGCTGGGCGCCTCCCCCAGGCGCACGTTGCGGGGGATGGTTACGGTATATACCTTGTTCCTGAAGCGGCGTTTCACCTGGTCCACCACCTGCAGCCCCAGGTTGGTGCGCCCGTCCAGCATGGTCAGGAGCACGCCCTCAATGTCCAGTGTCGGATTGATCGTCCGGTTAATCCGGCTGACGGTGTTCATCAGCGATGTAACGCCTTCCAGCGCGTAGTACTCGCATTGGATGGGCACAAGCACCCTGGTTGCCGCCGCCAGGGCATTGACGGTGAGAAGACCCAATGAGGGAGGGCAGTCAATGAATACAAAATCATACTGGGCGGCCACGGTATGCAATGCGTTTTTCAAACGGTACTCGCGGCTGTCAAGATTCACCAGCTCTACTTCCGCCCCGGCCAGGCGGATATCGGCAGGCAGCAGATCCAGCCCCTTGACCCTGGTGGATACGATGCAGGCTTTCAACTCCGCCTGCCCCACCAGCGCTTCATATACGCTTTTCCCGCCGGCCTTTTGCCCCAGGCCGCTGGTGGTGTTGCCCTGAGGATCAAAATCCACCGCAAGTACCTTTTGTCCGGCCTCGGCCAAGCAGGCGGAAAGGTTAATGGTGGTGGTCGTCTTGCCAACGCCGCCCTTTTGGTTCGTTACCGCTATGATTTTACCCATTTGTGTATCCTCTCCGGGTCAAACCCTATCTTATTGTAGCGTTTTTTGGCTGTAATGTAAAGCATACAGGGAAAAGCAGGCAGCCGCAAATGAATGCGAAAAAACCAGGAAAAGCTTTCTCCATAGCCTGGCCTTGTTGACACATACTATCTGTTATGCTATATTTTACTAAGTTTATTCCGTACAAAAGAGTATGAGAGGCCTCCCTGTATGAAGTTATCGCTCACTTCCTTGCTATGCCTTTGCTTAGTGTTGGTATTGATCCCCGGGTGGGCCGCCGGCTTAGGGCTTCCCGAAGATTTAAGCATTATCGACGCTCAGGTCGACTCCTATTTCAAAAAAAGCAGTACGGTCGGCGGTTCCCTGGTGATTGCCAAAAATGGCGAGATCGTATACCAGCGGGATTTTGGTTTCCAAAACAAGAACCAAAAAGCCCCCGTTACGGAGGATACATATTTCCGCATCGCTTCCATTACGAAAATGGTCAGCGCCATTGGGATCATGCAGCTTACCGAGCAGGGCATATTGGATTTGGATCAGGATATAAGCAAATATTTCGGGTATGAGATTGTAAATCCCAATTATCCCAAAATACCCATCACGCTCAGGCAGTGCATGTCCCACACCACTTCCTTAAGCCAGAATGGCGGCTATTCCTTTGAATCAAGAACGATCCACGACATGCTGGCTAAAGAAGTAAGGCATTTTTCGAATTTCACCGGGGAAAAGCCGGGCGATCACTATTCCTATTCCAACTTCGGCGCGGGGCTGATGGGCTCCATTATGGAGGCAGTAACGGGCATAAGTATCAACCAATATATGACGGAGAACGTATTCAAGCCCCTTTCCATCGACGCGGCCTACAGCGCCGGTTTCTTAAGCCAGCCGGAGTGTATTGCCAGCCAATATGAAAACGGCGACATATACAAAAGCGCCTCCAAATACTTGGAAGAGGCTTATGAAGACTTTGCAGATCCGGAGCGCCACTACCGGATTACGGTGGGAAACATCTTCATACGCTCCAAAGACCTGGCCAAGATCGCATCAGTCCTGTGCGGAGACGGAAGCCTGGGTGGCGTGCAGCTGCTTACCAAAGAAAGCGTCGAAATGATGCGTACGGAACAGCGTGTTCTTAACGCCAGTGTCACAGGCGAAAGCCCCTATGGCCTTTGCGTGAACCTGATGGGCAATATGTTAAAAAGCCGCATGATTTACGGCCATCAGGGCATGTCAAACGGATCCATGTGCAATGTGTTCTACGATCCCGAAACGCAGTTCGTGCTCGTTATGCTCACAAACGGATGCAGCCAGGTCAGGCAGGACCGGATTGGTGTTTTGCCCAGGAGGCTTTTCACATATACATATCCATTGTTCACCCAGGAATGATCTTGCCTCACAGCGCACGAAAGGATGAATCCCTATATGAAAAGATGCCTGCTTCTGGTTATCGCACTGGTTATGATGCTCACAGCCCTTCCCGCCGCGGCACAGGTGGAACAGCGCCCGGAATTGGATGCCGCCTTCTCCATGCTGGAGGAAGGCAACCCCATCCTCACGCGGTATAATGAGATCACCGGGGCGGATATTAAAGCCCGATACAAATACGGCATGCCCTACATGTTTGGCGGCAAGAATGAAGATTACCTGATGAAGGTCAAAAAATGTCTGGAAACCACCAAGTTTTTCCGAAAAGGCAAAACATATGTGTACGGCTTTGACTGCTCCGGCTTTACCAATTGGATCAACAAGCAGGTAGGCAAGCCTGAACACGATACTTTACAAAACATGATTTTGCTAAAGGGCAAGTATGGGGAAAAGAACCATCTGCCTGTCAAGGATCTCCCCTTTGATGAACTGCCCAAGCATCTTCAGGTGGGTGACTTTCTGGTAGGCAAACACAGTGCCCGCCACATTATGATGTTCATTGGCACGCTGGCCGATTATGGTTACACGGCGGAAAACGCTCCGGAACTGGCTGATTACCTTGACTATCCCATCGTTATCAATAGCGGAAAGAACCCTTTCTATGGCGAGCGCTATGAAAAATACATCAAGGAAAACGGCCTGAAATGCAATACCACCAATGGCGGCGTGTGCATTTACATCATAGGCGTGCCAACGGACAAGGCGCCCCATTCCGTGCTCAGCGATAGGGAAACCTTCTATTACTTTAACCTGGGCGATTATATGGTCCCCATCTATAACGTTTTCAACTGCAGCTCCTACGTATGGTTCAGGATGTAGGGATAACGTGAAAGAAAATGCGGGGAAGAGATTTTTTGAAAAGCTTCCCCGCACCGCACCCCCCCAAACTTTATATGGATCAAATTATTGGCCGATGCTCTGCCCTTTCCAATAGTTTTACTGGAAAGGTCAGGGCGTTTTTTATCATAAAACAGGGTGGTATCAAAGAAGTATTGGCTAATATTAATGCAAGATATTTCTTGCCGTTTCATAGCTTCGACTACGGAACCTCAAAAAAAGGGAGCCTCCAAAAGCCTTCCCCTTGAGGGGAAGGTGGCGCGTAGCGACGAATGAGGTGCTTAACTGCAAATGATCTCAGTTGCTGCCACCTCATCAGTCTCCTTCGTCGACAGCTTCCCCTCAAGGGGAAGCCTTTCCAAAAGCATAGCTGCTCCATAGGCAGCGCCTTTGGGTTTACAACACTGTTACACGATATATGTCCTGATTATGCTACAATAGGCATGTATGGAAGGATGTGGCAGCATGGCACGTGTTTTGGTAGTGGATGACGAAGCGGCGATCCGGGACCTTATCCAAATGCATCTTTGCCTGGTAGGTCATACCGCACTGTTGGCGGAGGACGCTTTTTCCGCGGAGGCAGAGCTTGAAAAAGGCGCTGATATCGCACTGCTGGATATCATGCTGCCGGGGCGGGATGGGTTTGCATTGGCCCAGAAGTGCTTTGAAACGAACGTACCAGTGATCTTCCTCACTGCCAAAACGGCATTATCCGACCGGGTGCGCGGGCTGAAAATGGGCGCGGATGATTACATATTGAAGCCTTTTGAGCCGGCGGAAGTGCTGGCTCGTATCGACGCAGTGCTGCGCAGAACCGGCCGGCAGCAGGAAACCTATCAGGACAAGCGCCTGCGAGTGGATTTCAGCGCCCGCCAGGCGGTGATGGACGGGCAGCCCCTGCCCCTTACCGCCCAGGAGTATGACCTTTTGCGGGTACTGATCAGCCAGAGAAACATAGCCTTAAGCCGGGAGCAGCTTTTGCGTATGGCCTGGGGGTACGATTACATGGGTGAAACAAGAACGGTGGATGTGCACATACAAAGGCTCCGGCGCAAGCTGAACGCGGACTGCATTGAAACGGTGTACAAGTTCGGCTACCGCTTTACACCAATAGGGAGGGAAACGGCATGAAGCTTCGCCACAGGCTGCTGCTGATGATGCTGGCAGTGTTTCTGCTGCTGCTGAGCATCGGGACAGGAATCATCATCCAGCAAAGCTTTTCATCGGCCGTCAATACAGAAAAGGACCGGGCGCTGACGGAGGCGGCCATTATCGCATCGGCCATATACCAACGGGCAAAGGATTTGGATATCCAGCCGCTAAGGGATGAAATGGCCAAGCAGGAGGCGTTTTACAAAGCCCAGGATGTTACGCTATCCATGCTGAAGGACGGGCGCACCTTATGGGGCGATACGATCAGCCTCCCGGAGATCCTACCGGAGCAAGGCGCTCGCCGGTATCTTTTGCAGGACAAAAAATTGACGATTGCGCAGCGGCTAAGCGACAGCCTCACCCTTTTGTACGAGCGTGATCTAAGCGGCCTGTACGTCAACCGGGATCAGCTGCTTTCCCTGGCACTGGCGTTATGCCTTGCCGGCTCATTATTGATCCTCTTCAGCGTGTTCGTCATCACCAGAGTCATCATGAAGCCCATTGACAAGCTGCAAAAGGCAGCGGGGAAAATCACCACCGGCGACTATTCGGTATCGCTGCCAACACGCGGGCAGGATGAAACGGCGGAACTGGCGCGGCAGTTTGAAAAAATGGTCCAGGCGGTCAAAATGAGGGAAGAAGAACTCAAGGAGCAGGCGGAGCGCAAGCAGCTTTTCATCGACAGCCTGGCCCATGAAATGCGCACGCCCCTGACAGCCGTCATGGGCTATGCCCGCTATCTGCAAAGCGTGGATGCAGAGGAAGAGGAGCAGCAAAAAGCCCTTGGCTATATCGCCGGGGAGGCAAAAAGGCTCAAGAACCTGGATGAAACGCTGATGTCCCTCACCCGCATGACCCACGACGGGGCGGAACTTAACCCTGTGGACATCCCTCAGCTTCTTGAGGAAGCCGCGGGACGCGCAAGGCCCTTGTATGAGGACAAAGGTGTTTCCCTCACAGTTCAGGCAGAGGGTGGCATTTGGCAGGGCGATGAAGCGCTTTTGCTGCTCATTGCGGGGAATCTGTTGCAAAACGCGCTCACGGCAAGCATTCCCGGCGGCACGGTCACGCTCTCAGGGGAACCTGACCGGCTTTCTGTTACGGATGCGGGCATCGGCATGACGCAGGAACAGCTCCAAAGGGCCTGTGATCCGTTTTACAAAGCGGATAAGGCTCGCACCCGCAAGGCTGGCGGCGCAGGGCTTGGCCTTACGCTGGTCAAGCAGGCATCCTTATTGCTTGGTGCGCATCTTCAGCTTACATCCCGGCCAGGCGAAGGTACCACCGCCAGCCTCATCTTTGACAACTCTGTTACAACAGCGTGAATACTCCGCAATGATGTGACTGGTAGAATGAAGTTGACAATTGCGGAAGGAGAAGTACCATGCAATCAAAAGCAAGCAGGAAACAGACCCTTTGGGTACTGTTGCTCGCCTTCGTTCTGGTCACCTTGTGTATCGGCGGCCTGTGGGCCTATGTGAAAAATGCCGACGCGGAGACGGGGATTACAGAAACCACCATTGCAGATATCCCTGCGGAAAACGGAATCCGCATCACCCGGGAGAAGTATGACAATTATCCCGTTGACTCCGGAAATGATGTTTTTGCAAGGATCGATGGGAGCGGTCTGGGAGCAGAGGAAATCCGGCGGCTGGCCGATTGTCTTAAGGCATACGAAGCCGGTGAGCGGCCCAAGGAAAAAGCCCCTTCCCTCCCTGAAGAAGAAGGGTTTGCCATCGTTCCCCTGGATCCCCGTGCATATGACGGCTTGACGGAATACTACATCCTGCCTGAATTCCGGCTGAGCGATGAGCAACTGCTGATGCTGATCGACTACTGTGCAAGCAAAGGCACAACTTTTGAAGCTAATACGACAAACTGGAAAAATTGCATGCGCGGAGGTATACCGGATTCCAACCGATATCTTTCCGCAGGTGAAAGTGAAAGGCGTGAAATTTTACTTCGCCGCGTTCGTGCGGAAGGCCTTCGCCCCGCCTCGTCTGAAACATCGTCTGAAAAGCTGCCGATTATGGGGGTGGGCAGCATCCGACTAAACGGGAAAATGCATAGGGGCAGCAAGATCTTTCACTTCTACCCTATCCGGGAACTGACCGATGAAGAACTTTTGCAGTCGCTGTATCTGGACTATATGGACGGATACGCCTACCTGGGCCCATCAAAGGAGAATGGCTTGGACCCGGCAGCAGATGAAAAAAAGATGCGCTCGTTTCTGATGGAGACCATGGGCATGCCCATGTCTGCGGAGAACACCAACCTGTCCTATAAGCAAAAGATCGCTACCGGTGAAATCCACCTTCACGCCTATTTCAAAACGGCCCTTATCAATGGAAGGGAAACCGATTATTCGGTCATCCTGCAAAAATCAAGCGGAGATATACTATACGCTTTGCAGCTTACCTCCAATCTTTCCAATCCCAACAGCATCCATACCGTTGATCCGCCTAAGCCTCAGGTTGATCTGTATGATCCCAAGTGGACAGATGTTGCTAAAAAAACCGTATCAAAGCTCACACAAACACCAATTACAAGTGCAACTGTTTATGATATTTCTTTCATGGGTGACGACAGGGAACCTACTATTCAAGTCATGGTTAATCTGGATAACGGCAGCTCGTACAATGTTTATATATTGCTTTCAACCGAAAAGGCTGCTTCCGCACAGTACTTTCATTACGATTTAAAAATATTCAATGACTATATTTGGTAAGCCAAATTGGCGGTTTTCTTTTGCATATACCATATGCATTTGAAAGGAGAAAACCCATGCAGACAAAAGCAAACGGGAAGCAGACCCTTTTTGTGCTGCTGATCGCCCTTGTGCTGATTGCGCTTTGCTTAGGCGGGCTATGGACCTACATACAAAGCGCCGATGCGGAAACGGGAATGCAGGAGATCTCCCTTGTTCAAATACCGGAAGCAAGCACAATCGCATCCACTCCTGAAAAGTATGATAATTTCCCGGCCAGTGACCTGGAATTTGAGAAAGATTAGTTCATACATGGTGGCCATAAAGGTTTCAGACAAAATGATTACCTCCGCGCAATTTTTATACCACGATTTAAGTATCGTAAACGATTACATATGGTGATATCTGCATAATGATTGAGTCTGATTCTACCACTCATTCAGCACATCAACAGGATTTGATTGGTCTTTGTACCACGGCACATGTGAAAGGAGAAATCTTATGCAAACAAAAGCTAACGGAAAGCCGATGATCTGGGTACTGCTGATAGCTTTGGTATTGATTATACTTTGCGCCGCCGGGTTGTGGGCGTACGTCCAAAGTGCCGACGCGGAAACAGGGGTACAGGAAACCTCTGCGACAGAGATTCCGGAAGAGGATGAAATCACCGTCACCTGGGAGAAGTATGACAATTTTCCCCCAACCGGCAAGGAAGATGACCTGGAACAAAAGTGTATCGGAACAGGCCTAACCAAAGAGGAAAAGCGCAGGCTGCCCGCGCTGATAGAGGCGTATACGAATAAGACGGGGCCGGCGTTGAGATTTCCGGCCCGAACCCTGCCCAATGTGGACGGCCTGGCCATCGTACAGCTTGATCCCGGCGATTACGCGGGCATGACGGAGTACTACATCCTGCCCGCCGAATCATTGGATGACCAGCAGATGATGCAGCTTATTGATTACAGTGCCAAAAAGGGCGAGATGTTCTCGGTGGATACGCTGACCAACAAAAACTGCATGCGGGGCGGCTACTCTCCATTCAACCGCTATTTATCCGCAGGGGAAGATGCGCGCCAGGAGATTCTCCTCAGCCGTATCAACACGGAAGGCCTGCGGCCGGACTCCCCGGAGCTGTCTACTGACAAAATGCCGGTAAAGGGTATTGGAAGCGTTTCTCTCAGACCCGATAAGCACAACGGAAAGGATACGTTCCACTTATATCCCATTCGGGAAATGACGGATGAAGAGCTTTTGCAGTCTTTTTATCTAACCTTCAAAGAAGGATACACCTACCTGAAACCTGCGGAGGATGAAAGCCTGCATCCGGCCAAAGACGTAGCAAAGGTGCGGGCAATCTTGGAAGAATGCATGGACATGCCCGCAGCCTCCGAAAATTACGCAGTTTCCTACCTGCGAAAGGATGCCACAGGTGAAATACGCATTTATGCCAATTTCCAAACAGCTTTGATCAACGGAAAACGCACCGCCTACATGACGAACATGGACTTCAAAACTGGCAGATGCCTTTCTTTGCTCCAGTTTTCATGGGCGAATACAGTCGAAGCCGTCACCGAATTCAGGTCCCAAATTCAAAAAGAAAAGGTGCTGCCCGAAGCCGAACTTATAGAAATTGCAAAAACGCTGGTGGAAAAGGTAACAGGTATCAAGGCAGTGTCGGCAGAAGCAACAGGCGTATCTACCACTGACCAAGAAGACGAAAACAATGTGTCCCTTGTTGAGCCGCTCATGAGCGTTCATGTCAAGTTGGAAGACGGCAGCATGTATATTGTCCACGTACGCGTGTCTGACGGCATGATGGAATCCTTGCAATATAATTTTGGCGAGCAGTTAGATCAATATCTTTGGTAATAGCAGCAGTAGTCCTAGCTGATTTGTAAACGAAAGGAGAGAACCCATGCAGGCAAAAACAAGCAGAAAGCAACTCGCTTGGGTAGTATTGTTGTCATTTCTTTTGGTCGTTCTATGCGCCGGCGGCCTTTGGGCTTATGTGCAAAACGCTGATGCAGAAACCGGGGTACAGGAAACTTCTGCGACAGAGCTTCCGGAAGAGGATGAAATCACCGTCACATGGGAGAAGTATGACAATTTTCCCCCAACCGGCAAGGAAGACGACCTGGAACAAAAGTTTATCGGAACAGGCCTTACCAAAAAGGAAAAGCGCAGGCTGCCCGCGCTGATAGAGGCTTATACGCAAAAGACGGGGCCAGCGTTGCGATTCCCAGCCCCGATCCTGCCCGATGTAGACGGCCTGGCCATCGTGCCGCTGGACCCAAGCGACTACGTGGGCATGACGGAGTACTACATCCTGCCCGCCGAAGAGCTTAACGATCAGCAGCTGATGCAGCTTATTGATTACAGCGCCAAAAAGGGCGAAACGTTTACGGCGGATATGCTGACCAGCAAAAACTGCATGCGGGGCGGCTATTCCCTATTCAACCGCTATTTATCCGCCGGAGAAGCTGATCGTCAGAAGATTCTCACCAGCCGTATCCTAATGGAAGGCCTTTGGCCGGATTCCCCGGAGTTATCCATGGATAAGATGCCGGTGAAGGGCATGGGAAGCGTTTCTCTAAAGCCGGATAAGCACAACGAAAAAAGTACGTTCTACTTCTTTCCCATCCGGGAGATGACGGACGAAGAACTTTTGCTGTCTGCCTATAAGGACTTCATCAAGGAAGGATTCACCTACCTTAAGCCCGCGGAGCAGGAAAGCCTGAATCCGGCCAAAGACGTCGCGAAGGCGAGGGCAATCCTGGAAGAATTTATGGGCATGCCCAAGGCAACGGAAAACTACCTGCTATCCTACAAGCGCAAAGACGCAACGGGTGAAATACGCCTGCAGGCAAATTTCAATACAGCTACTGTAAATGGCGAACGCACCTCCTTTTATGCCATTATGGATCCGGTGACAGGCAGCTATATATCTATAGATCAATGCACATGGTTTCAGACGGTCAATGAGGTCAATGCGCCAGCCAAAAAGGAACAAAAAACAAAAACCCTGTCCGATTCAGAGCTTATTGTTATCGCAAAGGCGATAGTAGAAAAAGTAACAAACGCCAAGGTAATATCGGCAGAAACAACAATAGTGAGTACTACTACATCCAGTGATGAACATATTCATTATGAGCCTACCATGCCCATTCTTGTCAGTCTGGAAGACGGGAGCCGGTATTCAGTCAGAGTACAGATATCGGATGGCATTGTGGAAGAAATTTATTACAACCGCAAAAACAATGACGACTTCTTTTTTTGGTAATATAAAGCCAAAGAATGGCAGCATGAGCAATTGCCTTCGGCCTATTGTGGGCCTTCCCCATCCATGCAGCCTTCGCATCACCTGAATCAAAATGCCCTGCCTTTCCATTATCCATGGCGAAGGCAGGGCGCTTTGTTATACAAAAAGGGGATTCCAAAGGGATGTCATCCCTTTGGCAGGGGTGCAGGGGACAGCGTCCCCTGCCCTGGTCACTTCCTGTTGGCCTTCATGCGCAGGTCATGGCTCAGCTGCCGCTTGCGCATACGCAAAGATTTGGGCGTGATCTCCAACAGCTCGTCATCATCTATAAACTCCAGGCATTCCTCCAGCGTGAGGGGATGCACGGCGATCAGGCGCAAACTTTCCTCGGCAGAGGAGGAGTTGCGTATATTGGTCGCATGCTTTTTCTTGCAGACATTCACTACCAGGTCGCCTGGCCGGGCGTTCTGGCCGCAGATCATGCCGGCGTACACGGGTATCCCGGCGCCTAAAAACAGCGTCCCCCGGTCCTGGATATAGAACAGGCCGTAGGAGGTTGATTCACCGGTTTCAAAGCACACCAGCGCGCCCACATTGCGGTGGGGAATGTCGCCTTTAAAGGGCTCATAGCCATCGAACACGGCGGACATAATGCCCTCGCCGCGGGTATCGGTCAAAAATTCAGAACGGTAGCCGAACAATCCACGGGAAGGGACCAGGAATTCCAGCCGCACCCGATCGCCGCCGCCCATGGAGGCAAGAATGCCCCTGCGCCGGCCGATCTTTTCGATCACCGCGCCGGCATAGGCTTGGGGCACGTCGGCTACCATCCGCTCCACAGGTTCGTATGTTTCGCCGTCAATTTCCCTATAGAGCACTTCGGGCTTACTTACCTGGAACTCATAGCCCTGGCGGCGCATGGTCTCAATCAGGATGGAAAGGTGCAATTCGCCCCGGCCGCAAACCTCAAAGGTGTCCGGGCTTTCGGTGTCGGTTACGCGCAGGGACACGTCTGTCTGCAGTTCCTTGTACAGCCGCGCGCGCAGATGGCGGCTGGTTACATATTGGCCTTCCCGGCCGGCAAAGGGGCTGTCGTTGACGGAAAAGCTCATCTTCACCGTAGGTTCGCTGATGCGCACAAAGGGCAGCGCTTCCACCTGGGCAGGGTCGCACACCGTATCGCCGATGGACAAATCCTCCATGCCGGTGAGGGCCACGATATCACCCATGGCGACTTCCTGGGCCGGCACGCGCTTTAAGCCGTCATAGCGGAACAAGCCTGCAAGGCGCCAGGGCAGGCTTGTAACGCCCGTCTCCATGTTGGTATGAACGACGGTCATGCCCTCCTTCAGCGTGCCCCGCTGGATGCGGCCTACTCCGATGCGGCCCACATATTCGTTGTAGTCGATGGTGGATATCAGCACCTGGGCGGGGCCATCCATTTCGCCTTCCGGCGCTGGGATATATTGCAGGATAGCATCAAACAGGGGCTTTAAGGTTTCCTCCGGCACGCTCATATCCAGCGTTGCTGTACCCTTGCGGGCCGAAACGTACAGGATGGGATGCTCCAGGGTGCTTTCGTCGGCGTTAAGATCGATTAAAAGGTCCAGGATCTCCCCCACCACTTCCTCGCAGCGGGCGTCGGGCCTGTCCACCTTGTTGATGACGATGAGGACTTTCAGCTGCAGCTCCAGCGCCTTTTTCAAAACAAAGCGCGTCTGGGGCATAGGCCCCTCAAAGCTGTCGATCAGCAGCAGAACGCCGTCCACCATTTTAAGAACGCGCTCCACCTCACCGGAAAAGTCGGCGTGGCCAGGTGTGTCCACAATGTTGATACGGGTTGTGCCGTAGTGCACGGCGGTATTCTTGCTCAGGATTGTGATGCCGCGTTCCCGCTCCAGGTCATTGGAGTCCATGACCCGGTCTACGACCTGCTGGTTCTCGCGGTATACGCCGCCCTGCTTGAGCATCTGATCCACCAGGGTGGTCTTGCCATGGTCTACGTGGGCGATAATAGCTATATTGCGGATGTCTTCCCGGGTCATATATATATCCTTCCTTAATTGCCCGCAGGACGGGCGGCGGTTATTGTTCTAAAGCGGCTTGAATGATGTTTGGAAAGCACGGCTTTTCCCCGCCGCATTCCATAGAATGTGACAAGGGAAACGAGGCGCAGGGCGGGAGCTTTCTCCCGCCGCGTTTCCCGGCTTTATGACACCGCCACATACGGCGGGAGCAAGCCCCCGCCCTACAGCGCTGCGCGTGATCCTTTGAACCTACGGCCTTCCGCAAATTCGCGGCCGGCAGTGGGTTACTCTTGCGCATGCCTTGCGGCAGTCTCGGCCAACTGCAAGCCCGGATTGTTTTCCATTGCCAGGCGGATGGACCACTCATTTTCAAACAGCAGCACATCGCGCTGCTGGCTGTCCTTGGCTCGGCCGCTGGTGGAGGTGAGCTTCAGCTCATCCACAGGCTTTGGCGTTTGCGTCACCCACCGCACAAAGCGGTAAGGCAGGTTATCCATCAGGATCTCCGCGCCGTATTCGCCCTTTAGCCTATAGGCCAGCACGTCGAACTGCAGGACGCCCACTACGCCCACCAGAAATTCTTCCCGGCCCGTTTCCGTGCGCAGGAAGGTTTGAATGGCCCCCTCCTGGCTTAGCTGCGTGATGCCCTTTACAAACTGCTTGCGCTTCATGCTGTCTAGTGGCCTAACCCTGGCAAAATGCTCGGGCGCGAACACGGGAATGTCTTCATAGCGAAGCTTGCGGCCGATTGCCAGCGTATCCCCCAACCCAAATAATCCAGGGTCGAACAGGCCGATAATGTCGCCGGCCCAGGCCTCCTCTACCGCTTCCCGCTCGTCGGCCATGAACTGCTGGGGCTGTTTCAGCTGTATATCCTTGTCGGTGCCGCTGTGCCACACCGTCATGCCCTTTTCAAACGCACCGCTGACCACCCGCAAAAACGCCAGCCTGTCCCGGTGGGCGGGGTTCATGTTAGCCTGAATCTTGAAAATGAAGCCCGAAAACTGCGGGTCTTCCGGCTGAATGACGCCCTGGTCGCTTTTGCGGGATAAGGGCGGCGGCGTGAACTTCAAAAAGCGCTTTAAAAACGGCTCCACGCCAAAGTTGGTGATGGCCGAACCAAAGAACAGCGGCGTCAATTGCCCCTGTCGGACGGATTCAAGATCAAACGTATCCCCCGCCACGTCCAGCAGCTCTATTTCATCCTTCAGACGCTTGATATAATGTGATTGCAAAATGGTGTTAAGAGAGGGATCGTCTATCGCGATATCCGTCTTTTCAACCTTATTTTTGCCGTGATCACCGCCGGTGTACAGCTCAATGATTTCGCTGTCCCGGTGGTACACGCCCTGGAAATCGCCGTCCACGCCGATGGGCCAATTGATGGGGCAGGAGCGGATGCCCAGCACCTGTTCCAGCTCCTCCATCAAAGCAAACGGGTCCTTGGCGGCACGGTCCATCTTATTCACGAACGTGAAGATGGGTATATTGCGAAGCCGGCAGACCTTGAACAGCTTGATGGTCTGCTCTTCCACGCCCTTGGCCGCGTCAATAAGCATGACAGCCGCATCGGCCGCCACCAAAACGCGGTAGGTATCCTCACTGAAATCCTGATGGCCCGGCGTATCCAGTATATTGATACGGAAGCCGTCAAACTCAAACTGCATGGCGCTTGAGGTGACGGAGATACCGCGCTGCTTCTCGATTTCCATCCAGTCGGATGTGGCGTGGCGCTCAGCCTTGCGTGCCTTCACGCTGCCGGCCTGGCGGATGGCGCCGCCATAGAGCAACAGCTTTTCCGTAAGCGTGGTCTTGCCCGCGTCCGGATGGCTGATGATTGCAAATGTGCGGCGCTTGTTCACTTGCTCGTGCAGCGTCGCTTGAAATTCTGTGGAATCGGGGGTAGAGAACATTGTTTTACCTCCAAAGGCAGAGTGGAAGCCAATTTGTTATTTTACTATAAGAGCAGAAGAGATGTCAACTTTTTCAGTGAGGAACAGAAGCATTTCCTGCAATTTAATGGATATGAATGCAAACTGATCCCTTCCGCGCCCCGCCAAAAATATTGCCCTGTAGTTTAAAATCGGGCATAATGAATACCGACAGGCGAATGACTTAAAATGTACATAACGCCAACCATTTGAGCTTTAATACATGCTGAAAGGAAGTTTATCATGCTAGGTCATTACTTGATGTTCAATCGGAATTGCGAGGAGGCGCTCAAAACTTACGAACAGGCCTTTGGCGCCATTATCAGCGAAATGCAAAAGTACAGCGACATGCCCCCCAATCCCGCATTCCCTGTTGCCGATCAAGACAAAAACCTCGTTCTGCACGCCAGGATCAGCATGGAAGGCGCCGAACTGATGTGCGCCGACAGTTCCGTTGCCTCAGCAAGCGGCGACAATATGTACGTTACTATCACGACCAAGGACGAGGCCGCCGTCAAGAAAGCCTGGGATAACTTAAAGCAAGGCGGCGAAGTGTACATGGAGCTTACTCCCTCGTTTTTTGCGAAGCTTCACGGCTCCCTGAAGGACAGGTTCGGTATCAACTGGATGTTCACCGCGCTGAAGTAAGGCGGTATGGATTCCATCAACTAAAGGCTTATACTTCATTTCTGCCCCCTCAGGGGGCTTTTTTCATTGCTTTCCTGATCAAGAAGCCGGGATGCTGCAAGCCGGCCCAAATTCTATCATAAGGACCACCAATGTCAAATTTACATTCCCACATCTTGCTCAATAGTGAAGCTCCCTTTATAATAAATATGTATTCAAATTTATGGAATTCCTTCCATGCACGACCATGTAAGTGCAGCATAGCATTGTTCACTGCCCACACCAAAGAAAGGTCAACAAAATATGAAGAGATACATATCTTCCTTTCTTCTCCTGCTTGCTCTCTTTCTAGTCACATCCTTCCCCGCCTTTGCCCAGGAAGTGATTTCTCCGGCCGCTACCGGCAAAGAGCCCCGGTTCCTGGCTCAGATCGGGGGAACGGCATACGTTTATACAGATGTAAAAGAGCTGTACGCGCTGGATGCTGCCGGGCAGCCTTCCCTTAAAGCAAGCGGCCTTCCTTATAGCCTACTCTTTCTTTCAGGGGATGATGATTTTCTGGCTGTTGAGACAGCCACCGGCAAGGTATTCAGATTTACTGAAACCGAAAGCGGACTTCAATACGAACAGGTTCAACAGCTCGACTGGTCTGCTATGGCGGATAAAAGGTATTCGATCATGCAGGGGGTAGTGACCGGCGGCCGCATCTGCCTGCTCGCTGAGGATAACGAATCAGCCTCCTTCTACAGTGTCTTTTTCTTTGACAAGGAAAGCGGGGCCATGCTGCCCGACAAGATTACAGATGCCTGGGACATCTGCAATTACGAGGCTGGGATGATACTGGTTTATATGCAGCCCTTTGGGGTGGGCAGCGTAATTAGCGTCTGCGATGTAAATACACTGCGGGCGCAAAAGCTGCTGGATACACCTGAAGGAGACCTGGCTGGCCTTTCCTATGATAAGGAAAGCGGAATCATCGCCATCACGGGCAATGGGGCTGTATATACATCCAAAAACGGAGCGCCTTTCACTGAAGGCGGGTATCTGAACATCAACATGCAAAGCAATGTTGTCCGGGCCGTTTTGCCGGACGAAAATACGTATGTGGCGATGGTTCCAAATGATACGGTTCTTGTTTGTGACCTGGCATCCTTAAAAAACGTCAAGCCCCTGCACATCGCAGGCGATGACCTTTCGGAGGAAACGGTAGCCGCCTTCCGAAAGGCTAATCCCGGCACACCTGTGGTGTATGTGAATATGAACCTGATGGCTACGGATATATTGGCGCTGCAGCTTGTATTGCGCACAGGGGATGTGGATATCTTTGTTATGCCAACGGGATTGCCTATCTACGACGCCATGCTGGAAAAAGGCTTTGCATTGGATTTGTCAAATGAACAATCTCTGACAGGCGCAGTTTCTGCCATGTACCCACGCATGGCGGATCAGGTGACGAGGGATGGCAAGCTGTACGGTTTGCCCGTCAGCGTCAATTACAGCACGCTGGGGTATAACCTCGCATTGTTTGCGGATATGAACCTTCCGGTGCCCAAGACCATGTTTGAGCTGCTTAATCAACTGCAATCGCTGGCTCCAAGGGACGATGCCGTATTGATGTACGCACCGCTCGGCGGCACATCCGAAGCGGTGTTGCAATACCTTATGAATACCTATCTTTCCGCCGTCACCGCGAAAAGCCCAGGCATGGATTTTAATCCCGAGCTTTTCCGCAGCCTGATGGCAAAATGGGAAGCGATCGCCCCCCTATTGGATCAGGCGGACACCCAAGACCGTTTGATGGAGTCGCCCACACTGTTTTGCAGCAGGTATTGGTCGCTGCCGGGGGAAGGTTATTCTATGACAGATGGGTTTGCAGCCCTTCCCCTTGCCATAAACGAAGGGGGCGAAAAAATTATTGCCGCCTCCCTGTGTGCGATGATTGTCAACCCCGCCTCTAACAACCAGGAAGAGGCTAAACGGTTTCTTACCTTTTACGCGCAAAATCTAAACGATACGGCGCGCATATCCATGTGCCCCGATGAAAATGATCCGGTGAAAAGCAAGAAAAGCGAGGAAGCGATGGCTAGTCTTGAGCAGGATATTCAGAAGCTCAAGGAGCAATTGGCCACATGCGCCCCGGAAGAAAAAAAGCAGCTTACCGAGCAGATTCTTGAAAAACAGGATTCTTTGGCCCAATGGCAGGCGGATCAATGGACCATCAGCGCGGAGGAAATCAACGCCTACCGCGCCATTGCCGGTATGCTGGTGTTTGGCCGGGAGGATGTGGGCTTCTTTGCTCATGACAAACAAATCCATGACCTGATCAATCAGTTCAATAACCGGGGTATTGACAGCGTACGCTTTTGCGACGCTTTTCTTTCCATATGGGAAATGGCCCAGCGGGAGGACTAGACATTGAAAATTGACCGCTTGCTGCAGATCGTCATCTGCCTTTTGAATAACAAATCTATTACGGCAAAGCAGCTGGCCGGACGGTTTAAAGTTTCTGTACGCACCATCCAGCGGGATATGGACAGCATCTCCCTGGCCGGCATCCCCCTTACCGCTAATTTAGGCAGCCAGGGTGGCTATTCGCTGCTGCCCGAATATAAGCTTCAAAACCAGTTCGTAAAAAAGGAAGACTTCAGCATCATCATCATGGCTTTAAAAAGCCTGAGCACCAGCTATAAAAGCGGCCCGTTGGAAGACATTTTAAATAAATACCTGGCCCTTTCCGATGCTTCTGCCCCCAGCGTCTATTTGGATTACGGCGTTACCAGGGAGGACAGCCGGGTGCAACTGAACAACAGTGTACTGGAACAGGCGGTGTCAACCTTCCAGGAAATTACCTTCACATACCGCAACGTACACGGCTTGCTGTCTGACCGCAGGGCACAGCCCCTGGCGCTGCGTTTCAAATGGTACGCCTGGTACCTTTTCGCCTATGATGTTGGGAAAAAGGATTACCGGACCTTCAAGGTGGCAAGAATGGACGGCCTTGTCATGACGAAGACCGCCTTCACCCCGCCCAAGGATGTGAAAGACTTGTTGGAAGCGCAGGAACTTAAATACCTGCAAACCTGCGAAGACATCGAAGTGTGGTGCCACCAAAGGGATATACTCGCGCTGGAGGAATACTTCCCCGAGGAGAAAAAGGAACTTCTGCCCGACGGCCACTATCTCATGCATCTGCACGTACCGCCCAATGAGCGGCTGTGGCAGGCATTGCTTTTAAGCCTTGGCGGCAGTGTGAAGATACTCTCGCCCGAGGGATACAGAAACACGCTGATCGAGACTGCGCAAAAATTTCTTTCCAATTATGACATATAGGTGTCGTATAGGCTGTGCTACGCTTTATGCGGAATAGGAGGTCAAACTATGGATGCATTCTGCGAAGCTTTGGTAAGCCAGGAAAGAAGTTCGATCATCCCCGTGGAATATGACTTTTGGGGGCCGCTTACAGGAGCATGGGATATTGAATGGTTCGGGCGCATGGGCAAGCATCAGGGAAAACAATACAAGGGCGAGTGGATTTTCTCCCGCGTGCTTGCGGGCACGGCCATACAGGACATATTCATCGTCCCCTCCCGTGAGGAAAACGCAAAGGACCCCCAGCCGGATGCGGAGTATGGCGCCACCCTTCGCGTTTACAATCCTGAGGCAAAGAACTGGGATGTGTTCTACGGCTGTACTGGAGAAGCAATAAGGCTCACCGCCCAAAGGGAAGGCGATGAGATTGTATTGACGGAACTTAAGCACGGCATGACCAAGTGGGTCTTCTCCGAAATCCGGCCCGATTCCTTTCATTGGCGAAACATCAAAACGGTTGACGGGGGATCAACCTGGCAAACAGTCATCGACATTTATGCCGTAAGGAATAAGTGAATACACACCTTGCATGCTTATATCACATCAGCACATCGCGTGGATTTACCAAGTCGCATCAATGATGAAACAGTAAAGACTCTACAAAGCATGAACTCTGAAAGTGAATCAAGCCCCGCACATTGTCATCCCTCACTGCGTGAAGGATCTTGTTTTTCACGCCAAGCCAAGATCCTTCATCGCTCCGCTCTTCAGGATGACAGCGTGCGGAGTTTGCTTATATTTTTTGCGCCAATTTTTTTGATTCTAACTAACGAACACCCGATTCCAAAATAGAAAAAGTCCTCGCCTGGCAGTCTACCTTTGCCAATGCGCCGTAGGGCAAGCACATCATAGGTTGGTTATGGCCAAAGGTCATGTTATAGACGACAGGCATACGGCATAGTCCCAATTCAGACAATACCTTCAAAATAGCCTTTTGATACTCCGCATAATATTTCCCTTGGTACGGCTTGCCCCATAAAATGGCGGCGGCCTTTTGCAAAATACCCTGACTGCCATAATTTCTAAGCCAGTACTCCACAAAAGCCGGTTCAGGCATATCTTCCGAGGTTTCAAAAAACAAAATGGCTCGATCAAACTGATGGGTTTCCGGCCATAATAAGGTACCTTTCATCATTTCCATCACTTCGATACAACCACCGATCAGAGGACCAACAACCTCGCCTTCCCCTTGCAGGAATTCATAGCCTGTATTCATTTTCATTTCTTTGGCGGTGTTTGCATTGCCTTCAATCCATTCCAGCCGTTCCCCGGTCCATTCCCCGGCGGCAGGGATCTCCCCCGGGGGCTCGGCATGAAACAGCGTCTTGTGAAGGCAATGGGAAGTATAATCGAAAATCTTGATATTCTCCGCAAATTCAGCCAGTACCGACGGGCCGTATATACTGGCCAATCCCGCCTTAAGACACATGAAATGGGTGATTGTTGTATCGGAATACCCTATGAAGATCTTTGGGTTGCGCCGTATCACCTCAAAATCGATATAGGGCAGTATGCGTATGCTGTCATCCCCACCGATGCAAGAAAAAACAGCCCGGATGGAGGTGTCTGAAAAGGCCTGCATCAAATCCGCCGCCCTGGCTTCAGGATGCTGGTACACATAGTCCGATCCCTTTAAGGTGTTGGGCATTTCCTTCACGGCAAGACCAAACTGTTCCTGAAGGCGCCGCTTTCCCAGCTCATACCGCCAGCGCAACTCCCTATCCCCCGCACCGCCCCAGGAGAGGCTTACCGTAGCTATCCGGTCGCCCCTTTTTAACCTTTCAGGTTTGTTTAATGTCAGCATTCATCATCCTTCTTTTCCTGCTGGCTTCTTAAACGTATCAGGGTCCACGATATCGTTATGGAAAGGATGCTTTACGGCGCTGTGCTCCGAAAAATCCACCACATACTTGCAGTCGCTGCCGAATACCACCGCGCGGAGCAGCACAATTTTCAGGATGCATGTACCGGGATCCGCCTCATTGACGTGGCGGTCATAGAACAGGGAAAATACCCGCTTCAGTTCCGGGGTAAGCTGCCTGTTCCAATCCTCTTTTGGATTGCCCAGGTTTCTTCCGATGCCGGTCGCCTGCATCAGTTGCCTGCAAACCGCCACCTTGGGATTTTTGGCTATGTCGCGCATTTTGCGGGAGGACACATGGGTAAGCACATAAATAGCCCCATCCTTGTAGTATCCATCCACCGTGCGGACGGTTACGTCGTTATCCACGCATGTAGCCAGGGATACCGCCACGTCGCGGCCCATTTGCTCCTTAAAAAGCTTGCATGCAGATTCAAAAACGGTCAAAGAGCATGCCTCCCTCTTCTTATGTCAGCGTAATTTCCCGATTTAAACTCAGCATACCATACGGAAGATTGATTGAAAAGACGGTTTGTTTCCCTTTGACAACATACGGCTTGCCGGATTATGATAGATGCGTTCGCTTTATGCCTTGGAACGGAGGATGAACAGTGGCGCTATCCCTTGAAATCACTAAGGAAATCTCCAGGGAACTGATCGAAACGATTACCAATATGGATCATGACGCTTACCCGCCCGACGACCAGATGACCTGGGACCGGGCATTTATGATATACGGCCTGATAAAAGACAGCCTGATCCTACTTACGGAAGACGAAAAGCTCGTAGGCTATCTATCCATTTACGGAATCCATAAGGACCTGGTGCCATTGGCAATAAAACGTCAGCAAACCATCTTTGCGGTTGAAGAACGGAAACACCTGCTAGCTGAAATTGCAGAACCTTGTGACGGCTACCTTCACAACATCATTGTCAATCCTGAATACAGGGGCAAGGGATACAGGCGCTATTTGTACCTGGGCCTAAAACACTGGCTTCAATTGCATGAAGGGATCGGGCAAATCTGGGCCGATGCGGTAAGCGTTCACGGCCAAAGGGCACTTGAGGCATTGGGTTTTGTGCCCTATCCCGAATTGAAAGGGCTTTGGGGCGCGGGGCTCAAAAACGTGCAAAACGCGCTGAACAGGCAGATTCAAACATTCGGAAGCAATCCAAACATCACCATAAAGTTTTGATCAAACCCTACGCTGCGCAAAATCCACCATTTCCTTAAGACTCCTTATCACCCACGGGCCTTTGTGCTGATTGTGCCTGTCGATCAAAAAGGATGTAAAGCCCTGCTCCCTGGCGCCGTCGGCCTCCATATCGTAATCGTCCACATACAGGCTTTCTTCAGCCGTCACGTTCTGCGCATTCAGCGCGGCGTTGAATATGACGGGGCTGGGCTTACCGGCCCCCACCAGGGAACTGGCGGTGAAGGAAGTAAAGTATTTGGCCAGCCCCACCGCTTCCAGAGTCAGCTGAAGGGATGGCGACGTATCGCTGATCACGCCCATCCTGTAGCCGCGGGATTGAAAATACGAAAGCACCTCCAAAACCTCGGGATACACTGCCTTGCTTTTCAGCCATGTCATTTGATGAATTTGATCCGCCCGATCCGGAAGATGGTCGCTTAAGCCAAACTCCTTGAGCATAAGCGCGTAGTATCGCTTGAAAAACGCGATCTCATCATCCACATTCCTGTACCAGGGCTTTTTGCCCTCGCCGCCGTTTCGAACAGTTCGATCATTTTATCATAGACAATGGGAAAAGGCTTGCCGCCCCAGCTGATGATCAGGTTATCTATCTGCTCTTTCACCTTGGGATCACTATAGGTCAGCGTGCCGTCCCTGTCAAAGAAAACCGCCTTGTAAGCCATTTCATCACTGCCTTTCACTTAAGGCCTTATGAAAATCCACAAGCAGCACCGGGTAATCCGCCAGCTTTAAGAATCCCGCATGCTCCGCCGTCTTGATAGAGGGTACATTGTTCCCCCAGCATTCCCAGTAAGGCGTAAGCCCTCTTTTTGAGCATTCATGAAGAAAGCAAGCCGTCATTTGGGTGGCATAACCCTTCTTTTGATACTCCTGAAGCACTTCGATGCCGATGGCGCATTCCCTTTCGCTCAAGTACTCCGCGGTACAAAATCCACACACTTTGGTTTCTATCACCAACGTATAGCCAAAGCCATCTGACAAGAACTTTTCAAAACTGCCCAGCGTGCTTTCCACCTCATCGCATATCATGGAAAAGTTATCAAGCTTCAAAGTATCCGCCGTGATGAACTGAATATGCGGCTCCGGGATCGCGGAAACGCTGCCCGGTGCGGGATGACGGAACACGCAGCGAAAATATTCATGGACGGAAGCATCGGAAAAAGCGCTTGTCAGCTTTTCTTTCCAGGCGCTGTTCGGAAAGACGATTTTCACAGCATGAAGCTCACGCCTTAATTCCGGCGTGAGGAGTCTGCTTTTCAAAAAATCCATTGCCTCATTCGCCGCAGGGCTCAAAGCATCCCCGCCCACAAACAGGCTGTGTCCCTCGCGGATGACGCATACAGACGGGTCCTCCTCCCGGTCCGCATAGCATGCGGCGGGGGCGGTCCCTGCCTCCATAGCCCTAAGCATATATTGCAAGGGAGTATAGGTAAGCAGGGGAAAGACAGGAGAAAACAATTTCATTTGAATCATGGGGTATAATCCATCTCCTTCTGTATTCTACAAAAACGGTCACAGCATGTGTATGAATATTATACCGCAGAGTGAGCAGCGATTTCAAATGGATCATTGCACACAAACAGAATAAGCCATTATATCCTCTGCAAGCTCTTTTCTTTGGGAAAACGATACAGCCGGTCCACAATGTGCACGAATAGATACATCCCAAATATCTGGAGGGTAGCAAACGCAAACAGTGCAAACATGCCATTATAGATGATATACCCTATCGTATACGCAAAACAGTAAGCAGCGTACAGCACCGCTATGATCACCGCGTGAATCGGCCATTTCAGCCTTTTGTAGTAAGCGGTCATAATGCTGATGGACAGCGGAAGGAAATTGGCAGCAACATTGACCGCGACGCTTACATCCTCATCCGGCAGCAGCGATTTGAACGGCGGAGGTTCAATCAATCTGAGTGGCAGTGATATGGCATGTACAAACAGCGTATATACCGCAAAAAAAGCACATGCATACTTGTAAATCCGGCCAGGATTCCTGAAAGCCTTACGGTAGAGGATGTTCAACAGCCACAAAAGAATGGTAAAGCCAACGATTGTCATCCACGTTTTATACCAGTAATGTTTGTATATCCCAAGATATAAAAACAGTTCTTCAATGCCGCCATAAATGAGCGCGCATAAGAAATACCAATACTTCTTCAGCTTAAGGTGTGAGATGAGCAGGGCCGTTGCGGCAACCGAAAATTGTGAAAACATATTGCCCAGAATATTGTCGTCCACTTGGGATATTCGGTCCGCGATCATGGGAAAGTATTCATACCCCTTCAATACAAGCAATACTTGTATCTCAATAAAATAAGCAATCCCGGAAAACGTAAGGAACAAAGCAAACATCAACTTACGGTTGTCCGCTTTTATAAAAACGTATGCCAATTCTGCAATGGTAGTAACCCCCAAAAGAATGTACCAGATCGTATGGGTCCAAAATGGCTGAGTCATGAGCTTTCCCTCCCATCTTGGCCATTATTCTGACACTTTGCTGATAGGTTTATAAGGAGCTATGAAGCACGCAAAAAAAGCTCCCGGAAGTTAACCTGGAAGCTTTCATAGGATGACATACACACGTACATTTTTATCATTGGAAGAGATTTATCTTATGCGTGTCTATCTTACGATTACGGTTTAAATCTAAGCGCTATGGTCCTTTCCTTATGCTCCCGCTTGGGGTCATACTTGTCCCAGTAGATTGCTTCCTCGTTATATTGCGTGCGGGAGGCCTTCGCCTCGGCCGGATAACCAAACAGTACTACGTTGTTTACCGACACATGATCCGGTATGTCCAGCAGTGCGCGGATCTTGTCCCTGTCGATGTCGCCCAGCCATACCGTGCCCAGCCCCAGGGCCGTGGCTGCCAGCAGCATGTTCTCAATGGCCGCGCTGGTGTCCGCCTCGGCGTTACCACCCCAGGGGATATAGCTTGTGTTGGCGCATACCACAAAAGCGGCGGGGGCGTTGTAGTGTCTCCCGTTGCCTTCGCCTATGCATGCCTTCAACTGCTTCAGTCTTTCGGGCCTGTCGATGACGATGAACTCCCAGGGCTGCAAATTGCAGGCAGATGGCGCCGCCATGGCAGCCTGCAGCATGATATCCATCTTCTCCCGCTCCACGGGCCTTTTCGCGTCATATACCCGGATGCTGCGGCGCTGTAAAAGAATATCCATCAAAGTTTGAAGCTGGTCCATTGTTTTTATCCTCCATTCATGCAAATCAAGATGCAGGCAATTCATAGGTCCGTTCCGCCAGTTGTCTTTGTCAACCATTTTCACAACGTCAGCTTAAAATAATCCATGGTGGAAGTCGTTACAAACCCGCAGGATTCATACAGGTGCAGTGCGTTGGCGTTTCCGGTTGCGACCTGGAGCATGATTTCCTTCGCACCGGCTACCTTCAGTTTTTCAACCGCGCCCAGCAAAACCGCCCGGCCGAATCCCTTGCCCCGAAACTCAGGCAGCACACCCAGGCCATAGATGCCACCAACCCCGGCGATCAATTGCAGATGCACTTTGCCGACAACTTGTCCGTTAAGCTCCGCGAAATAGATTGTCATGCCCTTTTGCTCTTCCTCTTCCGGCAAAAGGAGCCCGGCTTCCTTCATCCCATCCTCCTGCGAGGGCCGGTATTCTTCATTGCGCTCCTCCCCAAAATAAATGGCATTATGCCTTGCCACCTCCCGAGCATCCTGATTGGTGGCTTTCCTAAAGGAGAGCTCCGCTGCGGAACCTTCCCGCCGGCCCGATGATTCCTTGCGAAGGTACATTTCAAATTCTGAATGATGGTAGCGTGCGCCCGCTTTTTCAATGAACCTTTGTCCGTCATCAGACTGCCTGTCACAAAGCAAAAGAATGCTTTCTATTTTTTGGCGTTTGCATTCCCCTATGGCCAGCTGACTCAGCATTTGAAACACGCCCCGATGCCTGTACTTGGGATGCACCATGCCGTTAAGTTCCGGGGGCGAACCTGCGCCAAAGTTACCAATGCCTATATAGCCAACCAGCGCTTCCCCGTCAAAATACATCAGCTCGTTCACGGCCTTAAAGACCGTTTGGGGAGCGCTTTTTAAAGCCGAGCTTAGTTTATACTCCAGTTCCAGCTTCAGGGCTATGCCGTCCGTCCGGATGCATTCCGACGCTAACCTGTCTATCAACGCGGCATCCTCCTGCGTTAATGCATCCCCGAGTTTGATCCAGGGCTTAAGGGTTGTTTGCATGGCGTTGTCTCCTTTATCAGCATATATTCACTCTTCTTAGCAAAGCTTCACGAAGCGCATTTCTGATCGCGGCCATGTCGGCGGGCTTGGAAAGATGCATATGGAACCCCGCTTCCAGCGCGGTCTGCACATCCCGCTGTGCCGCATAGCCTGTAAGCGCAATCAAGAGCGCTCGCTCCAGGGAAGGCTCGCTTCTCATCCTCCGGGCGACCTCAAAACCATCCATGACAGGAAGGCCGATATCGCATAAAACGGCATCAGGCACAAACTCCTTGGCCTTTTCCATGCCTTGCACACCGTCGTGTGCGCTGATACATTGATGCCCCTCCTTTTCCAGCATGGAACGCAGTAAATCGGCGTAGTCCATGTTGTTTTCTATCAGCAATATCTTCAGCGGGTATACTTCCTCATTGCACAGACGGGGGTACTCCTCCCCATTTTCCTCCTCGCAATGAAGCGGTAAACGGACCAAAAAGCTGGAGCCCTTCCCCAATCCCTCACTAAATGCTGTAGCTGACCCGCCATGAAGCTGCGCGATGCTTCTAACGATGGATAGCCCCAAACCGAGGCCGCCGTTGCTTCTATCCAGGGAATTGTCAGCCTGGGTAAAAGGATCAAATACGGCGGACAGCATCTCCTGCCTGATCCCGATCCCATTATCCCTTACGCAAATGACAGCGTTCTTATCCTCCCGGTAGACCGACAGTTCCGTTACACCGCCTTCATTCGTAAACTTTTGCGCGTTGTGCAGAAGGTTGCCTATGATTTGTTTTAGCCGCACGGGATCGGCGTAAAGGTAAAGCGGTTCATAACCTATTTGTATGTATAGATTGATTCCTTTCTTTTCAAAGAGCTGCCGGATATCTTCCCCGGTCAGTGTTACAAGTGCATTGAGTTCCACCAGTTCCTTTTTCAATTGAATTTTGTTGCACTTTATCCTGGTAAGATCCAGTAAATCATCTACCAACCGGCACAGCTGGTTCATTTGCCGCTTCATGATTCCCAGTGCATATCCTGTCTCCTCCATATCCTGCGCAGTATCGATCAATTGCAACCCAACAGAAATAGCGGCAAGTGGATTGCGCAGCTCGTGGCCTAAGGCGCTCAAAAACTCATTCTTGTTCCTGTCTGCCTCCTCCAGTTCCTTGTTCAGGATAAGCGTGTGCTCCCTGCTTTCCACCAATGCCGTCTCCGCATGCTTGCGCTCAATCACATCGGCAGCCAGGCGAGCCAGAACATCCAAAAGACGCAATTGCTGCTCATTAGGCCAAAAAGGCTTGTGCCAATGTGTGCAAATCATGCCGAGCAGTATCCCCCTGCGGGAATAAAGCGGTGTAGCTTGGGTTGCATGAATGCCCGCCAGCAAATAAGCTGCCGCAACGCTTGTACCCATCATGAAATCACACATTTCCACGTCCTGCACAAGCACGCGGCAGCCGGTACGCCAGGCTGTAGCGCAGGGTGTACTGGCCATAATGTCAACCCATTCCCAGGCATCCACTGTTTTCTGCTCGATGCCTTTGTAGGCCAGCAGCTTGAGCTCGCCGCCGTTGCCCCGTTCCAGGTAATACATCTGCAGGCTGGCGGCCTGGGAATGCATAATTCCGGCAGCCGCGTCCACAATTTTATCATACAGCGCCTGTATGTTTTCCTCATTGAAAAATTCAAGACTGACGCTTTGCAAAAGCTTCGCACCGTCCAGCTCGGCCGTTAGCTCCGATTGGCTATCCCGAAGCGCGGCTATCGTCCTTGCCCGTTCCACCGCCGCCCAGGTTCGCTCTGCCGTTTCCTCTACAAGGTTTATTCCTTGCGGTGTCCAGCAGCATGCATGGGACTGATGAACCATAAAGCATGCCACAAACCTTCCGTTTTTGATCAGCGGAACGCAGATTGCCGCCATCAGATGCATGGAATGGCAGCCCGCACGTTCCCGGTCATTAAGCCGTGGATCGGATGCAATATCATTGATTACAATCATTTGCCCTTTGCGGCACATGTCGAGTAATATCGCAATCTCATCCACCCTGACTAAACCAAGGGGCAATGGATCGAAACAAGCGTGATACATCCGCTGTGTATAAAAGTATTCCACACCATCCTTCAATACTATATCGCTATAAAAGGCTCTGTCTGCGTTAAGATGCTCACCCAGCACGCGGGCAGCTGCATCCTGTATATCCAGCGGGTCAGTAAGTGGCCGGATGGCATCGCTGAGTTTTAACAAATAAGCTTCCCGCTGTTCATTTTGCACCAATGCTTTTTCAGCCTGCTTGCGCCGTGTAATATCCTGCCCGTATACATGGACACCACCGGCTATGGGGACTACCAGAATACTGTACCACGTGCTACCATCCGGCCCCTGCATTTCCGCACGCTGAACAACGCCCGTCTCTGCAGCCCTGTGATACGCACCGTAAACTACCGTGCCGCAAAGTACAGGATACTCCTCCCATATTACTTTTCCAATTAGTTTCTGCGGGGGGCGGCCCACAAGCTCGCACGCTTTTTTGTTCGCGTAAGCAAACCGCCACTGGTTATCCAATGAAAAAAAGGTGTCGGGAATATTCTCGAATGTTTCATTGACTATGAGGCTATCCGTCATTTTCAAAGACCCTCCCGCCCATGATCCCATAGCATATACATGAATAAATGAATACACATATAGCATATAAGAAATATGCATCCGGATCGCATAGATAAATGGGCGGTGGGGATGAATATATGCTTCGTTATCGCTGCAAGCAGATAAGGATCGTTAAGTCGAATAAGGATTACCATATTGAAAGGTAAAAATGACGTTTACTTCATTTCGGAAGGCAGGTTTTCATTCCCGTCGTTCCCCGACAATGCTTAATCCAGGCTGAGCCTTCCTGTACTATAGCATTCCCTTGCTTCCGCAAGCAGGCTGTTGTAAAACGCGGCCGCCGACTCCCTTCGTTTGTTTGCGATTTCTCTTCCCCTTTTCGTATAAAGCATTTCATATACTTTTTCAAGCTTGAACTTGTATTCATGAAAGAATGAGGGCGGCTCATTTGATCCGCCATCCAACACATTCCCCTTGTCATCCACCGTATACAAGGGGTCGGAAACCTGCCCCTGGTAAATCAAGGTTCTTGCAATACCCATTGTTCCAGCCGCGTCGATCTTGTCCGCGTCAAAGAGGATCTTCGCCTCCATGCTGCCGGGCACATCATCGTTTCTGTACCGGTGGGACAGGACGCAATCCCGGACATGGCTTGCCTTATCAACCGCCCAGCCTTTCATTATCAGAAAATCATACGCCATATTGCTTCCGGCTTCTGCATGGCAAATTTCAGGATTCTTTGCCTGCTCCTCCCTGCCGATATCGTGCAGGAGGCAGGCCGCAATCAAAACATCCAGGTCAATATGTTCCTCTTTGCTTGCTATGTCCAAAGCTGCATACAGCACGCGGTAGATATGTTCCTTGTCATGGGCGCTGTCCCGCATGAATTTCAGCATATGCTTTTCAATGGTCCGGTACATTTCGATATTCATCAGATACCTCATGAGAATTTTTATAGAGATGACAAACAGCAAATCCGCCCATCTTTCTATTTTCCGTCCCGCAAAAGGATCGCTTCGATTTTCAAAGCATCCAGCTTCGCATCGGCTTGCGCATACTCCGCCATGTGTTGCTCCAACTCAAAACTGGCCGGATCACCGCAATAGGCCAGCGGGTGGAAGCTGTTTTGGGGCTTAAGCGATTTTGCCACTTCTGCACGGACCTTTTCTGGAAAGAAGGCAGCCATTTGGGCCGTTTCAATGGCCCCGGCGTGATAGTCGGGCGCAAACCTGTCTTCCCGCATTGTAGGAAAGGTGATGTTATGCGCAACCTCAATATCCAGTTCCCACAGGAAGTAGGCTATAAACTCCGGCGTTTCATTCGCCTGCGCGATTGCGCTTTTGATCATATCAATATGCATGGGATCGCCGTGGGCATTTTGGACAAATACCCTTTTAAAGCCCCAGCTTTTCAGTGATGTAAAAATATCTGTCAGCAATCCCTTCATGGTTTCTGGGCGCACGGAAAAAGTTCCGGCATACCTTTTCACATCCTGGCTGATCCCCCAATAGAAAGGCGGCGCGATGATTGACTCGATTCCCTTTTCCTCAAGCTCCTGCTTTAGAAACCTACAGTTCAGCGAACTCAGATAAAAATCCGCGGACAGGTCCAAATGCGGCCCATGACCTTCCACGATCCCGATGGGCAGCAAAACCACAGCGCCCCGGTCAGCGCCATCCTGCACTTCCTGCCAAGTCATCTCTACCATGGAATCTTCAAACACCGAAAAGTTTGTCTGCGCACTGTAGGGCAGCTTTCTCCCTTCCATCCTTTGTGTTCTCCCTTTCTGACGTACGTTCGATGAGAAATGGCAGACAGCGGCCTTCCTGCAGGGAAGCCTGTATTACTCCTGCATTTTGCCGGGCATCACACCGGTTTTTACATCGCGGTAAGAAACCAGGGTGCAGCCTTTCCTTTCGATCAGCACTTTTGTGCCTTGTTCGCTTTTGGGTGTTTCCCCGCCGCCGGAACAGAGGAATATTTCCACTTCCTTGCCCTTTGGCAAAAGTTCCACAATCGCGTTGAAGGCGGGCGCCGGAAAGCCAGCCCATACTGGGCTTCCGATGATGATCCGGTCATAGTCCGCAAGGCGGATATCCAAGGGCCTGATCGCAGACTTTTTGCGGCTCATCGCCTGATAGCCGCCCGGGACAAAGGCACCTATAAAACTTCTGTTGCGTGCTTCCCTCACCCTGTACACAGGCACCTGAAGTTCCGCGGCAAGGCGCTCCGCCTCTTTCTTGGTAGAACCGCCAAATGTATAGTAAATGATAATATTTTTCATCTATTTTTCCCCCCTATGGCTATTGTTAATTCTATCCGGTTTGCTCAATTCCTGCTAGCGGCACGCACAAACTCTGCGTTCATCTTGTAACCGGTATTACGGCGTGCTATAATAAATGTAACCAATATTACATAACCATGGGGTGATCAGATGGATCAAAACGAGTGGATTGCCATCAGCTATACGCTGCCAAGAGAACCGTCCAGGACACGTGTATCCATATGGAGGAAACTGAAAAAGATGGGTGCTGTCAGCATCCAGCAATCCATGTGGATCCTGCCGTCAAGCGATGAAAATCTTTGCCTGCTGGGTGATGTCAAAAAAGAGGTTCAGCAAAACGGCGGCGAAGCGATTGTTATATCGTTTTGCGCGGTAGATGACGGCAAAAAAACCATTATCGAAAAATTCAACGCGGCAAGAGATGAGGAATACGGAGAGCTGCTTGAGCAGTGCGAAGATTTTTTCAAGGAGATCGACAAAGAAATAGCCCGCAAGAATTTCACGTTTGCTGAAATTGAGGAAAACGAGGAAGAGCTGCGCAAGCTGGAACAATGGTATGAAAAAATAGCGGCAAGGGATGCCTTGCACTCTACGCTTGCGGAAAAGGCAAAGTCAACGCTTATACAATGCGCGGAGTCTTTGGAGTTATTCTGTGACAAGGTATATGAATACAACGAAAAGGCGTAGGGATTCAAAATGAACAAGAAGAAAATCATATCCAATATTGTACTGCTTGGGCTTGTGAGCATGTTTGTGGACATGAGCACCGAAATGGTCTATCCCCTTGTCCCGCTCTTTTTAACTGCTACGCTGGGGGCATCGCCTGCCATTGTTGGGGTGATAGAAGGAATTGCGGAAAGCATAGCTTCTCTTCTCAAGGTGTTCTCCGGTTATATCGGAGATGTATACCACAACAAAAAGCACCTTGCCTTTGCTGGATATTCAGCTTCCGTCGTCTACAAGCTTGTTTTGCTCCTGGCCTCCTCCTGGCCCGGCGTATTGATTGCGAGGATCATCGACCGCACAGGAAAAGGCATCAGGACAGCGCCGCGGGACGCGCTGGTCGCGCAGTCCAGCGAGAAAAAGAAGCTTGGCGGATCATTCGGCCTGCACAAGATGCTGGATATGGCCGGCTCATCCCTTGGCGCGCTGGTGGCCTACATATTCATTGCCACCAACTTTGGGTTTCATAAGGCGTTTCTGTTCTCCATCATACCCGCAGTTATCGGCATACTGATCATTTTTGCCGTAAGGGAAGACAAAAGCGGCGATACATCCTACGCAAAGCTTTCGCTGAAAGGGCTGAAACTGGATAAAAAACTGAAAATGTATCTGGCAACGATATTTGTTTTCTGCCTTGGCAACTCATCCAACACATTCCTTTTGTTAAAAGCGCAGGAAAGAGGCTTTTCAGCATCCCAGGTCATTTTGCTGTACCTGATTTTCAACATTGCTGCCTCCGTGCTGGCCATTCCGTCTGGAAAGCTGTCCGACAGAATTGGAAGGAGCAAGGTTCTGGTACCGGGATACATGATTTACGGGCTTGTCTACCTTGGTTTTGCGTATCTATCGGACAGAACCGCGATTTTGATACTGTTTATCGCCTATGGCGCATATACCGCCTTTATAAGCGGCGCGGAGAGGGCGTATATTGTGGAAAGCGCGCCCGCAGGATTAAAGGGTACCGTGCTTGGATTGTACGGCATGCTGCAGGGAATAGGACTTCTGCTGTCCTCCATGATCGCAGGATTCCTGTGGGATAAGCTGGGCTCCGATACGCCGTTTCTTTTTGGCGGCATCATAGGCATTGTATCCGCCGTCATGATAGGGGCCATACTGAACAGAAATACCAAATGGCAAAAAGCGTAAGCCAAGGGATGGGAAAGAGGCAAAAAAAGGCGCTGAAGGTAATATCAGTCCAGGTTATTTTGCCTCAAGGATTGACATAAAATAAGCCCTGTCAGAACTTATGTAAATATACAGGAATTCTCCATGAACCTTGGCACTGGAGAAAGGATCAAATGAATGTCAAACAGGCTTTCCCAGTATGTAAGTTCAGGCATCCCGCTGTCGTGAACTTTCCTTCGAAGCCCTCCTGGCGGAAAAGTTACCTTGACTTCTTGTTTATCCCCTATGGCCGTGCGAATTTATTTTCATCCAGTATAGATACCTTTATTATACAACCCTAATACTGGAGCGTGCACTTAGGTCAGTTCATTTTCTTTTAAAATGACCGGCTCGTTGAATAAACAGGCAACAGCTTCCTCATAAGCGCGCAAACTTTGCGACTTTATGATTCGCTTTAATTGTTTTGCATGATCGGAAAACGCAAGTATCATATAACTCCAGAGTTCTTTCATTTTGTACAATATGTTTCTTTCCCCAAAGAGTGTTCTTTTATAGCCATCGTATATTTGATCATGTAAATCTTTCAGCAAGTTCTTATCAAGCCTGACACTGTACAAAAGATCATGTACAAGGCCTGGATTCATTAGCAGCCCTCTGCCAAGCATAACCGTTCTCACGCCCGGGTATGCGGCTGAAAATTTTGCGTAATCCTCTTGTGTAAATATGTCGCCGTTATAGCAAACAGGATTTTTGCTCCGGTCCAAGGCCATCTGAAATGCTGTCATATTCGGTGTGTTTTTATAGTAGTCCTTTTGAACCCTGGGGTGTATGATCAATTCCTCTATTGGGTACTTATTGAATATTTCTATCAGCTCATCAAATTCTTCCGGACTGTCCTTGCCTATCCTCGTTTTGACGGAGATTTTTGTGGCCGGCTGACTGAAAATTTGATACAAGAACAAATCGAGCTCCGCTCTTTTTTGTAGAAATCCGGACCCTCTGTTTTTAGATACGACCGTTCCCGACGGACAGCCCAAATTCAAGTTGATTTCACCATAACCCAGCTGCTTTATCCGCTTTGCGGTATGAATGAAATCATCCGCGTTATTGGTTAATATCTGCGGAACCAAATGAATACTCTGGTTGTTCTCAGGCAAAATGTCATTCAAATCACGCGTTTTAAAGCTTTCGCTTTGATTTGCCACGATAAACGGGGCGAAATATTTTGCTACTCCCTTTGGAAAGAAAGCATGATGAGCGTTTCTGTAAACGTATCCGGTCAAGCCCTCCAATGGCGCGAAGTAAAAATTCATGAATGATTGCTCCTTACTGTTAAGCCTGGTACCCTTTTACTCACATTTCCTGCTTGTCTAATGTCGCCCTCATGAATTTTGCCGATATCACGAATCAGGCTCATCATTAACGCTTTCCACACATTCAAGCCGCGCAGTCACCGGACACGATACAGTCAAAAGCGCAAGGCGCCAGGTGTGCCCGGCTGTGCCCTCCCTGCGCCCGCTGCTCGATCATGCCGTACAGACAACAACTTTCGTTTTTCCGATTCTTCAATGAATGCAAAGTATTTCTCAATCTCCATTTTTCTTCTCCCTTTTCCTTCTCCATGATGCATGCACAGCGGGTAAGAGATTTGTGAAATAAATGCTCCCCTCGCTTCTACAGTACGTTATGCCAAATAGCACTATAACGCCATGTTTCTCGATGCAATCTTCTTCATAGGCTTGATCGACAATATGCAAACAATCAGCGTCAATACATCGGCAGCAGGCTGGGAAAAGTAGATACCACTTACACCAAGCAAACCCGGCAGCAGCAGAATAAATGGTATATAAAATATTCCCTGCCTGATAAGCGATAAAAATAGTCCATACCGGGATGAGCCTATAGTCTGGAAGGTGATAGTCATCATATAGCACATGCCAAATGCCGGGTACAACGCCACCTGCGAGATGAGGAGCTTTATGCCATAGCCAATGACTGATGGATTTTGATTGAACAGCATAATGAGCGGGCGCGATAACGCAATATACATTACCGCCACCAGCACGGATAGCACAAGCGTGGCACGTATTGCAAGCCGTGCCGATTCGTGAAAGCGTTCCTCGTTCTTTGCCCCAAATGAAAAAGCTGCAACCGGCTGATAGCCCTGCATGAACCCCATGATGACATAACATCCAATTAGAATAAGCCGCTGAACAACGCCATATGCTGCGATAACAAGATCGCTTTCGGGCAGCGTTGCCGCCATCACATTTGTGAGCGAGGTGGCGACAGCGAGACATATTTGAATTACTGCTGAAGGAATCCCAATGAGTGTTACAGTCTTGAGCAGCTTGCCGCTAAGCTTTATGTACGCAAGCTTTATCTTGATGATTGATTTGCCGCCCCAGTAGAACCAGATCAGTATGGCGAAGGTCACAAACTGTGAGATAGTCGTCGCCAGCGATGCGCCCTCAACACCCATATTGAAGCCCCAACTGAACATGAATATCGGGTCGAGTATAACGTTGAGGGCCGCGCCGGCAACTACAGCGATAGATGATATCTTCACCGATGATTCTGCTCTCGCGGCAGAGTTGAGGCTTTGAGCGGGCAGGTTAAATATCGCCGCAATGAACATCCAGAAAGCATAATCCTTGGCCTGCGGCAGCACTTCGCTGGATGCGCCGAACGCGCGCATCAGCGGTTCCATAAAAAGTATGCCGCCGGCACACAGCGCAATTCCAATAAACGACGATAGTACCACGATAGAGGAAATCGTAGTATTAGCGCCTTTTTTATCGTTTGCACCAAGCTGACGGCCAGCCAGGACAGCCGCACCAGCTGCGAAGATGTTTTCAACAGAAACAAAAATAAGCAATAGTGGCAGCGTAACCCCTACCGCCGCAAGCGCGGTATCCGAACCCAGCAATCCGATATACGCAGTATCAACAATATTGTATACCGCTTTTGCTAAGAGCGCAATCGTAGCGGGTATAGCCAGCTTGACGATAGCTTTTGATGGTTTGACATCCGATAAAAGTGATTCTTTCGCCATGCTTTTTTCACAGTTCATTGTGCGCATCCTATTGCACCATATAACAGCAATTTTAGCTGACGGTGGCACCTTTCTTCGTGATCCTGCAGAATGCTCTCGGCGGAGCCGCCCTGTTGCATGGATAGATAATGGGCGTTGAAGAAATCCTGGTAGAACCGAAAAACCTCCACGACCTCCGGCACAGTTACACCGGGACGTAAAGACACACCTTCAAGAAGCTCAGTTAAAACAGAAACATTGAGCGTATCGAATTCACCTTTTACCTCGCCGATGGCTTTAAGCAGATGTATCGGCGGATTATTAACGGCGTTACAAAACAGGTTTAGGTACAGCGGATTTTCGCGGAAAAAGTGAAGCCTTGCGTCGAAATATCCTTGCAGATGCTCCTCAACTGTCCCATGAAGCGTTTTGACCGCATCTGACAAATAGAAAGTCAGTGCGTCAAAGCACTCCTTAACACATAATAAGTACAGATCGTCTTTGTCCTTAAAATAGTGATAAATGATGCCCTTGGAAATGTCGTTGCCATTGCAGATGTTGTTAAGCGAGGCCTCCGCATAGCTTTTTGCAGAAAATTCTTTCAATGCACCTTCCAGTATTCTTTGCCTGCTTTGCAGATTCTTTTCCTCGCGTTTCATGCTATCGCCTCACTGTCAAAAAATTTTAGACCACTTGGTCTATTTTGATACTATAGCACAAACAGACCGATCGGTCAATATTATATGCAGTGTCTGCAAAATGATTTTTGCCAAGCGATATGTTAATCTGCCCAGTTTCTTGATATATTCAATAGGCCCTGTATAAATAGAAACAAAAAGACGGGCCGGAAAATGCAGTTTTTCGACCCGCCTATCGCTTATTCTTCTCAGGATGCGATACCCTCATGATTTATGTAAACTTGCGCAAGAAGGTGACTAGAATTTACTTGCAAGATAATTCGTGATGGCACCTATATCTTTATTATTTCCCGAATCATTTATTTCCTGATCCAGCTTATAGTCATTTGTGAACGATCCATCAGCATTTTGCAAGTAAACGGCAGCTATAGGTCCTCCAGAAGCACCATCGTAGTTATCAGCAACAATAATGATTACATCCTTCAGACCGTCTCTGTTCACATCCTCAAACGAAACGGCTTGAACATCCACGCTATAGGGAAGCGCTGCATTGAAATTGTAAAGAATATCTCCAACTTCATTGGTTAGATAAAAAACTACAGGTATATGGTTGCCTGCCGTTAATTTCCCCGACACGAATTTGACATTGCCCCACGAATTTAGATCCGCCATAAAAGTTTGATTTTCAATTAGTTCAAAGCCATCTATGTTTTTAAGATTATACGGAACAAATTCAAACGTTCCTTCGGGAAGCGTCATGACCGGATCTGATGATTTCCCGGTTAATGCAATCGTTGCCTCGAGCGTGTTATCAGGCTTGAATACAAGTTTTAGCGTTCCCTTGTTTCCCCTGGAATCATTCACAAGCTGCCCTTCCGCAATATCATTATTTACGGTTCCCTCAAATTCCGCGGTATCCTGATTGTAAGCAGGGGCATTGCCCACCATGCTTAGCTTTCCATGAATTTTCCCATCTTTTATATTCGAAATGATAAAAGACAGGCCAACAGGGAAGTTAGAATCCGTATTTCTGATCCAGGTCTTTTTCAGATATTGGCTATAGTTCATTACATGACTTGCTGCTGCAGGTTTTGCAGTAGCTGTTGCTTTAGGCGTTGCTGTAGCTGTCACTGTAGGATTCGCTGTTGCTACAGCTGCTGCTGTGCTGGTTTCTGTCGGAACTGCCTCGGTGGGATTCTCAGTTTGCCCAAGGCTTGTTGGCAATGGCGTATTTGCATCTCCCGGCGTGGTGGTACAGCCCGTGAGCAGAAGCATCCAAACAAAAGACATAACCAGCGCTTTAAATTTCATGATACCCACCAACCTTTCTCCCAGTACCCTTTTATCTTCGTTTATCGTTGTGGCATAAGTGTCTGGCCACAGCTTTCTATTGGACGAAAGTGTGAATCAGCATGTTCCCGCAGGATTGCTTTTCATCAATATTGTCAATTTGACGTACCTTGATCAGTTAAAACAGAGGCGGCTTGGACGCAACAAGGCTTTCATGTACATAATATATCAAAAAGCATATGATTTAAAGAACCAGAATACCTCCATGATAACAGATAATTTCTTTTGCCCCATATGCAACTATTTTGCGCAGTGATGCTTCAGCCTCATTTCTATCTAATGTATATTGGGGATTTGCAATTACCAACTCCCCTTTTTCAAGCGTTGCTGCATCCCCTGCAATCATAACTTTTTTCTGCTTTGCAAACACAGAAATGTGACCTGGTGTATGCCCAGGTGTTCCAATGATGATGCAGCCCCCGCACCAATCAAGAACATCACCGTCTTGTACTTCCACATCCACTTTGGCAGGCTGAACATTTTTTAAGACATTGCAAAAAGCCAATCCGAATGCTTTTTGTTCTTCAGGCAAATTCGGCTGCTTTGCCTCAGCCTGCTTTAAGCGCAAAGACTTTAATCGGCCTGAAATATAAGGTGTCTCTTTCTTGCTGGCAACAACCTGTATTCGGGGATATTTCTTTATCAGTTCGGATAAAGCGCCCATATGGTCATGGTCATGATGAGTCATCAAAACATGGGTAACATTGCTGCATAAGAGATTCTTTTCTGCCATTGCCCGTTCAACTGCCGGAAGAAAACCTGTATATCCACAATCAATCAGAACCATATTCTTGTCATCTATTAAAATAACCGGATGAATTACATCCTCGACTTCACCAAATTTGAATCGTATATCCAGCACAATGATCTCATTCACGTCAACCGCCTCCTCCAGCACTTCTTTTCAGTTTCCGATCACCATTCGTGATGATCCTCATCAGATTTTCTCCCTTTTTTCGAAAACCAATTGAAAATAATAACCAGCAATCAGTTTTTGAAAACATGACACCAACCCATATGAATACTGTAGGATAGGCAGTCTGCAAATGGCTTAATCGCTGGTTTTGAAATGGCCCATGACTCACCCTCCTCACTAGATTTATTCGGGGTATCTGGTCATCAACCCTATCAGCGTAGCCAAAAATCCCCACACACGGTCACTTACGAATTCCGGGGCTTTATTGGCTTGCCAGTTCGCAATTATCCTCAATCCTCTAAACTGAAATAAGGATGTGATATAATAAAGGCTAAAACTGCACAAAGGAGAACCGTTCATGAAAATGATTTCCTGGAACGTCAATGGCTTGCGCGCCAGCTTAAAAAGGGGGTTCATGGATACCTTTAAACAAATAGACGCAGACATCTTTTGCCTGCAAGAGACAAAAATGGAGCAGGGGCAGGCAGAATTGGATTTGGCTGGTTATCAGGAATACTGGAACAGCGCCCAGAAAAAAGGGTATTCCGGCACTGCTGTTTTTACCAAAAAAGCGCCGCTGAGCGTGACAAACGGCATCGGCATCGAAAAGCACGACCAGGAAGGCCGGGTCATAACCCTGGAATTTGAAGATTACTATTTTGTAAATATATATACACCTAATTCCCAAAGAGAGCTTGCCCGCTTGGGCTATCGCATGGAATGGGAGGATGATATCCGGAGCTATCTTTTAGCGCTGGATGCCAAAAAACCCGTGATTCTTTGCGGCGATCTAAATGTGGCGCATCAGGAAATCGATATTAAGAACGCAAAATCAAATCACAATAATGCGGGCTTTACAGATGAGGAACGTGATAAAATGACAATCCTCTTAAGCTCTGGATTTTCGGATACGTTTAGAACTTTGCACCCGGATGACCATGAAGCCTATTCCTGGTGGTCTTTGATGCCCGGCATACGGGAGCGGAATGTCGGCTGGCGTATCGATTATTTTCTTGTATCCCAACGGATTATGCCTCAGATAAAAGAAGCATTCATATTACCTCAAGTATACGGCAGCGACCATTGTCCTGTCGGTATTGTTGTATAAAATGCAGCACGTTTCTAAAATTGACCTTCTGCCTCCCCGCTTAAGCCTGGTGGAGCCTTGGCGGGAGGTTTATTCTATGCTTACCCAGCATCTACTGCTCTTGTTTACATCCTCCCTGGCAGTCAATCCCAAATTTTTTATACGTATCATAATAACTATCTTTTATTGGCAGTGCAGCTTACAACTAAGTTGAATGGTATAGCGACAACTTTGATAACAGGGGATATAGAACAGGATACCGTTTTCTACTATTCTTTGAACCGATACCTGCCTCTTGCGGATGTTGCTTTTCCATATTCAATCGCTTTTACCGGGCATCGATTGATACATGCTGTACACTGATAGCATTTTTCGCCCCAATGTGGTTTTTTGTCTATGATCCTTATGGTATTTGCGGGGCAATTTTGGGCGCACTGTCCGCAGGCTGTGCAATTGTCTGTGGCATAAAACGGCTTTGTGCTGCGGGCAAACTTGTTAAATCCGAAGTTCGCCAGGTTGGACTTTATCCACGGTAACTTACTCTTATTGACATCATCAACAGATTGCTTTGCAAGCACCTGTGCCGCAATAGTTTCAAGCTTTACTTTGGCTTTTAAAATCTTTGAGGCAATAATTTCGTCGCTTTCCACATCTGCTCCCATAATATAATTGCTGGGCATCGCAACAGAATACTTGCTGTTTAAAGGGAAAATGCCGCATAACTTTTCCATAGCATTGCCCGCGTCAGCTCCGCAGGTACACACTCCAAAAGTAAACGCGGGCTTACCCGCAAGCTTTTTAATAAAATCCAGTACCGGTTCCGGCGCTCCCCACGCGTAAATAGGGAAGACAACACCTATGGTTTGATTGTTGATGGATGGGACTACGGAGCACTCAACCATATTGACCGCAATATCATCTGTTTTTGAAGCAAGCTGCTTGGCAAGCCATTTAGAGTTCCCCGTGCCTGAAAAATAATAAATCATAAATTAATCATTCCTTTCCGCAAGAAACGCTTTGATTGCTTCCACGGCTATGTTCTGTTGTTCTTCGCTTGAAATTGTAGCGTCTGGGTCTCCCTTTTGCTTGCCGTAATTACCGAACTGGGCATGGTTCCCGCCTTCTATGACTATAATATTATCGGTATAGTTTAACTTTTCCGCCACGCTTGTATTGAATGTGCCGTAAACTGTCAGCGCACTTTTTGCCGGGTAATTGCCATAGATATATGCCCCCAGCAAAATTAATCCTTTTACCTTGTCCTGATGCTTTGACGCATATTCGCTGGCCATTGCCCCGCCCATGGAATGGCCACCTATATACCAATTTTGAATGTCAGGGAACTGATCCATGATTTTATCGGCGGCATTCGCATCGAAAATAGCCATGTTGAACGGCATTTTAACAAGAAAGCAAGTTATACCGCAGCTTTGTTTGATCTTTTCCAGAATCGGCAAGTAAGCAAAATACTCCACCTTGGCACCTGGGTAAAAAATCAATGCGGTGTCGCTGGGTGTAGTAGGTGATAGTATTATCAGGTTGTCTTGAGCACGCATGGCAGCTTCACTTTGCATTACTGCAATCGCTGCATCATCTGCTCTGTAATAATCAGATACATAAATTAAAAATGCAACAGTCAATAAAAATATAAGCGATATGCTTGTAATCAGGGCTATTTTCAGCCGCTTTTTCATAGATATCTCCTCCTTCGCGAAAAATAAATTGGATTTCGCATCCGAACAATCATCATTCAGTCATCTTTTCTTCCAGTGCCTTTGTTATCAATGACGATGATATACGAAGTGTGCTATAATCCTATTTTTGAGTTACGTCCGCAAAGAAGTTCACCGCAATAATCTTTCCTATGCTTTTCCTCGCTTAGTAGCCAGATCTATTTTCTGTAAAAGCCTGATATCAAACCTGCCACCATATTTTTATTTTTAAGCTCTACAGCTTTAAACATGCATAACTCATGACAACACATGCAATCTATGCAGGTATCATAATTAATCCTCTTCGTATCCTTGTCAATGGCCTGGACCGGGCAGCTTTCCACACACATATTGCATTTTCTGCATTTGTTGAGATTGACTCTGGGGTGTGTGTTGAAAAAATCAATCACTTTTACCAGGGCCTTACTATTGCGCTTTTTAACTCCCCTGAAACGCTTGGGCAGCTTAAAACCAACTAGCCTGGGGACTTGTTCATAATCGCCTGCAAGTGTGATGTTTTTTAACCAACCTTCACCCAGATTCCTTTTCCGGGCTGTTTCCAGTATCGGTACATCCTCCTCATCCATCCCCACCATTTTTGCTGCCACAGCATCCAATGCCAATGGATCTTCGCTGATGAGAATTTTATCAGCCTGATAAACGCTGCCTGCTGTTGGTCCCTCTCCCTGCATTGCCAGAATGCCATCCATGATGTGAAGCTGTATTTTGGTTGCTTTGTGGATATCGCAGATGATTTGCCCAAAATCGCTTGAATCGGGAGCCATTTTATGATACTTCGCCTTCTTGAGCCCAGGTATGCATCCGAATACATTTTTTACGGCTCCGGAAAAAATCTGCGCTGAATGCGTTTTCAATTTCGGCAAATTGATAACCACATCGGCGTCGAACATTGGCTTTGCGATATGCATCGTTTCTTCACACCGGCTTTCCGGCTGTACCGGCATCACACCCTCGCGGTCAAAATTCTTGATTTCTGCGCCTTCTTCCTCCGCCACCCGCTCGTATCCGGCAACCCTGAAGCTTTGCGCAGTGGGCGCTATTCCCGCTATCGCTCCCCCTGAGCTGTCACCAATCCATACGCTGCAGTTCCTGCCCTTCAATATTCTTACCATCGCTCTGACAAACTCAGCGTGTGTTACAGCAGCCGACTCGGAAGATTTGGGCCCGATCAGATTCACCTTAAGGAGTACTTTGTCCTGTGGCTTTACAAACTTATCCCATCCGCCCAGCATTTCTACAGCGGCATTGATTTTTTCAATTACGGTTTTCAGTTCATAATCTTTGCATTCCTGTATAATGACCTTACTCATACGATACTCCTTTTAATTCAGAACTTTGAATAGCTTATTTCTTATCCTTTGCACGTTTATCATTGATGATCTTCATGTGTTCTGCCGTGATTAGCGTAACATTGTTTTGTCTCGCCCATTCCACGCAGCCGCGCAGTGCCGTCGTAAGGAATATGCGAGGTACTTTTACAAGGCCGGCGCAGGCTTCATCCGTGAATTTGATTTTGTCATCTATCCGGTCGGCTGCATATTGCACTGATGCAATATCAACCTCACGCTGCGGCAATGGTTCGCTGACCGGCTTCCTAAAACGTGAAAGCCAGAAATGCTTGGAATCCCGATAGCCGTAATCCACAGGAACAGGAGGGAAATCTTTCCTTCGAACGCCGTTTAGAATGGCGTTATAGTATTTTTCCTTCATTAAAATTTTATCGATGCGCAGGATAAAGTGAGCGCCGAATTTGGAGGTGATGCCGTTAAAGTCATGATAGGGCCCTTCATACTCCTCCTGCACCCTGTCATTCTGCGCGCCGTCCAGTTCACTCATCCAGGTGCATTCAAAGGTCTGAAAGGATTCTGCGATCACTTTAGGAAACCTTTCATCCGGATGCTCCCGTCCCATATGGCCTTCTTCCAATGTGAAAATGCAGCCCTTCATTTTTTCTTCGGGGGTATCGCCGGGGAAGCCCATCCTGACAGCCTCCTTAAAATATTTACGGCTATCGGGGATAAAGTTTAATGTGCATTTGCCGGTCCTTAGCAGCCCTTTTGCAGTGTTTGAGCTATTGCGGCAAGACAGCAGCATGGCATAATACTCCTTGCCTGCAATATAGTAAGGCGCCACAAGTGAATATGCTCCAAAGCTGGTAAGACCTCTGTCATCCAGGGTACCAACCATCACTGTGGGCATCGGGAAAAAGCTGGAGGTTTGATAAAAGTTGTCCACAATACGCAAGTTTTTGAAACTGCTCATATCATTCTCCCTCAATGAATGGACTGTGAGGTGTGTTTCCTTTTTACAGGAAGAAGCGGTATCAGTTTAGGTGTCCTTGCTATATATATTCGGTACTCTTCATTCATGCCATAACGGCTGTTTTGTTTGGCTTCCAGGCGCTTTGTACTGTCCAGCATAACATAGAAAATGCAGATATACCCAAATAGCGCAACCGCCCATTGAGCCCATCCCTTATAAACATCTGCCCCCGAGACTACAGTACCCGTCCAAAAAAGGATTTCAGCAAGATAATTGGGATAGCGGACGAATTTAAATAATCCCGTGTCACAAAAGCGTTTAGGATTTTTGGCTTTTGCTCTGGATTTTTGGGCGTCAGCAAGTGACTCCAGAATAATAGCCAGTGTCATGACCGTAACGCCCATGATCGCCCACACATTTGCTTTCGCGTTTGTTCCCGCTTGGTCTGCCAACGCGCGAAAAAGTACCGGTGATGTTTGTGCACAGTATAAAAAGGCACAAGCCAGCCAAATCACCGTTTTCACAGCAAAAGGCATCTTTTTCTCCGCATGGTCCGCTCCTTTCAATTCCGTTCTGTATGCAGCCGATTTCAATTCCCGTGCCAGCAAAAACCCACCCAATCTTATGCCGTAAGCCAGCAATAGCAGCATCTGTATAATGCTTAAAACAGAAAGGTAGGGAAAGAAAGCAATACCGAGGGTTACGGCCAGTGCAGCAACCGATAATCCGTAACCCACGCTTATGAAATATACGAATTTGATGAATCCCAATGCTGTCACGATGGCGCTTACGATAAAAAGAATGGGAAAAACAGATGGAAACGCAACTCCCAGAGCTTCAGAAAACGACATCGCTATCACCGTTCCTTCTTATAACAGTTCTTTATATATTCCTTAAAACTCAGCTGCCCATAGCAGTTCTCACCGACCATGTCCTGGCTGAGCGTCCACTTTGAAAATCTGATTATTGCATATTTACCTGTCTTTCGAAGCCTTGCGATAAAAGACAACACATCAAATAAAAATGCCGGGACACGTTTGATCACCGCCGGCTTTCCGGCCGCTTCAAAAAACATGGCGGCAATCCCGGCATAGGAATACGTTTCCCTGCCGCCGACAGAAAGGGTTTTACCGCTGTCCCCCATATTCTCGAGAATATATCCGGCCAGATCAGAGGTATCAATGACATTGGCATACACATCCTTTTTGCCAAGGAGACTTACCTTGCCTTTATCGATCATGGGCATGAACACCTTGGCGATATCATAAAAGTATCCCGTCGGGCGGAATATCATATAAGGAATTCCGCTTTTTTTCAGTTCAATTTCAAACTTGTTTTTTGCATCAAGCATCGGGATTGTGGGGTCTGTTTCAGCTTTCAGAACAGAGATATAGACAAACTTCTTCACTCCTGCCCTTTTGGCCTCAGACAATAGATTTTTGTTGCCTTCCAAATCTATATCGTAGTGAGTAACCGTTGTACTGGCACCTGTCAGGCCAACCGTTGTAATAACGGCATCTGCGTCATCGCACAATCCTTTTAGTGTTTCAGGCTTTGTTACATCAATTCTTCTGGTTACATAATCCCTCAGCCCCTCAATCTCTTTGAGTACCATATCAGCCGCAACTACGTTTAAGCCCTGGCTTACCAGCAGCTTTAAAATATCAATCCCCAGTTTGCCGAACGCGCCTGCCAAAACCACTTTCATATTCTTGCGCCTCGCTTCCATATAGTATTCTTTTGAATACTTTGTTTATCTGTTCATAGTCAAAATCCGGCTCCATTACATAAGTAAGCAACGAGGTGGCAATGAAGTGCGGAAGTATTAAATCGTAAGAGATTCTAAAACGTTCAAACAGCGCACGAATCATACCTGCCAACTGCTCTATCAGCATCTGACGCCTGCTCCTGCCGTTTAGCATCTCATCCCTTACCTCTTTTGAGTGCATGGACATGTTCCAAACGTCCTGATATAACAAGGCAAATTCACGAATATTGAGAAATATGCTTCTGATGCCGGCTTCCGCATTTTCAGCGCCGGCACAATCCTTGTGCATTTTCTCTGTCTGCCTTATCCAGTCTTCAAGCATAACAGCTGCTATCAGATCTAGTTTGGACGAAAAGTAATTGTATATCGTACCGACTGCAATATTGCACAGCCTGGATACCCCGCGAAGGCTCAGACTTTCGTATCCGTCAGTCAATAAAGTATCCTTTGCCGCCTGTATAATTGTTTCCTTGATATTCTCTATAACTTTAGGCAATTGAACACCACCCGTTATTTATATGAACACGTTCATATAAATTATACGCAGCCGGAATAGAAATGTCAAATGACATTGGGGATGGTATCATGTATGTTCATTTCACCATAAAGGAGGGCGGCGGCCAATGCATTGGGCAGATGCAAGCACGGCGGCAAAGGTGCGAGGAAAATATCCTATGCGATGATGATCTGAATATGCAGCCGTCACGATTGCGGGATGTAAAGATATGAGGAAGCAATGATTTTTGATGATTCCTCCTATTCCCCATTGACATTGACCTTGCGTCAACCTGTATAATGCATTTGTGAGGTGATGCTTCTGGAACTTATAAGAATAAACGAAGTTGTTGACAACTTCGGCATATCGAGCAGGACGCTAAGATATTATGAGGAAATGGAGCTTTTATGGAGCAGCCATCCTGATAACAAAACCCAGCGTTATTATGATACTGCCGCGCTTGAACGGTTGAAACAGATCATCATTTTGCGCAAATTGCAAATCCCGGTTAAGGATATCGTCGTTATATTTAAAAGCGAAAACACGGCATCATTAATTCAAGCGTTTGTGAACAAGCTCGAATCACTTGACACTGAAATTTCCGCCTTATCTGAGCTAAGACATCTTGTCGATGATTTTCTTCAAAAAATGCTAATGAGCGGTATCAAGAAAATAACGGCCATTACTTTGCTTTATGAAGAAACCGAAAAAAGGCTTGCAGCAGTAGAAAAAAATGAGACGGTCACATTTGAAAAGTTGTCGAAAATCAGCCGTGATGCATTAAGGCTGCATGATGTTCGGATCATTCGATTGCCACCCATGCGTGTTCTTACTTCACGCTTGAAAACAGGACAAGCAGAAAATCTGGATGGGGATAAAATGCAGAACCTGTTTGTGAAATATGGATTCACACCAAGCCCCGGATTACGCAATTGTTTCTACCGCAAAGAGCCAAACGATGAATGGATTATGCTTATGAAAATACCAAGCGATTACGACAATACAACAGAATACGCAGATGAAAAAGTGAAAAGCGGGTTATTCGCCATAGCCAGTTCCTTCATGGAAGATCTGGATGACACACAAATTCTGTTGAAAGACTGGGTAGATAAGAGTGATCATTATGAGCTTGACGTTCATGCGGAAGGTGAATTGCAGCGCCACGAAATGATTGAGGAAATTCTACCGTGGGATATAGCAAATAAGATGAATAGATACCAACAAGATATATTTATTCCGATACAAATGAAAAACGGGAAGATGCAAATGAAAATAGGAGGACATTTTTGATATGAAAATTTGGGAAATCAAGCAGACTATGCTTGACAAAGGTATTCCGATGGAAGTAATGGAGCGATTTGTTTTTCCGAAAACTGGAAGAGGAAACGCCGGAAGAAAAAATTGCATTTGTGAATCAAATGGATAACTTACTTTCAAAAGATCAAATCCTTTCCGTCATGGAGGAGCAAGGCTGCAGCAAGAATGAACCTACCGCCGAATTTATGCAGAAATTTAAGGACAAACCCATCGAAGAGCGTATTAGAATTCTAAACGCGATGGATAAAAACGAATCAGCTCACTGCAGATTAAATAGCGATGGAACATTGAGCATATTTTGGGATTTCGATGAAAACGGAAAATATGTATGCGTATGCCCAATTATCAACAATTTATCAAAACCAACAGCAGTTTCCCTTACATATTGCGGTTGTTGCAGTGGGCATGTAAAATATGGTTTTGAAAAAAGTCTCGGCGTGAAGCTGCGCCTTATTGAAACCGTATCATCCCCCATTAGCTCAAATGGTGAAAAGCAATGCGAACATCTTTTTGAAATAATTTAAAGTATATTGCGAAAATACACAGCCCTTTTAAACCCCGGTTGGTGAAAGATGCCCTTAACGGGCTGATAGGAGGCTGCAACCATGAGCGAAAAAACAGAACTGCAAAAGGTCAGCGAGGAAACCATGCACTTTATGCGAGGAAAGTATGCTTTGGATGAAGTGGGCGATGGCAAAGACGAGTTGAAATTCCGCAAAGGCGGAAAAACGGTGCTGACTGTCTACATACGCGAAGACCGTTATGATTTTCTCGTAATTTTCGGAAAGGCGGAACGGGAGTTGTTTGAGGCACGGCGCAATGAATTTCCGCAGAAGATACAGGAAATTTACGATAACAGCAAAACACATCATGACGGAAAATGGATGTTTATTTCCGTTGCCGATTTACATACGCTCGATGCTGTCAAGCGGTTAGTTATGATGAAGAAAAAGCCTAACCGAAAACCGTTTCCGAAAGATCAGGCGGTTTATGCCAGTTGCGGACATCGTTGCGATTTATGTGTGCATTATAACGGCGGAACCATCAGTGAGGAGCTTCGGGCGGAGTTGAAAGAGCGGCTGATACGTGTATATGCGGGGGGTGTAGGCGATGGGGGGTATTGGGGTGATGATATGAAATTATGTGATGGCTGTCAAACGGGGGGATTGGATAAAAGCTTTAGCTGCGATTCGTTGAAATGCGCGGCGGAAAACAACGTTGACAGATGCCAAAATTGTCTTAAAAATCCTTGCGATAAGGCACATCATTTATATCAAGGGCTAAAACCTAAAATCCATACAAATACCATTGCTGCCGATGACGTTACATGGGTAATCCTGCCTTATGTGTATGAGCAATACGGAAATTAGGGCGGATAACAAACCATGCGATATTTTCTCCGTCGGGCTGGATGCTGGGGAAATATGGCCCGGACCTTGTACTCCCGCTAATGAAGGTGTTTCATCTCCCTGGTTTGCGTTTCCATATTGCTGGAGAGTTACACTTGCTGCTCTTGCCGGTTAGGCGTTTGACCTTGAGTGTTGTGAATGCATACGTGCACCATCATAGGTTACACACAGTTTGGCAACTGCTGCTGCATGTGCAGATACTTGTGGAAAGAGACCATCAAATCATTTTGATGGCCCCTTTCCTTATACGCTTACAGGTATCACTTTCCTGCTGCAATCAATATGTTATCAAGATGCTGCTTCACATAAGACTGCGAAACGGATTCACCATGGCCTTTGCTATTGTGCAAGTACAAGTCGAAGTGGCCATCCACGTTATTGCTGATCGTATCAAAGGAGTGGGGCATACCGGAGAGTGAAGCCGCAAAGTTGATGCCTTTGTGGAAAATCACCACAGGGCGGGGTGTCCAATTCCATACAGGGAATAACTTCTTCATCTTTGCAGTTTCATCTGATGTTAGCGGTTCAACATCCGAGTGATTGGCTCCACCCATCATCTTGAACCTTATTTGCAACCCGGTTGCAACGTCTGTAACAATAAACACATCGTTTCTCTTGATCAGGTATTTCCCATCCAGGAACCAGTCAACAATTTTTCCAACTTTCTTGGGGGATGAACTCTCACCCGGCGTTACGGCAAAGTTCCTTGGCGCATAGCCGTTGATGGCAGCTTTTTGGCCGGCATTGAGCCATTCGCCGGGATCCATGTAATTGTACTTCATGATAGCTTCAACTGTTGTATTGAATTTCTTGGCGATTCCGCTCAAAGTATCTCCTGCTTTGACGGTATATGTAGTAGACGGCCAACTTGTCACAGCCTTTGAAGGTGATTTGGGTTCGTTTGCGGACGGGGTTGGATTCGTTGATGTGGACGGTATGTATAATACCTGATCTATATAAATGGCATCGCCCTTTAGATTGTTGAGGGTTTTTAGTTTTTCAACAGTTGTTGAAAACCTTGAGGATATCAGCCAAAGAGTATCGCCTTTTTTTACGGTATATTTGGTATCAGGAGAAATTATGAGCTGTTGTCCTGCGTAGATGGTATCTGATTTGAGTGAATTATACTGCTTCAGTTGATCGACAGTTACACCATAAGACTTGGCTATTTTTGACAGCCAGTCGCCAGCCTTGACAGTATAAGTTGTGGCTGCCAAAGATTGTGTGCCTGGAGCAATAAACAATAAGGCTCCAACGATAATCGCGGAAATGAACCTACTCGACTTCATCCTTCGTCCCTCCGAATATTACTTTTTGATGTCATTTCTATTACATAATACACGAATTTACAACACATTTCCATGTGAAATATTTGGCAGTTCCAATGCAAAGTCCGCGAATCGGTTAATAACCGTTTCGCGGATTTTCCAATTTTGCAGACTCAAATCTCCTGAACATCCGATTTGCTCAATCACGAGTACCTGGCATCCAACCTGCATTATCAATCCAGTCATTCGATATTCGTCAGCATCTTTTGCCCGGACAAAACACCGCCATACTTGATGCCACCAAGGAAACACGGTAATTGATAGTAAGAGAATAAGGTACTTGAAAAGGCACATAATAGTTTAAGTATCCGAATCAAGTAAAGGGTGAAATGCATGAAAAAACTGTTATACATTATTGCAAACTCCAAGGCTGAAGAACAGTCTTCAAGCAGGACGGTAAGCAGGGGATTGGTCAATGCAATCAAGGAAAATGTACCAGATGTGAAACTGGAGGAGCTGAACCTGTATGAAAATCATATACCACAGTTAAAAGGCTGCTATTTTGAAAGCAGAAGTGCAATCGTCAGTTCAGAAGCCAGAAGCAAACTTACCGCTGAGGAACAAAAAGAGGTTGCAAGAATTGAACAACTCTGTGATCAGTTTATGGCAGCCGACATTTATGTTCTGGCCGCTCCCATGTGGAGTTTGTCCTTTCCGGCTCCTGTTAAGGAATATCTGGACTGTATTATCCAGGCAGGGAAGACAATCTCGTTTGAAAACAACAAACCACATGGCCTTATGAACGATAAGGATAGGGTGTTTATTTATGTTCAGTCTTCCGGCGCCAACATCCCATGGATATTAAAACCGGCTCTTTCGAAAGGATTAAACTATGTACATGATATCATAAAATTTATTGGTATCAATACGTTTGAAGATCTGTTGGTAGACGGCACAGGAGAAACAGAAGAAGAACGTCAAAACGCTATAAAAGCTGCTATTGATACAATTCCTCAGCTTGTTGAAAAACTGTTTTAGATGAAAAGCAGCATCTGAAATACATTCCAAAAATTCTTGTTTAAAGCTTAAGTGGCAAAATCTTCGGATGTAAATATGCTTGGTAATTCGTTGGGACGCAAATTCCTTTTGAAACAGCCCAACGCCATTGCCTCTTTGTTCAAATCAACCTGTCTTTGCGGGAGCCCGCTGTTAAGAAACGCCACATAGCCTTTCGGTTTGTCAGCCAGGAGATTTGAACGTCATTTCTGGTGTTGCTGAGTATTCTCGGTACGAAGAATTTTGCAACTGACTCAGGCTTATCGGCCAATATATTGAATATCCTTCTGAATTTCTCATCCGCCAAGACTTCAGCAGGCACACCATCAGGTGTTTTTGTGATAAAGTCAGTAAGCATCATGCCCGGAGATAAGCGCCCTGCAGTTATGCCGGTGCCTTCCAACTCCTTAGCAAGCCCTTTCATAAAGTATGTTAATGCGTGCTTGGTGGTACCGTATAATATTGTTTTTATCTGAATCATGTTGTTGGAGCCCAAACCCTCCATGCTGTATATGGCGCCATGCCCCTGCTTGATCATCCCCGCTGCCGCAATCTGTGATCCAAATATCATACCGGTAATATTGGTCATAATAGTGTTTCCGGTGTAGGTTTCGCCTGTTTCCCACGAAAACATGTGCGGCGTGTTTTGCCCGGCGTTATTGATCCATATATCTATTCCACCCCACTGCATCAAAGAAGCGTCCCATAGTTTTTGCAGGCTTGCTTTTTCCTGAACGTTGCATGCGACATAGATATATTTTCCCTTAAAAGGCGAAAGTTCAGCGTGAGCAGCTTCCGCGAGCGCATCACCCCGGCCGGATATTGTAACATTACATCCTGCTCGTAAAAACTCTGTTGCCATAGAAAAACCGATGCCACGGGTACTGCCCGTTATCACAACATTTTTCATAAAGTCCCTCCGTTACCTTGCATTCAGCCATTTAAGAACAGGCAGGAGATTCTCCTCTTTTACGCCGTCAAAACCGTTTTCTATAATTGAGATGGCCTCTTCCTGTTTTTCATCTTTATCTTTACGGCTTTTCATCATCTTTACAAACATGGACAACATGATTTTATCCAGGCCCTTCAGCTCTCTTAGTGGAAAACATCCGCCGCGCAGATAAAAAAACGGTATGCCTTCAAGCTTATTCCTTGCGATCACTGTTTCAGTATCGGGCTCAGCGGTTCGTCCGGTTCCTGATCCGCAAACCGCTTTGACGCTATATTTTCCCAGTTTGTCAAGACCCTGTATCTTTCCGACTTTCATCCAGCCCAGAAAGATAATTTCTTCGCTTTGCTTGACCTTGGAAAGCTCTTTTACCCTGAAAACCTTTAGTCCCGTCTTTGTAGAGAGCATTTGGGCATACCTCTTGGTAAAACCAGTTTTTGATTCATAAATAATCACCATGTATCTTCCGCCTCCATCAAATAATCTTTGCTAAAACAGCGCATTTCAGGAATATATACAGTACTCACTTCTCCATCCTTGACATCAATACCACGCATTCCACATGCTCCGTATGGGGAAACATGTCCACCGGCTGTATGACACTAATCTTATACCCCTGCTCATGCAGGTATTTCAGATCCCTTGCCTGGGTTTCCACATTGCAGGAGATGTACACAACCCGCTTGGGTGAGAGCTTGCACAGTGCGGAAAGGAACTCCCCGCTGCTGCCGGCCCTGGGCGGGTCCATGAATACTACATCGGCGGCTTTGCCTTCTTCCGCCATTTTCACCATCACCCGGCCCGCATCACCCTTTAGGATGGATACGTTTTGAATGTTGTTGGCTTGTGCGTTGCGATTGGCATCCTCTACCGCGGTGGGGTTGAGTTCTATCCCCAGTACTTCCCCAGCCTGATGCGCCGCCGCCAGCCCCAATGTGCCGATGCCGCAGTATGCGTCGATCACCTTCTCCCGCCCGGTAAGCTCCGCAAGGCGGATGGCCTCCCGGTAGAGCACCTCCGTTTGCGCGCTGTTCACCTGGTAAAAGGAGCGTGGGGAAATGCGAAAAGTCAGCCCGCACAGCGTATCTTCAATATATCCCGAGCCATACAGCACCCGCTCATGAAAGCCCAGCACCGCGCTGGAATGCCTGGGATTCACGTTCTGCACGATGGATGTAATTTGCGGGCACTTGGCTGTGATCCTGGAAATGAACTCCCGGCCTGCTGGCAACTCATTCGCCGCAGTGACTATCGTAAGCAGCATCTGCCCGGTGTGGTGGCCCTTGCGCAAAAGCACGTGGCGCAAAACCCCCGTATTTTTATCTTCTTGGAAAGCGTGCAGCCGAAGCTCCCTGGCCGTTTCCCTAACCATCGTCAGCACTTCGTCCATCCCAGGCTCGTGGAGCAAACATCCTTCCACCGGGACCACTAGGTGTGTGCCCTCCCGGTAGATGCCCGAGATCAACTGCCCGTTTGCATACGCGAATGTGGCAATGGCCTTGTTCCGGTAATGGTCCGGTTCGGCCATGCCTAAAATAGGCCGTGGCTTGCCGAAAGTGGACAGGTGCTTTTTTGCATAAGCCTGCTTCTTTTTCAGCTGCTCTGGATAAGGAAGATGAATCAGGGGGCAGCCGCCGCAGCCTTTTTCCTTTGCGCCGCAGGTCATAAAGGCACTCACCCTTACCCTTTCCAATGACACGTTCTTTTCTTTTTCCATATTAGCCTTCTACATGCTTTTGAAAGACGGTCTCGCCGCCCACCATGGTGAAAAGCACCTGCGTGTCCCCTATTTCTTCCGCCGGTATGACAAATATATCACGGTCAAGCAGTACCAGGTCCGCCAGGTATCCGGGGTAAATGCGGCCCATGCGGTTCTCGTCGAAGGTTGCGTAAGCGCTGCCCAGCGTATAGCTGTCCACGGCGTCGTACACGTCCACCCGCTCCTCCGGGAAAAATGCAGTCCCGGAGCTATCGTCCTGATCGGTCCTTAAAACGGCGCAGGCGATACCCTTTAAAGGATTCAGCGTTTCCACGGGACAGTCGCTGCCATAAGCCACATGCATAGCAAGGCGCTGCATGGTGCCAAATGCATAGGAGGTGGAGGCCAATTCCCTACCCACCCGTTTTTCCGCAATATGCATGTCGCTGGCCAGAAAGATGGGCTGTACCAGCGCCAGAAGGTCATTCTTCGCCATGCGCGAAACAAGCGGCTGGTCGGTGATCTGGCAGTGTATGATGCCATGGCGGAGCGGGTTATGACCCTCGCTCGTCACAGCCTCGAAGCACGATATGACGGTATCCATGGCGCCGTCACCGATGGCGTGCACCGCAACTTGAATGCCGTTCCGCGAAGCCTTTTGGATATAGGCAGCCATTGCTTCCGGCTCCAGAACACGTATACCGCGGGTTTCAGGCGCATCCGCATAAGGCTCTCTCAAGAGGGCGGTCCTGGAGCCAAGGGAACCGTCTGCAAACAACTTCAGCGGCCCCATCTTCAAAAAGGGAGCATGCAGGAATTTACCGGTACGGTATCCCCTTTGTATAAACTCGTCCAAATGAGCCTCGCAGCCGATCCCAGCCTGCTGGGTTACGCGCAGCCGCAGCCCCTTATCATAAAGCCTTGCGTAGATGCGGATCAATTCGTCCATATCCCCGCCGGCCGCATCCTGGCTTGCCACCGCCGTCAGACCGTGCCGTAACGCATGGCGCATGGCATAGGTAAGCTGCGCCTCTATCTCCGCGTCACCGGGCTCCGGCACGATCCTCCACAGGATTTCCATCGCGTTTTCCCGGAAGATGCCGGTAGGCTCCCCCGCTTCATCTACGTCTATCTGCCCGCCTTCCACCATGGGAACCGGCTTTCCGATGCCTGCCAACTCCAGCGCCTTTGAATTGCAGCACGCAATGTGCCCGCACTTGCGGCTGATGATAATGGCAAGTCCGGTGGAAATCTTGTCAAGGTCATACCGGTTTGGCAAACGCTGTTCGCCTATGAACTGCTCCTGATCCCAGCCCCTGCCGGTGAGGACGGCTCCGGGCTTTAGATTCAACCGGGCTATGATCTCGCGTCCCTTTTGAATCATTTCACCGATGGACGCAACATTGGCGGCAGGAATAGCGCCGGCCGCGCGGCCAAAATGCATCAAATGCATATGGCAGTCATGAAATCCGGGCAGGAGCAGGCGCCCGCCGGCATCAATGTGCTCAGTGCCGGCGCATGCCAAAGCCAGCACCTCTTCATTTGTGCCGGTCAGGGCGATATGCTCTCCCCTTATAAGCACCGCCTGGGCGAAATTTTCGCGCCCGATATATACTTTTGCATTGTAAATCGCTTTATCCATTGCATCCTCCGGCCGTCAATTTGCCAGGCACATTTTACCACGGTGCCTTCCATTGTACAAGGGAAGCGGCAGGGTGCGTTTGAGGATAGGAAGGAGTGAGACAGTAATGCATCATTCCATTCGCGCATATACATACATGCTGCCCTGTTGCCCTCCCAATACCTAAGGTATATAATCAAACCCGGGGAGAGTGACACGCATGACAATTCTGCTGACCGCCTTTGAGCCTTTCGGGGGAGAAAAAATCAATCCGTCCCTGGAGGCCATTCATCTTGTATCCAGCCAGATTGCCGGCGCGCAAATCATAAAGCTTACGGTGCCTACGGTTTTTGGCCGGGCAGCGGATGTGGTAACGGAAGCCATTGGGTCCCTTCGCCCGCAGGCGGTGGTGTGCGTAGGCCAGGCGGGCGGGCGCACCGCCATTACGGTGGAGCGGGTGGCTATCAACATAGAGGATGCTTCCATACCCGACAACGTTGGGGTAACCCCGGTGGATAGGCCCGTTATACCAGGCGCTCCCGCGGCGTATTTTTCCACGCTGCCCATCAAGGACATGGTTAAAGCCATCAGGGATGTAGGGCTGCCCGCGTCGGTTTCCAACACAGCAGGCACATTTGTCTGCAATCACCTGATGTACGGAGTCCTTCATCTAATAAAGAACGAATTCCCCGGAACGCTGGGCGGCTTTATTCATGTGCCTTACCTAACAGAGCAGGCAGCCCAAAAAGCAGAGCCGGCGTTCGGCATGGCCCTTAAGGATATCACAAGGGGTCTGGAGGCAGCGCTCGATGCCGTCGCTGCGGCCCTTCAGCAGAGCAGTGCGGAAGTTAAAGAAATATTCTTGTCATAGTATTGATCTCTTCCATTCTTGACACTCGCCCCGTCCATGGTATACTGTTTCATGCATTCATAACACAAGGAGTACCTTCATGCGGGCACTGGGCAGACTGATTACTTTTCTTGGACTTGTATCCCTGCTGGCGGGCGGCTACGGCTTTGCCATCATGCATACCTCCTATGCGCCTGGGCTTACAGGCTGGGCGGCAGAAACCTATATGCATTTCGGTGGTTTTGGCTACAGCCTCAGCCATCCGGAATTCCTGCTGCGCGGCATGCAGGCATTTACGATTACGTTCCGCATGGGACTGGCTCTGGGCGGGCTTGGCGGCACCGTTGTAGGCGTGCTGCTTATGAAGCGCTAAGGGAGATGTGTTAAGTGGACTGTATAGATGCTATAAAAGTCAGAAGATCCTGCCGTTCTTTTGAAAACACACCTATCCCGGAGGATGTTCTTCATGAAATGCTTCTGGCGGCCCAGCTTGCACCTTCTGGAGGAAACGGGCAAAACCATCTTTTCGGCGTGATCGACGATAAGGAACTCAAGATTGCGCTGGCGAAGGCTGCCGGAAACCAAATGTGGATGGCTGAAGCCCCCGTTGTCATTGCCTGCTGCGCAGCCTTGGAGGATGATCTGAAATCGCTGCCCAAGGATGATTTCGGCCTCATGGTGAATGAGCTGCGGTTTGGGAAACATTTCATCGATTACCTGAATGAATATGAGGATCGGAAGGCTGTAGGAACTCTGTTTGCCAACGCGGCCCCCCTGATCCCTGCCGAGCATATGGTTCTTGCAGCTGCGGCCCACGGCCTGGCTGCCTGCTTTATCGGCTGGCTGGATGTGAAAGAAGCAGGCCGGATACTCGGTCTGCCCGACGATGTTGTATGCCTGTTCCTTTTGCCGGTGGGCTATCCCAAAGCGAAACCCCGGGCGAAGAAGCTGAAAAACATGGATGAAATCTCTTTCAGAAACCGGTATATCCGTTGAAGAAAACCGCGCGGATTTTATCGCGAAGCATAGAATTGAATCAGCAGCCACCGGAAGGTCAGATCATTGACCCTCCGGTCTTTTGTTTTCCAGTCGCTTTCCAGGTTAAGGCCGACATATTGCGACCACTTGACAAAATAGGGGTGTCTAAGCGGCTTTGTAAAAAGGCCGCCGCTTTCCTTCACCATGCGGGATACATATTCCAATTGACGGCGGATAGCTTCTGCCTGATGTACGACACCCAGCCTGGCAATCATCTCGGTGCGGTGGAACCACATCATCCATCCAGCATCCGTAAGGGCGGCCATGTCATCATTGAAGGTATACATGAATACCGAGGCGGGGCTAATGACCTGCCCTTTGTTTAGCAGTTTGATTTCGGGGATGGGAGAAAGCGCCGCAAGATGCGTGACAGCCTGCGCCAGCATGGTTTGATTTTCTTCTGTCCGCCAGCTTTTTGTATACGCCAGCAGCCTAAGATGGTAAACGCAGGGCCATATAACGCCTGACTTGAACACCTTTTTGCCCTTGTAGGGTTCGAAGATATCCTTTATATCCTTTACGCCGCCGGCGAAGCGGAATGCATCCAGCGCCTCCCGGATGTGCGCTTTGACAAAGTCATGTTCTTCCGCTCCGGCGTAGGCAAACACTGTGGCGCGCATCAGCTTCGATCCGCCAAGACGCCACGCGTCCAAGGGCTTGCCCACCCGCTGCATGCTGCCCAGGTCAAAATCTTCGCCGCAGTCTAGAATAGCCTGCAGCGCTTTTTGCACTGTGGGATGGCCAGGCTCTACGCCTTTTTCCATCAGGAAACGTATGCCGCTCTCCGGCTCATCCGTACCGTGAAAGGTTCCGCCAAGCCAGCCGTCTTCTTTTTGCAAGGAGAGGATGCGCTTGACCTCCTTTTCCTCAAGGATTTGCTTTTGCAATTCCCGCATCTCGGGGGATTCGATGTCTTCCTGGAATATCTCTTTCCGGATGTGCCAGGCGATGGACGGGCAGGCGGTTTTCGAAAGGTGCAAAGCCGTTTCCTGAAACATATAGAGCCTCTTTCGCATGCTTTTTCCTATAGCAGATTCTTCCTTATTGTACCATATTAAGACATAAACATATAAAATTTTTAAAGGATGGGTACGGGAAGGAAAACTTTTTCAATAATTTCCCTTCCCGCTTCTATCCCCTTGACATCGCTGCTTCTTCATGTTATTATCCACTTGCAAAACTGAACACCTTATCCAGAGTGGTGGAGGGACGGGCCCGATGAAACCCGGCAACCGGCTTTAGCTTGGTGCCAAATCCCGCAGCGCGGCACGCCGAAAGGCAGCGTTGGCAGATAAGGAAGATCGAAAAGATCCAGACCGCCTGCTTGTGCCGAGCAGGCGTTTTTTCATTTGCAAAAGGAGAGAAAAGCCATGCGCCAATTGTTTACTTCCGAATCCGTTACCGAAGGCCATCCCGACAAAATGTGCGACCAGATTTCCGACGCGGTGCTGGACGCGATTCTCGAAAAAGACCCCATGGCCCGCGTGGCCTGCGAAACATGCGCCACCACCGGCATGGTGATGGTCATGGGCGAAATCACCACCAATACCTACGTGTCCATTGACGATATCGCAAGAAAAGTCATCCTGGACATCGGCTACCAAAGCTCCGACCTGTGCTTTGACGGGAAAAGCTGCGCGGTATTGACCGCCGTGCACGAACAGTCACCCGACATCGCCATGGGTGTGGACAACGCTTTGGAAACCAGGGATGGAGCGCAAGAACACGACACCGGCGCCGGCGACCAGGGCATGATGTTCGGCTTTGCCTGCGACGAAACACCGGAAATGATGCCTATGCCCATCGCGCTGGCCCACCGCCTCACCCGCAAGATGACCGAGCTGCGCAAGAACGGAACGCTAAACTGGATGCGCCCCGACGGCAAATCACAGGTGACCGTGGCTTATGAAGATGGCAAGCCCGTCCATGTAAACGCGGTGGTCATCTCCACCCAGCACAGCCCGGAGGTTTCCCTGGAGACGATCCGTCAGGAGATTGTGGATCAGGTGATCAACGCTGTGATCCCCGCGCATCTGATCGACAAAAACACAAATATTTACGTGAACCCCACCGGCCGGTTTGTGCTGGGCGGCCCTGCCGGCGACAGCGGTCTCACCGGCCGCAAGATCGTGGTGGATACCTACGGTGGCTATACCCGTCACGGCGGCGGCGCTTTCAGCGGCAAGGACCCCACCAAGGTGGACCGCTCCGCCGCCTATGCCTGCCGCCACGCAGCGCTGAACGTGGTGGCCGCAGGCTTGGCCAAAAAGTGCGAAATCCAGGTAGCCTATGCCATCGGCGTGGCCCATCCCGTAAGCCTGTTCGTGGATACCATGGGCACAGGCGTGATGAAGGATGAAGACCTGGCAAAGCTCATTGAAAAGGTGTTTGACTTCAGGCCCAACGCCATCATCAAAAGGCTGAACCTGAGAAGACCAATCTACAGGGCCGTCGCGGCCTACGGGCATTTTGGCAGGACTGATCTTGATCTGCCGTGGGAAAAGCTGGATATGGTGGAAGCGCTGAAGGTGGCTGCGAAATGACCAAGGGGCTTTGCCCCCTGGACCCCTACCAAAGGGATACATCCCTTTGGAATCCCCATGGCGGGATCATCTGCAAATGATATACATAAGCAAGGCCGCATTATAAGGTTGTGGCCTTGTTTTTATTATTTGCTTTTTATCATTCAATAAGCAAAAGTTACAGCCTTCCCCTTGAGTAAACAATGATTAAAAGGAATGGGGAAACATGGTATAATTAAGCAGAGGTGAGGGAGATGAAAGAGCAATACAACTTTACGGATATAGAGTATGGCCAACGGCGGAGAAAGA
>JAEZHM010000076.1 GCA_023416585.1 Bacillota bacterium
TGGCGCAGAATCCCATAAATCAGGGTGGTTGGCGAGTTTTTCAGAGGTATATAACCCATTTTTCTCTCCCCGAATGTGTTGTCCTGCTCTCAACCTTGAAATAATCATCGCTTACTTGAGGGGAAGCTTAAGACGAAGGAGACTGATGCGGTGTTTGCGGCTGAACAGATATTCAAAGCCAGACACCTCATCCGTCGCTTCGCGCCACCTATTCCATCTGGCTCAATCGTCGCGGTGCTGCGCTCCGCTTGCTCCGCTCGTTTTGCCAGCCTCCTCCACCCTGCCCATTTCCGCCACTGGCGGGGCAGGGTTCCGGAGCCCTCAAGGGGAAGGCTTTTAATACAAGCCATGCATATACTGTTATCCATAGATAGAGGCTGCACCACAGGTATCCGGTGATATAGATGAAAATGCATGCAAGCAAGACCTATTTACTTATATCCCCGGTATAGCACAAAATCCTGCATTTCCCGCTTGAAGCCGGCTTCATGAAGGGCCTCCGCCGCATCCTGCGGGTATTCCTTGAGCGTAAGCCTGGAAAGAGCCGGGTATACGCGCCGCCCGGCATAATCCTGCACAAAGGCTTTCAGTGCATCATTAAGCGACGCATCGTCAAATACCCGCAGCGTCTTCCCCTGGCGCTCGAACACCGCCACCGGCGATCCCGCGCGTATGGCTACCACATTGCCTGGCAGGTTCATGAACGATCTATTGGGTATGTGTGCAAGATATTTGCCGAAGGGCTGCATGATGTCTACCGCCGACAGCCAAACAATATTATCCGCCGGCTGCTCCAGCGCCTGCATAACCCCCAAGAAGTCGCTGTCCCTGATAAACTGCATGCCGGACAGGCCCTCAATAAAGTACCCACGCCGCACACGGCCGGTATACTCCCACAGCCGCAGCAGCTTCACCGCCTCATCCCAATTAAGCCCCTGGGCCGTTTCGCGGCAGAGCAGAACGGTCCTGTCAAAAGCCCGCTCCAACTGCTGCTCCATAGAAAGGTCTTTCATAGGCCGCATAAGCTCCCACCGGCCGGAAGTGGCAGCCATGACGCGGGCATTCACCCTTCGCCTTGCGGTCACTTGCGTGCTTTTCTCGCCATTTAACCATTGGCGGATAGGCACAAAGCTGTCCGCCCTGGCCAGCCCTTTTTCAGCCAAATTCAGGAGCGTCTCCTGCACGGCTCCGTCGCCCAACAGGGAGCTTAGGCTGTGGGAAAAGCTGGCGCCCCTTCTTAGAAGTGTGTCAAAGACGATCTTCTCCCGGTCCTGAAGCGATGCACCGGCCGGGGATACATCGGCCTCCCAGTCGGTATCCTCATACAAATGAAAGCAAAGCTCCCCGTCCTGTGTGATACGCCAGTAAAGATGCCCCTGGCTCAGCATCGCGTCCAGAAGCTCCGGGCGGTAGCCACCGACCCTTGCAGGCAGCAGTATGCTTTCCCACCAGCTTGGAGGAAAGGCGACCCCGCATAGCGTTTTGAGTGCCGCCTCCAATTGTTCCCTGGGTGGGGCGGGACGCTGCACGCGGCTAGTGAGCAGTGCCGCGTAACGCTCCGGCGGCAGTGTTTTGATCTGCTTGCGGCGCATGCTCACCGTTTCCTTGACGGCCCGGTCAAACAGCTGCGCGTGGTAATACAACCCCTGGTATTCCACCGCGCTGCCGCTTTGACACAGCGAAATTAATATCACCTGCGCCGCTTCTTCGTGAAGGCTGTAGCGCTGGGCAACCTGCTCCAAAGCTTGCGGGCCGCGGTAGCGCAACAGCCTGCGCAGGATGTTTGCCCTTATCTCCGCCTCTCCCTTTACAAGCGCTGCCTCGTATTCCAGGGCATGCTCTGCGGCGATCCAAAGCCCCGGCTCAATATATTTTGCCAGTTCCCTTTGCTCCAGCGCTTCCAGCCATTCGGGTGGCACATTCAGTTCCCCGGCCACAAGATCGCCTTCGATCATGAGCAGCGTGTGCAGCTGTGATTCGTTTTCGGGCAGGCGTGTCCGCTCCGACACCTGTTTCAATTGCTGGGGCGCAGGGTCGATTAATTGAGCTTTGTTCAGCGCCTCCTCCACCGCAACGTATACGCCGGAGGGCGTGGGCGCGTATTCGTATAACATGGAAGCTTCCGTCTGCCGCCGAAGCGTCAGCGACATGGGGGAGGGCGTTTCCGGGTGCAGCTCTACTACGCTGATTTCCCCGGCCTGGATGGCATTCAAAATCTGCTCCACGCCGTTTACGTCCCAGTAGTCCTCCAAGCATTCCCGCTTGGTTTCCCGCACCAGGGGATGGCGGTCGCTTCTTACCAGGGAGTCCAGCATTTGGGCGCTGCGCATGCGCTGCACCCAAAGGGGTTGGCGCCCAGCGTTTTTGATGCCCATCATCAGCGCCCTTGCGGCGTTGTACCGAAAGGCCATGTTGTATACAGGCGTTACAGGCAGCACGGCTTCTAAAACGGCCCTTGCTGTCTCGGGGGAAACGGACTGTAAAAGCCTTTCGGGCAGCAGCCTGTCCTCATAAGGAAAGAGCAAAAAGCCGTCGTCGTCCGCGACAAAATTGATGTTAAGGGCTGTCTGCCGTTTGGCGGTCTCCATTACAAGTATGCCCAGCGGCTCATTTATCGGCCTTCCGAAGATGGAGTGCACCATCATTTGGGGATTGCCGGCCTCGTCCCGGTAATGCTCCACGATCAGGGTACGGTCGTCGGGCAATGTGCCGGTTGCGGCTATTTGGCGCTGGGTATATTCCAGCGTGCCCTTGGCCGCCCCCTCGTCCAGCCCCAGGGCATACAGCTCATTCAGCAGCGTTCCCGCTTCTTCCGCCTTTGTGAGCCTTCGCAATATTTCGCCGAAGGCTAAGCCTGTTTTCAGCCTACGGCCGCCGATTTCCCCTTTCCAAAAGGGTATGCGCGCCCCTGCTGTGGCAGCCGGCACAACGGTCACCGTATCCTTCTGAATCCTGGCGATCTGCCAGGCGAAGGATCCAAGCAGGAACCTGTCGCCCACCCGGCTTTCGTAAATGAATTCTTCATCCAGTTCGCCAAGCTTCACGCCGCTTTCCGTTTTGGCGGTATACAGCCCCTTGTCAGGGATGGTACCTCCGGCGGATACGGCCAGCATTCGGCTGTAGGTATCCTGTTCCACCCTGTCATGGATACGGTCATACGTGAGCCTTGGCCTAACAGGGATGTCCTTTTCATGCTCATAATCGCCGGCCAGCATGCGCAAAACTTCCCGCACATCTTCCAACGTCACTTCCCGGAAGGGATAGGCTCTGGGAAGGATATCAATGACCTCCTCCACGTCATATCCCCCTGTGGAAGCCATGGAAACAAGGTGTTGGGCCAGCACATCCAGGCACAGCCTTGGCGGATGGGAATGCTCCACGCCTCCCTTGCGCACCACTTCCGCCGTGAGCCCGCTGAATAAGCTTTCCACCGGCATGCGGGGGAAGATGTACATGGTGCTGACCCGGTTGGGGTTGTGGCCGGCCCGGCCCAGCCGCTGCATGGTGCTGGAGATGGTGCGGGGGCAGCCGATTTGAAACACCTGGTCGATCTCGCCCACGTCAATGCCAAGCTCCATGGAGGATGTGGCGCACAACAATCTCAGATTTCCGCTGCGCAGCGCCATTTCCACCTCCAGCCGCTGCTCCTTGGAAAGGCTGCCGTGGTGCGTTCTGGCAAAGCCTTCGCCGCCCAGCTCGTTTACGTAATAGGCCAGCTTTTCGGCATAGGCCCGGCCTTCCACAAAGGCGATGACGCTGCGGCTTGCTTGGCAGTGATCGTAGACCGACTTTGCAATCTCCTGCCAGGCAGCGTCCTTCTTGATTTCGTTCGTATCACGGATGGGGCTGGTGATGACAAGGCTTACTTCCTTGCGCATTTTTGGCGCGGCGATAACCGTTTTGTCAGGCGAAAGGTAGGCGGCAGCCCTGTCCAAGGGCTCAATGGTGGCGGAAAGGCCGATGCGTTGGAGCGGTCTTAAACAAAGCTTGTCCAATCGTGCGAGGGAAAGCATCAGGTGCGCGCCGCGCTTGGTATCGATCAATGCGTGCAGTTCGTCGATGATGATCCATTTGGCTGAACGCAGCACAGACTGGCCCGATTTTGCCGTCAGCATCAGGAATAATGATTCAGGTGTGATGATCAGTATGTGCGGCGGTTTTTTCACCATTCTCTGGCGTTCGCTTTGAAGCGTATCCCCCGTGCGGATGGCCACATCCAGAAGAGTTACGTTTGCATTGATATCGGCATGAAGCGTTTCCTGAGCGATGCCGGTGAGTGGGCGGCGCAGGTTTTCCCGTATGTCGCCGGCCAAGGATTTAAGCGGCGACACATAAATCAATTGAAGCTCCTGTTTGAGCGTGCCGCGCCGCAATTCAGCCATGAGCCTGTCGATGAACACAAGAAAGGCGGACAGCGTTTTGCCGGTGCCGGTGGGGGCGGATACCAGCGTATGCTCCCCATTGGCAATCAGCGGCCAGGCCGCTTGTTGCACCAATGTGGGTTCGCCAATGCAGCGGGCAAACCACCGCGCGGTGATAGGGTCAAACAAATCCAGTGCGTTCATCATCTGGCTCCCGTCTTAAGGCATGGCCGTTATTTACCATTATCCTTTCACTTTTCTTCACAGACTTTGCTTTTTCCTCCAGAAAAGAGTGCGTATGTGGTTTGACCCGGCGTTTCTAAGCATGATGTTCTTAGATTTGAACAGATACCCATGATACTATCAACATTCCATGAGACTAAAATGCAAGTAGTACGTATTCAAAGCCTTCCCCTTGAGGGCTCCGTAGCCGAAGCGCCGCCTGCGGCGTATACAGCGAGGCGAAGGAGGCTGGCGAAACGAGCGGAGCAAGCGGAGCGCAGCACCGCGACGATTGAGCCAGATGGAATAGGTGGCGCGCAGCGCCGGATGAGGTGTTTGGCCTTGTATGTTTTTTTCATTAACACCTCATCAGTCTCCTTCGTCGACAGCTTCCCCTCAAGGGGAAGCCTTTACATGCCCGCGTTGCTCCCTGCTATCAGGGCAGTATCAAGATTCGGAGAAAGCAGATTTTACTAGATCTCCGGGCTGCAATAATAGACAGCTTTTCCTGGAAATGGTATACTCAAGAAAAGATGTATGGAGGAACCGGAGATGAATATGAAATTGAAAGGCTTACTGGCCCTGCTGTTTGTTCTCGTCCTGCTGGCTTTCGTACCTGCCCTGGCGGAACAGAACAATACCCTGCTTTTTGATGGAAAACTTGAGCAATGGGGCATGGATTATGCCCAGCAGGTGGCGGCGGTAGGCGACACGCTGTATATTGCAAGATCTTCCGGGCTGTATAGCTATCATATGGGCGACGAAGCGCCTAAGCAGCTGATGGATTTTACGAAAACCGACTTTACCGGGAGTAAGATTCCGGAATCCGAGCATGCCATGTTCCCCATCGGCACGCTTATCGGCACAGGCGATTCTTTATACTCGCTGGATCTAAATCGCGGCATGCTTTGGTATTATGATAAGAACGAGGCAAACTTTGTAATGGAACACTCCTTTGAAGCCGTCACGGATGGCGATAGTCAGCAAATCTTTTATGAAGGGTTTTGCATGGAGGGTGATTCCATTTACTATGTCACCTCCGATGCCATGACTACCATCAGAAATTTGATGCGGCTGGATTTGACGAACGGGAAAACCGGGCTTGTGCGCTCCGGTATCGAACTGGTTGCTCCTTATGCGAAAGGTGTACTGCTGGTGGGGATGAATACCTTGAGCTCCCTTGGGTCTTTGGCGCTGCTGGATACGAAGACAGGATCACTGGATGAAAAACTGAAGCTTACCGGCGCTTTCCGCAAGCTTAACTACGATCCGGTAACAGATACCGCATATCTATGGCGCAAAGGCGAAATTTACGCAAGCCAGGCATTTCAAGCACCGGTAACATCAGCCCGCATTCCCATTGCAAGGCCGGTAGCGGACGGCGCGCTTTTCGCGGGTGGATATCTTGCTTTTCCCTACGAGGACGGCGTACGGATATTTTCCACCGATCCCAAGCTGCTTACCGATCTGCCTTTAAAGATTGGTGGGCAAACTTTCGAACTGCCCATGGAAGACTTCAGCAAAGCTAATCCCGACGTTACATTCTCCTTCGTCGATGTTTTTCCGGAAACCACTGCTGACCTGGTGATGCACATGATGGGAGAAGAAAACGCGGCCGATGTTTACTCCCTTTACCTGAGCGGTTATAACCTGGATTCCCTGTACGAGAAAGGTTATTTTGCAGATTTAAGCGATAGCGGAATCATCAAAAGCACGGTTGATGCCATGTATCCCTATATCAAGGATGAGCTTGAGCGCGGCGGGAAGATTGTCGCTTTGCCGTTTTATACCGATAACAGGGTATTTGTCTACAACCCCAGGGCTTTTGAGGCAGTAGGCCTTACCGAAAAAGACGTGCCCAAAACCTATGGCGAGCTGCTGGATTTTGTGAAGGTGTGGGGCGAGAAGTATGCGGAACTGTTCCCCTCTATGTCCCTGTTTGGGTATGACGCAGATCCAAAATTGTACAAGCGGATCGTTGCCCAGTCGATTATAGAAGATCAAATGTATGCCTGTCTGCGCAGAGGCGAACCTGTCAAGAACGATACATCGGAAATGAAGAAACTGCTTGAAAAGTTGATGGCTGCCGATTTTTCTGTAATCAATGCGCTTGCTCCGGAGTCAACTGCCAACGATTATGCAACACTTGATGATTGGCCTAAACTGCTTTTCCAGATATGGTATGGCGCCAGTACCGGCGCTACTTATACCGATTTTTTATCGTACATGCCTTTGGGCCTGAATGAGAATGAACAGCCGGTGGTACTGGCGCAGGTACAGGTGCTTTTGATCAATCCCTATTCCCAGAACTACGATGCTGCCTTGAAATTTGTAGAGTATATGGCAACCAGCCTATATGACCTCAACCGTTTCAATATGATGCCGGGGGAAAACGAACCGGTACGCAATCCCGGTTTTCAGCCGGAGTGGTTTGAAAAAGAAATCAGCAATGCGGAAAAGACTTTTAAGGAGGCCAAAGAGGAAGACAAGCACAATATTCAGGACAGGCTAGATTTCCTGCTTACGGAATATGAACAACAAAAACGCTTTGAGTGGTTGATTTCAAAGGAAAGCATCGCCAGTTATCGTGCGCTTGACCCCTATTTCATGTTGAAAAAACCTAACCTGATGTTCGGTATGGGGTCAAACGATGAACTTAAGGATATGTTCTACAACCGTTTCCTGAACGGGCAGATTTCTGTAGACCAGTTCCTGAAGGAACTGGATCAGAAGCTTCGCATGATCGAGCTGGAGAATTAAGGTTGTTTTTGCCGCTCCTGCCTTGCAAGCGAAGTGATTCGGCGTATGAAATCGCCCTTGGCCTGGGTGTATCCGTCCCGGTCAAACTCAAACTTCTTCATAAGCTGCTTTTTCAGTTCACTGTATTCTGCTGCTGCATCGGGATGGCTTTTCAAATAATCCCTGAAATACAGCTCATCCCAGTCGCCGCCATAACGAATATGGACATGAAAGACCTGCCCTTCAAAGCCGCGGGGCGTGTACCCCTTCATGAACATCATGCTGGGCGGCGGGTCCTTGGGCTGCGGGCTGTACAAGTAGCCGATAGACATCATGTTCTGCTGTAGCTTTTCAAGACCGGCATCCTCTGCGATTTCCAGCAGAATGTCGATGGTCGGCTTGGCGATGAGGCCGGGGACGGATGTGCTGCCATAATGGTTCATACGCACAATGTTTTTAGAGCCGATTGCATTTGCGATCAGCTCTTTTTCCGATTCATACCTTTCCTTCCAAAAAGGCATGTGCTCGCTTAATATGATGGGAAAAAGCTTCCACAACTCTTCGTTTGTCATTTCATTTAACGGCTTGCTCATAAGGCACCTCGAATATAGAATTTCAGCAATACTAACTTCCATACAGTTGAATAGCGCTTATGATGTTTCTTTTACTCCTTCAGTCGCTGCGGCGACAGCTCCCTCAAGAGGGAGCCTTTTGGAAAGCCTCCCTCTTGAGGGAGGTGCCGCCCGCAGGCGGCGGAAGGAGTAGCCGTTTTGGATTGCGGAAGGTATAGAAAAGGACAAAACGATATGTTTCACGCTATTCGAATCATTATGATATAAAACATTGAGAATGGGGTTTCCAAAGGGGCTATATTCCGCAAGCGCCATCGTCGCATTGCTTCGCCGCCGCTCGCACCGCTCGTTTTGCTTGATTCATTCGCCTCGCTTCATCCGCCACTGGCGGCACCCGGCTCATTCACCATTTGTGGGGTGCAGGGGTGAAGCCCCTGCAAGTCTTAGGAGCAATTCCACATCATCGCCGCGGCCGGCTTCAATAAGCCTGGCACCGGCTAATACGGGAAGCCACTTGAGCACATCTTCCTTTGATACGTTTGACTGCTCACAATAGAAATGCAGGTATGCTTCCGCAGCCTCTTTTCCGTGGAGCAGGTACAAAAGATACGACCGGCAGGCATCTGCCAGGGCGCTGCCGCAGGAGGCGTCCACCCAATCGATAACGGCAAGGCCCTTCTCCGTTTGTAGGATGTTGTAGGGGTGAAAATCCCCGTGGCAGACTGATTCATCCGCTGCCAGGGATTCCAGCAAAAGCAAAAGGCGCTGCTTTGCATCCTCCGGCAAAGCGGATACAGATGAAATCCTGCTGCGCAGCTTATCCCGCTGGGAGGGGAGCCCATGCCCCGGTATTTTATGCATTTGCACCTGCAGCGCTGCCGCCTGTTTTAGGTATTCCGGCGCGCGGGCCCGGTCCTTTTCCATCAGTTCGCCCAGGGATGGGCCGGGCACGTGCTCCATGAGGATGGCGTACCTGCCTTCCATGGTGGCTACGCCGTATACTTGCGGCGCGGAAAGCCCGGCGTTAAAAACCCTTTGCTGTATATTCGCTTCGTATAGAACGGATTCTTCCGAAACGCCCTCGTGAAAGAGCTTGATAACCTGGTTGTCATAAAGGTATACATCGGCCTGCGCGCCGCGGCCGATGAGATGATCGGGATGGATGGGGTTCATGAAAATGGGCCTCCATTTGATACGATTTACCAAAGAAGATACAAAGTTCACTGAAATATTTAGATAACGGCCTTTGAGTGAAGATCAATAGGTTAACCATTGACCACGATCTCCGGAAGATAAGCCAATAAACAAATGACGCCGTAGGGGCGATTAGTAATCGCCCGCCAAGCTACATAACATTACCGCAGCATGCGGGCGATTACTAATCGCCTCTACGGCTTTCAGGCGAAGATGAACGGGCTTGTCAAGCAACCAACATTCCGTAACTCCCCTATAGTTGACAGTCTGCTATTTTACCCTGTTATCCCACACCAATTGCAGGTAGGCCATGTATGTATCAAACGGCACGTTCAGTTTGGTGATGAACTTGGCGTGCTCCTTGCCCACAAACCGTATGTGCCATGGCTCACCCTTGTAACCTGTGATTCTGGCCCATTCCGTTTTGTAACGCACGATGAATCCAAACTCCGCGCAATGCTCATACAGCCATTTGCCTTCCTTGGTTTTGGCAAAGGATTTGTTCAGGTTCAGCTTGATGGCGTCACAGGATACATCCACCGCCAGCCCAAGCTGATGCTCGCTTTTGCCTGCCTGGGCGGAGGCCAGGTCCGCGTAGGACTTGCCGTTCTTATCTACCGACCGCTGGTAGATGGCCTTTTGGGTGGAATAGGAGCGGTAACCCGATATGGCCACAAGCTTCAAATCTTCCGCCTGGGCGGCTGTGAACAAATCCTCCAGCGCCTTTGCGGCCTCAGGAGTTAGCTCGATCTTGACATTCTTTTTCGCCTGGACACTTGGGACCACAAGCTCGGGTACAAAATCCCAAGGCAGCTTGTTTTTCTTGTTTACCAGCATCAAATTAGGGCCGCCGGATGGGTCGGAGGCAAGCTGCACCTCCGGTACGGGGTACTTGGCAAACAGCTCTTCGGCGGTTACTGGTTCTTCAGCCAAGGCAGGCGCGGAAAAGCAAAAAGCGGCGGCAATCAAAAGACAGGAGATGAAGCGTTTTATTTGCATGTAAGGCTCCTTTGTCAAAGCACCCCGGCCCGTTTTTTCAGCAGCATCATGCGGAAAGTAGACTCCAGCTCCAAGGCAATCTTTGCGCGGCGGTTTTCCCCAAGCGACATATGCATGCCCGATACCCAGTAGCCTGTGCCTTCCCTTAAATAATGTCTGGGGAAAAGATACGTGCCCTTTTCGGTCTTAAACTTCTCCAGATGGCAAAGGGTGTTTGTGAACCATTGGTGTTTGACAGCGTAAGGGAATTGCGACATCAGTGATAGGCGGTGAAGAAGCACGGGCCCCTGTTTGTCTGTCTCATCCGTTAGGCCCAGGAATCCGGGCAGCTTCACATCCCAGCCCATGCCGTAATACCTATGGTCAGGCGATACCACAATGCCGTAACCGTCAGCAACCGTTTGATGGTATTCAGGCGTCATGATATACCGGATGACAGTATCGATCTTGCCAGACTCCGCGGTATCGCCTTTTTCCACCATATACGCAAGGCCGAACATATCGTAAATCAACGGATATTTGTAATTGCCGCCTCCGTAAAGCTCCGGCTTGATGATTGGCTTTGACTTGAATGCTGTTGGGATGCCTTTAAACTTGTCCGGATCGTCATACAGGTCGTAACTGCCAAGGCTTGCAAAACCGTACAGCGTGTCAAGATGAATGCGAAGGAAAGAGTCGATGGCATCGTCTTCGTATCCTGCGCAAGCTAAGAATGATGAAAACAGCGCCATCGCGAACACATTCCATTGGCCCGGGTCCGCTTTCATCATACCGGCAAACCAATCCCGGATAGGGCGCGTTCTTTCATCCAAAGCAGTCATGCCGGCCCGCAGGCCAAGCTGCAAAAGCATGCCCATGGCGTTTTCAAAGCAGGTGTCAAAGCTGCCGTGGCAGGTGCGTATGGTTACGTTCTTTGGATCAAGATTGTTAAGCCAGGTTTGCACGAACGGATGTTCAAGCAAGCCTTCTTTCAGGCGGTTCACATCATGCCCGCCGCTGGGTTCAAGCAATTCTGTGGCTGCCAAGTACCGTATGACAGGGCCGCCGTTATCCATGAGCCATTGCAATGTTTCCCGCGTATTCATCTTTTGCACCTCTTTTCTTTGGATACTTTGGAAAAACCGCCGTTACGCTAGTACCGACTCCGTCTTGACGCCCAGAAATTCTGAGAGAGTGTCAACGATCAATTGATGATCATGGGTCTGAGGCAGGCCGGATACGGTGACCGCGCCGACAACGCCCAGGTTTTTGATGCGGATAGGGAAGCTGCCGCCCGACAGTGCCAGGTCGTTTTCTGAAAGGCCGTATTCAGGCAGCGTTCTGCCGGAAGCTTTCATCTCCTGGGCAACAAGCAGCGAGCTTTTCCAAAACTCCAGAACGGTGCTCCTTTTGCGGCGCACCCAGTTGTCATTATTGGGCGTGGGGTACCCGACAACGCTGTGAAACAGCTGCAGGCCGTTTACAGTAATGTCAATGGATACGCTGCCGCCATGATCCAAGGCATGCTGGCGGAGGCTTTGACCGATCAGCCAGGCAGCATCGTTGTCAAAATGGCTGAACACGAGGTCCGCTTCCTGTTTCTTGATGATTTCCACCATCGCCTGCGCGGCTAATTTCTCATCTTGTGTCATAGGCGCTCCTCTCCATAGGAAAAGCGGCTTATTGCGCCGCATCCAGGATTCTGTTGATCAGGCGGATGTTGCGCACCGTCTCGGAAAGCGCGAAGGATGGCTCACGTCCATTTAGCATCGCGTCTGAAAAATCCTCAATCTCCATCACATACCGCTTGCTTTCCGGCACGGGTATCTCCGTCACCGTGCCGTCCTTGTAAAGCAGGATGGGCAAGCCTGTGCCGTCAAAGGATTCCTGCACAAGAAGCGTGCCTTCCGTGCCGAGTATCTCGGTCAGCTGGGCGGAGTGGGAGTCAAACCCGGAACCAAATGTGCAGATCACATCGTTTTTATACTTCAGCACCGCGTCCAGCGCGTATTCAACGCCCTGGTTATCTGTCTTCATAGCGCAGACGGAAACGGGCTCATCCTGCAAAATCATGCCGATGAGGTTGACTGGGTAACAGCCCACATCCCACAGGCTGCCGCCGCCAAGACTGGGGTCCAGGCGGATGTTGGGCCCAGGACGCATGACAAAGCGGAAGGTGGAGTGGATGTGCTTCACATCGCCGATCACTTTGTTTGCAAGCAGCTCTTTCAGTTTGGCGGTTTTTAAGGTAAAGCGGTACATAAATGCTTCCATCAGCTTCACACCGTTATCCCGGCAGGCGGCAATCATTTCCAGACAGTCTTCTTCGTTAAGCGCCATGGGTTTTTCGCAAAGCACATGCTTTTTAGCCCTGGCGGCTTTGATGGTCCATTCCTTGTGCAGGCTGTTGGGCAGGGGAATGTACACGGCGTCCACGTCGGGGTCTTTAAGCAGGGAGTCGTAGTTATCATAAGCCTTTTGGAAGGGAAAGTCGGCTTGGGCTTGCTTCAGCTTTTCTGGATTGGTGGAAGCAATGGCGTAGGGAACGGCGTTTTTCGCCTCCAGCATGGCAGGGATCAGGTGAAGCCTGGCAATGCGGGCGTAGCCAAGGATGCCGAAACGGAGAGGGGCGGGCATATGGATCATCCTTTCTTGGTAGAAAGTACTCGATATTCACATAGGTAGATTATAACAGAAATGGGCATTCGGCGTACAGCTTATAGAAAAGGATAATATTTGTTACATATTTTATATTACTATGATTGTTTATACATGCAGCCGCGGCCAGTTGCAAGCAACTGGCCGCGGAATTGCTTTATACATGCCCTCGTAAAACACCTCATTCGGCGCTTCGCGCCACCTTCCCCTCAAGTAAGCGATGATTATTTCAAGGTTGAGAGCAGGACAACACATTCGGGGAGAGAAAAATGGGTTATATACCTCTGAAAAACTCGCCAACCACCCTGATTTATGGGATTCTGCGCCATTTTGGGCG
>JAEZHM010000160.1 GCA_023416585.1 Bacillota bacterium
TCCTGATTGAGTTTTTCGACAAAGATCACATCGCCTTGGGATACACGGTATTGCTTGCCACCTGTCGCAATGATTGCATACATGGTGCAGCACCTCCTACGTTTACTCGCCGGGCATTGAGGTTGCGCTTAAACGCATTTGGACAGACCTCTCCCGAGCGGCTTGCCCGTATACGATAGCATAGTTGTAAACTGTTGTCAAGCAGAATCTCCCCATACGTAAGGAGAGAAAGCAGAGGTATACGCATTAATCAGAAACTTCCATACGCCATTTGCCCTGCAGGGAGGATGGCATCATCACCCTGATGCGGCAGGCAGTCTTTTTTGCATTTGCCCCTCCGCCGTAGGACACGTTCAATTCCCACCGGCCGCCATTGGGCATGGTGGTAAGGCTCACAGCTTTTGGAGAAGAAGGGAACAGTTCTGTAAGCTTCCCTTGTGCCTCCCGAAGCATATGCAATCGTTTCGCGCTGTCCTTCTCTGTCAGTTTTGCCTCGTTTATTTGAAACCATGCCCAGAAAGCAGAAATCTGTTCATCGGTGCATTCCTTAAGCTTAAAAATGCTCATGATCCCGTCTCCTTATATCAAAAGCGCGCTCAAGTATTTACTTATTTCGCTTTCATTCTATGCCATAGTATACCACAAAAGTTATGCATCCGGCTAGTTGATTTCATGCCTCTTTCATATATTAATATGAAAACAGCAGGTGGCCAGGCCAACTGCTGCACAGAGCATCAAAACATGCTTCCAGGGGTGGAATAAAGAGGATAGTGCGTCAGGCTGCAAGCAAAAAGCGCAATGCCAAGAAAACGAAGTTTCGTTTTTCCGGCAATCCATCAGGATGCCGACCTCAGCTTAACCAAGGAAATCAAATCCGCAAGGGCAGCCTCATCCCCTATCTTGAGCATCAGCCACCGGCCGCCCAAGGAAAAAGGTGTGCGGTGATAAAGAGCCTGCGTTTCTTCCTTCAATTTCGGAAGTACAAAAGGCATGCCTTGTTCTTCCCTTTGGCCGATGACCACAAGCGCCAGGAAGTGCAAGGCTTCGGGATACAGCGTGCACAATGACCTGCCGCCCTTTTTATACTTCACATTCCATCCCTTTTGCATGGAGCACTTGCTGTAACAAAGCCTCGGCGCAACCTGAAATCCGCCTTCCAACGCTTCCCTCGCCTCGTCCCATAGGGCGGAACCAACAAAGGAAGAAATCTCCTCAAAGGCTGGAGCATGATCCGGCCCGTACCATTCATGCCATTCCATCTACTTTTCCTTCGCCCATCCTTTTCAGGATGGCCTCCTTTTCCTTTTTGCCCAGCAGCCCGCCATCAAGCGCGCGGAAAATGCAGGCCGCGGCTTCCTCCCTTGGCGCCACATCCTGAATCAGAAGCAGCGCCTGCAAAATGTCCAGGAGGATCAGCTTGCGCTGGGTAGGCGGAAGCTGATCCACTGGGATGATAGTCAATTCCCCCATCACTTCCGGAATCATTTCCGGCTTATGCGTAAGCCAGCTGTGAAGGCTTTGTATGGCCTGCCTTGCGGTGATGAACTTTTCATCCCTGAAGCGGGCCATATACTTTTTAAGAACGGCGCCAAGCTTGTTTTCCGTATCCCAGCGGATGTTTTCCGCCAGGAGCATCACGCCGATGCTTCGCTGGTAGGAGTTTTCATGGTCAAGCTTCTGCGCCAGCGTATCCCAAAAAGGGTATACGTCACTGTTCGCTATGCTCCTTTTTTGCAGCGTCAGGAAAGCGGCATAGCGGATGTCATTGTTCTTTTCATTAAGCAGCCCGACCAAGTAGGGTATGTCGTCAGGCACAAGCGCTTCCGCAAAAGCTTTCGGGTCCTGCCGTGCGTTCAGCAATGCATCAAGCTCCATCATTTCTACTCCCCGCGCTTTTTGACCGGATGGCGCAAAACCGTCTTCCTGTTTTCGGGTTTCGACTTCCTGGGATCGCCCAGGTAAATCTCATGGTGCCTTTTTAGCATGCCATTGTCAAGCATCGCGCCGATGTCGTATTCCAGGCCGTTTTCCAGCATATATGTTTCCATTCTGGCCAGCGTTTCCGGCTCCTTGTCGTAAGGGCCTATATGCATTGCCTGAACGCACAGGCCTTCCGAAAAGGTTACAAGACTCGCCTTTTCTATCTGGACACCCGGCTTCTTTCGGCGCACCTCATCCTTGGCCCAATCAAGTACATCATCCGTTACAAATTCAGGCTGCCGGATCAAAGAGGTCCACCGGTAGCGTTCCTTGTTGGAGAAAAAGTCCATGTCCTTGTCATCCGCAAGCCACCACAAACCCTCCAACGGCGGGACCGCGTACTCGAAATAGCCGGGAAGCACCTTGCTGCCTTTAGAGCTCATTTTGATGGTAAAGGTCAGGGCATACAGTATTTCCACAGCCTTTTGATATTCCCCGCCCTCCAGGTTGGGGTCGCCCTGCCCGTCCACTTTAAGGAAGAGCATCTTAGGGACGTCAATGAGGCCCGGTTCCCGGGAGGGCTGATACAATTCCTTTTGGGAAAGCTTATAATCCACCTTTTCCACCATGGTCTGCCTCACACTTTCTGCCACCGCTTGAGGGTGGGAAAGAACTCTCTCATTCCCTTGCGGGCCGAGTCCGCATCAGGATAGACGCTGCCTAAAACAAACGGAACACAGGTTTCAATCATTTCCTCCATGGTTTGGTCCTGCGTATAGTGTCCATCCGTAAAACAGTAGCAGCAGTAGTCCTTGTTCTTGCTTCCATCGGTATTCGTTCCGAATTGGGCTTCCTCCGTCATGGGCATGGCGCAGCTTTGGCAAATCGTTTGTTCCATGGTACAATTCCCCTTTCATTTTATCAAAGTCATTGTACCATCCGAAACGTGACATCTAGCTGTCATATTTTAATAGTAGGAAGTCATTTTTTTCAGCCGTTCCCTGAGAATGCCCTGCACATGCACAGGCTCCAGCACTTTCAGATACGGTCCGTAGGACAGCAAAAACCCGTACACCCATTCATCCTCGGGATACGCGGCTGTAACCAGATAATGCCCGTCCTCCTGCTTTTCAATTTGTGATTCCTCAAAATCGTCATACACCCTAAAAGCCTGGGAGCCATCTATCCATAGTTTCAAAGCAGCGAAAGGCTTTAACGGGCTTACGTCATATGCCAGCGGAATCTCCGTTTGATTGGGGGCGGTAAACCTGTCGCCGCTCAGCTGAACATCTTTCATGCGGGTGAGCTTGAACAGGCGCACCTCCTGCCTAAGATGGCAGAAGGCCTTCAAATACCATGCGCGGCTTTTAAACCAAAGTTGAAGAGGCTCAGCCTCCCGCAGGGTTTTCTCACCGGATGCCCCATAATATGTAAATCTTAGCACCTTTTTATGAAGGATCGCATCCTTTAAAAGCGTCAACTCACTTTGTTTTGTTTGACTCCAGTCGGAAAAATCCACCGATACCCAGTCGCCATCCCCAGCCCCGAAAAGGACGCGCCACTTGGCCAAGAGGCCTTCTCCCTTGGTGATGCCGACAGCCTTCAGCCCTTGCAGAGCTGCCAGAATCTCCGTTTGTTCCTCTTTGTTCAGCAGTGATTTTTGAATCACAAAGCTTTCCACCAAGGCAATTCCGCCGTTTTTCCCCTGAGAGGCGTACACCGGAATACCAGCCTGGCTTAAAGCCTCCACATCCCGGTAGATGGTTCTTTGGGATACTGAAAAATGCCGGGCCAGTTCCGCTGCCGTGGCGGACTTTTTGTCCAGCAGAAGGATCACGATCTCAAACAGCCTGCTAATCTGCATATGCTCACCTGGATTCATTATACCGCATGTAAAATGGCAGTGCAATGGCAGGAAACCCTTGACAGGTATCGCCATCCGCCTTAATATGGCAAAGGAGGTCATTGCATTGCTATTATGACAAGGGAGTGTGCGATATGAAAAGCCATCAATTGGGCCGCCTGGGCGCTTTTACGGCCGGTACCGCAACCTTGCTGTTTGCCATATTCATGCTGATCCCGTTAAAGCCGCTCTCCGTATCGCTTTCTTCCGGAATCAGCATGTTCATTTCCTTTGGTTATTTGCTTATGACCTGCGGGCTTGCATCCTTTGCAGATCATGAACGGAAAGGCTGTGCACTTGCCGCCGTCGCCTTCGCATCTTCCTATACCGCAATGATCTGCCTCGTTTACTTCACACAACTGACAACGGTGCGGCTGCAAGCCGCATCTTCAGAATTGCTGGATGCGCTCACCTACAGGCCTGGAAGCTGGATGTTCAATGTGGACATGCTAGGTTATGCCATGCTCAGCCTTTCTACCGTATTTGCAGGCCTTGCCATCACAGCAAAAACAAAGGGAGAGACGTGGCTGCGCCGCCTGCTGCTCATACACGGCGTCTTCGCTGTCAGTTGCCTGCTGTTTCCCATGATGGGTATCTTTTCCCAAGAGGCGGGAGCCGCGAGCAGCGACGTTTTCGGCATAATCGTATTGGAATTCTGGTGCTTGTATTTCCTGCCGGTAACGGTACTATTTGCAGGATATATGAAGAGGCTGGGGCGGGAATAAGGACGGAGCAACAAACAATCAAGAAACATTGGAGATGAATGTATGAAAAACAAAGGGTGGGCGGATTGGATTTTACGGTTAGTCAAAGGCATGTTTATAGGCAGCGGGTTCATTCTGCCCGGTGTAAGCGGCGGAGCGCTGGCGGCTGTATTCGGCATCTACGAGCGTATGATTTCCTTTTTGGCCAACTTGAAGAAGGATTTCAAGAAAAATGTTTTGTTCTTTATACCGGTGGGACTAGGCATGGCGGTAGGCGTGTTTTTGCTCGCCTTCCCCATCGATTATCTGCTCAAAAGCGCTGAAACGTATGTGATGTGGTTCTTTATCGGCTGCATATTGGGTACGCTGCCGGCGCTGTTCAAGCAAGCCGCCAAAAAAGGCTGGAAGTACTGGCACGTCGGGCTTATGGTGGCCGTTTGCGCCGGAGCCTACGCACTGCTTCGTTTGCTGGAAAGCGCTGGGGCTATTACGCTTTCCCGGGGATTTTTCACATGGGTGCTGGCTGGCGCACTGATTGGCCTGGGTGTGGTTGTTCCGGGCTTGAGCACTTCCAATCTGTTGATGTATTTGAATATGGATCAGGGCGGCAGGCTGTATGAGGGCATGACCAGCGGTATCATGAACCGGGATTTTGGTGTCATCATTCCCTTGCTTCTTGGCGTAGCCGCCTGTGTATTGCTCTTATCCAAACTGATGAACTACATCTTCGGTAAAGCCTACGCGGCGCTGTACCATGCCATATTGGGTTTTGTTATCGCCTCCACGCTGATCATCGTGCCTTTGAACTTCAATTATATCAGCGTTGGCGGTCTGATTTGCCTTGTGGTATGCGGTGCGGGAATAGCACTGGCACTTTTCATGTCCAACCTGGAAGACAAGTACAAACCAGAAGATTAAGTTCCGGATTCCAGTTCTTCCCGAATGGGTTTGGAAAGGCTTTTTACCACCATCTCGTAGGAATGGTCGATCATATGATACATCAAGCCTTCCTCCATATGCTCCACCCAGACGGTGTTCCTGTGCGGCTGCTGGCTGGGCGGACAATGGTAACCCCGTACCACCACGCCGGGATATTGAAGCCGGTAGACGTCCGCAAGCAGTGGATCGCATTTTAATGTGATCTTGTAGTTATCGGACCTTGCATAGATCTCCGCGAAGATTTTCCCTTTCACCTTGATGCACACAGGCTCCGGGCCAAAGGGGTAATCGGTATAAGCCTGGTTCTTTTTCAGGCAATATGCAATCAAGTCATCAGGTGCAATCATATTTTTACCAAAGCCTGGCAAAAGCTGCCGGGCTTTTTTTACTCCTTTCGTGTCAATATAGCTATTCTACATGGGCCGTGCATCCAAATTCAATAGATTCTTTAACAGGCCCTTCTATAAAGAAAGCCGGCAGCTATTAGCCGCCGGCAGTGCGCATATTGCAAAATGTTTATTTTATGACCTGGCCTACCACAGGTACCCTTTCCAGAATACTTAATCCGTGGGGAGATTTCTCCTTGATCTCCACCGTCAAATCCTTCCCGGCCGTATACCCGTTGTGGGCACCGTTTTTCCATAGAGCGCTGTTGGTCACATCATAAATCAGGCCGTCCACTGCAATGTAGGCAGATTTACCGTCGGTTCCGTCAAAGGCGGACAGCTGCTGAAGCGTCAACGCAAGGCCCGCATCCGCACTGGCGGTACCGACCAGCTTGCCCACCACCGGCACATCCTTTAAGATGTCCAATCCATGGGGAGCGGCCTTGATGGACTCCGTCAGGTCCGTCCCCGCGGAATAATCCTCATGCTTCCCATTTTTCCAGGCCTTGTTATTTGTCACATCGTAAACGATGCCATCTACGGAAATGTATGCGGGCTGTCCATTCTTGCCGTTGTAAGCTGCCAGTTCCGCAAGGGTGAAGGTTTTCTCCGCACCGGCAGCGGGGCTGGGCCCGGGTGATGCGGCTGGCGCCTGAGAAGGCGAAGGATTAAGTGCAGGCGAGGCGGCAGGCTGTATCGTGGCGGTCATTTGCGGTGTGGCGGTTGCGGTGGGAGCTGGCGCGGCGCAGCCAGCCAACAAGGCCAGCGCCAAAACCATCATCACAGCAAGAAGCAGGGGTTTTTTCCTCATAATAAGCTCCTTTCTCCATGGGTGAGCCAGTCTATGGTGGCATACGGCCCGTTATTTTTTTGTCGCAATGCCTGCCAAACTCTTTCGAATCTAGTTTCCAAAGGGACCGGCGTCATATTCACCTGGAATTTGCCGCAGTCCGTTCATTCTATAGATTGGACAAACGATAGAAAATTGAAACCCCCGCGATCAAAAGATTGCGGAGGCTAAATAAAGGAAAAACGATGTGTCAAATCAATTTCAATTGTTCCGGATCAGCAGAAACTGCAGGTGTAAATGAAATATTACGCCCCGGCTTTGCGTGCCGCCCTTAGCACTCGCAAAAGCTCGCCCAATTTGGGCGGCTTGCCATACATCAACACGCCGATGCGGTAAATGCGCGCCGCAAGCACACCAATAAACGCCGTCGATGCAATCAGCAGTATGACTGAAATGAGGATCTCATGCCATGCAGGGCTGGACATGGCGATGCGCACAAACATGGCCATGGGCGACGTGAACGGCAGATAGGAGCAGAACTTCAAGGCCGCATTTTCGATGTTTCCTGAGGCCATGGACATGATCACCACCATGAAGGCGATAATGAACCCAAACATCACGGGCAAAACCATGGTGTTCACGTCCTCTGTTCGGGAAGCCAGAGAACCGATGGCCCCAAACAGGAAGGCGTACAGGAAGAAGCCCAGCACAAAGAACAATAGCGCAAAGCCCACGATGTTCAAGGGCATGTTGAATATGGACGCAATGATCTCATTTCCCGCCCAGGAGGCTTCATTGATATTGTAGAACAGGATGGCAGAACCGAAGATGGCGATCATCTGAAAAAGCCCCGCCAGGCCGGACCCTATGACTTTTCCGAACAGCAGGCTGTTGGGCCGGGCAGATGTGATCAGCAGCTCCATCGTGCGGGTGCTTTTTTCAGTGGCCACTGCGGTGGACACCAGCTGCCCATAAATGAGGATGGCCATATACAGCGCAAAGATCAGCGCATAGGTGTAAAAGAAGGTTTCCATCTGGCTGACCCCAAGATTTTCCACCGATACCGAAACCGGCGGCATCAGGATATTAGGAATCTCCGCATCCAAAGCGCCAAGCGCCTTCAGCTTTTCAAACCGGTAGGCCGACTGCAGCGCGCCTGACAGCATGGCGCTTGTATTATCGTACATACCAAGATTCCTTGCGATATACGTAAGCTTCTCGGCGCTATCCAACACCACAGCGCCCTCATATGTACCCGCCTTCACCTGTTCTTTGACCGTCTTTTCATCGGCGGTAACCACATGGGCCGTGAACCCATATAAGGAGTCGGCAAATTGCTTCAGCGCATCATCGCTCAAAGCGCCGTTTTCATTGATCACAGCCAGCGCCGGCCCGGACTGGACCGGTGTCTGAATGGATGGGCCCTCACCAGCCGCACCATTGCCGGAGGATTTGGTAAGCATTCCCTTCAAAGTAGGAAAGGACAATACGGCTGCCACGATCAGAACAAGCGCTACCGTCATCCCCATATATACCTTGTTCTTAAGATACCCCTTCAGTTCAAAGCGGAGCACGGATATAAACTGCTTCATAAGTTCCTCCTCAAACGGCCGCGCCCGTATACTCGACAAAGATGTCATTCAGTGTCGGTTCAAACACCCGGTAGCCCTCCACCGGTATCTTCTCCCCTGCCATGGCATTCAAAATGGACAGCGTTTCCTCCGCAGCGAAAACATGCACATGCAGCATATTTTCCGCGATTTCGGCCTGAAGCCCTTTGCCCTTTAAGAAGGTCAGCGCCTTATTCAGTCCGCCGGGAGCAACATCCACCAGGATATGGCGGCGGTCATAGCTGCGTTTGTGGGCGGCGATGGAGGTATCCAGCACGATGCGTCCCTGGTTCAGGATGACGATGTTCTGGCAGAATTCCTCCACATAATTCATTTGATGGCTGGAAAAAAGCACGATCTTCCCCGCATCGATGCATTCCCTGACGATGTCCTTCAGCAGCATGGCGTTCACCGGGTCCAGCCCTGAAAAAGGCTCATCCAAGATCACGATTTGAGGATCGCCCAGCATGGCAACGGCCAGCTGTATCTTCTGCTGGTTGCCCTTGGAAAGCGTATCCACCTTCTTGTTGGCATAATCCGATAGCTCCATCCGGCCAAGCCACTTCTTCGCCTCGTCCCGCGCCTTTAGGGGATTCAATCCGCGCAGCGTACCCAGATAGGTCAGTTGATCCAGGATCAAGCGCTTGGGATACAGGCCCCGTTCCTCCGGCAGGTAACCGATACGGTAATCGCCCCTTCTAAAAGGCTTGCCGTCCAGCAGTACCTGCCCGCCGTCGGGGGCAAACACATCCATCACAATGCGCAGCGTCGTGGTCTTGCCGGCGCCATTCCGCCCCAAAAGACCCACGGAGCGCCCGCTTTCCACCGAAAAGCCGATGCCCTTTAGCACTTCCTTTTCGCCAAAGCGTTTTTCCAGCTGTACAAGCTCAAGCTTCATACCTATTAGTCCTCCATGTTTCATTGACCGTTGTTTCTTATGAATCCTATCATCCGTGGGAACAGGATACCTAGGCAAGAATCATACGGCAATCCTCCCTGTTCATACGTTGACATAGTACATAGCTTCCTAGTGATTGTCAATCACATCCATCTGAAAAGTGCATATCCTGGCTCAATCCTTACAAAAGCATGCATGAAAAAACAGGCGGTGAACTTTTTACCGCCTGCTTAGCTTGCTTACCACAGCACCTATAGATGGCAAACCATCAAAATCCCAGTTCCTTTTCCACCGCTTCCGTCAAATCAGGGATAAAAAGCTCATGGGAGGGCGGTATGCGCTGGATGCCAAACAGCAGCGTCGTGCGGCGGACGGGATCGATGCGCATGGATACGCCCGCCAGGCCGTTCCAGCCAAAGGAACCGATACTCTCGCGGATAGACGACTGCTTGGGGTCCATCATCACCCGCATCTGGAACCCATAGCCGTAACCGTTTTCATCCGCCCATGTGCAGCCCAACCGCTGCTCTGCCGTCAATTGATTCCTGGTCATGCTATCCACCGTTTCGGGCCTTAATATGCAAACGCCGTCCAGCTCCCCGCGGTTTAGAAGCATCCTGGCAAAGCGCGTATAATCGTCCACCGTGGAAAACAGCCCGCCGCCGCCGGACTCGAAACTGCCTTCCTCGATCATTTCCAGTTCCCGCTTCTTTGGCATGCGCACAAGGCCTTTCTTTCCAGGCGAATAGGTAGGAGCAATACGCCCAAGCTTTTCCTTGGGCACACGGAAGCCCGTATCCGCCATATGAAGCGGATCAAAGATTTTTTCCTTCATGTACTCGCCCAGCTCTTTGCCTGTGGCCGCAACAATCAGCGCACCAAGCACGTCGGCACTGAAACCGTATTTCCACCGCTCACCGGGATGGAACAAAAGGGGGCATCCGGCCATCATGCGGATAACCTCCCTGGTGCTGATGCGCTTTCCCAAGGCCTCCTGGGCCGCGATATGCCTTAAAGCTTTGCCGTAGTATCGGGTTACTTCCTTTAATACCGGGTCTCCCTCCTTACCATCACCTGGATACGGTATGCCGGAAGTCATGGTCAGCAGGTCAAATACGGTGATTTCGCGCCTTGCAGGTTCCAATGAGGGCTTGCCGTCCCGGATCACACACACCTTGACATTCTTCCACTCGGGCAGGAACCTGGAGATGGGCATATCCAGGGTGAAAACGCCGTCCTCAATAAGCGTCATTACCGCCGTGGCAGTCATGGGCTTTGTAGTGGAGTACATGCGCATGATCGCATCCCGCGCAAAGGAACGCCGGGATTGAAGATCGGCAAGCCCGGCGCAGCGGAAGATCTCTTCCTTGCCTTCCACTGTAACAAGGGCGGACACGCCTGCCGCCAGTTTCTTGTCCACAAAGGACCTTAAAGCATCGAGTATGTAGTCAGCCATACACAGCACCCCTTTTTTTACCAACTGATTGCATGATACGTTAGATTCTTCCATCTGTCAACCGATGGAATAGCACAAATGAAAAAGCACACTTCTTTATCCTTTAGCATATATTTGTGGCACTTTCTTGCTGGTTTCGGTATAATGGAACGCAAGCACTGACTTTATTTGGGGAGGCGTCTATGCTGCAACCGCTGCTTACAACCAAACTGTTCATGCCCCACAGCGCGGCGCGCTTCATTCCCCGGGTCGCGCTTACATCAAGGTGGCTGGAAGGCTATCAATCGGGCTGCTATGTAACGCTGATCTGCGCGCCTGCAGGATACGGCAAAACTACCCTCATGCTGGATTTGGTAAAGGCTTCCTCCGCCGTGCCTGTTTGGCTGTCTTTGGACGAAGGCGACAATGATCCACAGCGGTTCCTTACCTATCTTTGCGCAGCATTCAAGCAGGCGGGCGTCCCGCTTCAAGGAAGTTTGGAAACCCTGATACAGGATATGGGTTTCCAGGCTCCGGAGGCAGTAATGACACTGCTATTGAACAGTATCGCCGCATTTGGGCAAAAGCTTCTGCTGGTGCTGGATGACTACCATCTTATCCGCCAGCAAAAAGTACATCAATTGATGCAATTTATGCTGGCCCATACATACGCAAACCTCCACCTCGCCCTTTTGACGCGCGAGGATCCGCCCCTTCCCCTGTCGCGCCTTCGGGTGACGGAGGAATTGATGGAATACCGTGCCAAAGATCTTTTGTTTGGGCTGGAGGAAACATCCAGGCTGCTTGCAGCTTCGCTGGACAAGCCTCTGCCGGCTGAGTCGGCAGTCAAGATCGCCGCCTGCACAGAGGGCTGGGCAGCCGGCATCAAGCTGTACGCGCTGGCGCTTAAAGGGCAGGATTGTATAGCGGCGCAATCCTACATTGACAAGCTTTCGGGCACGCATGCGTACATCATCGATTATCTGGTGGAGGAAGTATTATCTGCCCAGCCGGATGTGCTTCGCTCCTTTCTTGTAAAGACATCAGTCCTTTCACGTTTGGACGGCGCGCTGTGCGATGCCGTTACAGGGCGGTCGGACGGTCAGGAGATGCTTCGTGAGGTAAGCCGCAGGAACCTGTTTTTAATCCCCCTGCATGATAAGCGGGAATGGTTCAGGTATCACGCATTGTTTGCCGATTCCATCAAGGCTGGGCTTTTAAGGAATGAGGAGCAGGAACTGTGCCTTAAAGCGGCCGGTCATATGAAAAGCCGCGGTCTAGACAATGAGGCGGTTGCCTATGCCTTCCAGTCGGGGGATATGGAGAAAACCATCAAACTGGTGGAAGACTCCACCGAGGAAGCCTTCCGCACGGCACAGCTGGACACACTGTTAAGCTGGCTTGCAAAGCTGCCGGATGAAATGGTACGCCATAACGAGATCTTGTGCATGCGCCGGCCCATTGCCTGCTTTATCACCGGCAGGTTAAGCGATGCGGTTTCTTATTTGACCGCCCTGGGCCCTGAATTTGAAAAGGAAGCCTCCCCTCACAACCGCGGCCTTTGGTATAGCATGAAAGCCATGATGGCCAGTGTCACAGGGCAAGATGCAGAACCTTTGGCAAAAGAGGCTCTAAAATACCTGGAACCATGGGACCCTATCGCCCGCACATCCACCTATAACACCCTGGGCCGCGCGCAGTACCGCAAAGGCAATATACAGGAAGCGGCGGAAACGTTTCATCATGCGCTTGAATCAGGAATGCGGCTTGGCCACCAGTTTGTCACAACGCTGGTGATGATGAACTACAGTTCCTGCCTTCATGCTCTTGGAAAGCATGAGGAAGCCCTCAAGCAATGTGAGAACTTTATCGCCGGTATGGAGCTTCAGCACGGGCAGCTTCCCCCCTACGTGGGCATCCTGTATGTCACCATGGCCGGATTCATGGATGCGCTTGGAGAAAAGGATAAGGCCTCGCTTATGAAAGCGGAAGGTGAAGCGCTGTGCCAAAGCATTTCTTACGATATTGCAGCGTCGCTGAAGGTTTTTCATAATCCAGCTTCCAAAGCTGAAAAGGAACCTTCCCCGGGGTTTGCATTTGGGGAAAAGCTCAGCGAACGGGAGATGGAGATTCTTCGCCTCCTGGGCGAGGGCTTAAGCAACGGCGAAATCGCCAAAGCGCTGTTCATCTCCACCAATACGACCCAATGGCACATATCCCACCTGTATGGCAAGCTGGGCGTCAAGAGCCGCACCCAGGCCGTTGCCAAAGCCAGGGAACTGGGGCTTAATCATTGAGCATTCATCTATCTTTTCCCTTAAGGAACAGTTCCTGCCTTCATGCCTATAACGTTATTTCACCGTTTGATACTCTAACTACTACAGAAGTTATGGAATATAAGCAAATGCAAAGCGCATACCTGTTACTTCCCGGCTACCAAGCCAAATCGATGATAGATAAGCGCCCTTGTATAGCAATATGCTATTTAGCTTCTCTGCCGGGACTTTGGCTGTTTGGCATATCTATTCATCTTTGCCTAAAAGCCGTAGGGCGGGGGCTTGCTCCCGCCGCTTGTGACGGTACTAAACGGACGGCGGGAGCAAGCCCCCGCCCTACGGCTTTTTCCCGTTTATCCATTATTATCCCGTTTCGTAACTTCAGTTATTACCGGAGTACAATTTATCTCCCATGCCTGGCGACCAATAGAAAAAGACTTGCCACATTGAAGCAAGTCTTTTGCTTAATTCCCAGGAAACGTCAACTAAGGCTTAAGCGACTCAGGTAGCAGGTACCATTTCCCGCCGATTTGCGTAAGTCGCGCCTGCCTGCTTTCTTCAGCGGGCGTTCCTGTGCCGCTCGGAGGATACAGGAAGAATGTTACGTCAACGGTCACGACATCGTCTTTGCCGGACTCTTTCTTCACTTCGCCAAATGTCCAAAGGCAAGGCTTCATCTCAATAATGGACTTCAGCAATTCCTTCCTTGCATCTGTCCCCGCGGCTATCCCGGCCTCCGTTCTTAAAGGTATGCAAGCCGCGTCCATCTTTGCGGTATCATGATCACGACAGGCGTTCGCGAAGGCCTTGAGCACATGGGTTGGTTCGCTGTGCACGTACTCTTCCGTGCCCAGCGGCATTAGTTCCAGCCCCACTTCGGTCACAGTCATGGTGAGCGCCGGTGTGCTTTCCTCTTGCGCCAGCATAGGCAAATGCTCTTTCAGCGCCTTGTCAAACGACTCCCAGTCCTGCGCTTCCCACATGGCGTTGGCAGCCGTGTCCCTGATGCGTGTAATCAACTTGGAAATCGCATTGTGCCGCTGACCGACGGTAATATGATCCGGATCGACCGTCTTCCAATACAGTTGACACGTGTAATCAATACTGCCTCGTATCCTCCAAGCAGGCATCAGGGAGAGATCCACCGAAGCTATATATGAATAGGTTGGATTTCCGGTCATCTCCCCGTATGTTTCTTTGACGGCTCTTTTTCCTGTGTATTCTATTGCTACTTGTGCATCTTGATCGAAGTCATCCTTATATTTTTCTAAAAAGGCCTGGTATTCTGTAACGGTTTGGTCAAGATAGCCTTCGGGTGTCAAAAGAGATATAAGCTTACGCTGCTCTATACTTATTACCTGGCTGTCATCAAACAAATCGGTACCAATCAAAACGTTTGTGAACCATATGGACAGCGAATTCCCACCAAGTTCCTTTGCGATTTCATTCAGTTGAACACCCAATTCATCGCCGGCGTTCTTACGCGCAACTGCATCATGTACCTCTGACAAATTTAGCGCGCGAACCGCACGGTCTGCACAAATCAGAGCATCATCCAGCAACCGGTTTCGCTCGCCGTTGGTAAGCTTCGCATTTTCGAAGTAACTCCAGTTAAGTTCACAATAGAAGGACACACAACCGTTTTGGTCATTCCCCAAAAATAATTTACTCCACCACACATTATAGCTGTCACCATCGGGATATCTTGCTTCTGTGACGCTGTATTGCAGGTGACGCATGAAGCGGTTCTCCAGCCAGCGATAATCAAAAATCGCTTTAAGTTTAGGCAATTGCGGCATGATCTGCTTTGCATATTCTTCGGTCGAGAGCTCTTCCCAGCCAGGTGTTTGCATGGACATAAGCAGATCATAGTCCGCTTGTGGCATATATTCGGTTATCGGGATGAGATAATTTTTTTCGGTAATGGAAAAGGCGGAGGCCGATACTGTATCCGCCAGAACGCTGCCGGTTAACAGTGCCAGCAGGAGCGTGCAGACAATCAATCCTGCTCCCGCCCTGCGTGGGCGAAATGGGGTCATTAGTGCGATTCTCTGCTTGATACGTTTCATTTGCTTTACACCCCCGTCAAATGGTGAGCATAGCGGTGTGCGCACGGCTTTAGTGAGAAGCACCGCACTTAGGATGGCATCCACATAGGCGCTCCGGTGCTCCGGCTCTTGAAGCTTGAGCACCGCTTCATCACATGTCATTTCGCATAGAAGTCCCATTTCTTTCATCAGAAAAGGCATCAGCGGGTTGAACCAGTGAACCGCAGAAGTTAGGCAGCAAAGGGCCTTCCCCCACAGGTGCCCATGCTTTAAGTGGATCAATTCGTGGGCCAGCATCAGGCTCAGCTGCTGCTGATCATACATGATGGCGGGCAGCAGAAGCACCGGGCGAAAAAGCCCCACCACCGTGGGTGACTGCACGCAGGGGGATATGTATGCGGGCGGCGGCGTTAAACGAAGCCAAGCGCACTGCTCCTTAAGTTTTGCCTGAATTTCCGGGGGTACAGGGCTTTGCCAGCGCCGGTTAAGCCTAAGGAAGCGCGCGTGTTGGATAGTCTGAAACAGCAATACAAAAAGCGCTCCCGCCATCCAAACCGCGAACAACACCAGCGCCCATGGAATGCCGGATTTTTGATGCGCGGAAGGTGCAGCCGCTTGGGACGGAACGGCTTGCTGCTTCGTATCGCCTGAGGTCCCTGAAGCTGCGGCATCAAGGGAGACCACAGCAGCCGTGCTCGGATTATCGGCCTCGCCGGAAGCTTTCGCGTTCAACGTTGAAGGGTTGGATGCATCTTCTGTTAAGGCGTCTGCTTCCATTACCTGCGCGGCAGGCAGCGTGATCTTGGGCAGCAGCAGCGCGGGCCGCCAGGGGAACAGCAGCAGCGCGGTCAGCAATATCCCCAATAGATAGAACGTGCGTGCGCGGTAATGGGTCAGCAGCCGCTCTTTTAGCAGCGCAAGCCCGCCCATCAGCAGCGATACGCTGACCGACATGCTGGAAAGCGATACAAGAAAGCCCGCCGCATCGAAGGCGCTCATACTACTGCCTCCTTTGCTGCGCCCAGCGCACGAGCTCCTTAAGCTGCTCTTCGGTCAGCGTGCTGGTATCCACCAGCGAAGCCATCAGGCTTAAGAGCGATCCGCCGTGGTATTGCTTTACAAAGTCCTCGGTCTCAAATCGAAGGTACTCCTCTTTTTGAACTAATGGGTAGTAGTAGCGCTCCTTTTGATTTTTCTCGGTGGATACAAAGCCGCGCTCAATCAGGCGGTTGATTAGCGAGATCAGCGCAGGCAGCTTCCAGCCTTTTTCATTGCCTACCTTGCGCATGAGCTGCGCGGTGGTTACCGGCGGCTCGCTTGCCCAGATAGCGTTCATGACGGCGAATTCGGCTTCCGGAAGTTTTTTCATGATGTATCCCTCACTCACAAGTGTTATACAGCTGTATATCTGAATTATACAAATGTATAACATGTCTGTCAAGACCATTTTGGAAAGAAAGTAAAAATATGTATTGTGTTGCAAAAAGCTCTGCTGCCTTGAAAATAGTGCATGGATACTGATGCTTAAGACCTCCCCCAGCCTCCTTCGTCGGCAGCACCCTAACCTTCCAAGAGGGAGCCTCTTAGAAAGCCTCCCTCTTGGAGGCTCCGGAACACCGCCCCTGCCTGTAGCAGAATAGGGCGGTGTAGAGGAGGCTGGCGAAACGAGCGGAGCGTAGCACCGCGACGATTGAGCCAGATGGGATGGTGCCGCCCGCAGGCGGCGGAAGGAGGTAAAAGGGCAATCATTCTCATCTATTGGGGTAAAGCATCAATACCCCCACAGAAACCTGTGGGATCTTTTGTTTTGTTGGCCAATTCAAAACCACAGCATTCAGTGGCGAATCCAAAGTCGATTCCTGCTATGATGACAACGTCAACAAAATCCCGGAGGAAAACGCCATGATCTACTACGAAATCACTGTGGAAGGCCACCTTAAGCCAAACCGGCTCAAAGACTTTGAAGGCTTCACCGCCACCCCGCTTCCGGATGGGAAAACTAAGCTTTTTGGAAACCTGCCCGACCAAGCCGCTTTGTTCTTTATCCTGAGCCTCATCCGCGACATGAACTTGCCCCTGGTATCCGTGCAAAGATGTTCAGCAACAAAGGAGGCAAATCTATGAAAACCGCCATCCGCAGCCATCCCACTGCCGCCTACATCCTTCTCGCCTTCTCATGGACATGGCTCATTGCTTTCACCATGCTGTTTACCGGCCTTTCCGATGATGTGGCAAATCCTTCTCCTCTGTTCATTCTTTGCGGCATATTGAGCAATATTTCCCCCAGCCTGGCCGCGCTGCTGGTTACAAGGATCAGCGGAGGCAAGGAAGCCATGAAGAAGCTCATATCCGGCTTTAAGGTAAAAACCCAAAAGGGATGGACAATCTTGACCCTTATCATCGTCCCCGCCGCTACCGCACTTACAACGGTGTTCTCCCACTTTTTCTTCCGCGATTACCATTTTACCCTGGTTGCGCCTATGATCGCCATGGGCCTTATTTGGCCGCTGTTTTCAGGCTTCGGTGAGGAATTCGGCTGGCGGGGATACCTGCTGCCCAGGTTCATCAAACGCTTCGGCCTACTAAAAGCCGCGCTGCTGCTGGGCATCCTTTGGGAAGTGTGGCACCTGCCCATGCACTACATGGCCTATAGGGCATATGGGGCATATATGATCCCTGCCTTCCTGACCATCGGCTTCCTGAACCTTACGCTGAATACGGTCATCATGGCGGTTATCTACGCTGTCAACAAGGGAAGTATCAAGCTGATGGTGCTCTATCACTACACCATTACCGCAAGCTCCATCATTGCCGGCGCACTGTTTGCAACGGATGCCTCCCCCAAGTTTGCCGTGCTGGAAAGCCTTGTATCCTGCGCCATGTTTGCCGCAGCAGCCATCGTACTCTACCGGAAAAACAAGCGCAACATTCATCTTAACACTCAGGAGGATGTATCATGCTGAAGCTTTATTTCGGAAGCGTCTTTTCTACCATCTCCACGCTGCTGGCCGTAACCTTTACCGTGTTCTTTGTCCTGGTGACCGCCCGCCGGGTAAGCATCAATCACTGGGGGCTATTGACGCTGGCCATGTTCCTATTGGGGCTTTTGATGTCTATGATGAGCGGCATGAAGGATGGCATGGGCTCCCCCGCCTCCATCATTCCCAACAAGCACTGGGTAATGACCGCATTGTGCGTGCTGGGCGGCCTGGCCTTCCTTTCCGGCCTTTTGGCCCTGATCATCAGGAACCAGTCCTTCTGGCAGGTCAGCTTTTACCTCTTGTCCGCCATCATCATCCTGAAAGTGCTGCTCACGGAAGTTTACCGGATCGTTCATTACCTTAACAAATAAAAATACGGAGCGCTTCGGCGCTCTTTTTTGTTTATACTGCTTTCTCTTGACATCTTCCTATAAAACCCGTATGATGCTTTCTATAGGCTTGTGACATCGGTATCACATTGAAGGAGAGGATCATATGGCTGCTTTCATTCCCGCGGAATTAGAGCCGCTTTTGTCGCATTTAAAAGGGTATGGCCCGGAAGCCGGCCAAACGGCGTTCCTGTTGGGCGGTATCGGCACGGGGAATATTTCCGTTGGTGTCCGGGGGCAGCTTCAAGACTGGGAGGTATTCAACCGTCCCGGCAAGGACAACAAATTTCCTTATACATTCTTCGCCCTGCATGTCCATCAGGGTGACAAGAAGCATACCAGGGTGTTGGAGGGGCCGCTTCAGCCGCCCTTTGCCGCGTCCCACGGCATCGATTCCTCGGAGGTTGCCGGGTTGCCCAGGTTCTCCCACAGCGAATTTAAGGGAGAATATCCATTGGTAAAGGTACGGCTTTGGGATGAAAGCCTGCCTGTTCGTGCCACGCTGGAAGCCTACACACCGTTTATCCCCCTGAATCCTGATGATTCCGGCATTCCGGCTGCTGTCATCCGCTACCGGGTCAAAAATGAAAGTACAGAACCAGCGTTTGTGGCTGTGGCCGGCTCTATAGCCAATATGACCACCTTCAACGGCTACGGCTGCTTTAATTATGTGGAGTATGCCGGGGAAAGCAAAAACGTGCCCATCCGGGAAGAAGGCCTTTCCGGCATCCGTTTTGAATCCTGCGGCTTTGCGCCTTATCACCCCATGCACGCCTCCATGGCCCTTGCCTCCACCGGTGCGCATGTCACCGTGAAGCCCTACTGGTACCAGGGCGGCTGGTGGGATGGCATACAGGATTTCTGGGATGACTTTTCCCAAGACGGCCGCCTGGAAGCAGGCAGCCAAGATGAGGGTGACAACAATTCCATCTTGAATCTCAAGAAGCAGAAAATAGGCTCTGTGGTGTCTGAAAACATGCTAGCCCCTGGGGAGACATGCGTGTTTGAGTTTTTGCTTTCCTGGCATTTCCCCAACCGCATCCGCTCCTGGAACCAGTGCTATGACCCGGAAAATGTGGATGAAAAGGACATTGTGCGCAACCATTACGCACTAAAGTACAACAACGCTTGGGAAGCGGCCAGAGACCTTCAAAAGCGCCTTCCAACCCTGGAAGAAAAAACATTTGCCTTCCATAAGGCTCTGTTTGACAGCACGCTGCCCACCGCCATACTGGATGCCGTTTCATCCAACATAACAGTGCTGCGCAGCAATACATGCTTCTGGCTGGAAGACGGCACCTTCTGGGGCTGGGAAGGATGCTTCAACCAGGCCGGCTGCTGCGATGGCAACTGCACCCATGTATGGAACTATGCCCAGACGATTGCATTTTTGTTCCCTACGCTGGAAATTGCCATGCGCCGCAATGAGTTCCTTACGGAGACAGACGAAAAAGGCAAAATGAATTTCCGCGCCCGCAAGCACTTTGAGGACGAGGAATGGACGCTGTATCCCGCCGCCGACGGGCAGACAGGGGCCATCGTCCGTTTGTTCAGGGAGTGGAAGTTCACCGGGGACAACAGCCTCATCGACGATATGGGCGAAGCCGCCATAAGGGCGCTGGATTTTTCCATTGCCCATTGGGACAGCGACGGCGACGGCGTGCTGGACAGCCAGCAGCACAATACCTACGATATCGAGTTTTACGGCTTAAGCTCCATGACCAACAGCGTGTTTTTTGCCGCATTAAAAGCCGGGGCGCAAATAGCCGACTATTTACAGCTGCCAGAGCACCGGGACAGGTACCTTGCTTTATATGAAAAAGGCAGCCGCCGCATGGACGAAGCCCTCTGGAACGGAGAATACTACAACCAGAAAATCGCTGACCTGAACGAACACAAATACCAATATGGCGAAGGTTGCCTGTCTGACCAGCTGCTGGGCCAGTTCATGGCCCATGTGTCGGGGCTGCATCACATTCTGCCGCCGGAGCATGTAAAAAAGGCTGTCCGGTCCATCCATGCGTACAACTTCCGAAGGGACTTTTTCAGCCATGAAAGCGTACAGCGGACCTATGCGCTAAACGACGAACAGGGCCTGCTCCTATGCTCCTGGCCCAAGGGCGGCCGGCCCAAGTTCCCCTTCGTATATTCCGACGAGGTGTGGTCGGGCATCGAATATCAGGTGGCCGCCACGCTTATCTACGAGGGGCTGGTGGAGGAAGGCATGGAAATTGTTACCGCCGTCCGCGCACGCCATGACGGTATCCGCCGCAATCCATTCAACGAGGTGGAATGCGGCCACCATTATGCCAGGTCCATGGCCAGCTGGGCACTGCTTACCGCGCTTTCCGGCTTTTACTGCGACGAGACACGCGGAGAGGTCACCTTTTCACCCAGAATCTCGACAGATAATTTCCGCTGCTTCTATTCCACCGGCAAGGAATGGGGCGTTTACAGGCAGTGGAAGGATGAAAAGGGTGAATTGCGCAAGGAAAAGCAGACACTGTACAGAGTTTAAGCGTTAATAGAAAGCCAATGCTTCTTACTCCTTCCGCCGCCTGCGGGCGGCACCTCCCTCAAGAGGGAGGCTTTCCAAACGGCTCCCTCTTGAGGGAGGCTTTCCAAAAGGCTCCCTCTTGAGGGAGCTGTCGCCGCAGCGACTGAAGGAGTAAATGGGTTGCAATATTCATCACTTGGGGTGATACTTGCATCATGGGTATCTATCCAAAATCTTCAATGCATCTTTAAGCTTTGACCTTTTTTATACGCAGATATAGTCGTATACATTGTTTATCAATATGTATTGAAATAAAATCAACATCGGCGCGAAGAAAATCTTCTCCGCGCCGATGTTTCTATTAACCTGGCTTCAGGGCAGTTCTGCCTTCATCCACATGATATTGTAAATGGGAAAGAACTGGCTCATGGTAAAGTAGAAGGCCTTTCCCTTTTCCTCTACATACTTGGGATGCATGTAGGCGCCGTACAGCGAGGGATATTGGCTGCTTGCGGCCAGATTGCAAGGCTTGCTCCATTCGCCCCAAGGGGTGACGCTTTCCCGCATGACGATGGCATGGGCGTCTTCCTTCAGATAGGTTACAAGGAAATTGCCCAGGTATTCATTGTACAGGACGGAGATTTCCCCAACCGGGCCTTCCAGAACCACCTTGGCCTTTTTAATGCCGTCGGGGCCCTGCACCCATTGCGGTTCGCCTTTTTCATCAAGCCCGGTGAAATAGGCGTAGGCATTGAAATCCTCGATCTTGTCTTGAGGCACCTTCATCAGCGCCATGCCGCCCATGCGCCCTGATGGGATGCCCCAGATGTACATGGTATCCCCAACCTTAACATTAGCGGTCTGTATGAAGTTGGAATCGCCAGGCCATTTCACATTCTGCAGCTTCGTCCATTTCTGCCCGTGATCCTCCGACTTGGCCAGGCCGGAATACCGGCATTCCCACCGGCCGGCCTCACCCCAATGGGATACGGACATGTAGATGCAGTACAGCGTATCGTTTACCGCAAAGATGTTGGTGGGAATCACCGTCATCTCCGTTTTGTCCACCTTCAGGCTTCCCAGCAGTTCCTTGGCCTTGCCCCGTTTGTCGGTGATCGCATCTGTGATAGTAAGGCCGTCTGACGGATCGTCGTCCTTAATCAGGAACAGCACATTGCTGCGCCAGGAACCGTTCTTGTCATCACCAAAGGTGTCACCGCCGAAAAGGTAGGTGGTATCCCCGATCACAGCCATGGAGCCCAGGTCAACACCCCACACGCCGAAGCGGGATTGTGTTTTATTGGGGCTCTCCTCCCCCGTGATCTGGCTCACCTTGGATACATTCGTCTTGGTAAGCGAATGCAGCGTCCATTGCTTTCCGGGGAGTTCACCAATGGCCGCATCCTCCCCCAAAGGCGGAACTGTCTCGCTAAGGGAGGCAGCGGGAAGCAGCAAAACCAATGCCAGCAAAAGAAGAAAACCTTTGCGCAGCATCAATCCTTCACCTCGCTTTTGCCCCAGCGCAGCTCCTCCTCGTCCAGCGGCAGCCTTTTTTCCACCGGCAGGATAGGCTCATACGCCATGTGGGGCTCCGTTTGGTACCAATAAGCCGTGGTGGACCAGTCGTCGCTGCGGTTATTGTTGTGGCCGTGCTCAATGGTCACCCGTATCTCCTTTTCAAAGGGAATCGGGTCCTTGATATGGTAGCGGTAGTAGGTGATCTTGCCCTTCCAGTTTTCCTTGCCGCCCAGGATAATGCCATGATACGGCGCGCTGTATTCCTGCTGGGGGCACCAGGACATGTTCACATAGTCCTCCGTGCCGGTGCCGTGCAGGCTGGGCGGCCAGCTTTCCCCATCCACAAAGATCATGTCATCACCTTCGCCGGGCCAGTCCCACAGATTGCTTTCCCGAAGGTTATGAATGTTGATGTTGCAGCCCACGTAATGGCCCGCGCCCTTGGCCTGCATGATTACATAATTCCCGTCGCCGGTGGTATTTTTGCCCTCAAAGCAGTAAGCGCGGTTGTCTACGCCGAAGCTGTCAATCCCTTCCGTGGGGCATTCCCGGTGCCATCTGGCATGGAAACGCAGCGAATCTTCGGGCAACACATGAAACTTGTCATAATCGATATAAAAGTAGGTAAGCAGCGGCAGCGAACCCTGGTTCTCCACCTCGATTTTCGCCTGGCTTGCAAAGGGCATGGGGAACCAGCAGTTGAAGCCTTTGCCGTTTTCGGGGCTCATTTGAAGCGGTTCGGAAACGAAGTTCCTTGTGATGCCGTGGCCCATGCCAAAAAAGTCACCGATAGGCGCTTCCACGCTGGGTGTTTGTTCCCCATCCCAGTACATGCGCAAAATCACACGGCGCAAAAAGTATTTTTCATCCTGGGGATGGTTCATCAGCGTGAACCAAATGTGGCATATGCAGCCTGGCCCCTTCATATCCGCCAGGGTACGCGTTTCACCGGGAGCAATGGTCCACCTGTCCTCGTTGCCGCCGGTGACATCATAGCTGGATACCCGAAGCCGCTTTACATCACGCTTCAAATGAATATTGGAAATATCACCGGGGACGTAAGGCTTGCTCATAAAGGTTTTCCTCCAATATTACTTAATACCCGAAATAACGATTCCCTTGACGATATACCTTTGGAAGATGAGGAACACCACGATGGGCGGCAGCGCGGCAATGGCGGAGCCGGCCAGCACCACGCCGTAGGATGTGCTGTACATGTTGTTGTAAGACCTGATCACCTGCATCACCTGCATGTACTTGCTGCTGGTTACTGTCATGGCCGGCCAAAGGAAGCTGTTCCAGTAGCCCAGGAAAGCGCCCGTACCCATGATGACGTAAGGCGATTTGGCATTGGGGATAAAGATGCTCAGAAAAATGCGGAACCGGCTGGCGCCATCGATCAGCGCCGCCTCTTCGGTGGCCATTGGCATGTTCAGGAAAAACTGCCGGAAGAAAAAGATGGAATAGGCGCTGGCAAGCCCAGGCAGTATCAGTACAGCGTAGGAGTCCAGCATGCCTAAAGAATTGACCACCACGAAAGACGTAATCAGAATGGTGATGCCGGGAATGTACATGGTGAATATGGTTGTCCGCCAAAGCACGCGCTTGAACTTAAAGTCCAGCCGCGCATAGGCGTAGGCGGCCATGGAGTTGATGGTCACGGCGAGCAATGATGCGGTGACGGCCACAAAGGCACTGGAGGCCATGGATTGCAAAAAAGGATACGATGTGTCTGTAAACAGCTTTTGAATATTTTCCGTCACCCAGACAGAGGGGAAAAAGCGAAGCGGGTTGGCTTTTAAAACTTCTTTGCCCGTCTTGAAGGCGGAAATGCCCATCCACAGCAGCGGGAAGAGCGACAGGGCGGTCACCAGCAGGGCGATGGCGGTAAATATTGCAGTAATGCTTTTTCGGGCGCGGTTGACTGACATCCTGATGCCTCCTTCCTATCAGCCGTCCTGGGCTTTTTCAGATCCTATGAGGGTAAATACGACGCTGTTAAGCAAACCTATGACCACCATCAGGCAAAGCGCGGCCGCTACGGTGTAGCCCATGGTATAGTCGGGTGTCTTGAAGTTGTTGTAAATGTAGATCATGGGGGTAAGCGTGCTGTTCACAGGCCCGCCCGTGCCGTTCATCATCATATAGGGCAGGTCAAACATCTGTAATGTTCCTGTCATCATATTGATGGTGACCAGGATGAATACATTCTTAAGAGACGGGATGGTGATGCGGGTCAGCTTGGTAAAGGCGTTGGCCCCATCCACCTCGGCCGCCTCATAATAGCTTTGCGGTATGTTTTGCAGCCCCGCGTACATCACCAGGGAGTTGTAGCCAAAACCCAGCCACAACACGGCGACGGACACGGAAATCTTGGCCAGCCCCGGCTCCGCAAGGAAACCGATGCGCTTTCCGCCAAGCTGGCGCACAAGAAAGTTTAATATGCCACCCTGGTAATTGAAGATGAACAGAAAGATGACGGAGGCCACAATGCCCGAGATCACAGTGGGCACATAGACGGCCGTCTTTGCATAGGCGCCGAGCCGGGGTGCCATGCCCTTCAATACATGGGCGAACAAAAAGGATGCTGCAATCTGGGTGGGAATGATCACAGCCGCGAACCACAAGATATTGCCTAAAGATTGCCTGAATAACTGATTTTGAAGCACCGTGCCGAAATTTTTAAGACCTATGAAGTTGCTGCCCGCGTAAAACTTCCAGTCGGTAAAGCTCTTTTCCAGCGCCATGAACAGGGGTACCAGCACGAATATCCCCAGCATAACGATGGAAGGCAGAATCATCAGGTAAGCCGTCCAGTGATCCATCCGCCTGGTAGCGCTGCGGGATGTGGCCTTTGCCTGCGCCATACGTTCACCCTCTTTTCATAAAGATACGGAAACCGGGAGCGGGCGGAGTGCCCGCCCCCGGCCAAAGAGGATGCCTTATTGCGGCTTTTTGCTGGCGTAGTCGTTGGAAGTAATAAAGAGGTTGATATTGTCCGCAGCGGCTTTCAGCGCATCCTCGGGGGTAGCGCCGTTGACGATCACCTCGCCCATGGCGGTGAGCATATGGGCGCTGACATCCCAGGCGTACAGGGGCTCGCTGATGGCATTGGGGATGATCTGGGAGGAAATAATCTTCATCCACTCGTCATCCTTGGCGGCGGTGTTGGTGGTCAGATATTCGTCTACAGACTTGCGGGGAGAATACTTGGAGAAGTTGGCGGCCTCAAAGAAGGAAGCAGCGCGGGCGGGATCGGAGCCTAAGAGCCAGGTGATGTAGGACGCGGCGCCCTCAGGCTGCTTGGCCTTGGCGTCAACAACGTACGTCCAGCCGCCGATGGTAGAGTGGAAGGGGCTGCCGTCCTTGGTGGGAGCAGGGGCAACACCAATCTTATCTTTCATATCGGGATATTCATTCAAAATGGCCCCAATGCCCCAGGAACCAGAGAATGTCATGGCCACGCTGCCGTCGCCGATGAAGCGGGCAGACTCGTTATAGTTGCCAAGAGCCTGCGCGGGAACGGCTTCGGTTGCATACAGGTCCTTCATAAAGGTCAACAGATCTACATAACCCTGATCCTGGCAATCCGCCTTGGACCAGTCATCGGAGATGGGCCAGTGGCCGGCTGCGGTGTTCTCCCAGCCCCACATGGACCACTCATAGTTGAAGGTAGAACCGTATTCCATATCGCCGGTAACAAGCTTCTTCGCCGCGTCGGTGAATTCCGCCCAGGTCTTGGGGGGCTCTTTGTAGCCGGCGGCTTCCAGCAGGTCTTTGCGGTAGTACATGACCACAGCGGGTTCCACCATCTGTGGATAGGCGTACTTCTTGCCGTTTAAGGATACCATGTCCAAAACGTTGGGATAAACGTCATCCCAGGCTTCCTTAGGAATCAAGTCGTCCAAAGGCATATACAGCTCTTGGCTGGCGCCCCAGGGAAGAGCACCGTAGTTCATGAGCATCATGTCTGGCATGGTGCCGGCGGCACGGGCGGCGGAGACTTTCTCATCCCACGCGGCGCCGTCTATGAATTCCTGAGTGATGAAATATTTCTGACTGGGGTCGGCATTGAATTCCGCTACCTGTGCCTCGCACCAGGCTCTGTTCCAGTCCTCAAAAATGCGGTTCCAAAGGGTGACTTCCGTTTTCCCTTCTGTAGTGGCCAGCGCCCCCATGGGCAAAAGAGACAGGGCCATCAGAAGTACAAGGGTCAATGCAACCATCCGTTTCATTTGGGTTCCCTCCTTGTATTATTTCACTTCCAGCATGTATAGCGTGCGCGGGGAAAGCGTGATATCCATGGGCATCGTTTCCCCGTCATGCAGCATGCCAAAATCCATTTCTTGAGGCTGTTCCCGTTCAAAGCCGGTATACAGCGTGACCTTGCGCGCAGTGCCTGCCATGCCAAGCGACTCAAAGCTCAGCGCAAAGGATACTTGATGGGAAGCTTTATCGGCATTGGCCAGGAACAAGGCGTATCCACCGCCAGGCGCTTCATAGGCGGAAGCCACCACCGCAGGCACCATGATTTCGCCCCGGGCCTTGTAGGATGTATCCTTCTGGCCGTGGTTGTAATGGTACCAGTCCATTTTCACCTCCGGCAAAACCATCTGCGGCACGGTGCGCATGTCACCATAGGCCCAGTAAGGATTCCCAAGCCCTGTCCTTAAAGCCGCAAAGGCTTTCAAATAAGCAGCCCTGCCCTCATCATAGGCACAGTGTTGGGGATCAAAATGGAAATAATGCTCTTCCCCGCTGTTCTCCGAGCCTTCCAGTTCTTCCATGGGGCTGTACTCATGGTTTAACTCATACAGCCCGCCCCACAGGTATACGCGGGCGGCGTTATAGAAGAACAATTCGCCAATCTCTTTGACCAGCTTGCCCCACCCATCCATGCGCACCACCCCGTATGGATGGTAAACGAAATCGAAAAGCGGAATCATCCGGGCAAGCCCTGTTCGCATTTGCTCCCTGAAGGGATATGTTTCCAGTGTGGAGCAAGGCTGACCCCAGGCTCTTGCCTGGTAAAAGTCAAGCTGCGGAAGGAAGACTTCGTTGATCATTTCCGTGCCCAGCGGCACATAATGCCCAGCTTCCCTTAATAGCGCTTCGCGCGTGTTTTCATAGACAACACGATAGCCTTCGGTGATTTCCCTGCCGCCGCCGACCTTGTGGTTATGGTCATCCGCCAGGCAGATTTTGATCAGGTTATTGGCGGAAATGTCATAATACATGGCGTCCACATGGGCTTCCCGAAGCACCTGAACGTCCCGTTCCTTATGGAAGTTATTCGTAAATTCCGTGCATGGACAAAGCATATGGAAAGTATATCCGTCATGGCTGTAGGTGGGGCTGGGATACTTTTGCAGGTTTGCTTTCAACGTTTCAGGATCGCTCTTATCAAGCCCCACCAGAAAATCAAACTCAAAGGGAGCAAAGAAATCCCCGTTTTCGCGTATGGTTTTCAGGTTATTGGCATTAAAACGGGTTGGAAGCCAGTCCTGCATGGCGCCCGGTACGCTGTTGTAGAAATTCTGTTCCCTGTTCGTCCAGTCCGGTCCAAGAACATGGAAAATGGGCGTGCCAATATCCCGGCGGTAACGGTGCAGCCATTTCGTGCGGTCAAATTTCGCGTTGATGCCGAAGGTGCAGGCGCCAGTCTTCTCAAGAAGCCATTCCGCCTTGTTTTTTCGTTCATGAGCCGTGCCGTGGGCACACCAAACTTGCTTTACTGCCCACGCTTTGTACATTTGCGCGGCTTCCTCCCAGCCGCGGCCGGATGTGAACCGCACCACCACTGGATAGGTCATGGCAATGCTTTTGCCAGGCCCGATATCTTCAAAGCCCGCCATGTGGCTGAAAGCCATTTTTCTCCCGGTTGTGTAGCAATTCAGCCATTTTTGATGGGCCTGCCCATCCAGCGCCGCAAAGTAGAGGCCGCCCTTATTCTCTTGATAATAAGTGAAAAACTGCATGGTCGCCCCGGAGAAGCCCTCCGGATAAGGTGTAAAGCGCAGCGCGCCGTTCTCCGGGACATAGGCTGCGGGGTTTTTAAGCAGAACGCCGGTGGCGTAGGCGTGGGCCAGGCAGCCTTCCATTTTAAAGTCACGGACGTTTTCCAATATGGGGTATTCCAGCGCCCGGAAGCATTCACCTGGCTTGTTGTCAAGCGATGCCGTAAAGGAAAACCCGTCCTCAAGCAAGCGGATATCCGCTTTCACAACAGCCGTATCCATATCCCAGCAAAGGGAAAGGCCGTCTTCCGTTTGGCTATAGGTGAATGCCCCGCAACCATCCAGCAATTGCCCGTCTTTCTCCATACGGAAGGGCGGCGGCATTTCTCCTGCATCCATGTAGGTACGGTTCCTCGAGAGATCTTCCAGCTGCAGGATGGCTCCCGTTTTCTCATCCAAGATCAGGGCGGCTGCGGAGTTTTTCAGTACTATCATGGTTGCTTCTCCTAATGACATCGATGTCATATCATCGACAATATATTAAGGAAGAATGTTGCATTTTTAACATGATATACCGGCTTGCCTCTGGCAATTTTATTTCGTCTTGATCACCCGGACCATTTACCGACACGCATTGTGGCATCGGTATCATATTCACATCATACATGGACGATTCATTTCTGTCAAGCCCCGGACCGAAAATATTTAGGCCGTTCCATAAACCAAGCCAGATAGTACTGATACATAATTGCCTCGATGCGCGTAACCTCTGAAAGCGAATCCAGCACCGCAGGCTGTCATCCTGAGGAACGCGGCGGCGAAGGATCTTTAAGCAGCATAAAAAACAAGACCCTTCGCCGCGCTCAGGATGAGCGGTTGATGTTCTGTTTTAAAAGCAGTATTCCCCGGCACATTCATTTTTGGATTGCATGAATCTATAGACCTCCACCATTAAGCATCATCTGTCCCCTCGCTGGAATTGCGGAGCGACAGCGCGGGCTGCAGCCGCACCGTCTGCTTTTCCTTTCGGCCTTTCAATATCCGTTCCATCAAAAGCCGGGCGGCGATGTGCCCGATCTCCTCCTGCTGCATCTGCACGGAAGACAGCTGCGGTGTGGTGCATAAGGCCATTTCCGAGTCGTCCATGCCCATCAAGGCAATATCATCCGGTATACAAACCTTTTCCCTTTCGCAGATGCGCAGCGCCCCGATGGCCATCAAATCGTTGGCTACCACCAGCGCAGTAGGCGACGCGCCGGAACGCAGTATCTCTTCCATTGCTGTTTCACCGCTTTCCCTGGAGAAGTTCCCCTCCTTGAGCAGCCGCTGGTCGATAGGCACACCGCCTTCATCCATAGCCTTGACAAACCCCAAAAACCTCTCCCGGCCCGTCTGCACCGCCGTGTTGCCGCCAATGTAACCAATGCGCCTGTGGCCCTTTTTGATAAAGTGAGCGCAGGCCAGGCGGATGCCTTCATACGTGTCGATATATACGCAGTCAAACTGGTCGTTGCCCTTGGGCGACTGGTAATTGTTGGTGAGTACCACAGGCAAGCCGCAGTTGTTGACCGCGCCGATGTTTCGCTCGTTGAAGTCGAAGGAAACGAAAATCATTCCGTCGCCATACCCTTCCTGCAGGTTGCGCAGCATCTTAAGCTCTATATCCTCCTGCCCCCTGGTATGGCAGAGAACGGGAAAATAGTTGTACTTATCCAATACGTCGGTAGCGCCCTTGATCATGCGGAAATAAAAAGGGTTATATATGTCGGGGATGCAAAACAGCACCTTGTTGGTGCGCTTGCTTTTAAGCGTTTTGGCCGCGTGGGAAGGAACATATTGAAGCCTTTGGGCCGCTTCCATGATCCTGTCATACTTTTCCTTGCTGCAATATCCCGTGCCCCGCAGCGCCCTTGCCACCGTGGAGGGGGAAACACCCACCTCCTGGGCAATTTCATAGATGGTAGCCATATTACCCCCTGCCTTCCCCTTTTCTCCCCTGCAAAAGTCCTTCCGGCTCCATGTGGTATCGAAGCCACATTGGATCCGGTTAACCCCCGCCATGACACCGACAGGCCGCTGGTTGTATCTTTCTCAGATAGTAACATGATTGTTGCAGGATTGCAACGTAAAACTATTGACAAGACGTTCCATTTGGCCTATCCTACAATCATAGAAGGCGTTCAGGCATTGTTGGGTGGAAGGAATGACATCGATGTCACTCCAACCTGTAAGCAGCCTGAACAGGCACTGTTCGTGAAGGAGGGTATTAATATGGGAAAATCGTCTTTTGTGATGAACAAGCCGCAAAGTAAGCTGAGGGGCCGGCTGCCCAAGATCGGCATCCGGGCCATTATAGACGGGCGCCGTGGCGGAGTCAGGGAAAGCCTTGAAAATCAGACCATGGAGCTGGCAAAAGGCGTAGCCGCACTGCTTACCGGTTCACTCCGCCATCCCTGCGGGCTGCCTGTGGAATGCGTCCTTTCCGATACAACCATTGGCGGCGTAGCTGAAGCGGCGGAATGTGCCGACAAGTTTACAAGGGAGGGCGTGGGCCTTACCATCAGCGTCACTCCCTGCTGGTGCTACGGCGCGGAAACCATCGATATGGACCCCTTGATGCCCAAAGCCATCTACGGCTTTAACGGCACGGAGCGGCCCGGCGCGGTATACCTTGCATCCGCCTTGGCCGGCCACAACCAAAAGGGTCTGCCAGCCTTCGGCATCTATGGCCGGGATGTGCTGGAAGCCTCTGATACCACCATTCCCGAAGACGTAAAGGAAAAGCTGCTTCGCTTTGCCAGGGCCGGCTTGGCCGTGGCCACCATGCGGGGCAAGAGCTATCTTGGCATGGGCGGCATGTCCATGGGCATTGCCGGCTCTATCTTAAGCGCGGCGTTTTTGGAAAAGTATCTGGGCATGCGCATGGAGTCCATCGACATGTCGGAATTTGTGCGCCGCTGGGAAGAAAAGATTTACGATCCCGAGGAGTTTGAACTGGCAAAAGCCTGGGTTAAAGAATACGTGCAAATAGGTTTCGACAAAAACCCCGAAGGGGCCCGGCACAGCGAGGAAAAAAAGGCCAAGGTCATGGAGCAGTGCATCCTGATGACCATGATCGCCCGCGACCTCATGCAGGGCAATGAAAAGCTCAAAGAGCTCGGCTTTGCCGAGGAGGCTATGGGCCACAACGCTCTGGCCAGCGGCTTCCAGGGCCAGAGGCAGTGGACCGACCACTTCCCCAACGGCGATTTCATGGAAGCGCTGCTCAATACATCCTTTGACTGGAACGGTATCCGGGAACCCATGATCGTGGCCACGGAAAACGATCATCTGAACGGGCTGTCGATGCTCCTTGGCAAGCTGCTCACAGGCACTGCCCAGGGCTTTGCGGATGTGCGCACCTTCTGGAGCCCGGAGGCGATCGAGCGGGTCACCGGCTGGAAACCCGACGGGCTGGCTGAAAAAGGCTTCATTCACCTGATCAACTCCGGCTCCGTCACTTTGGAAGCCAGCGGAGTCTGTCAAAAAGATGGGAAGCCGGCTATCAAGCCCTGGTGGGAATTGACCTCCAAGGAAGCGGAAGGCTGCATGGCGGCCACCAAGTTCTGTTATGGGGACTTGGGGTATTTCCGCGGCGGCGGGTATTCCTCCCAGCTTTTGTCCGAAGGAAGCATGCCCATCACCCTATGCCGCCTGAATCTTATAGATGGCCTGGGCCCCGTGCTGCAATTGGCAGAAGGCTGGACCGTCAAGGTGCCGGACCATGTGTATGATTTAATCAACCGCCGCACCGATCCCACCTGGCCCACCACCTTCTTTGCGCCAAGGCTCACAGGCGAAGGCGCCTTTGTAAGTGTCTATGAGGTCATGCGCCGCTGGGGCGCCAATCACGGCGCTTTCAGCTACGGGCACATCGGGGCAGATCTGATTACGCTGTGCAGCATGCTGCGCATCCCCGTATCCATGCACAACGTGGCGCCGGAAAACATCTACCGGCCCAGCATGTGGGACGCTTTCGGAACTCATGACCTGGAAAGCGCCGACTACCGCGCCTGCGAAAAGCTGGGACCGCTGTACGGCAAATAAAACGGAAAATACACATGAACAAGTATACCATTGGCCTGGATTACGGAACTTTATCCTGCCGCGGGATCATCGCGGCTGTGGCGGACGGCGAGCAAATCGCCTCCGCCCAATTTGTGTATCCCCATGGGATCATGGATGCTTCCCTCCCCTGCGGCACAGCTTTGCCACCCGGCTGGGCGCTTCAGCACCCGCAGGATTACCTGGACGCAATGCACTTTATACTGCCCGAACTGATGAAATCAAGCAATCTTCCTCCGGAGCAGATCATCGGTGTGGGCGTCGATTTCACCTCCTGTACCATGCTGCCGGTAAAGGCGGACGGCACACCCCTGTGCTTTTTGCCTGAATATGAAAAAGAACCCCACGCTTTCGCTAAACTTTGGAAGCACCACGCCGCACAGAGCCAGGCGGACAGAATCACGGCCATCGCGGCGCAAAGGGACGAAAACTTCCTGCGCCGCTGCGGAGGAAAGGTATCGGCCCAGAACGCCTTCCCCAAGCTTATGCAGGTGCTTAAGGAAACGCCGCACATCTATCATGCCATGGACCTGTGGGTAGAGGCGGCTGACTGGATCGTGTGGCAGCTGACAGGCAGGTTGTCCCGCGGCGCGTGCTGCCTTCAATACAAGGCGTTTTATGATCTGCGCGAGGGATATCCGAAGGAAGATTTCTTCACCGCTCTGACGCCTGCTTTTTCAGGCATACCTCATACAAAAATGGCCGGACCCGTTTCCCCCGTGGCTGGCAAAGCCGGGGAAATCAATTTGGAGGCAGCGCATGCCATGGGGCTTTCACAAGGTACGGCCGTCAGCACGCCCATGGTGGATGGTCACGCCTGCTTCCCGGCTTCGGGCATCGTAGGCCCCGGCGCCATGCTGGGCATCCTTGGCACCTCCGCAGCATACCTGATGCTTTCCCCATCGTCAGAGCCGATCCCCGGCCTGTGCGGCACGGTGGACAGCGGGCTGGTGCCGGGCTTTTGGGGCCTGGAAGCCGGGCTCAACTGCATGGGTGACCATTTTGCCTGGGCGGCGGATGTATGCTGTCCGCCTGCCTATGCGAAGGAAGCCAGGGAAAGAAACATGGGCATCCATGCCCTGCTTACGGAAAAAGCGCAAAAATTGAAGCCCGGGCAAAGCGGGCTCATTGCGTTGGACTGGTGGAACGGCAACCGTTCAGTATTGATGGATGCAAACCTTTCCGGCCTTCTGATCGGCATGACGCTGCACACCACACCGGAGGAAATCTACCGCGCGCTGCTGGAGGCCACCGCCTATGCAACGCGGCTCATTGTGGAGCATTTTCGTGCCCATGACATTCCCGTGGAGGAATTCCGCTTCACCGGCGGTATCAGCCGGAAGAATCCTTTGTTGATGCAGATCTTTGCCGACGTGCTGAAGATGAAGGTTATGGTCCTTCAAACAGAGCAGGGTTCGGCCCTTGGCAGCGCCATATACGCTGCCGCGGCAGCCGGAGAAGAAGCAGGCGGATACCGTGATATCACTCAGGCTATCCTGCATATGGCCAGCCCTGTTCAGCAGGAATACCTGCCTATTTTCGAGAATAGCTGCATATATGACAGGCTTTATCCTGAATACAAGACGCTGCATGATACTTTCGGGGTCCAAACTCCCATGATGAAACGGCTTCATCTTATCCGCCGCGAATCGTTAAAAGCCACCGACATTCTTAAAGGAGCAAGCAATTGAGCAAAGTGATCGTTATTGTAGGCGCGGGCATGATGGGCTCCGCGTTAAGCGTTCCCGCCCGGGACAACGGGCATGAAGTGCGCATTGTAGGCACGCACCTGGACAGGGAAATCATCGAACACGCAAGACAGCACGATTATCATTTGACCATGAAGCGCAAGCTGCCGGAAGGCATTGCTTATTATCAGATAGAAGATCTGGAAAAAGCGCTTAAAAATGCCGATCTTTTGATCGGTGGTGTCTCCAGCTTTGGGGTGGATTGGTTCGGGGAAAAAGTTCTGCCCCTTGTACCCGATTCTCTTCCCGTGCTGTCCGTTACCAAGGGGCTGTTAAATATGCCCGATGGGAAGCTTGTGCCATTCCCCCATCTTTTGAAAGAACGCACTGGCGGCAGATTGTCATTAAATGCTATCGGCGGCCCCTGCACCAGCTATGAGCTGGCGGACCGCCGGCACTCCCATGTGGCGTTCTGCGGGGAAAATATAGAGATCCTCCGGAATTTGAAGGCCATGCTGGAGACGGATTATTACCACATCAGCCTTTCCACCGACGTTCTGGGTGTGGAATGCGCCGTGGCCATGAAAAACGCTTATGCGCTTGGTGTATCCCTGGCCATCGGCATGGTAGAACGCACGGACGGCATCGGGTGTACGCAGGCCTATAATCCCCAGGCTGCGCTGTTTGGACAGAGCGTAAAGGAAATGGGCCAAATGATTGCGCTGGTCGGCGGCGGCCCGGAAAACATCGTCTATGCCGCTGGGGACCTGTACGTCACCATCTTTGGCGGGCGCACCAGAGCGCTGGGGATCCGCCTGGGCCGGGGTATGCGTTTAAACGAAGCGCTGAAGGAGCTTTCCGGCGTCACGCTGGAATCGGTGGTCATCGCCAGGCGCACCATTGACGCCATGGCAGAGTGGGTGAAATTGGGTATCGCAAAGCGCGAAGATTTCCCGCTGCTTCACCATATCGCCGGGCTTTTGAATGACGAAGAGCCAAAGCCTTTGAACTTTGCGGCCTTTGAAACGGAACGCTGCTAGTTGACTGTCAATTACAGAAGGAAAGAAACGGAATAATGATGGATAGGTAGAGATAGCAGTGTAGGGCGGGGGCTTGCTCCCGCCAAACGTATCATAAATCAAAGCGTCGCTCCTTGCGGCGGGAGCAAGCCCCCGCCCTACAGTGCCGAAAGAAACCAAACAATCCTTAAAATCATACTTCTGTGTTGACAAAACGCTGGCAGCGTAAACGATAAACAAAAGCGGGAGGGATAACTATGAACATTCCTGAAGTAAAGCTTGGCGTGGTAGCCGTCAGCCGTGACTGTTTTCCCATTGACCTGTCCAGACGCCGCCGCGGTGCTTTGGTGGAGGCTGTCAAAAATGCAGGCGGCGAGATCACGGAGATTTCCACCATCATTGAAAATGAACCGGATGCTCTGGCTGCTCTCAAAGAACTAAAAGATACCGGCTGCAACGCACTGCTTGTATACCTGGGCAACTTCGGCCCTGAAGGGCCGGAAACGCTGCTGGCGCAAAAATTTGAGGGCCCGGTGATGTTCGCCGCAGCAGCCGAGGAAAGCGTAGATATCCTGGCCTCCGACCGCGGCGACGCCTACTGCGGCATGCTCAATGCAAGCTACAACCTGGGGCTTCGCGGCGTAAAGGCGTACATCCCCGAATATCCCGTGGGCACCGCAAAGGAAATCGCAGCCAAGGCGGCGGAATTTATGCCCATCGCCAGGATGCTGCTGGGTTTGAAAGACCTAAAGATCATCACCTTCGGTCCGCGGCCCTTTGACTTTCTGGCTTGCAACGCCCCCATCAAGGCGCTGTTTGACATGGGCGTCAACATTCAGGAGAACAGCGAGCTGGACCTGTACGCTTCCTACCACGCCCATATCGATGACAAACGCATTCCGGAAGTAGTTGCGGATATGGCCAAGGAGCTGGGCACCGGCAACAAAATGCCCGGCGTGCTTCCGAGGCTTGCCCAGTATGAACTGACGCTTCTGGATTGGATAGAGAAGAACAAAGGCGCCGCCAAATACGTGGTCATGGCCAACAAGTGCTGGCCGGCCTTCCAGACGCAGATGGGCTTTGTGCCCTGCTATGTGAACAGCCGTTTTGCCAGCCGCATGATGCCCATCTCCTGCGAGGTGGATATCTACGGAGCGCTGTCGGAATACCTGATTGCCTGCGCTACGGAGGTTCCGCCGACGCTGCTGGATATCAACAACACCGTGCCCCAGGATCTGTACGACAGCGAGATCAAGGCCAGGTTTGATTACAAGCTGTGCGACACCTTCATGGGCTTCCACTGCGGCAACACGCCCCTATGTCACCTAAACGGCGGCGAAATGAAGTTCCAGCTGATCATGAAGCGCGCTTTGGAGCCGGACAAGGAGCCGGACATCACCAGGGGTACGCTGGAAGGCGACTTGAAGCCCGGCGACATCACCTTCTTCCGGCTGCAAAGCGCGGCGGATACATCCTTGCACGCCTACGTCGCCCAAGGTGAAATTCTGCCTGTTGCAACCCGCAGCTTTGGCGGCATCGGCATCTTCGCGATCCCGGAGATGGCCCGCTTCTACCGTCACGTGCTCATCGAAAAGCGGTACCCCCACCACGGCGCGGTGGCTTTCGGCAAGGCCGGCAAGGTGCTGTTCGAAGCACTGAAGCTGCTGGGTGTGGAGGATATCGACTTCAACCGCCCCAAGGGCATGCTGTACAAGACGGAGAACCCGTTCGCCTAAAAATGCTATCTAGCGCATCAAAGTGAACTGAAAGGCTTCCCCTTCGAGGGGAAGCTGTCGCCGAGGCGACTGATGAGGTGTCAAAGAAAGAAAGCATCTCTGGCATAAAACACCTCGTCCGGCACTTCGTGCCACCTTCCCCTTAGGGGGAAGGCATTATCTAAGTGAAGCCCCGCCTGCTTGTCACAGGCGGGGCTTTTTGCAATAAAATGAAACCTTACTCCTGCACCCCCGGGATCATCGGCAGGGAATCAAACCCCGGCTTCAAATCCTCATCGGTGGGAATATAATCGGTCATCCTTCCCTCATTGTAGGCGGCATAGGCGGTCATGTCAAAGTAGCCTGTACCGGTTAGGCCGAACAAAATCGTCTTTTGTTCCCCGGCTTCCCGGCAGCGGATGGCCTCGTCCATGGCCGTACGAATGGCATGGGCCGATTCCGGAGCAGGCAATATGGTCTCATGCCTGGCGAAGAAAACAGCAGCGTCAAAGACTTTGGTCTGTTCCACGGCCCTGGCTTCATCCAGATACCCGTCATGGTAGAGCTTGGACAGAATGGGCGCCATGCCATGGTACCTAAGCCCTCCGGCATGATTGGGAGAGGGCATGAACCCGCTGCCCAAAGTGTACATCTTGGCCAGCGGTGTGATCTTGCCCGTATCGCAAAAGTCGTAAGCGTACTTGCCCCTGGTCATGGAGGGGCAGGATGCCGGCTCCACGGCAATAAAATGCGGATTGTTTTTACCAAGAATCTTGTCTTGCATGAAAGGCGCCATCAGACCGCCCATGTTGGAGCCGCCCCCGGCGCAGCCAATGACGATATCGGGATATTCGTCCAGCAGCTCCATGGCCTTTTTCGCTTCCAGGCCGATGATGGACTGGTGCAAAAGCACCTGGTTCAAAACCGATCCCAGCACATAGCGGTACCCTTCGGTGGAAACCGCCGTCTCAATGGCTTCCGAAATGGCGCAGCCCAAGCTCCCGCTGCTGTCGGGATTCTGTTTGAGCATGGCCCGGCCCACATTCGTCACGTCGCTGGGGCTGGCGATGACCTTCGCGCCGAAGGTTTCCATCACGTTTTTCCTGTAGGGCTTTTGCTGGTAGGATACCTTGACCATATACACTGTAAGGGGAAGGCCGAAATAGGAAGCCGCCTCCGCCATGGCAGTGCCCCACTGGCCAGCGCCGGTTTCTGTGGTAAGGCCTTTCAGCCCCTGCTTCTTGGCATAGTACACCTGTGCCAACGCGGAATTCAGCTTATGGCTGCCGGAGGTGTTGTTGCCCTCGTATTTGTAGTAGATCCTGGCCGGAGTTTGAAGCGCCTTCTCCAGGTTATACGCCCTGATCAGAGGTGAGGGGCGGTAGATGCGGTAGATGTCGATGAGTTCTTCGGGAATGTCTACAAACCTTGTGGTGCTGTCCATTTCCTGTTTGGCCAGCTCCTCGCAAAAAACGGGATACAAGTCCTGTACCTGGACGGGCTTCATGGTGCCTGGATTGATATAAGGTTCCGGCTGCTCAATCATATCGGCGCGCAGGTTATACCACTGTTTGGGCATTTGCTCCTCAGTGAGGTAAAAACGATAAGGTACCTTTTTCATAATTCCTTCTCCTTTGCTTATTTTTTTCCGCAATGCCGTTTGTCCGGCCGCGGTTGCACCCTACGAGCTTTTGACAAAAGCAAATAAAAAATGCCCTTGTCCCTGAAAGGGACAAGAGCATGAACTCCTGCGGTACCACCCAAATTGGCTTAACGCCCACTCACTCCATATACAAACATATATGCTCCCTTTATAACGGGTGGAGTTCCCGTCAGGTACTACTCGTTTCCTTT
>JAEZHM010000161.1 GCA_023416585.1 Bacillota bacterium
CCGAAACCCTGTTCCCACCCAGGGAAGCTCTGCGGCATGGCACATTGTTTCCCGGCCTGTTTATACCCACCGGGGAGGCATCCTCCTTACCCAAGTCGGCAACCCTCACCCATGCCATCCCCTTTGCCGCCTGGGAAATGCGGCTTTACCTGAACACCCACCCATGCGATAGAAAGGCGCTGGCTTTATATCACGGTTATTGTGAGCGCTGCCCCGGCGGTTATGGCTATCTGGCCTGTGCTCTCTATGGTAGCCGAAAGGATTCATGCCCCCTGTGCTGGAACTGGGTGGAAGGCCCCTGGCCTTGGGAGATTCCCCCCACCGCCGGAAAGGAGGCCTGAACATGTGGCTATATCAGAAGCAATTGCCCTATCCGGTCAATGTAAAGAAGCAGAACCTATCGCTTGCCCGCATTATACTGACCCAGTGCGGTGGTCCTGAAGGTGCCTGGCTGGCCGCCTTAAGCTATCTGAACCAACGGCATAGCATGCCCAGGAAAGAAGCCAAGGCGCTACTCACCGATCTTGCCACCGAGGAGCTGGCACACGGAGAAATGCTAAGCGCCCTTCTGTATCAGCTTACAGGCAGGCTTCCGGCGGACGAGAGGCGGGAACTGGCAATTGAGGCCTGGCCGGCCAGCCTCGAAACGCCTTCCATCCCCGGTTCCGGCTTTCCCGACTGCGTAGACCCTACCGCATGCCTTTATGCGGACCTTGCCTCTGAACGCCAATCGCGGCGTGCTTTCGAGCGTGTACTTCCCCACTGCGATGACCCGGATGCCTGCGGTGTGCTTCGCTTTTTGCGCCAACGGGAAATCGTGCATGAGCAGCGGCTGCTTGAAGCGCTAAGGCTGGTGCAAAACGCACCGGAAGACTGATTCCCTTCTCCAACTAAAAAGCGGCGCTCCGAACCCGGAGCGCCGCTTTTTTATGAACTTGCCATTACTTCATGTTGTCCTTGTATACCTTCACACTGGACTGCGCAACCCACTCATCCACCTTGGCGGTATACGCATCGTCCTGCAAGCCGGTCAGCAGCTCGGAGGAGATCTTCTCCTTCACCGTATCCAATGGAACGGCGCCTTCAGCTATGTCAGATACATATTTGATGATATGGATGCCGCTTTGACCGCGGACGGCGGGGCTCACATCACCCACCTGCTTGAGCGCCATGGCGGCCTGTGTGAATGCCGGATCAAAGGAAGCAAAGCCTTCGCACACGGCATAGCCCATTTCCTTCCTGGGAGAAGTCTGCATGCCGGGGTCCTCGCCATAGGTTTCCATCAAGGCGTCGAAATCTTCCCCTGCGGTGATTTTGCCAAGCACTTCATCCACCGTGGGCACAAGTTTCGCGTATGCATCTTCCAGCGCCTTGTCATACTGCGCCTGAAGATCGGCTTTCGCCTGCTCCAGGGCAGTTTTCTGAGCGTTCAGGTCCGTCCGCTTGGGATCATCCTGAGCGACGCCTTCTCCCAGCGCAGTGATGGATGAATCTACTGTGGAGATTTGTGTGGCCTTATCGCTGATCTGCGTTTGCAGGCTGGTCAGCGCTGTTTTCGTTTCATCCGGGAACTTGCGAAGAATATGCTTAACGTAGCGGTAGCCGGCTGGCGCGTAGTATACGTCAGCATTGCTGTTCACAGAGGAACCATAGGCGGAAAGATTGCTCTCATAAGTCGACTTTGCTTGCGCTACGCGGCTGTCATAGTCGCCCTTGATCTGCTCATCCGTTACGGTGATGCTCGACACGACAGAATCGCGCAGCTTTTTCTCTGTCGCCGTCGCCTTTTCATTTGCATAGTACCTGTCAAAAGCCGCGCCAAGCTCCGTCATTTTCTCTTGAATGGCGGTATCCAGCGCTTCGCCTTCCAGCTTGGTATCGGCAAAATAGTAGGCCTTTACGGTCTCTTTGTCGGTATCAAGATTCTTTTGAGCCGTTTCTTGAATAGCTTTATCCTCTTCCGAAGTAAAGGTATCAAAGCCGAATTCTGTAACCTTTTTATCTTTCACCAGTTGTTTGGTCAAGCCGGTGATAACATCATCTAGCGTCTGGGCGCGGACGGTTGCATCGTTGGGATCAAAGCTCATGCCGTAGCTGCTGTACATCTGGTACATATTGTAGAGCTGATTTTGCAGCGCGTAGCTCACCTGAATCTTTGTGATGGTCTTGTCCCCTAATTGAATGATAGGGGTCGCGTCATCCACCGCCTGATCCTTTTCCACCAAAGCACAGCCTGTCAAAAGCAGCGCCGCGGCCAGCATGAAGGCCAGTATTGCCTTTTTGCGCATGAAATTCTCTCCTATTCTTTACGCGAGTTCAAGTCGCTTTTGTTATTATACTAAACTCCATTTAAATCGGCAAGCGACTGTTCGATAAAATATTGTGAACTTTTTGTTTTGTTTGCCTATAAAGCCGATCCGGACATATTTTTTTGCTTTAAATATCCATCCAAGTTGCCAAATTCCGACACTTCCATGGATGTTATGCTCAACTGCCGCATGCTCTCAACCATAATAGCTGTGCCATGCACCATGATATCTGCCCGCTGGGGCTGCAGCCCAGGCAGCTTCAGCCTCTCGGCAAGGCTCATATCCGCCAGGCGAAAGAGCCATTTTTCCACCTGCTCCTTTTTTAGACAGAAGCCGTGAAGCTTTGCTTTCTCCGTCCAGGAGACGCCCTTGATCATACCAGCCAGAGCTGTGCTTGTCCCCCCGACGCCCACCCAGCTTTGCGGCAAGCCAACCTTTTGGAGCGGGCCAATCCCCTCATGCAATATTTCCTTCGCAACTTCCAAAACCCGTGGCAAATCTTTTGCGGAATGAATGGGATACATCCTGAATAACCGCACGGCACCCATTTGCAAACTCACGCCGCATTCTATGTTTGTGCCGCTGCCTATGACATATTCCGTTGAACCGCCGCCAATGTCGATGACGCCGCAGCGCTCCCCGGAGGTTGAACCCAAAAACGAGAGCGCCGCTTCGCTTTCCCCGGAGCAGATATCCAGTTCCAAACCCGTTTCCTTGCGGATGAGGCTGCTGAATTCCTGCTGATTCCCGGCATCGCGAACGGCGCTTGTGGCAAATAGAAATATCTTTTCCGATCTCAGGGTCATTGCTTTTTGCTGCATGACGCGCACCGCACTCAAAGTATGGTTCATGCTTTCATGGCTTAAGTTCCCGCTTTCATTCAATCCGCCAAACAGCCGCGTCCCTTCACGGTCCCGAAGGACCTCAAGGAACCTGCCACCCTGCACATCAGCCACCAGCATGCGGACGGAATTGGAGCCGATACCAATCACTGCAGCCCGCATACCCCCACCCCCTATCACGATGCATTTTATGGCTTGTCCCCTTCCTGAACGACCTGAAGATTGGGAGACTCGCCTCCGGTTGTATACAGTGCCTCCGGATTGGTGATGACAAAGCGGAGCTCTCCGGGCTTCAAATAGCCGTAGCGTGTTCTGGCTTCGTTTTCTATGTAAGCATCCGTGCCGGCAACACTCAATTCTGCTTCCAGACTAAGCTTTTTATTTTGGATATTGCTTAGCTGAATACGGCTCTGGCTTTCCTGTTTTGCCATATTCGCAGTGCTGGACTGTATGTGGTTATTGGTAGCAACAAAGGCGATCCCAACCACCGCCAGCACCACAAACAAGGTCATGTAGCGAACACGGCGCGGCTTCATCATGGCAAGGCCCACTCCCAACGCAAATCGTTTTCTTATGTATTCGCTGTCTCACGCCTGTTTCCTGCCTTCCCGTGCCGATTTTCTGCGTTCCTTCCGCTCCCTTGCCCTGGCCATAGCCTGTTTGGTAGGTTCCATGATCCGCTTTTTGAAAAAGGCAATCATGCCGGAAATCAACCTGCGCAGGCCCAGCAGATAGACGACACCGCCGCACACAAGACCCAGAAGGGCATATACCCGCAATTCATCCTGCCCAGTTATTACCAGTGCCAATGTCAGTGATGCTCCGGCCAGTAGGAAGAAGAATAAATCCGTTACGACTGCCCAGCCTTTTTTTCCTGACCGGCGCAACAAGCCCAATCCGTCATAGATGAGCCCCAGTCCAAGGCCCAAATATACCATGCCCAGAAATATCCATGCCTGGCTTTGTGTTTCAAAAAATGGTGCCATAACCGTCACCTGAACATGCGGCCCAGAACATTTCCGCTCTTTTTCGACCTTCCACCCTCCTGATAGGCGATGGCATCAATGCGCCCATCCATCACCAAGTTTCCATCCTCCAGGGTGAATTTGGCAATATGCAGGCTCTTGCCTGTGATCACCATCTCACCGCCGGATGTATCCAAAACAACCTCCTCCTCGTGAAAGCTTTTCACATCGCTGACTCCGGTCAAAACGGCACGGCTTCTGTTATCCAGGGAGACCCCATGAGGACGAATGTCGCCCCCTGCCTGTTTCACATTCTCCTTGAACTGCTCCTTCATATTTTACCCTCCTTTACCAAGGCTCTCTCCCATATGTATGCCGTTTTTTCTCCGGAAAGAAGTATACTGACTTGACGCATACATTCTTTCACGGTATAATTGCGTAAACCATTTATCATTATTCGGTTTACGGAGGACTGATATCGTGCAGCAAAAGACAAAGTACCTGGCTCTTTCCGCCGTATGCGCGGCCCTGATGGCCGTTGGCGCTTATTTGCGGTTTCCCCTTCCCTTTCTTGCTGTGCAGTTTACCACCCAGGTGTTTTTTCTGCTGGTTACAGGGCTGATCTTGCCTCCCGCCTACAGTGCGGGAGCACTTGCTGCCTATGTTATGCTTGGTCTTATCGGCTTTCCTGTCTTTTCACAGGGGAGCGGACCACAAACGGTGCTTGCCCCGAACTTCGGGTATCTGCTGGGTTTTGTTTTTTCCGCATTTGTTACTGCATTCCTCCGCAAAAAGTGGAAGGGCCGGCGGTTTTCCTATCTGTTTTCAGCTATAGCGGGTGTGTTTGCCGTATATGTGATAGCGCTGCCCTATGTGGCGCTGCTGGCATCCTTGTACCAGTCAAGACCTATAGCCCTGGGTTCTCTTTTAAGCGCTTATTTCCTGGCGTTTTTACCCCTGGATCTCATAAAAGCGGCAGGAGCCGCAGCCGTAGCCCGGCAGGTCAGCAAGGCGCTGCGGATATAAAAAAACGGCTCCTCCGCATATTGCAGAGGAGCCGTTTTACTAATCATTCAGCCTACAGTGTCCGGCGTGTTCTGAATCAAAGGGGTCAAACTTGTGAGCAGCTGTAAAAGGCCGGGCTTGCTTAAAAACTCTGTCAGCAAAACACTTAGCTGTGCCGAGGACATACTCTCCATCTTTTCAGCCGCAGCGATATCCACCAGACTGAAGTTCCATGGCGGCGTTGTTTTGAACTGGCCGTTAATCTTCCAATCGGCTGCTCCGCTAACAACATGTACTTCGGCCTTAAGGGATGTGGCTGCGTTGCGCGCCTGCCCGCTGGAAAGCTGCATGGACCCTGCCAACTGAACCGGTTCCGTCAAAACGTACATCGCCTTGATTGCATCCGTCACCTCTTGGTTTAGATGGCTCCAGTCTGGTGTGAGGCTGACTGTAAGCGTATAGTTTTCTAAGCTCTTTCCATCTGCATCCGTTGACAGCGTTGTAACGTATGCAGCCTGGTAGGAAACCGACAGCGCTTTGCCCATGTACTTCGGTGTGACAGAATCCACCTGCCAGTTGGGCATTTCCGCGGGAAGATAGCGTATAACGCCCGAATAGTTAACGGTGTCCGGCTGTACGGCTGCGGGCTTCAGTGCGGTGATTTGCAGAGTCCCTTCCTCCGATGTAAGGGCGCAGTCCAGCAAATCACCCTCAGCCACCGCCTTGCTTGTGAAGGACATCTGTTTCATTCCGCCGGCTGTGCCATTTAAAGGCAGCTTAAGCGACGTTTCCAGAAGCTGGCCTGTGGTAGTCACACGGCGCAGCATCGTGATTTCACCCTCAAGCGGCAACGCATCCACCGCGGTAAAGTAAAAGCTTTGCAGCGCCGGATTCAGGTACAGGTTGGCTTGATCCTGGGTCATTTTTGACCACAGAAGCGGCAGCAGTGTTTTATCGGCTAGAAGATCCACCATCAATTGCTTCAATTCCGCCTTGAGGGCGGTTGCGGGAATGTGGTAGACGCCTTTTATGAACGACACGCCGTTTGTGTCCTTTTCCAGCGCCGAAGGCTCGGCAAACCCCTGCATCCACAAATCGATCTTTGTCAAATAAGGTACGGCAGCTTCATTCAGCTTTGCGGCCTCTTCCTCATTCTCAGGGGAAAGGATATTCCATAAAGCCGAATACAGGGACGTTTGCCACCCCCCCGTTTCTCCGGCCAATATACGGTTTACTATTGATTCCCAGCCGCCTGTGATGCTGTACAGCTTTCCGGATGTAAGAAAAGCATCCAGCGCCAGCGCGCCATCCTGTTCATACAGAGCAATTTTCGCCATCTCTCCGCCACCGTTTTTTAGCGACAGCGCAAGCTGGCTTTGCTCTTTTTGCTGTATATACTGCGTGTCCAAGGAAAGCCCATCAAACCCCGCAAGCCCGGATACCGTAACGGTGCCCTTCAGCCCGGACCCGGCATCCATTTGCTTTAGCATTTTGCTCATAAGCGCGGATTCCGCGTAGGCTCCCGCCGTCAGCACAGGCGTAACAGCCAACAGGATTGCAGCCACCAGCCCCAACCAACGCTTTTTCATCGTACATCCCTCCCCGGTTATTGTACTACTTGAAACGCATCCTGATATATTCTTTCCCAGTCCTTCTGGGAGATATTTCGTGTAATCAGTGACAGGCACTCCTCGGGAAGAGACATAACCGCCCGCCAGATGGCCTCCGCAGCCGCAGTTTCCGCCATATCCTTCATTGCAGCAATATCTGTCCCGCTCTGCCCGTCCAGGGAAATGGTATCCGTCGTTTCTTCCCATGGTATGTCAGCGGTTTTGCCAGCCAGCAGGGAAAGCGTCACATCAGCCGCCGCAGCTTTGTCTTCTTCCCACATAAAACGGACGCTTCCCTTGACTGAAATCTCTCCGCCTGCCTTCATGGTGAGCAGGCTGGGCTTGATACTGAGGATATGGTCCACATCTTCCGGGTCGGTATAGGTACGCTTGATTTCACCCTCCAAGCGCTGGTTATCCTCCGCCAGCAGGCAATCGAGCTGGCCGGACCATTGCGTTGTATCGGCCTTGCCGTTCTGTTTGTTCTTTATATCCATATGAAGGGAAACGCGGTTTTTGGATTTCATACATTCCAAGGTCATATCCCCTGCAACGGTGAGGTTGTCCGAACCCTTTTCCGCCGGTGCTTTCAAGCTTAGGGAATGTTGACAGTTTTTATCGCCGGATTTGAACACCCACAGGAATGTCACTTTACGAGGGTCAATGTTCTCAAACCCCATAGTAGCTTTTACACCAAGACCCATATTCTTCCCGTCGGAAGTCTGGTAGAGGGTGATTACGGCACTGCCGGACATGGTCAGTGTCTTCAAGAGAGCCGAAGCTTCCGCCCAGTTCAGTTCGTCTGTCAATAGGGAGAAACTGTCACGCAAAAGCTGCACGCTGTTTTCCGGCACGGTATAGATAACTGCCTTTTTCGCCGTACCGATGGAAGACAGGCGATAGGAGCCCGTTTTCTCCTGGGCAAAGGCGGATAGGCCATTCAGCGCATCCGGAACCCTTTCTGCCAGTTCGCTTAGATCAAGGATATCCGCCGCCCAGAACGGGATTTCCGTCCCTTTCCCCAAAAGAAGGTCAAGCGGCGAACCTGAGCCGCTTTTTAACGTCGTGCCGGGCAGGAGGGATGTTTGGGCCAGCATTTGTACACCAGACCGCGTTGTAAAATCCACTGCGGGCGTCTCCCCAATGATAAGCTGCGCCTTTGTTATTTCTTCCTGCCCGCTTTGCTGGTAGCCTAACCGCACCTTGCACTCGTAAAGCAGGCGGTTCATAGCCGCCACAGTCTCTTCCCCATACGGCGTAAGATCATGAAGTGTGGCTGTTAAAGTAATATCCGCCGCCTCGCCGCCTTCTATCTTTTCGATCCATTCATCCAGCATGGGATAAAGGGAGGGCTCCCCCTCCGACATGGCGGTGGAAAGTACAAAACAGCCGATAAGTATGAGGGCGATAAACGTTGCAGCAAATCTTGCTGTTAGGCGCTTCATCATTTGAAATACTCCTTTTGGAATTCCCTAACTGAAGAAACGAATAAAACGTGGAAAACCCTGCATCAAAAGGACATTTCCTCCACACTGCAGGATAAATAAAGCCACTGCTCAAGACATTCTTCCAGCTCCGCCATAGTCTTGACGGCATTTGCCTGGGCACGCAATTTTGAGGCGCCTTTCAGACCGCCGGCATACCAGCCCAAATGCTTGCGCATTTCCTTTACAGCCACGCCCTCTCCTTTCCAGGCCGCCATCATGCGGGCATGGCGCACAGCTGTATGAACACGCTGTGATACGGTGGGGAACACGGCTTCCCCGCCACTTACAACCGCCTTCGCCTGGGAAAATATCCACGGGTTGCCCATGGCGCCGCGGCCTATGAGAAGCCCATCGCAGCCGGAATGCTTCCAAAGGCGAAGCGCATCCTGGCCATCGAATACATCTCCGTTGCCATACACGGGAACCGATAGAGCTTCTTTTACCCGGGCAATTTGATCCCAGTCCGCCTTGCCGCCATACTGCTGGCTGCGGGTGCGGCCATGGACGACGACGGATTTCACGCCCGCTTCCTGGGCGCTGCGTGCCAATTCCAGCACATTGATGGTGTTTTCATCCCAGCCAAGGCGCAGCTTGACGGATACCGGCAGGGAAACGGCTTTCACTACGGCTTCCATAATTCTTGCTGCAAGCGCAGGTTCCCGCATCAGTGCGCTGCCTTCCCCGCTTCCTGCGATCTTGGGGGCCGGACAGCCCATATTGATATCGATTCCGCGATACCGGCCGGACTTTTCCAATTGCACAGCGGCCCAGGCCATCACCTCCGGCTCCTTGCCGAAGATCTGCACATAAACAGGGCCTTCCGATGGATGCGTTTCCAGCAATTGAGCGGTGGCAAGGTTTCCCGGCGGCGCGCATTTTAAACCCATGGCGCTTACCATTTCCGTATAGGCAGCGTCACACCCCTGCTCAAAGCATAATAGACGGAAGGGCCAGTCGCTGACACCTGCCATAGGAGCCAGGCGAAGGTCGGGTGCGGCCATATCAGGCCTCCGGAGCCACGGGGAACTGTGCCATGCGGCATACGGTTTCCCCATAAGGCGTCAAGATAAGCTTTAGTGCATCCCCCTGGGTTTCCGGCTGAATAGGGGGCATTTGGGGCTTTTCGCCTTTTGCGGTCCAGCCCGGTATCATTTTAAACGTTGCGGTTACCGTAAGTTTCTCCTCCCCGGTTTTTCCGGCAAGGGAAGCTGTCATAGTCTCCTTCTGGTCAAGCGCAAGCTGCCATAGCGGCTGTTCCCCGTCCACCGGCAGCGCCATCAAAAGCGGCCCATACTCCACCGCCGCGCTTTGGTGGTGCCAGCGGGTCAATCTTGGCTGCATGGGCAGCGATATATGCACAGTGTCCCCATCCGCAAATGTACGGTTCAGAACAAAGAAGCTGCTGGGCTCTGCACTTTGGGCGCCTTCATCATTCACCTGTACAGAAGCGTTTTCTGCCCAGGCGGGTATACGCATATGCAGTGGGAAGGCAACCGGCTTTTTTGTTTGTATGGATAGCATAACTTCCCCATCCATGGGATATTTGCCCTCTACCCGGATGGATATCGCCGTGCCGCCTATCTTCCAGCGCAGAATGGAAGGCACATAGTTAATCAGTGCCAGGCCATCATCCTTGGCAGCCATCCAAAGGCCGGAGGCATAACCTGTCATGCCCTTGAGCCAGGCATCCACCCAGGGACCAACCTCTGCAGAAGCCGGATTTTCCATGGGGAAAGGTCCGTTCACACGCTGATATGGCCGAACGCGGCCGTTCTTCTCCATAGCGGGCAAAATGTTCAGGGCAATCTTCTCCCAGGCATCGGCGAACCATGCGCCGCCCTGGGATATCAGCAATTGTTCCAGGGAGAACATGGCTTCCGCCACTGCCCGGCCATCCATACCGCAGGAGGGATCTCCGCCCATCAGCGAGGGTTCCGCGGCAAACAAGCCATGGGCCGTACCATGGTAACGCATCACCTTTTCCAGGCCAATCCTGCCGGCTTCCTTTTCCTTGCTGCTGCCTGAATAGCGTGAGAGAATCGCGGGCGTTTTCAGGCCTCTTGCCAATGCCAGGCCGTCGGCCATGATTAGCTGTTTTTCATAGTAAACCCGCGTTTGTTCATCGGGTGAGGAAAGCCCCTTCTTCATTTCTTCGGGCGGAATATGCTTTTGAAAGGACCGCGTCACCGGAAAGGTGTGAAAAAACCCCGTCCAATCCAGCCCCAGTGCCCGGAGCTTTTCCAAAAGACGCAAAAGGAAGCTCTTGCCCGTCCAATTGTACAGGCAAATGGCTGCATATCCGTATTCCCCTGTCAGCGCGGCGCTGTTAAGATCAGCAAACAGTTTTTCTGCGTTGCGGAACACAAACTGCAATCGCCTTAATAAGTACACCAAAACACGCTTGTCCGACGTTGCCGCATACCATGCGATGAGCCCGCGTATGAGCGAAGCCTCCGCGGCAATATCTGATCCTGTTTCCGTGGAACCATCCTCCCGCTGGGCTGCAAGGATCGCCTCAACCCGGCCTTTCACCATCTCCGTAAGAGCTGGATCAAAAGTTAGCAGCGCCAGCGATGCATACCCCAAAAGACGCTCGTCCTCCCAAGCCGTCTGTCCGACCCAACGGGCAGCATCCTTCAACCTTTTTAAAAGTTCCCCCTGCGGGCGCACAGCATTTAAAGGCAGCGGGGCGAAAACGGCGTCCGTTAATGGCGCCTTGGCTAATATCGGCTTCTTAGGCATCCATATCCTCCTGTTTGCAGGTCAAAGCCCAATACATATGCCTGCTTACAAAATCATTATACGTCTTGGGCTGCACGCGTCAAGCTTTTATAGGTTCAAAACCTGTTGTCCGCAAAAAAGCCAGCATGCCCTTTTGCCCATCCTCCGTTTGTTTGAACACGCCCGCATCCGCCAAAACCTGGCTGCAAACATCCGCAACGGCTGTATTCAGCGCCTGCTGGGCACGCTCGTTTGTCAAGCCTGTTCCCGTTTTGAAAGCCAATTCCGTAATCCAGGAAAAATGCTTGAAGGATGGATCATCTTCTAAAGGCTCTTTAAGAAGCTTTTCCCCGGTGAGATATCCTTCCAGCTGCTTTAGCTCTTCCTTCAGGCGGCCCGGCAGTATGAACAGCCCCATCACCTCAATGAGGCCGATATTTTCCTTTTTGATATGATGTAGCGGCGCGTGGGGATGGAACAGCCCCAGGGGATGTTCCTCTGTTACGCGGTTGTTGCGCAGCACCAGCATCAGTCGGTATTCTCCGTCCGTTTTCCTCAGGATAGGCGTTATTGTATTGTGGTTTTCCGTGGTATGGGCAAGGATATCCCTTTGGGGATCACTGTAGCTGCGCCAGGCATCAAGAACGCGCATGGCCAGGGAAATAAGCTCTTCCCTGTCCTTTCCCGCAAGCGAAAGCGCAGACATGGGCCAGTCCACAACCGCGGCCTTCATGCCAGGCACAGGAGATGTAAGGCCGCAGAGGTCCTTGGCCTTATCCATGGGAAATACGTAGTTCCCGCCCTGAAAGTGGTCATGGTTCAATATGGAACCGCCCACGATGGGAAGATCGGCGTTGGAGCCGATGAAGTAGTGGGGAAACTGATCCACAAAATCGAACAGCCGCTCAAACGAACTTCTGCCGATCACCATAGGCACATGCTTTCCATTGAATATGATGCAATGCTCCGGGTAATACAGATACGGCGAATACTGGAAATACCAGTCATCCCCCCCCAGTTTGATGGGCGCCACACGGTGGTTCTGCCTGGCAGGAAAGTTCAGCCGCCCCGCGTAGCCGGGATTTTCAATGCACAGCATGCACTTGGGATAGCCTGACTGCGGCGCGCTTTTCAGCTTGGCGATCTCCCTGGGGTCCTTTTCCGGTTTGGAAAGGTTGATTGTGATCTCCAGTTCCCCGCAATCCGTTTGCGCAAAATACCTGATATTCCTTTTGATCTGGTCCACCCGTATATAGTCACAGTCGCGGCAAAGCTGATAAAACCAATTGGTAGCCGTCTCTGGTCCCTGCGTTTCCTTGAGCTTTTGAAATTCGCGGCGGACAATGGCCGGCGCGGGCGTCACACAGCCCATCAGCCGCGTTCCGAACAGCTCACGAGAGGTGGAGGTATCTTCAATGAGGCCCATACCTGCGGCAGCATCCAGCAGCTTGTCCAAATAAACCGTCGCCGTTTCCGGCAGCGATTGAGCCGTAACAGCCTCTCCCGGCGCGTCCAGATGCATTACATCCAATAGCAGGTTCCTCGCAAACGCTATATCCTCCCGCTCTACAAGCCCCTTCGCTCCGGAAAAAAAGAGCAGTTCCTCCACTGCCCTCTGTGCCGATTCCACATACATCATTTCTTGAACCCCGTTTCCATTAAGCTTCTATGGCATTGCCACTCCTGCCCGTTTGCATTATAATGGAGAAATCCGGCAGGTGTCAATGCGCGCCGCCGGAAAGAATCTTTTATATTTTAAGGAGAATATTATGGTACGACATATCGTTCTGTTCTGGCTTAAGGACAAGTCCCCGGCCGTTATCGAAGAAGCCGCTCAAAAACTGCGCTCTATGACAGGAAAGATCGAGGGCATGCTTTCCCTGGAGGTAGGCATCGACTGTGCGCATACCGAAAGGTCCTGTGATCTTTGCCTGATGGAAGAATTCGACTCCATGGAATCGCTGGAGCGCTATCGCACCCATCCTGTCCATCTGCCGATACAGGCGCACATGCACAAGGTTCGGGAAAGCTCGTACAGCGCGGATTACGTTATTGGGTAAATATTTCCACGTAAGCCTGCATGACATCGCCTGTAGCGGGTGACACAAACAATGGATGAGACGGCTTGTATTGAGCTGACTTCGTTTCTTTTACTCCTTACGCCTCCTTCGTCGGCACCATCCCATCTGGCTCAATCGGTGCTTCGGCTATGGAGCATCCCAAAAGCCTTCCCCTTGAGGGGAAGGTGGCGCGCACGCCGGATGAGGTGTTTAGCTTCGAAAAACTGCTCATCCTTTGCCACCTCATCAGGCTCCTTCGTCGACAGCTTCCCCTCAAGTAAGCGATGATTATTTCAAGGTTGAGAGCAGGACAACACATTCGGGGAGAGAAAAATGGGTTATATACCTCTGAAAAACTCGCCAACCACCCTGATTTAT
>JAEZHM010000016.1 GCA_023416585.1 Bacillota bacterium
AATAAGGGGTTAGCGAAACTGATGAATATTGTGTTTGTGTTCACGTCTACAGAATATAAGGATTCATATGAGGAAAAAATGAGAGGTATTCTGAAGAGTAAAACTGGACAAAAAAACCGGGCTTCCGCCCGGTCCTGTTTAAGCCAAAAAATGACGCTACTCGCTCAGCCCGCGATTCTCCAGCATCGGCTCAATCTTCGGATCGTGCCCGCGCCAGTTTCGGTACAGTTCAGCTAAATCCGTGCTGTTCCCGCGCGACAGAATCGCCTCACGGAATTTTTGCCCATTCTCGCGGGTTAAACCGCCCTGCTCGACAAACCACTGATAGCCATCATCCGCCAGCATCTGCGTCCACAGGTAGGCGTAATACCCTGCCGCATAGCCGCCGCCGAAGATATGCGCGAAGTAGCTGCTGCGATAACGTGGCGGTACGGCGGGCAGATCCAGCCCCTCTTTTTCCAACGCTGCTTTTTCAAATTCCTCTACGCTCGAAACGGCCTCACGAATGCCGTGCCAGTTCATGTCCAGCAGCGCGGCGCTGAGCGTTTCCGTCATGTCATAGCCTTTGTTGAAATGCGTTGCGTTGAGCATGCTTTCGCGCAGCGCGTCCGGCATCGGTTCGCCGGTCTCGTAATGGCGGGCATAGTGGGTAAATACCTGCGGGTGGCTGGCCCAGTGCTCATTGATTTGCGACGGGAACTCAACAAAATCACGCGGGGTATTGGTCCCGGACAGCGTGGCGTAGCGCTGACTGGCAAACAGGCCGTGCAGCGTATGACCAAATTCGTGGAACAGGGTTATTACTTCATCCCAGGAGAGCAGCGCGGCGCCTCCGTGGCTGGGTTTTTGATAGTTACACACGTTGTAGATAACCGGACGGGAGGCAAATTCATATGATTGCTCGACGAAATTCCCCATCCACGCTCCGCCCTGTTTCGAATCGCGGGCGAAGAAATCGCCGTAGAACAGCGCCATGCCTTCTCCGGTGTGGTCGAAAATTTCCCACACGCGGACGTCCGGGTGATACACCGGAATATCGAAGCGCTCGACGAAGCGGATGCCAAACAGCTGGCTGGCCGTCCAGAATACGCCATCATGCAGTACGTTATTGAGCGCAAAATACGGCTTAATTTGCGACTCATCCAGGGCATATTTCGCCTGACGCACACGCTCGGCATAAAAGGCCCAGTCCCAGGCCTGCACGGTGAAGCCGCCCTGCTCATCATCAATGACTTTCTGGATATCGGCCTGTTCCTGCACCGCACGGGTGCGCGCCGCAGGGACAATTCCACGCATAAAGGTCAGTGCGGCCTCCGGCGTTTTTGCCATCTGGTCGGCGATGCTCCAGCTCGCAAAGTCGTCAAAGCCCAAAAGCTGCGCCTGGCGCGCACGCAATGCCGTGAGACGAAGGATCAACTCGCGGGTATCATTTTCATCGCCTTTCTGCGTACGCAGCCAGCCTGCGTTGAACAGGTTTTCACGGGTCTGTCGATTGCGAAGCAGTGAAAGCGCAGGTTGTTGGGTGGTGTTCAGGAGGGGGATTAGCCAGCGATCCTTCAGCCCTTTATCGGCGGCGGCCTGAGCAGCCGTGGCGATCTCCTCTGCGCTTAACCCCTCAAGCTGGTGAACATAATCCACCACCAGCCCGCCCGCCTTATCTGCGGCCAGCAGTCGCTGGTTGAACTGGCTGATCAGTGAGGCGACTTGTGTGTTCAGGTCTTTCAGTTCAGCTTTTTCAGCGTCGTTCAGTCGCGCCCCGGCCAGCACGAAGCGCTGGTGCGTCACTTCAACCAGTCGGCGGGACTCAGCATCCAGCGCCTCACGATCCTGCCAGACGCTCTCCACGCGGGAAAATAACGTGTCGTTGAGCCAGATATCATTTGCCAGCGCGGCCAGCTCGGTTGAGAGCTGTTCTTCCAGCTCCTGAAGGCGGGCATTGGTGTGCGCCGACGTCATGGCAAAGAAAATACTGCTGACGCGCGCGAGCATGGCACCGCTTTTCTCCAGCGCCAGTACCGTATTATCGAAATCGGGTGCTGCCGTTTGCGCGACGATGGCGTCAATATCTGCCCGCTTCTGGCGTATGGCCTCATCAAATGCCGGGCGATAGTGGCTGTCGTTGATTTCATCAAAACGCGGGGCCTGATAAGGCAGCAGGCTAATGTCAAAAAAAGGGTTACGGGTTGACATCTTTTACTCCTGATAACGGTTAACTTTCCCAGAGTAGGCCAGGCCGCCATTGACCGCAATGCGGTCATACAAATGATGCCTTAACGCACCCTCTCAGGGCGTGCTATGTTAGTACAACACAAAAAGCGTTGAGGAACAGTGAGATGATTATTTTAGTTACCGGGGCAACGGCAGGTTTTGGTGAATGCATCACGCGTCGCTTCGTCGCCAACGGCCACAAGGTGATTGCCACCGGCCGCCGTCAGGAGCGTCTGCAGGAGCTGAAAGAAGAGTTGGGTGACAATATCCTGACCGCGCAGCTTGATGTGCGCAACCGCGCCGCCATTGAAGAGATGATTGCCAACCTCCCCGCGCAGTGGCGTGCCATTGACGTGCTGGTCAACAACGCCGGTCTGGCGCTGGGTATGGAGCCCGCGCACAAAGCCAGCGTGGAAGACTGGGAAAACATGATCGACACCAACAACAAAGGGCTGGTGTATATGACCCGCGCCGTGCTGCCAGGCATGGTGGAGCGCAATCGCGGCCACATTATCAATATCGGCTCGACCGCCGGAAGCTGGCCGTATGCGGGCGGCAACGTCTATGGTGCGACAAAAGCGTTCGTGCGTCAGTTCAGCCTGAACCTGCGTACCGATCTGCACGGCACCGCCATTCGCGTCACGGATATCGAGCCGGGCCTGGTGGGCGGTACCGAGTTCTCCAACGTGCGTTTCAAAGGCGATGACGCGAAAGCAGATAAAACCTACGAAAATGCCAACGCGCTGACGCCGGAAGATGTCACCGAAGCGGTCTGGTGGGTCGCGACGTTGCCAAACCACGTCAATATCAACACCGTAGAGA
>JAEZHM010000074.1 GCA_023416585.1 Bacillota bacterium
GGGCGATGAAGCGCTGGGCCATGACTATGATGCTGTGGTGACGGCGCCCACCTGTGAGGAAGAAGGGTACACGACATACACCTGCAGCCGCTGCGGGGACGAGTACACGGATGATGTGACAGAAGCAGCCGGGCACAGCTATCAGGATGTTGTAACTGCACCGACGTGCAAAAAACAGGGATATACAACAAAAGCCTGCAGCGTGTGCGGACACAGTTATATCGACGAAGACAGCTATGTGCCTGTGAATGTGAATGCGCATACACCGGTGGTGGTTTCGGTTCTGAGGGCGGCCACCTGCACGGCCACCGGCATTGGGAAAATGGGCTGCTCGGAGTGCGGCAAAGTTTTGGGATATGCGGTGACGCCGGCAGCACACAGCTATAACAATGGCGTTGTCACGGTTGAAGCTGCCTGTACTGCGGAAGGCGTCAAGACATTCACCTGCACCGCATGCGGCCATACGTATACGGAAGCGGTTCCTGCATTGGGCCACAGCTATAACGAAGGCGTGGTAACGAAGGCGGCGAACTGCGGAGCGGCAGGGGAATTGACGTTTACCTGCACACGCTGCGGTGACAGCTATGCGCAGGAGATTCCTGCAGCGGGAGAACACCAGTGGAAAGAATCCATCGTGGATGCGACGTGCACGGAAGGCACGAAGATTGGGAATGTATGTGAAGTCTGCGGCGAAGTGGCGGAAGATGTGGAGGAGATGCCCAACGCGCTGGGGCATAACCATGTGGCCGAAGTGACAAAGGCAGCGACGTGCGAGGAAGATGGTATTCGTACCTTTACATGCAGCCGCTGCGGCGACAGCCATGAGGAAGCAATTCCTGCCACAGGGCATACGGATGGGGATGTTGAAATCCTCCCGGCGGATTGCGGGAACAACGAGCGGTCTGTGACATACTGCTCTGTGTGCGGCAAGGTCATTGAGGTAGTGGACTTGTTTGAACAGGGCGTGGGCGATGAAGCGCTTGGTCATGACTATGATGCTGTGGTGACGGCGCCTACCTGCATGAATCAAGGGTATACAACATATGTTTGCAGCCAATGCGGATACAGTTATGTTGACGAAGACAGCTATTTGCCTGTGAATGAGAACGCGCATAAACCTGTAAGAATATCGGTGCTTCTGGCTGCGACCTGTACAACAACGGGCATTGAGAGGGTAAGATGCTCGGAGTGCGGCAAGGATTTGGGATATGCGGTTATACCGGCTATGAATCCTTCGCTGGTGCATACTGAGGAAATCATACCTGCAGTGGCGGCGACCTGTACAACAGCGGGCAAAACGGTAGGCAAGGAGTGCTCCGTTTGCGGCAAAATCCTTGTTGCCCCGACTGTAATCCCAGCTCTTGGCCACATTGAGGAGATCATACCTGCAGTGGCAGCGACTTGCGCAACAGCGGGCAACATGGTAGGCAAGAAGTGCTCCACTTGCGGAGAAATCCTCGTTGCGCCGGCTGTAATCCCTGCCCTGGGCCACACTGAGGAAACCATCCCGGCAGTAGCAGCAACTTGCACAGCAGCGGGCAGCGTGGAAGGCAAGAAGTGCTCCACTTGCGGAGAAATCCTCGTTGCGCCGGCAGTCATCCCTCCCCTGGGCCACACTGAGGAAACCATCCCTGCAGTTGCGGCGACGTGCACAACAGCGGGCAGCATGGAAGGCAAGAAGTGCTCCACTTGCGGAGAAATCCTCATTGCGCCGGTTGTTATCCCTGCCCTGGGCCACACTGAGGAAACCATCCCTGCAGCAGCGGCATCCTGCACAACAGCGGGCAGTATGGAAGGCAAGAAGTGCTCCGTTTGCGGTGAAATCCTTGTCGCGCCTATCTTGGTACCTGCTTTAGGCCATCACTATATAAGCACCGTTGTCGCACCGGCCATAGGCAAGCAAGGATATACGGAGCATGTCTGCTCCCTGTGCGGCGACAGCTACAAAGATAGTTATTCAGACCCCCTGAGCGCCACGGCACGTACTACCGGGCGTGCGATTGTCAGGAATACCGCTTCGGATAGCGGAACAAACCTGATCAGGCTTGAAGCTGGTGTGACGGTGACAATCACTGGAGGAATGACTAACAATTATTACCCTGTCTTGCTGAATGATGGCACTGCTGGATACATCTATTACTCATATTTGAGCTTGCTGGGCCAATGAGGTAATATTTGCAGTAGCTGAGTGATTGAATATGCTATGCAATGCGCTCTTGCAATATCTAAACGCATTGCATGGCATTTCATTCAAATTTCTGTTATGTTGAAATACAGACAAGGATAAAGGGAGGAATCCATCATGAATAGAAGGCAAATTTTTTGCGTTCTCATAATGCTGGTATACACGATCTTTGGCGCTTATGCGGCAGTTGCTGAAACGCCGTGCGCTCATACCAGCAGGAACGTTGAGTTGGTTAGCGCTGCAACTTGCACGGCAGGCAGTGTAGAGCGGGAGGTTTGCACCCTCTGCGGTGCTCAGCTTGATACATGGACAAATAGCGACAAGCTTGCGCACAGCTGGAAAGCAGAAATTGTAAGTTCGGCAACATGCACAAAAGGAAGCGTGGAACGTGAGATTTGCTCCGGCTGTGGAGAGGTGAACGACCTATGGACGAATGACGATAAGCTTGGGCATAGCTGGAAAACAGAAATTGTTAGTTCGGCATCATGCACAAAAGGAAGCATAGAACGTGAGGTCTGTTCGCGCTGCGGAGAAGAAAATGGGCGCTGGACCAATAGTGATGCCAAAGGCCATACACCTGGCGCTGCTGTGACCTGCACGAGTCCACAGATCTGCACAGTCTGTAAAACAGAACTCGTACCGGCAAAAGGCCATACACCCGGCACCGCTGCGACCTGTACAAGCCCGCAACTCTGCACAGTCTGCAAAGCAGAACTGGCACCGGCCAAAGGCCATGCACCCGGTGCTGCTGCGAACTGCACGAACCCGCAGCTCTGCACAGCCTGCAAAGCAGAACTGGCACCGGCCAAAGGCCATACGCCTGGCGCTGCTGCGAACTGCACGAACCCGCAGCTCTGCACAGCCTGCAAAGCAGAACTGGCACCGGCCAAAGGTCATACGCCCGGCGCTGCTGCTATCTGCGGAAAGGCACAGCTATGCGAGGTGTGCGGCATGGTGCTCACAGATGCGCTGCAGCATTCTTACAAGAGCACTGTTTATGCGCCTACAGAAACAAAACAAGGCTTTACACGGTATACTTGTACCCTGTGCGGTAATGTGTATGATGACAATTATGAAAGGGCACTTGGAAAACTTAAACAGGCAGGTGATGGTTTGCAGTTGATAGGTGCAGATGGGCGCGTAGTGCCATATGAAACTGCAGAGGTAAATGAACCGATATCCACTGGAGATATTCAGAAAAAAATATTGAAAATAACTGCAAAAATCGAGAACCAGAGTACAGCCATAGGGCATTATGATCTTGTGTTGACAAAATCCATCATTGAAGGGGTTCTGTCTGACGGATATGACGGTATTTGCATCAATATCGGAGACGCAGAAATCACATTGCCACTGGAGAATTTCAACAAGAATGACATTCTTGCGGATATACTAAAGGATCAGGATGCCGGCAATGAGAATGTAAAGTATATTATCCGCCTCAGCCAAGAGGAAGCCGGGGACATAGAGAATACAGTCACGCCTGTCTATCGTGTGGATGTGCTGTTGAATGTTAATGGGAACGAGCTTGATGTTGGGGATATCATAGGCGGCATGGTGATCCGCTTGCATGGTGAAGGAACAGATTCTTCCCGAACGGATGCGGGTTTGTTTTATCAACCCAAACTGACAAGTGATAGCACGCCTGCCATATTGGATCAAATAACACGAACAAATGACTGGTGGGAAGTACCATTTTTGGGTAGCGGTACATATGCGATTGTTAACAAGTGATAAGGGTTACAATGTTTAGCGGTGGGCCATCGATAAGGCGGATTATCAGGCTTGCCTGAACAAACGGCTGGGAAGTATAAAACCTCTGCAAGGCGCTGAGAGTATATGTGTCAGTTGTATTCATCGGCGGGAATATAACATAGAACGGGAGGCAGGATGCATCATCCTTCCTCCCGTTTTTTTTTGTTCTGGAATCAAGTTGATAACCGATTTAGGCGCACCTTCCCAATCGCGGGTATGAATCCGGCCGTCAAGATAAAAGCGATCTTGACGGCCGGATCTCTCTGTATAGGCGAGTACAAGGCTATAGCCTTTCCTCTATGGCCTGGATGACGGTTTTCAATACCTTGATCCTGGCAAAATACTTGTCGTTGGATGCCACGACCGTCCAGGGTGCGAAGGATGTGTTGGTTCTTTGCAGCATCTCATCGACCGCCGCTTCATAGGCATCCCATTTTTCTCTGTTCCGCCAATCCTCTTGCGTGATCTTGTATTGCTTTTCAGGGGTGCTTTCACGCTCTTGAAAACGCTTCAGCTGTTCCTCTTTATCAATGTGGAGCCAGAATTTCAGGACGATGGCGCCAAAGTCATGCAGATGGCGTTCAAAGCTGTTGATCTCGCCATAGGCCCTGCGCCACTGCTCCTCAGAGCAAAAGCCTTCAATGCGCTCCACCAGTACACGCCCGTACCAGCTGCGGTCGAAAACAGCGATATGGCCATCCTTGGGCAGAGTCAGCCAAAAGCGCCACAGGAAGGGGTGTTCCTTTTCCAGCTGGGAGGGAGCCGCAATGGGGATCACTTCATATCCCCTGGGGTCAAGCCCCGTTGCCAGACGGTGGATATTCCCGCCCTTTCCGGCCGCGTCCCAGCCTTCATAGGCCAGGATCACCGGGATCTTTTTCAGGTATAGCTTGTTATGGAGCATGGAAAGCTTCTCATGGCAGTCCTTGAGGGCTTTTTGGTATTCCTGCTCATCCATTGCAGGCGACAGGTCCACCTGATTAAGCCGCGCAATAGGCAAGGTTGCATGTGCTTTGCGTGCTTGGGCGCCGTTTTCCGCAGGAAGATGCGGCGCGGAGGCTTCCTTGCGTTTCAGAGCCTCCTCAAGCGCAGCAATGAGCGTTTCATAAGCCCGGCTTGTCACATATTCCTCATCCCAGGCTTCCAATACCGTCCACCGGGCATAAGGCTGATCCGTCTTCATCAGCAGCCCGTCATAAGCTTGAAAATAATCCTCATAAGTATCGTTTTGGTTTAAGTCAGACCGTGTCACCCGCCAGCTGGTGGCCTTCTTTTTCTTCAGATGTTCAAAACGCCTGCGCTGTTCCTTCCGGCTGATATGCAAAAACAATTTCACGAGCACATAGCCGTCATCGCAAAGCTGGCGCTCAAAATCCAATATTTCCGCGGTGCGTGCAGCAAACTCTTTTTCAGATATCTCGTCTTCCATGCGGCCTTCTATGATCTCCTGGTACCAACTGCTGTCAAAAAAGGCCATCTGCCCATATTGCGGCACCTTCAGCCAATACCTGCGCATCCAGGCATATCGCTTTTCATCGGCTGTTGGGGCACCCATGCTGTATACCTTGTAGCCCCTGGGATCCAGTTCTGAAATAAGATTGGCGATCAGTGTCCCTTTACCTGCCGCGCCCCATCCCTCCAGCACAACACCTACCGGGATTTTGTGCTCGCGTATTTTTTGCGAAAGAATCACGAGCTTTCGCTTCATGTTCTCCATAGGTTCGATGTTTCTTGCCTTTTCAACAGCCGTTTGCTTTGTAAACAGCTCCAGCATATGATTGCTCCCTTTCTATATGGCTCTGTCTCAGGAGGCCGTCATTTTGCAATATGCCGCGGGGCATGCATAAAAGAGTGTATTTGCTTACGCTTTCTATGCCCATTTTACACACACCGCTTCATTTATGCAAATATTTGCCGATATAGGTTATAGAATAGTAAGGAGAATGGCTGTATGGACACTTCCAAACAGGTTCCCGGGGTTTCTAACAACATAGCCGCTGCGGCTTTGCCCGATCAAACCGAGGCAAAGGCCGGCGCACCGGATACAACGGCAGCACCGCCGCCACCCCCGCCGCCGCCACCGGTAGATGCAGTCGTCCGCGCTTCGACTGATGCCAAGGAACTGACGGCATACCTGTATATCGAATCGCCCCTGAATGGCGGCTCCGCGCCGACCGTTGCCATGATGCAGGATGCGCTTAACAAAACAGGCATCACCTACAATATCGATGCGGATAAACTGAAGGAGATAGAAACCGCACCGGTTTATGGCCGCTATATTCCAGTTGCTGCCGGCATTGCGCCCGTGGATGGCGTGAACGGAACGGCAGACTTTAAGTTCAGGACTGAGAAGTCCACCGCTGCGCCCAAGATCAGAGCAGACGGCTCTGTGGACTTTTTTGACCTTGATATCGTCGAAAATGTGGCAAAAGGGCAGGTGCTTTGCCAGATCACCCATCCAACGGAAGGCACGCCCGGCATGTCGGTGAAAGGGCGGGAACTTAAGCAGACAAAAGGCCGCCCGGTGCCCTCGTACGCAGGCAGCAATACGGTTTTAACGGAAGATGGCACAGCCATCGTGTCCAAAATAAACGGTCAGGTTTCCTTTTCAGCTTACCGGATCCAGGTGAACGAAACGTTTGTTGTCAGGGGGAACATCGACAATTCCACCGGCAATATCAAGGTTGTAGGCAACCTGGTCGTCTCAGGCATGGTCATGCCGGGGTTTAAGATTGAAGCCGGCGGCGAAATCGAAGTAAGAGGCATCGTGGAATCCTCCACCATCAAAGCCGGCGGGAATATCAAGCTGCAAAGCGGTATCATAGGCAGCGAGGTTACATGCGATGGTGACGTCAGAGGCCGGTTTATTGAAAACTGCAATTTGTTTGTAAAGGGCGATATTACCGCGGAATACATCGTAGGTTCAACCGTCAAGTGCGGGAAAAACATAAAAACGATGGGCAACAAGGCAAAGATCATCGGCGGAAGCCTGATGGCAGGCCAGAACATCGAGGCCCGCGTCATCGGCTCCCCCGTGGGCATACCCACAAGGCTGGAAATCGGTACCGATCCCAATGTAATCAAAAGGCAGCAGGAACTTACGAGTCGGATCGCCGAATTGGAAAAATCCATCAAAAGCCTTAAACCGCTGATCACCATGCTCCGCCAACTGGAGGAGACGGGCCGCCTGACAAAGGACAAACGGGAGATCCTTGACAATGTGGGCTACAGCTTCGATACCAATACGAGGCTGCTGGAAGACAGCAAAATGGAGCTGGATGAGATTTTGGAAACGGTCAAAATAAGGGGTTTTGGCCGTGTCATCTGCACCGATATGATCCATTCGGGCACCGTGGTGGTGATTGGCGGCGCGATGTTTACCGTGAAGGAAGATATGCCCTTCACCGCATTGTATTACGACGACGGCGAGATCAAAAGAGGGATGGCGCGCTGAGGGGTGCAGCCCGCGGGATGGGCGCGGGAAGGGGAGCGGTATCAAAAAATATAGAGTGTAACGAAAGAACCGTTGCCACGACACCTTGGTGCTCATTTAAAAGCATTCTCAAACTCCTCCGCTGTACCATGAAACAGATTCATATCAATATATCGTTCTTTACCGTTGTATCCCGGAAGGGTGGACCGGTCGGAATACTGCCAGAATGTCCAGCCTGATATAGACGGAGTTGTATTCACGCTGCGGATCCATAAAGGGTATTGCGAAAATTTATCGGCAAGGTATCGTTCATAAACAGCTTTCGTTGTATAAAAAATTGGCTTCACACGATACGTATCTTCCAGTGCCTTCACAAGATCGTAAAGATCTGGCAGTACTTCTTCGGTTGATTTTGGATCACGTTTTAACGAGCCGTACAATTCAATATCTACCACCGGCGGCAGCATGCCGTCCACCTTGTTCACAACAGCAATAAAGTTCGCTGCCTGGTCTGCCCCCGAGCTGCTGAAGCTGAAAAAGTGGTAGGCACCGATACGGATTTTTGTTTTTGCCGCTTGTTCCCAATTATACGCAAATCGCGGGTCTATATCCTGGCTTCCTTCCGTGGCCTTGATAAACGCAAAAGCAATATCCTGCCCGGAAAGGACTTGCCAATCGATCTCCCCCTGGTATTCCGATACATCAATGCCCCGGACAGGGTATTTTTCTTTTGATGGTTCTTTGAACCGCGAAATGCCAGAGGAGTTGAAAAGAACAAAGCATAGTATGGCAAGAAGCAAGGATGCTCCACCTATCCAGATTATATACTTATACCTTTTACTCTTCCCATTCGTCATGTTGATAGCTACCTTTCCGAGCCGTTTTCTTTATAGATTTACCCAGGGTGATCGGGAAAAGCATCGCCAAGGGCGGCCTTTTTGTGGACATGGCGGCCGGTTTTGGCGCTTTAAAGAATCACCCTTTCACTGTTGATGCAAACGCACCAACCGGACAGGGGATGAGTATGTGGGACATGATTAGCAGTCATGCTTCCCTTTTGCTTGATTGCCGACAGAATTTTAGCTACAGGGACAGCAGAAGATTTGCTATTTGTATATCTGAATATCCATCTTCGTACAAGTCTTCAATCAAACCCCTGTACATTTCATCCTTGTGATCTGATAATATCTGTTGAGCATCATCCAATGTCAAATCTTGCTTTTCCAGATTCATGCACCTCCAATTGTTTCAATTGTTTCCATTTTTACGAGATTTATGAAGGGGCTTTGGCCGTGTCATCTGCACCGATATGAACCGCTCGGACACCATGGCGGTAATTGGCGCGCGTTGTTTGCCGTGAAGGAAGATATGCCCTTCACCGCATTCTATTGCGACGACAGCGAGGTCAAAAGAGGAATGGTAAGGTGTGCAGCGCGCGGGACGGATGGAGGACGGGAAGCAGTCATAAAAAATGTGGTGGATGTTGCGGATTTCCTTGCATTTCCGGTTTTGCATATGATAGCATCATAGCATACAGGGCTGTCCAATGAGGACGGCCTTTTGTTATGCTTCCCGTTTCGCGGATACTGAACGGAGTTTACACATCCGGGCAGCAGAAGCAAGTTTTAAATGGTACGGCAGCGCAAGGGCGCAGTGAAATGCTGACCACAAATATGTTTCTACTGAGCTTCCTTGGAGTCCCTATGCAAAGAAGCGCGCGCTCTTATGAAGAGGCGTGCTTTTTTATACCTTTATCGGCTAATAAGATTTTAAAGGAGGAGAACAAATGAACCAGGTCTATCTGTCCGGCATCGTAGCCGATTCCCCCATCCGCGTAGGGAAAGCGGAAGACGAGATTCCCCATGCCGTACTTCAACTGTGCGTCAGTCACAAAACGAACAAGGGGGAATGGCGCAGGGAACTGTACACCATCAACAGTTGGAACGCTGCCGCCCAGTGGGTCCTACAAAATTTGAAGCAAGGGCAGCGGGTGGCGCTGCTGGGATATTTGACCCAGCGCATGCTTAAGACCGGCGACGGGGTATTCATTTGCGTGGAAGTCACATCACAAGAGTTTTTGCCGATGGAGACGAAGGTGCGGAATAAAGAAGATCCCCTTGCTTATGCATTGGCATCTGATGAAGGGTTGTAAGACAATATAGGAGGATAAGTAATGTCCACTGTCATAGATTTGTTGAAAGGGCTTAGATATACGCGCCTTGAAGTCAAAATCCTCGATCAAAGAATAAAAAGGCAGCAGTTGGAAATGCAAGGAGTTTCATCGGCACGCCTTGGCGGAATTACGCACAGTCATCATTTGCCTGAGGGGCTGGACCGCATGGTTGCCAAGAAGGACGAACTGGAACGCGCGCAGGAAAAATCGATCGTTCGCTTGTATGAACAGATGAAAGCGGCGGAGGAATTGCTAAGAACTGAAGACGACCCTCAGATGCGGCTGCTGATGCGGTTGCTATATGTGGAAGAAAAGAAATTGCATGAGGTTAGCAAATGCATGTATGTAAGCAAAGCAACTGCCGAGCGGATCAATAAAAGAGTAAAAGAAAAATATGGTGCTCAAAGAATGATGACAAATGAGGGAGAATGAGTATGCAATCCATGATATAGTGTAGGTGGAGGAGCGTATGGCATGGCGCGGCTCCCCCCTTAGCGGCCCTACCCGGATTTATTCCGTGTAGGGCCGTATTCATTGGGCAAACAAGATAAATAAATACCAATGCGCAGGACATGTCTTATACGAATGAGAAGGGAGTGATTTTCTTGCGTATTCAATTCGTGGAAAACTATGAACAGTACAAAAAGGGTGAAGACCATGCTGTTCGGGATGGGCTTGCCCTAAGGCTGCTGGAGCAAGGCAAAGCCAGGCTGCCTAAGCAGACGGAACAAAAAACCACAATGCTGCCAGCAGCGCCGCCGGCACAGGCAAATGCAAAAGAAAACGAAAAGGGGACTAGGAAAAAGATGGCGGAAGGAAAAAAATAGCTTCCATAAAAAGCTTGGCAGTGCACGGCCCAGCTTTTATCGTCATTATCGCCGGCAAACAGCAAATATTATCTGTCCGCCGGAGAGCCGGGAACTTTCTGATTCCAACACGGATGACTTGCGGGATTTTCCATGCAATATCCCGGAAGCCGGCAGAGGCAAATGCATGTTTACCATATTTCTATTTGGACAGGATGTGAGGACGCGATGAGAACAAGTACACGGCTGAAAAATCTGAAAGATTGGCTGACGGAAAATGCTTGCAGCGGGAGGAAAATGAAAGCGCCAGGTTCAAACGCATTGGAGATTAGATACCGGGAACCCACCTGCCGTCTGTCCATTTTTTCGGCCCAGGTAGCAGCTGATGGTACCAATATCTACGAGAATACGGATATGGCCCCCGGCATTCTCATTTTCATGAACCGCAGCGGCATCCGGGATCATTACAAAAAACGCGATAAGCGAAGCAAGACAATGCGGCCAATGGATTTGAGGGAATTTCTTGAATTGCAATTGATGTTCATTGCTTATGATCCCGGCCATCGGACGGACGAAAGCCAGCAAAGCGGTTCTTTGGAGGACATATTGCCCAATGAGGAAGAGGCTGGTTTTGCTGTGCTTGACTGGGCGGAAGAGACGATGCAAAAGCTGGTGGAAAACAGTATTGTGCCGGGTACAGACCTCATCGTGGACCAGGTTGGGCTGGAATTTGGCCCCCTGAAAGAAAACGGCGTCCTGGCCGAAAAAAAGCCTCTTTACTATGCCGTTCTGAACTGCACGTTTGGATGTGCAAGCCAGGCGGTGGAAAACCCGGAAACAATCAATTATCTGGACTAGAAAGAAGGAAAATCGATGTACAAACATGGTGTATATACTGTTCTGGAAGGAACAGCGCAAGAAGTCCTGAAGGGTGTGAACGCACCCATCTACGTGGGTACAGCTCCGGTACATACAATTCCGGGCGGCTCTGGAAATGTGAACAAACCTGTGCGCGTAGCCAGTTTCGAACAAGCCAAGGCATTGTTTGGCTATCGTGAAGATTGGGCAGCGTATACCCTTTGTGAAGCCATGTACGCCCACTTCACGGAAAACGCGGTAGGCCCCATTGTGCTCATCAATGTACTGGATGTCAAGAAACATAAGGAGGCTGCTCCCTTGGCACAGACGGTTACCCCTGCAAGCGGGAAAATCGTTCTTGCCGGTATGCAGAACGCGGTGCTGGATTCGCTGAAGGTTGGCAGTAAAGCGGCTTCCGCTTACCGGCTGAGCTATGAGGATGGCGCCGGAAAGCTGACCATTACAGAAACAACCGCAGGCAGCCTGGGAACGAATGAGCTTGAAATCTCCTACGATGTTGTTGCTCCTTCCCAGGTGGATGACGAAGATCTGGTGGGAACTTATGATGGGGAAGGCGTTTCTACAGGCATTCAGGCTATTCGAGATGTATACCAGCTGACAGGTTACATCCCTGGCACCATTCTTTGTCCGGGGTACAGCCACAGAACCGCCGTTCGTGCAGCCATGCTTAATATGTCGCAGAAGGCGAACGGCCACTGGGACAATTTCATTTATACCGATATCCCCCTGGCCGGCGAGGAAAGCGCAATGACATTGTCCGCCGCAGCGGCCTGGAAAACGGCCAGCGGGCATAACGCGCCCAACGAAAAGATCTTCTTCCCCATGTGGAAAACGCTGTCCGGAAAGATGTATCACCTCAGCGTACTGTTCGCGGTCAACATGCAGATGCTGCAAATCAAAGCAAACGGCGTTCCTTATCAAACGGCTTCCAACACGGCGCTGCCTGCCGGACAGGCGTATTATGGCGCAGGCCGGGACAATTATCTGCCGGATGAAGAGGCTGTAAACAAGCTGTTAGGCGCCAACGGAATTACCAGCGCTGCGTTTACCGCCGGTGTATGGAAGCTTTGGGGTGCGCACAGCGCCGCCTACGACTCATTTACGGATACCGGCGAGAATGTGGCGGATACACGCCGTGGAATGCTCAACTACCTGGGAAACCGGTTCCAAAGCGTTTATGGAGATGAAGTGGATATCCCCATCTCCAGAAACCGCATTGCACAGATCGCGGCCCAGGAGAATGAGTATATTGGCCGGCTCATCTCCATGGGTGAACTTTTGTATGGAAAGTGCAGCGCGGTGATCAATGCGGAGAACAAGGATCAAATGAAGCAGGGAGATTTCAAATTCGTATATGAAATCACAACAGCTCCACTTTCCAAGAGTTTGACGATGGTAATGACCCACACGGATGCGGGCCTTGCCACGTTCTTTGAGGAGGATGCCTAATGCAAAAGCAAATCGTAAGCATCATTGAAGATTTCCGGGTCTTTGACGGCACGGTGCTGGTGGAAGATGTACAAAGCTGCACGCTGCCCAAAATTACCAATCCTGTAACCACCATTTCCGGCAGCGGCATGGCCGGTAACATTGATATGCCGGATTCCTCCAGGGTAAGCTCCATGGCGTACAGTTTAGCCCATAACAACGGTCTTAACTGTGGCATGCTTTGCCGGCCGGGGGTTCACGACAATGAATTCAGAACGTCCGTGCAGGTGTATGACAAGGAAAAGGGCACTATGGTGCGCAAGTCCGTAAAACACCGCCTGCGCGGGTTCTTTGCGGGAGAAGAGAAGGGTACGATCCAGAGGGGGAATCCCCTGGGCTCCACCGTCAATTTCAATTGTATCCGGTATGAGCGGGAAGAAGACGGCGTGATCACGCAGCGTATTGATATCCCCGCCGGTATCATTGAATATGGCGGCGTGAGCTATACCAGCGAAACGCAAAATCTGCTTGATTAAGGGCAAGGGATCAAGAGACACAGCCTGAGGGACGGTAAAAGTATTACCTGTCCTTCAGACTAATAAAAAACCAGGGGAGGCATTGGAGGGCCGAGGCCCTCCAATTTTCAATCGAATATCAGCGACATGTGCGGTGATTTTCGTTGGAATTTCGAAGAAATTCCAACCTTGCCCGAGCAAACGACCGTAAAAGCCAAAGCTTTTACAGTGCAGCGAGGGAAAAAACTCTACAAAGCGGCATTCGCCGCTTTGTAGATATACTGGGGGACAGGCAGAAAACTGCCCGTCCCCTTTATTAAAGGAGGGTCAGGCCATGCTTACGGAAAAAAGAGTTGACTCCAAGCCGGGATATGACGCAGATCTTAACAAGACAGATGAGGGGACAGGAAAGCAGGATTTAGTATCTTCCTCTGAAGCGATAGACGAAGAACAAATCAGTGAAATACTCAAGGGAACCCTGGAGCTTATCTCCCCCATATTAAGCTGCGGAAAAGAATTGAACGAAATCGACTTTGATTTTTCCAATATCACCATCGAAGAATTAACAAGCGCACTGGACCGGCACATGGGCGGCAATCCTGCATCGATTCTGCCGGAACAGCAGTTTGCTGTCTTTGCGCTTGCCTGCAGGGGCTTTGAAGGACTGGATGAAAAGGACATTCTTGACCGCTTGCAGGCTGAGGATGGCTTTGCAGCCACGGTGGCGGGCGGAAAGTTCCTGGATTACCTGGTTGGGCGGGGAAATATCCGCTTGCTGAATGCACTTGCGCAAGGAGATGATGCCAAAGAGCTCTATAGGCGCGGAAGCATAGAGCTTGAAAAGCCGATAACAGGGCCGGAAGGGCAGCAAATTCATGGGCTTGCCTATGACTTTTCCAGGATTACAGGGAACAAATATGTGGAAATATTGGGATCGCATTCAGATACCCAGGTAGGTTTTGGCTACAAGAAGGCAAGGAAACTTTACTTGGAAGCCGTTAAAACAGCCAATGGCTGGACCGGTATCATGGCCAGCGATGTGGAAAAGCAACTGACACGGGAGGACATCTTTTCAGGGCAGCGGGTGGCCATCGGTTTTTTTATCACCACCTACCTTGGAGCGCGCAGGCATACGAAGCCGAGGCAGTCCAGGTAGAGGCCGGCGGGAAAACCGCTTATCCTATGCTGATGGATATGACCGTATTTTCATTTTTGCGCTATAGGCAAAGGCTTTACGAACACCTGCAGGAAGTGACGGAGTATCGGGCTTCTAACCGGGAGGAATCCGCTAGACAGATCTAGGATATGCAGTTAAGACCAGGAAGAAGGATGTGAATGGGATGCAAATCCTGTTAATGAATACGGATATCTCAGGAAGATATCCGGTAAAGGCCCTGCGGACCGATGACACGGATGGATGCGAGCAGGATGCGTGCATTCTGGAAGCAACCGGGGATTTGGCCGCCCGGGAATTACTTGGGATCCGTACAGACGACTTTTTGGAAGCGTCAGAGGAAGGATATACCACCGGGCGGCTATACATAGACGCCATCACTGAAATGGATGGCGTTACAACGGTCTATTCCAGGGGAATGAGCGCCAAGGGCATAGAAAAGGGCTGGTCAAGCTTTGAAAATGTAACGCTGATGGAGCTTATGCACCTGGCAGCCTCGGAACTGAAAATGGGATATCAGCAATTTGGTATTACCGACCAAAAATATGAGCGATTGATACGCAAAGGGGAAACCTGGATCGAGTTTCTGCGGCGGCTGCTCAGGCTGGAAGGAGCAGTACTCAAATGCACCGATGGCAAATTGACTGCCGTATCCATACCATGGGCACAGGCCCAAAACCCGGTGCGCACCTATGAAATCACCTCTGAAACAAACGGCTGTCTTTATACTGAGAATTTTCGCGCCTACAGGGAATGCATTCTTTCCGGAATCGATCTTCAGGGAAAAGCAACAGATACAGCCGTGCCGGGAGACCGGCAATGGAAACCGGGCGATATACAGCCTCAGAACGCAAAACAGGGGAAACGCTGGGCGCAGGGTGAATTGCTGGCGGTTAACCGCATGTGCAGTACTCTACGCCTTGACCTCACGTTTACACCCGGTATTGCGGCCATGAGCCGTGTGGACATCACCGGGATGAGTATCACCAAAGGGCAGTGGATCGTAGGCCGGATCGAACAGGACCTGATCCAAAAGACGAGCCGTATGTATTTGAGGCCTTGCATTACGACAATACAATAGGCGGTGAGAAAATAAGGAGAATAGTATGCCACACATCCCCTATGGCGGAACCATTGATCAAGGTGTGATCATAAGTGTTGCACAGGATGGGGCTAGGGTGGCCAGTTATTCGAAGCCCGGGGTAGTGACTAAACCGCTAAAAGCTACGTTTATACAGCTGTGCCGGGCGGACGGGAATGGGAACCGCGAGGTATTGTGCCGGGGAATGAAAAAGGCCAGACCAGGCGGTGGGCAAAAGGAGAGCTTTTGAGCAAGAACCGCATGGGCGGATGCTTTGAAATGGCCATGCCATATGACCCTGAGCTTGCAGCCATGAGCAGGGCTGACCTCATGGGGATGAGCATCACACGCGGAAGCTGAATTGTTGGGAATGTGGTGCATGACATGAAGAAGGAAAAGACGAACCTCCTGCTGCGGCCATGCATCACAAGTATTCAGCGAGGTGAAGGGGATTCCGTGCCTGCGGGTACGGCCAGGGCTTTCCGGTCGCCCTGGACCTTCGGGACCATGCATCACAGCGATACAGTAATACTCCTTCTAGCGCTCCGCGCCACCTCCCGGAGGGTGAAGCATGGAGCGTTGGAGCGAAGCGGAAACGCGGAACACCGGAGCGGGCGAACTGTGTTCGCCCCTACGGTGCGAAGGGCCTCCAGAGAGAGGCTTTTATTTGGGGGGGATTAAAATGGATCTGTTCGGTACGCCTTTTGAGCGCGGCTCGATAGTTTCTGTTACGGATGAAGGGGCCAGGGTAGCAAGCATAGAACGCCCGGGAATTGTGACAATGCCTCTAAAGCCGCTCTTTCGTAAAGCCATGGAAGTGGGATGGCCTGTTTTCTTCATGGAGTATGAGGATGGAAGCGGATTGATCATCAGCCATCAAAACCCGGAAGTGACCAGGGAAGAAATAGGCGCCATAGTTACAAAGACTGCAGTGGAAGCTGTCCTAACAGGGGATATCGCTACGCACAATCACACGCTTAATCACCTGGGAGCGGCTGCTGCGAATCATAACCATGATGCTGCATATGCGGTGATAGGCCATAACCACGCGAAAGCCAATATAACGGATTTCGCGCATACGCACACTCCGGCGGAAGCAGGTGCGGCTCTGGCTGTCCACAATCATGATACCAGCTATTTGGGAATCGGAGCAAAAGCGGCTGACGCTGACAAGCTGGACGGTTATGACAACACAGCTTTCCCGGCGTACAGAGGTTGGATTTCTAACCCCGGTAAGGATGCGAATGTATTAGGCAATAGCATTGATTTTTCATACGGAAATAACGCTCCGTGGACTGGCCCTCTTGTCACTTTTAGCCCCGGTGGCTATGAGTTGCAGCTCTCTGCATCCTACCAAAATTCAGCAGAGTTTTCTTTCCGCACACGCAATGGTGATAATGTCACATTTAACCCGTGGCGTAGGATATTCCATAACGGGGATGTTATACCAGTTGCAAACGGCGGAACAGGTAGGACCGATGGAAGGGCCTATTCCCTTATGGCTAATGGGAACCATATCAATTTCAACTGGGCAGGACAGGGCGGACAGCCACCGTGGCTATGGGGTGGCTCAGACGGCACGAACATGTATGTGTATAACCCATCCAACTTCAACGTAAGTGGCGCAGCATGGCTTAATGGGAATACTACTATTGTATATGGCATGAATGGGCTTAATTATTATAATGCTTATGAATATGCTGGCAATGGTGGGAACAACTATGCCCCTTATACCGAATATTGGCACACTTTACGAATGAATCATCCGAATAGTGCTGGATATGTTGTCGATTTGAAATTCCCCTTCCACCAGGATGGGAATATTCATTATCGGAGGATAGTAAGCGGTATTGATACTGGTTGGGTGAGGCTTTATGACAACAAGAACATCACAAAGGGTACTGCCGCCCCCTCTGGTGGTGCTGATGGCAATTTATACATTCAGTACATTTAAGGGTGGGAGTGATATAAATGCCAACAACACAATTTCAAGTGAGCGGCATCGGTGGCAACTTTGGCATAGCCAGGGATGGTACAGGCTATGTATGGACATTTAATCTTGTAAGTGGGAGTGTTATCCCTTCTTCAGGCGTTAAAGTGACAAGTGCATCGTTTACTTTTTCAAACATAACAACAACAGATACGCAAAGACAAGCACGCATAGACAAAGAAAATATAGGTATGATAGCCGGTCCTTTTGCGGCTTTGTCGGGCCTGGACAGTGCTCCCATGACCGTGAATTGTATAACTGATGTGAGTTATTATTCAGGTATAAACAGCATTCAGCTGCGGGTAAGAGGGAACGGAACAGGTGGTAATACAGGCCAGTGTTTTTCCATACGTGCGGCTTGTGTCATGACGCTAACAGTAAATTGGGAGTACGAAACCAGCGAATGGGTCAATGTCGGTGGTGTCTGGAAGAAGGGACTAGCCTGGGTCAATGTCGGTGGTGTCTGGAAAAGGGGTTATATGTGGGCCAATGACGGCGGTGTATGGAAAAAAGGCACATAAAAGGAGAATGCATATGAAAATTGTTGCAGGTCAATCCACGTTGATGGCACAGGGCTTATATGGTGATTTTGTCAATTATAACGGAACGATGGTCGACGGAATAAAGATCGTGTTGAACGAAAGTATAACACAGGTACAGGTTAATGACCTTATCACGCAACCTTGGAACATCTATGATGACAATAACGTCCTGCAATCCACACAGCAGGGTTATAACAAACTGTATCAGCACACTGCTCTTTTTGTGCGAGTCCCTGATGTGCTGAAAGAAAATGAAGCATTGAGGGCGGCACTGGCGGCAACAGAGGCAGAACTGCAAGCGGCAAAGGCACAAATACCGACGACAAAATGATGAGGAGGAAAAGGTTATGATTCTTGACAACGAACAACAGCGGGGTTTACTCATGCAGATAATCAATGCGGCGCCGATCAGCGGTCCGTATCAGCAGGTCAGGGTAGTCATGGCGGACATTGATGGGTTGATCGTGGCGATAGCCAATGCGCAGATAGCACCGCCTAAAGGCGGGGCAGCCACTGAAAATGCCAAGCCCAATCCGTCGGGAAAAGTAAACGTAGAAGGAAAAAACGAAAAGGAATCGGCCACAATCTAATACCATGTTGGACTACTTAAAGGAAGACGCGAAAGCTCCTTCCTTTTTTACTGCACTTTTTCACAGATAAGGGGGAAAGCGATATGGCCCAGCAACAGTTACAGAGGCAAATCGTCCTATCCGGGCGGATTGATTCATCTTTTGGACCATTGGCCCGAGGCATTAGATGGGCTTGCAAACCTGACTATCGCCATGGTATCCGGAATCAACCAGGTGAGCCAGCCAGTTTTGAAAATCGAGAAGGATGTTACGAAGCTGTATGCTGGGTTTGATGACGCCATACGGTACATCCATGCGGTATCAAGCCTCACGGAACAGCAGCTTGTTGACGTGGAAAAGGCGGCAAGGAATGCCGGGAAAACAACTGGTATTCGGCTATGTTGATGCCACCTTATACAAAACGGAACTGTATCCTATCACGTGCAGTTCATGGAATAATGACGTTGGTAGAGGGGCATAACACGCTGCCTCAGATGGCTCTGCTGGAACATGAGGGCACATATGTTACACATCTTTTGCTGTTGTGATATATTGCAGGGCAGCATGGACCGGAACTTATACGGATCTATCATGTACAGTGCGCAGTATGGTCTGTGGTGTTTTTTCGCGTTTGACAATTATCCATCCCCATTTTAGATGAGGATACAATAGGCGGCGGAAAATATGCACAACACGGAACCGCAAAGACCCTATGGCGGAACTGTTGATTAGGGCGTAATCGTCAGCGTTGCCCAGGACTGGGCCAGGGTATTAAGCTATACGAAACCCGGGGTCGTAACCAGGCCGCTTAAAGCCACCTTTGCAAACCCCATGCAGATTGGCTGGCAGGTATTGTATGTGGATTATGAGGATGGACACGGCGCCATCCTTTCCCACATCCAGCCGGAGATCACACAGCATGACGGGATGCAAGGCCCCGAAGGGCCCGCAGGTCCGCAGGGAATAGCAGGGCCGACAGGACCGCAGGGAATAAAAGGGGATAAGGGAGATACGGGCGCAACCGGACCGCAAGGCGCAACCGGCGCGACAGGGCCGCAAGGGCCGCAGGGTGTAAAAGGGGACAAGGGAGATACGGGCGCGACTGGCCCGCAGGGCGCAACCGGCGCGACAGGTGCGCAAGGGATACAGGGCCCGGCAGGACACACGCCGACCATAACGGAGATCGGCGCGGTCAGCAAAACCGGGGATACAATGACCGGAACGCTGAATAACAGCGCAATGAATGGGCTTGTCATGATGCCTGCATCCGGTTAATGCTCTATTCAGTATAACAATGGTTCTACGATGAAATGGGTTGTTGGTAAAGGCACTAATGGTATTGGAGACAACTTTGGGTGGTATTATGCTCCTGCCGGCGGCAACAAGATGACGTTAAGCACGGGCGGAGACTTAACCCTTTCCAGCGGTACATTTACTACGAATCTCAATAGCAGATACTATTCGGTAGGATGCGGCAACACTTTTTATGCTCACCATAACACAAATGCCGATTATGGGCATTGGTTTAATAAAGACGTTCGCGTTGCCGGAAATTTGTATGCGGGAGCTAATTATGATCAGTTGGTATTGAATTTGGGGAATTATACCTCCTATTGTGCAACGTCAGGCCATACACATAATTATGCAGGTTCGGGTTCTGCCGGCGGGAATGCCAATGCTGCAAACAAACTGGCTGTCACAACAGATTTCGTTCCATACACCGCATTAGTCAATATTACGTCAGGTGATTATGCCGGATTCAATGGTTGGGCGTCCCATCTTCATTTCAACCATGGGGAAAGCAGCTTCTATCAGGATTTCATGATGCCATATTGGGGTGCGCCCCAGTATAGCCGCCTGGAAGGTGGTACTTTCCGTGGTCCGTTCACATTGCTTTCCACAGAAAATACTGCCTTTGGCGCATCTCCTCCTACCGCATCTTTTGTTGGACAAGTCTTTCATAAGACATAGTGAGGTGGTGATATGTCAGTACAGAAAAACCTTGTGTGGAATGGGTCGGCGTGGGTTGAATTTGTATCCCAGGTATGGAATGGATCGGCATGGGTGAATTCACATGATACCGTATGGAATGGCAGCAGTTGGATTCAGATTCCCAACTGGCAAGCTGCCGGTCCCTATCCGGCAGTTGCCATGACCTCCCCGACCGCCCCCGCTCCTTATCAGTGTTCATCCTCTACAAACTATAACACTGGAACTTATAGGGAGTGGAGAGCTTTTAATCAAACCAATGCAAATGACTACTGCTGGCTATCCGGCAATAACGATACCGCGCCCTGGATCAGACTGTATATGGGCGGTGTTGCCTTGCGGAATATTTACATTCTGCTGACTAACCGTAACAGTTCTGCTGTCAATGGCATCTATGCCGCGAATATTCAGGGCAGCAACGACGGGGCCAACTGGGCAACCATCGGGAGTATATCGGGCCGGAACGGGGATACGTCAAATCTTCAAACCGCTCATTACTGCTGGAACAGTGATGATACTTATACCTGGGTCAGATTGTGCCCCACGGATTGGCGCAACCGGACAAGCGGCTCAAACAACTATGTCGCCGTGGGCGAACTGGCAATATACGGGCAAATCGCAGCATAAGGAGGATTCACATGAAGATCGTCGCAGGGGCTTCCACCATTGATGCCACCCCCATGCAAAATGGAACTGTTTCCTATAACGGGCAGATTGTGGAAAGCATGTCCTTAATTATGGACGGTGCATTTACGCAAGAGCAGATTGACGACCTTGTAAACAATTCATGGCAGGAATACGCGCAAGACGATACCCCGATGGCATTGGTAGAAGGGTATACCACGCTGCTTCAATCTACGCTTGTTTTCCTTCGCATTCCAGATATCATGAAAGAGAATAAGGCATTAAGGGCTGAACTTACCGCGCTCCAGGAGGCAATGGCCAAATTACAGGGCGGGCAGTAAGCAAGAAAAAGCACAATAACCAACCTCGCGAATAAGGGACAAAGCAAAGCAGACTGGCGCGATGGCGGATTCCCTGACCATCAGCCTGCCCCGGGATATCACAGAGGAACAATTGACCACTCTCATGGAAAACGTGTAAAAGTTGTACGACGATAACAGTGGTCTAAACGGTGTGCATACCGGTTGCAATGATGTGATGAGCTTCAAGGTCACGTTCCTGACGCTTACAGATCCTGCCAAACTGCTGATGCAGCTTCAAAAAGCGGCCGACGAGATTACCGAAGCCAGGAAACAGGCCGAGGACAGGGCCAGGCAGGTGGACGCGCTGAATGAGAGCGTCGCCTTGCTGAATCGGCAGCATCAGGACACAATGAACCTGCTGAGAGAGTCGGGCAACCATGTTGAGGATCTCAAGCAAAACATATGACAGGGGAGCGGTTCTACTGACACGCGAACGGTACTATACAACATATCCTTTGCGGCGGGAAGATATTACAAGAGCAGCAGGAGCTAGGAGAAAAGCGGGATCTATCATGCATGGTGCGTGGTATAGACCGTGGAATTGATTCTGCGTGTGACAATAGAACCGTCCCCATGTCACATTCGCTTCTTTTAGTTCAGCCAATTATGATCAGTTACGGCAAGTTACCAAGTGATTCGAAGATAAGAAACCATGCAAATGCTGTAAAGGTGTACTAAAGCATAAAAGCAAAAAGACAGTAACCGATTGGAGGGGAAATTTGTGATTGATGAGTCAACAAGCAAAGCCAATAATCTGAACATGATACATGAGCAGTTGAAAGAAGCAGGCTTTTCATATGAGACAACATTGGCACTGCTTCCTACTATTAAGCAGCTAAAAAGTGCTGGCTTTTCCGATGAGACATCCTTAGCATTGCTTCCCGCAATTATTGATATCGCCAACTACGGTGGTATAGATATAATAACTGCGACAGATTCAGTTGTAGCCGAAAAAAAGAGCGTCTTATTTTTAAGCGAGAAAAAAATAGATCCTCAAGATATTTTGAATACAACCTGGAAAAAAAAGGTAGACGATGATGATGCGAAGGGCGACGAAGTATATGATAAAACATTGGATTTTTTTGGTAATGTCGCTGGTATTTTCCCGCTTGGTAATATCTTCAATGCTGCTAGAGATGGAGTAGAATTAATTGCCGCGATTAGTAATAATTCTATTGAAGAAAGAGATAGACAAATACGTGAATATACAGATATGATGTATGGAAATAACACCTTTATGACTGAATACCCTCCAGAAGAACTCACCACGGAAGGTGTTTTCGAAGTGTTTTATAAATTATCAAGCCTTGGTTATCTAACCAGCATTAATTCACTAAATGAAAATATATTCAGTGGTCATGTAAATAAAAAAGAATTTGAGCCGCAACAACAAGATGCATTGAAGCAGCTAGCAGCTTACATGACGCTAAATGCATTTTCTATGTTAGGCTATAGCCATGCTGCAGAGCTATATTTGACGAAAGATTATTCCTCGGCAACAAAGAAAGACGCTATAGATTGGATAGGTTATTATGAACATTTCATCCAAACGAGGACGGCCGGAGATGATCTATTTAAAGCAATTGATGAAGCTTTTCGCGATGATAAAATAATAGATGCAAGTGAAAGGCTTAATATCCGCGGAAAAATGATAGCACTAAATTCTGCTGTTATAGATCTTCAACCAGGCACATATAAAAATACGGATACAGAACTTCAACTTAATGGCGATATAGATTACAAAAAAGAAATGGAAGGGTCTATAAGTCTTGCAATGTTTTTATCGGAAGATTCAATCATCAGTCAAATTGAAGAATACAAAGAAAGTATTGATAGCAAAAAAGGTAATGCTGGAATGTTTAGAAATGACATTATAGGAAACTTATTCGATAGTGGACATATTGCTGATGCAGAAAACGAAGAAAAAAATCGAGACGATAATAAGATCAGGAACACTGAACAAATCTACAATAATGCCAACAGATTTTTTAATGCCTATTTTCAAGATATGTATCCTAGTCTTTACAAAAAATCCGAAGCTGCTTGGAAATATATGAATACAATTGATTATATCTTCGATCCGTCATCGGACTGGACATTCAATAATAGAGAAAAGGCGAGTGATGCATATTGGTGGTGGAATTTCAATGAAAATAGTATTAACGTCGATGCTGCAGAACTCCCCTCATTTATTAAAGATTTCTTGCCGAGATACAAAAGCATATTTTCAAGGGATTATATTGATGATGCCGTATATTTGCTCAATTCAGGAAAAGAGATGGAAGAACTTTTTGAACAATGCCAGATTATCATTGCCGCCAATGGGTATATGGATGATTTTTCAGAATTTGGGGATAGCTTTGAATCTCAATTTGGCGCAGAAGTGGAACCATATAAACCCGAAATGTCACTTCCTCTAAGGCCTTTATTAAGCCTTTTGCTGTTGCGAGAATCACTTAATCCATTTTCCATATTTAGTAAGCAAAGACAATTAACGAATGATGAAATTGAGAAACAGCAAATATTCCATAATAGTATGGAAAATCTCCTAGACTTATTAAAGTGGAAAAGACATGCTCAAGGCGGCCGTGCTGATGAAGTAAGTATCTTTGGAGAAGCGGGTCCGGAGTGGGCCATCCCCGAGCGGCATGATGCCAGAACGGCAGAGCTGCTAAATAGTGCTCGCGAGGCTAGCGGATTTAGCTGGACAGAGCTTATTGCAAGCACCGGCGGACTAAATGCTGGTGGAAATGTAGTGAACAACAATTTTACCTATGCACCAGTTGTTCATGCAAATGATGCTAGAGGAGTTGAACAGACGCTTAACAAAGACAAGCAATTCTTGAATGAATGGTGGGAAAAAAGGCAATGGGAGATGGCTCGTTCTCAATGGGCATAATGAATAAGATGTTGTGGAATGGATGGCATTATGGTGCCATTTAATGTCCCGTAACTTTGCTAAAACAAGAGTTATATATATCATCGGCCCCTATCTCTCACTTGATAAATCAAGACATGCAAAATGGTGTCAGCAATTACCTATTGTTTAATGTTGCCCGTACCTAAACCCTCTTCAAAACATGAGATCGTCAGGCATGCATAATCATCTTCTTGCCTCTGATCCACCGTCCCATAGAAAGTATATTCCTTTCCCGCCGCAAAGTGGACAGGCAAAACAGGAATCCAGACGCCACCACGGTACCGCTTCCCTTCTGAAATGAGAATCACATAATCGATAATGTCTCCCGTTTCAGATTCATGCGTATATTGTTTTTGGACTACGCCGGTGACACATATCCTCTCGGTTGTATGGGAACCTGACCGTACATCTTCATATGGAAGTCTGCTATACTCACTTTTTTTAACGGATACATTAACCGAGCTTCTAAGTCTAGCATTTAAATAGTGTGCATTACCTGGGCCGCTAGATATAACAAAAACGTAGTCATTGATATTTAATGTATTGCTAAAGCCTTTACCCGAGTAATTTTCCAACCAATTTCGCGCTATTTCAGTAGCTTGGGCATAATCGCATCCCGGACTTACAGAAGCAATGGTTAATGCGGTCATGATGGGTATAAGCACGCCATCATTTTCCTCAAATACAACCTCGGTTCTAAAACCATTACTTTCATTTTCTTCATTCATAAGATATGTAATACTGCATGTCCCATAGCTTTGTAAACTATTCGATAATGACACATCATAAATATCAAAATATTCGCTTGACCGTTTTGTGTTTTTTTTGCTTATCAATTGCATACCGCTATTTAGCGCAATGGTCTTGTAGTTTTCCAGCATCTTTATAGCATAGGTAGATGCGGTAGCTATATTTAGACTGCCTGTAGAAGTAGTATGTAGCATATTGGCCAACCACAAACAGACGAGGAGAATACTTAAAAGCGAAGCATAGCTGGCGATTTTCTTCTTCAAAGACGTACCCTCCGTATATATTTTTCTTAATAATATTATAAGTATCTGAGGAATTAATGTCAATAATTATATAATATGCCATATTGCATGTTTATTAGATGTCATCGCAGGTCCTCAGCCATCCACTGATCAACAAATGTCATACTTCATTTATGATTACAATTTAGGGGGATTGAGTATATCATTCATGATATAGTTTATGTGGAGAAGCATTAATAACAGCTCGCTCCTTTTTACCATTATAAGGCCAATGACATGGAGTTTGCCAAGTCCAAGAATAATAGATGACCAGTTTTTGAAAAGACATGCGGCTTAACCATTATCGATAGGATTAAGGAGGACAAAACCATGGCAACAATCGTACAAACCATGAAAGCCATCCAAGGCGAGACATTTGACAGTATTTCGCTTCTTCTGTGGGGGGATGAGAAGTACACGGGGCAGCTATTGGCGGCAAACCCCGAAACCTGCCACCTGGTGCGGTTTTCAGGGGGAGAAGTGCTGAACATCCCTCAGTTTGAGATACATGAAGACAGCACCCTGCCGCCCTGGAAGCAGCAAAAGACAGGAGGGGAAAACACGTGATTGTATTGGCCTGGCGGAACAAGACGTTGGAAGTGGACAGCAGCCACGCAAGTATTTCATAATATTTATTATGCCAAAGGCGGTCGCGTCATTAAGGCCGGTATCTTTGGTGAAGCAGGCCCGGAATGGGCCATCCCCGAGCGGCACGATGCCAGGACGGCGGAACTGCTAAATAGCGCCCGTGAAGCCAGCGGTTTCAATTGGACAGAGCGCTTATCGCCAATACCGGCGGGCTGAACGGCGGTGGGAATGTGATAAGCAACAACATTACCTATGCGCCGGTGGTTCATGCCAATGATGCCAGTGGCGTGGAGGATGTGCTCATTAAAGATAAGCAGATGCTGGATGACTGGTGGAAACAGAAACAGTGGGAACAGAATCGCACACAATGGGCCTAATGATGAATATGATCATTATCTTAGTAACGGGATAGACGCACGATTCTCTTGTGCTATTCCTCAAAATAACCAAGATTGATACATGCATACCCATCCTCCATTGGCTGAGTCACACTCCCATAAAAGGTGTAATCATTGCCAACAGCAAATTTTTTTAGAAATTGCGGGTAAGAAAATTGTGTCCGGTATCGTTTGCCCTCGGATGAAAAAATTACAATTTCAAAGAAATATGGATCTGCATATTCTGTATACTGCTTTTCCACACGCCCGCGCACACAGATTTTTTCGCCTGGTTCCTTTGCAGACAAGATGTCTTGATATGAGGCTTCATGATACTGACTTTTGTCAACCGGCGCGTTGATTTCACTTTTATTCATGATGTTTAACATAAACTCATGATTGGGTGTGATGTAAAACACGAGAGTGTAATCACCGAAAGTTTTCAGATCGCTGTACACTGTGCTGCCATCATATGCGAGTATAAACTCCCGGGCTGTAGAACGAGCTCTTTTATAGGTTAGACCGTTATCGAGCACAGCCATTGTCAAAGCAGTGAGATCAATGTATCCTGATGGGAATAATATGTCAATAAAAAAGCTCTTATATGAATTGCCTTCTGGTGATTTGCGAAACTGGATTTCACCGAAATCCATCTCAGTGAAAACATAAATAGTATAGACATCAACAATATCCGTAAATAAAGGCTTATCCACAGTAACATCAAGGATTTCATAACCAAGCTTTTCTTTTTCGTTGATTTCTTTGTATTTCGAAAAAAGGTTGTTGATGTATTCAGGAATGACGGGTTCATCCTGGGCGAAAGCGCAATGGATTGCAGACAGCAGGATGGTAACAGCTACCACGATCATCATATAGGAACGAAACAGTTTTTTCATATACAACCTCTATTGAATTTTAGTATATGCATTTTCCAATAAAGTGTCAATATTTGTAATGCTCCATATGAAATGATGAACACCCAATCTCTGATAGATAAAGGAGGACAAACCCATGGCAACAATCGTACAAACCATGAAAGCCATCCAAGGCGAAACCTTTGACAGCGTCTCGCTTCTTCTGTGGGGGGATGAAAAATACACGGGGCAGCTATTGGCGGCAAATCCCTTAACCTGCCACCTGATGCGGTTTGCAGGGGGAGAAGTGATCAATATCCCCCAGTTTGAAGAACCGGAAAACAGCACCCTGCCGCCATGGAAGCAGCAAAAGACAGGAGGGGAAAACGCGTGATTGTATTGGCCTGGCGGAACAAGACGCTGGAAGTGAACAGCAGCCACATACAGCCCATCAGCGGGATCCAGATCACAAAGGATTCGGAAGTGAAGGAATCCAAAAACGGCAAGCAGGCCTATGTGAAGATGACAAACGCAAAGGCCAACAACGTTCAATTGGAAGTGCCATTGATCGCGGCGGCCGGCGTTGACGTAAGGAAAGAAATATACGAATGGCAGTCTTTGGTGGACGGTGTGGGCGGAAACATGTACTTTGCGGGGCAAGACCTGCTGGGGTGCAAAATGATACTGACCGGCTGCCAGATCGCGGAAATGCAGTTTGCCTCGTCGGGCAGGATCAGCGCAGCCAAGATGGCGCTCAACTTCCAGCAGACGGAGGAAGCAAAGAAAAAGAAGAACAGCGACGCAAATGGAAATTTTATTGCTGACATGGTCCAGATTGTGACCACCACCGCAGCTGTGACGGTGGGAATCATCAGCGGCGCGGTCTCGTATATTGCAGACGTGATCAATAACGCAAAGAACCAGGCATCACCCTTCCCTCCCCAACAAGAAAAAGGAGGGCCATATGGCAACATTTATCATGGATAACAGCGTATGCCCCATCAATTGGGAATGCAAGAGCATACAGGAAAGGATTCTTCAAAACGGCAAAAACCTGCTGATGACAAGAACCTGGGAAGTCCCCTACGACCGGAAAAGGGGTGTCAGCAGGGAAGTGGAGCACAAGCCGCTGCCCTATGTGGCGCAGCGCATACGGCAGGAGATGGACCGGGTGTTCGCCTGGGAACCGGACATTGAACTTAAGGATGTCAAGATTTCTCAGGAAGCGGAAGAACTTAGGATCAAATGCAAAGTGGAAGTGCCGGAAAACCCGGAGGGCCGGGTCCGCATCCGGCTATAGGGAGGAAAAGCTGTGGGAGAATTACACTATTTAACCTATGACCCTGAGGCCATGTGGGCCCAAATACACCGCACCTATCTGGAAAACGGAGGCGATCCGCTGTATCCGGGGGATGAGAAGGAAATGCTCCTTCGGGGAACGATGGCAGTATTGGCCCAATGCTACGCGGCCTTTGACCATGCCGCCAGAATGCAGACGCTTAGGTATGCTGTGGGTGACTACCTGGATATCATTGGTGAAAAGCGGGGCATCGAAAGGATCCGGGCGGTTAAGGCAACAGGAAAGGCCGCCATGGCCATTGCCAGGGGGACAAGCAACTATACAATCGCTGCCGGAACCCTCATGACTGACGGGGCCAGGACATTTGAAACCATGGAGGCCATCAGCATACCGGCAGGATCGGGCAGCAGCGTAAAAGAAGCGTCCATACAGTGCACTGTTGCGGGAACAAACGGGAACGGGATGCCGTCAGGGGCAGAATTACACCTGAAAGAGCAGGACGCCAGGGTTTTGAGCATTGTGGTATCCTCCGCCACCATGGGTGGGGTTGATGAAGAGGATAACGATGCCTACCGGGAGAGGATACGGCAAGGCGGATTGCTGGGAGCGACCAGAAGCGTGTACAAGACCCGCGCTATGGAAACATCGGCCAATATTGTGGACGCTGGGCCCTACAAGGCCGGCGCCGGTGTGGTGGGAATCGCGCTGATATTGGCGGAAGGGATGTCAAGCATTGAAAGTGATGCCATCAAGGCGGGCGTTCTTCAGGCTATAAATGATGATGATTTCATCACACTGACGGATACGGTGCAGGTGGCGTTGGCGGCGGAGGTTTCCTATACACTGATCATCAACTATCAGGCCGGGAATCCAACGGTGGAGGATGTGCAAACAAAGCTCGCGGCCGCCGTTGCCGAATATCGGGAATGGCAGGAGAATACGGTGGGCAGGGCATTTGATCCATTCAAGCTTCTTTCGCTCCTTTATGCTGCCGGGGCCACCAGGGCGCAGTTCGCGGCTGGGAGTGTGGTGAACGGAAGCCCGACAATTGACTATACGGAAATTGTGGCGAACGGAAGGTGGAAGGGGTCGGTGACCCTTCACGAGACAGTGGTATAGGGGAAAGAACGGAAGAGGATGAGGGCTATCCCTGCGGGGATGCTAAAGGGCTTTCCGGTCGCCCTTTGGAAACCTTCGGGCCCTGGAAACCTTCGGGCCCTGGAAATCTTCGGTTGGTTACCAATCGAAACGGGAGAGGGATGCGCTGCGGCGCACCAAAGGGCTTTCCGGTCGCCCTTTGGAAGCCTTCGGGCTCTGGAAACCTTTGGGTCTTTGGAAACCTTCGGGCCTTTGGAAACCTTCGGGCCCTGGAAAACTTCGGTCGGTTACCAATAGAAACGGGAGAGGGATGTGCTGCGGCGCACCAAAGGGCTTTCCGGTCGCCCTTTGGGAACCTTCGGGCCTTGGTAACCTTTGGGTCTTTGGAAACCTTCGGGCCCTGGAAGCCTTCGGGCTTTGAAAACTTCGGTCAGTTACCAATCAAAACGGGAGAGGGATGCGCTGCGGCGCACCAAAGGGCTTTCCGGTCGCCCTTTGGGAACCTTCGGGCCTTGGAAACCTTTTGGTCTTTGGAGACCTTCGGGCCTTGGAAACCTTCGAGCCTTTGGAAACCTTCGGGACTTTGGAAGGCTTTGGGAAAGGGGAAATGATCCATGGAACTTAAATTACCGGATGTGAGAATGGAAGTGCCGGCCTTTCTTGCATCGGACAAAAACGGTAACGCAATCAAGGCGGCTATGGAAAAGGCGCTTGAGAGGCTGCAAGGGGATATCAAAAAAGCATGGGATACCCTGTATGATCCGGACATAATGCCGGAATGGCGGCTTGATGAAATGGCTTGGGAATGGAATATGCTCTGGTATGATTATTCCATGCTGGTGGAAATCAAGCGGGAAATGGTGAAGCGCGCGGAGGAAATCAGCCGAGGGATCGGAACGCCGGGGTTAATGAAACGAATGCTGGAAACCGTGTTCGAATCGGTGAACATACTGAATGGCCCTGAATATGGCGGTGATGCCTACCACTTCCGGGTGGAGGTCGTGGGGAACCGGGCCGGGGAGTTGGAAACATGGGCGCAGCGGGCAATTGATATTTTCAAGCCGCTGCGTTCTCAATTTGACGGGTTCATTATCCAGACAACAGAAGCAGACAAGATCCAGGTATCATCCGCGCTGGAAGTCGCGGTGCGCCTGAAGTTAGGAGCGTGAAAATATGGGCTGGAATTATGCAATCACCACGTACGGGTATCAACTGATCGCACAAGCAATGCTTGGAACCAAAATTCAGTTCACAAGAATGGTCATCGGGGATGGCTTAAGAACCACGGGATTTTCCAGCGCCACGGGCGCGGTACATGAACTATACTCGCTGAACCTGGAAAGCGTGCTCAGAAACAATACGAAGGTGACGGTAACAAGCGCCATTGCACCGGATGACCTGGAAACAGGATATGACCTGAAGGAAATCGTCGTTTATGCCAAGCCGGAAGGTGGTACCGAAATCTGCTTCTCGGCCGCATGCAACAGCGATGGGGTTATCCATGTGGACCCGGAGAGCAACAATGTCAGCATGGACGGGAGGATCCGCTGGGCATATGAAATCAGCCCGGAAGGGAATGTCACGATTGACACGGGCGGCCTTCTTTGGGCCGAATGGGACCATACGCATGACGCAGCCACCCAGGAGGCGGCAGGGTTTTTGTCGATGGGGGACAAGTTAAAACTGGATACCGTAGCCGGCAGGGTAAACCAGGGCGTAAAAACAACTGACAACCCGACATTTGCGGGATACACCATCGGGACAAGCGGGACATACATGGATTCGAACGGCGTCCTGCATGGCGCCAAGTATGAAGCATAAGTGAGGTGAGATAAATGGCTCAAGCCTCAAAGGTGTTGTTTTCCAGTGTAGACCTTAATAGCAGTTATACAGCCTACGTTGAGAGCCTGGGCGGCGGTGCTTATGATAAAAGCACATCATCCCCAAGCCTGGATACGGCAAGTAACACCTTTTCCTTTGCTGAATCAGGAATACCTGCTGGCTCAATTATCAACTGGGTACGTTTTCAAGTCGGATCATTTGGATCCCCCTTGCACGGAACATCTGAACGAATGGCCCGAATAAATGGTACGAATGTGTCAGGAGCAAACCTGCAGTCGGTTACCGATTATGATATAACCCCTTATTGTACATGGGATATCAACACCATACAAATAAGGTTCCGATCCAGTACAAGCAACACAACTTATCCTGCCAACCCTCCTTTGCACGAAACCGCCTCAAGAACAAACAGCAGCACCTTAAACTGGGCGAATGTTACCGTGACGGTTGACTACACTCTGCCTTATAGCGCCTGCACACCGCCATCAAATGTAACGGTATCTATAAACAATGTGGCCCCTGGCGCAAGCGTTAATGTGTCATGGTCAGGCGCCGGAGCCGGCAACAACAACCCGATCGCAGGATATCAGATATACCGGTCTGCGAGCCCGGAGGGTGCATACGGCCTGTTGGGTACGGTTTATACTTCAGCAACATCAGGATCATTTGCTGTAACTGCCCCTATAAATAACGGAGAAGCATATTACTACAAAGTCCTGACAATAGCCAGTGTTGCAGGTTATGATTCTGGTTTATCAACTGTCTATGCCGCACTGACATGCTCCTTTTCTGCACCGGCCATAACATCCATATCCATTGACAGTGGGACTGATGTTTACAAAAAGGCAGGGGAAAATGCAACGCTTGCTTGGGCTGCCGCAAATGGTACCAATAACCCGATCATAAAATACCATGTATACCGTGACGGCGCCTTTTTTGCAGAAACCACATCGGCCAGCATTGCCGTACCGTCCAATGGAACACCTGGCGGATCATACACCTATACGGTATACGCAATCGGGACATACGTGAATAGCGCTGTATCCCCAGGGAGAACCGTTTATACATATTCCGATCCATCTATTTCAAGCGTGACCATAGACGGAGGCACAGAGGTTTACAAAAAAGCCGGGGAGAATGTGTTGCTTGCATGGGCTGCGGCAAACGGCTCGTTTAATCAGGTCAATGGATACATTGTGCGCAGGGACGGCGTGGAATACGCACAGGTGACCGGGACAAGCCTTTCCGTGTCTGCCAACAATACAAACGGAGGCGCATATGTATTTTCGATTGTGGCAAAGGGGGCACGTTCAAACAGTGCGTCATCAGTAGGCCGGACCATATATACCTATTCCGATCCTGGCGCGCCGGCCGCAGTGGACGTTTCCGCTGCCATGGTAAACACCGGTGCAAGTGTGACGCTCACAGTATCAGGAGCTGCGAACGGTTATTTCAATCCGGTAAAGCGGTATGACATTTACCGTGCTGAAAGCGCCACGGGGCAATATACGAAAATCGGGGAAATCATCACGACAGCCACCAGCGGAAGCATGCAGGTGTCAGCCCACAGCACCATGGGTGCATCGTATTTCTATAAGGCTATCACCGTGGGGGACAGAAGCAGCAGCGCACTCAGCACAAGCCTGGCACAGCTTAACACGAACACGGCGCCAACGGTACCGGCCATACTCTTCCCCGGCACAGGGAAGACCACCTTCAATACCCAGCCGTATATTGGGCTTTCCATCAGTACGGAACCGAACGGGCAGACACAGACACTATATTACAGCATAGACAATGGCGCTGCGCAAAACGCGGGGACAGTCACGGCCGGGATCAAAAAGCTGAAGCTGCCGGTCATGGCGGCAGGAAGCCATACGCTTCGGTTCTGGCTTCAAGACAGCATGGGGGCAATATCGGCGGTGGCAGCAGTCACCATCACCATAGCCGTGAACACTTATACACGCGCCATAGCAGAAGGAACACTCCTTTGGAATGAGGGTGCGGGGCTCAGAACATCGGCTGAGTTGTTGGAACTGAAAACCAGGGTGAATCAGATAAGAGGGTATTACGGGCTTTCAGCCATTAGCCTGCCATATGAAGGAGCGACGGGAAGCAATACCATCAAGCATTTACACACCTGGAAAGGGAACATGGATGCACTAAAACAAGGGCTTGCCGATACATGCACGGTGAGCGGGGCGACGGTGCCCAATTGGGTGGCAAGGGAGAGAAATGCGCCAAGTGCCGGAGTGGTCAGCCAGGTAAGAACAGCCGTGGGCAGCTTGTAAGCGGATAAGATTTCGCTCCTGTGGGAGCAACCGGGCGATCCTAACGCCCGGACCATTAGGGCGAAACAAAGGGCCTTCCGGTCGCCCTTTGGAATCCTTCGGAAGGGCGGCATTTACCGCCCTTCCTTAAACCAGGGGGAAGGTTCGTCTGGCTTACTAAATTTAATCCTAACACCTTCCATGAGTTGGCCCAATTGTGCCCTGCTGGCTTTCTGCTCCGGGGTATTTATCCATAAATGAAACCTCCATGCTGTTTCTATCCTATCACAGCTTGGAGGTTTACACAAAATTCGGGACAGTCTCACTGTAACCGGAGGAACCATCCCAAGCACCAACCACAGGGGGGTTAATTTGTTTTCGCGGCGCCTTCTTTCCTTTATCTCACCTCGCGAAGCATATCCATTGCTTCTTTTATGCCCTGTGTGGCAGCTTTCTCAAACCAATACATTGCGGTATCAAAGTTTTTGTCTACTCCTTCACCATAATAGTAGCACAGGCCGAGCCCGTACTGCGCTTTGGCCAGGCCTTGCTTGGCAGCGAGCATGTACCACTTGAACGCATCCTCATAACTTTGTTCTACGCCAGACCCTTGTGCATAGCAAGAGGCGACGTTGGTTTGTGCATCGCTGTTACCTTGCTCTGCGGCAAGCATGTACCATTTAAATGCTTCCTTATCATCAACCTTCACGCCCAGCCCTTCCGCATAAAAAGCACCCAAATTGTTCTGCGCAGTAGCGCTGCCTTGTTTTGCAGACAATGTGAGCCATTTGATTGCTTCTGCATAATTATGAGCAACACCTTTTCCGCCATAGTAGCATTTGCTGACATTCTCTTGCGCTGACATATCGCCTTGCTCTGCGGCAAGCATGAACCATTTGAACGCTTCCTCGTCATCGACCTCCACACCATACCCATACGCATAACAAATTCCAAGTTTATTCTGTGCACTGGTGCTGCCTTGTTCTGCCGATGCCGTAAACCATTTGACCGCTTCTGTATAATCCTGTGCTACACCTGTGCCATCATAGTAGCAATAACCGACATCGTTTTGCGCGTACATGTAACCTTGTTTTGCAGAAAGCATGTACCATTTATAAGCTTGCGTATCATCGGCATTCACACCGTGTCCATACTGATAGCAAACGCCAAGATAATACTGTGCGAAAAAACTTCCCTGCTCTGCCGACGCCGCGAACCACTTGACCGCTTCTGTATAGTTTTGCGCTACACCTTTTCCAACATAGTAGAAATAGCCGACATTGTCTTGCGCGTGCATGTAATCATGTAATGCAGAAAGCATGTACCATTTGAAGGCTTGCATATCATCGGCTTCCACACCGAATCCATACTGATAACAATCTCCAAGAGTGTACTGCGCGAATGTGCTGCCCAGCCTTGTCGACGACAAGAACCATATGATGGCTTCTCTATAATTTTGTGCTACGCCTATTCCAGCATAGTAGCAGTAGCCAACATTGTCTTGCGCGTATATGTAGCCTTGCTCTGCAGAAAGCATGTACCATTTGAACGCTTCCGTATCATCGGCTTTAACACCCCATCCGTACTTATAACAATCTCCAAGATTGTTCTGTGCGTGTGCGCAGCCTTGCTCAGCCGCCAGAGTATACCATTTGACCGCTTCTGTATAATTTTGCGTTGCACCTTTTCCAACATTGTAGAAATAACCTACATAATCTTGCGCTAACATATGGCCTTGTTCTGCAGCACGCTTGTACCAATTGAAAGCAACCTCCATATTGGCATCTACGCCGTAACCATTCTCATAACAATTTCCTATCAGAAACTGCATCTGGGCATAGGCTCCTTTAGCTGCTTTCACAAAAGGATGGATGGCTGCTTCATGCACTTTCGCTTGCAGGGCTGCGCCAGTGCGCTGATCCAACGCTTGTCTGCCTGTTTCTGCCAGGGCAGATATATTTCCGAAGAGCATATATAGGAGCAAGACCGCTAATATGTTTATCCTGATGCGCTGCATCTTTGATCCCCCTTTTTCTCTGATGAAGAGCTATGGATCTCAGGACTACCATTTACAATCGTTTCGTGTTTTTGGTGATGCAAGCGCTTGGGAAGAGGCTTATCATTCAGCGCCGCCTACTCCCCGCCATTGCGTACCCACTCGAAAGCAAGCTTCAGCACATTCAACAATGGCTCTATCGTCAGGACATCAGGACGATCCCATTTCTGGTGATAAAAAGCTACAATCTGCTGCGGCACTTTGAAAGGAAGCAGCGTTGCGGCCTTGAGACCGGCTTGGCTGAAGGAACCGGCATCACTCCCGCCGGCGCCGATGGGGTTCGGCTTCGCTTTGTAGGGGACACCAGCGCGCTCTGCCGATTCGATCAAACTTTTCACCATCTCGGGCGAATTCTTCACGCCGTTTACATCCGAGGTAAGGATTGTGATCTTGGGATGGGCCACCACCTCGAAATTGAGCAGCCGTGCATCCATACGCTTAAGCTCATCCAGGTGACGCTCTACATAGCGCCTTGATCCCCGAAGGCCCGCTTCCTCAGAGCCAAAGGTGATGAACCGGATTTCCGTTTCCTCTGGGATATAGGAGGGGTTTTTTATGAGGAACCTGCACATTGCCACCGTTAAGGCGCACGCCGAGAGATTGTCTGCCGCGCCTGGCACGATACCAGCACCCTTCCCGCCCTTGGTAAAAAACATCGCAAAGAGAATGGAAGGTACAACCGGATAGATCAGCATGGCCCATCTTAATGTTCCGCTCCGCATAATGCCATCATTGTCTGTAATAGCACCCGTCAGTTGAAGGGTGCTCAAAACAAGCATGGTCATCATCGCAATAAATATCGTCGGTATGGTGATATAGAATCCGTATCCCAGGAGACGGATCCAAGTATTCTCCCAGGCGCTGTCATGATGTCCGCTCAGGATGAGCAGGTGTTTTACGTTTTGGGTACCGGGTTTGCGCAGTGTGCCGATAACGTTCACTGACTGCTTCTTCTTGAAAAAAGGGTCGAAGAGCTCAGAATATCTGATATATCCAAAGATAATTAAGGATACGGAGGCTATGGAGCATAAAAACGAGCCCGCGGTGGGTATCCATGATGGCAGTCCCGGGAGATGACCGGCGGCAATATTCATGAGTGCGGCAATAAGCATGAAGATGGCACCGGCAGGCAATGAACCCAGGAAGGCCCTTGGCGCAAGGGTAAACTCCTCCACCGCAACATTTTGGGCACCCAGGTGCGATTCCAGTTCCTTTTGAATCATGGCAGCCCGTTCCCTTTCCTTGGGACTGCCTGGTAAACCCGGACCTGCCTTCGAACATATGTCTTTTACTATTTCAAGGGCATAGACGGCATCTTGATCAGATATCAGCTCCGGCATAGAACAATTCACCTGCCCGTGGTGGAATTTTATTCCGATCACGCGTTAACAACAACCGTTTTAATCCTCGCGATATTCTTCGATTCTGTGTTTCAGCCGGTTGACAAATCTGGCTGCCGGAGCTCCGTCCACCAGATCATGATTATAGGCTATGGTCATGCTCAAATACTCTCTAATCTGTATCTGTGAGTTTACAACGCCAGGTTTTTTGACGATATTCCCGATGGCAAATGCCAGCGGCCTGTTTTGCCCTTCAAAGTAGGGGATAATGGATCCTGGGGCGTTGGTAAACCCGCTTAAGGATGCCACATACGTAGTACCGAACATTTTCTTTGTTCTGTATGGATTTTTTGAAAACAGCCTGATCATGCATTTTATCAGCCACTTGGGCAGTACTTTCGTCATATGAAGCCATTTTACCGCCCATTTATCCTCTTCGTCAGAACTCCCGGATTCTTTCCATGTTTTCTTGACATTCTCGATCTCCAGCGTTATATCTTCCATGGTCTTTTTGGCCACATCCCGTACGATATAGATACGGGGAACCAACACTCCGTTTAGCTCCCATTCAATGGCTGTATAGATATCAACTTCATCAAAACAATAAATCTTTTTTCCTTTTCGAATATGATTCAGCTCTTTATTCTCATCTATTGTTTTTGCAATAGCGCTTAAAAGAAAACCGAAGAAAGAGACATTACTGCCTTCCAGCCTTTGTGCCCGCAATTTTCGCTGGATTCCAGTCACATCCAGTTCTATCTGGGCATACATGTTATGTCCAGCCCCTAATGCCTCATATGCATACATGGATAAAAGCCTGAACGGTGTTAGCTCTTTTATCTCGCATTTCATGTTTCTACCTTTTTCTTTCGTGTCATAATGTGAAACGATGCGTTATCTCCATTTTTTTTACGTACTGCTTGTGTATAATATACTACCCCTAACTAAACATGGCAAGTGGCATCTTTGACTGTTATTCGGCTTTAACAAACGGCATAAAAACCCCGGACCTGAAAAAATCGTAGAGGGCAAAATACCTGGGGTGATCGCGCCAGCCGCCCAATGTGGAATACGATGTAAAATCCACTTTGCAATTTGGCAGTGCTTTGCGCATGGCTGAGTTTTGTTCATCCGTCAGTTTGTTGTGATACATCCAGAGTCTTTCCAGGTTTATATTGGTGGCAAGCATGGAGACATCTGTAATCTTATTGAAGCAGATATTCAGATCCAGCAGCTTTTCATGGTTCGCTATGGGTGAAATATCTGTGATTCTGTTTTTAAACAGTTCCACATATTCCAGATCCTTTAATTCCGCCAAAACAGAAACATCGGTAACATAGTTGCAGGCAAGAATGAGAACTTTGAGCTTTGGAAAATTTCGAAGAAAGGAAATATCCTGTATGCAATTGTGCCCAAGATCCAGCGCCACCAAATCGCGGCAGTATTTGAGCTGCTCAAACGCCTCACTGGAATGGGTTGGGCACTTGTTGTTGTGCAGCGTGGAAAAGGCGGTAACATCCGTACGGACGGTATGTTCAAAAATGTGAAGCGTCCAGCCAAAGCGAATGTTAGGATAACGGCTGTACAGTTCATCCAGCTGAGCGCGTTTGAGCCAGCTGTTGTACATATCGACTTTCGTGAGGCTGGGAAAGCAATCAAGGAAATCCTTGAACTCCTCCACGTTGGTGATGCGCTTTGGGCCCAAGTTGATAAAGGTATCGCCGCTGTTCACGGTCAGATGATATATGGATAGGCTCCAGACAAAATCAATTTTCGGAAAGCTCAAATGCAGGTCTTTCATTTGTGCAAGGGTAAGGCCGCAGCCGTTAAGCTTCACCTTTTTTATATCCGGAATCAGCTTCAGCGTTTCCTTCAGTTGGGCAGTATCGCTGATCGTGATCCCGCTTGCATCCATTACACCATCTAAAATGCTTACGCTGCTGCCGTATAAATGTACGGTTGTTCCGGTTTCAGGAACAGCAGCCGGTTCTGCCAGGCAGGAAAAAGAGATGTGCATCAACATGACGAACATGAATAGGGAAAAGCAATACCTGGCTGTATGACGGATATTGAATGCTGCCGGCACTTTATTATTCCCTCCGTATCATTTCATTTGCCAACCATAGATTCGTTTTGCCATCCTATGTGCTTTGAATGGTAAAAATGTGAAGCGGCAGGAAGAAAACTGGAATTTATATATTGGTAATAAGTTACCGTGAAATGAGGCCGGAATAATTCCTCGATGCCATATCATTACCAGAATTTTTACGCATATCCTTTTTATCCGGAGGGGATTTTTATGCGAATCAAACGTCGGTTTTTTATGATCCCAATTCTCGTGGCTTTACTATTCTGCCTGACAGCCATTCCCTTTGGATATGCCGATATCGTATCTCTGCCCATAGATTTGTCCGGCGGCATGCCTGCCCAGGCGGATGGATTTAGGAGCGATACGGAATACAAGGATGATTCCATCCACGTAAGGCTGGAAGAAGGATATGCCTTTGATACGCCGTATTGGGCTGCGTATGTGACATTGTCAAATGCATTCCAACTGCGCACCGCTGCAGCAGGCAGCTTTCAATCCGGCAGGTGTATGCCCAGCACAGCATTGGCAAAACGCGTCAATGCTATTTTGGCCATCAATGGCGACTACTTCAGCTACATTTCTGACGGATATCTGATCAGGCAGGGTGAAATGTACCGAAACCTCCCCCCTGCACCGCGGGACACGCTCTTAATTGATGAAAACGGGGACTTCCATATTGTTGTTTCAGCTACTGCTGAGAAGCTGGAAGCTTATAAAGATATACGCATTATCAACAGCTTCAATTTCGGGCCTGCCTTGGTAGTAGATGGCATAGCCATCGAGAAGTTTACAGACAGAAACGACGCGGCATTTGAAGCCCGACAGAGGGTGATGATCGCTCAAACGGGACCGCTTGAATATTTGTGCGTTGTTACGGAAGGTCCGCTGGAGCGGAATTCAAAGGGGCTGACACTGCCGGAATTTGCACAGCTGACCGCAAGCTTTAACGTTAAGAATGCCTACAACCTGGATGGCGGGTACTCGTCAGCAATGATTTTCCGCAACATTAAAATCAACGCCCCCGGCAACTCTAATCACCGTGATATCAATGACATCATCTATTTTGCCAGCGCATGCACATCCCCGGAGGAAAGCAAAAAATGACTTCTCTTGCGCAAAATGGGCTTCTCCCTTACCTTGCCTGTCTGGCAGCCGGACTGTTTATGAGCACGCTTGCTGGGTTTGCTTCTGCCCGGCACCTGAAGCTAAAGCGGAAAACCATGCCAGTTTATTTGACCCTCGCACTCCCAATGGCTATATTTTGCGCAAGGGTATTTTACTTTCTTGTACAATTATCTTACGTATATTCCACATATGGGTTTGGTTTTTTGTGGAGCCCGCTTTTAAAAGGCTATGCATTCACAGGTGCGCTGCTGGGAGGATGGTTATCTGGTTTATTATGCGCCAGGCTGACAAAGCAGAGTGCGGCATCGGTATTGGATGCGGTGACGCCTGCCGGTATGCTCATGATTGCCGCGGCCCGCTTCGGAGAATACTTTATGCATTTTGGAGACGGTTCCTATATTGAAAACCAAGCTTTGCACTTTTTTCCGCTTGCCGTAAAAAATGAATATGGCGAATGGTATCTTGCTGTTTTCGTTCTGGAAGCATTTTTTGCATTGTTCATATGCTTGTATACCCTGGTTCATGGATTTCCGAAATCCGGCGACAGGGTACGGGCGGCATTGCTGCTTATCTGTCTGTCTCAGGTAATGCTGGAAAGCCTCCGCGCCGAATCGATTCGATGGGGATTTGTACGCGTACAACAGTTATCTTGTGTGCTGATTGCCTTTATAGTCCTGATCGAAAGTATATTCCGGCGGTACAAGGGTGGCATGCGCCTTGTTTATACCTTTGCGCACATTGGAATATTCGTGATTTGCACGGGCGTCTGCATTGGTGTGGAATTTGTGCTGGATAAAACCGACATACCGGCCGCCGCAAGTTATACGGCTATGGCGCTTTCGCTGATCATCATGGCAGCAGCCGCGCTGCGTATGATTATTGATGAACCTAAGAAGGAAGGCAGACCGTCAAGCGCGCAAACATAAGCAAATGTTTGCTACAGTTATAAAGAAAAATTAAAAGTTTGTAGTGACTTTCCTTGTATTTCCGGTTTTGCATGTGGTAGGATAATAGCGTAAAAGGCTGTCCGAAAGGCGGCCTTCTTCTTTTACTCACAATTTTGCGGGGGCTGCTTGGAGTTTATACATCCTGGCAGCGGGAGCGCTCCATGTATGGTGCGGCGGGGCCGGGGCGCGTCAAAAGTAGCCAAGAAGGAATTTTGTGCCTGCGGGCACAACCAAAGTGCTTTCCGATCGCCCTTTGGAAACCTTCGGGGCATCTGTTTGAATAACCATACGATTATTTGACCTATGAAACAACCCATTATAGAGGGGTGATAGGTTGCCTGCGAAAAATACCGCGCTGAATGCTAAAATGCGGCAGGCCGCCATGCTGCTGGGCCAGGGGTACTCGGTAAAAGAAGCGGCTGAATTGGTGGGCAAACCGGAAGATACGGTTTTAAGCTGGAAGCGGAAGCCGGTGTTCCAGGCCGTGTGCGCGGAGGAATGCGACAAATGGCTGTCGGAACTTAAGCCCCAGGCGCTGTTGTTTCTGAAAACGCTGCTGGAGGCCGATGACAAAAGGCTGGGCGCCAACGCAGCCACGACATTATTGCGGTATGCGGCCCAGCAGGAATCGACAGGGGCATCCCAGATCGTAGTGAATTTCACGGGAGGGATGCCGGAGCCGGGGATGCCGAAAAAGACAGCGCCGGAGGAGGAAAAGGATGAGGAGGGGGAGTGAGAGAAGCGTAAACACCTCATCAGTCGACTGCGTCGCCAGCTTCCCCTCAAGGGGAAGCCGTTTGGAATCGCGATGCATCCGACTCAAAATATTGTCCAATGTTCATTGAAAATTTGCTGGAAGGAGTTTTCTATTCCTCATGTCATCCGTCGTCGAGATCGATTATGCCCCCACCCAAAAGCAGCGGCTTTTACATGAGTCGGCTGCCAACGAAGTTCTGTACGGCGGCGCGGCAGGGGGCGGAAAATCCAAGGCCATTGTGATGGATGCGCTGGCCAGGTGTTTAAAGTATCCCAAGTCGAGGGCGTACATCTTTAGGCGGACCTACCGGGAACTGGAGGATACCATTATTGCCGAGGCGCTGGCATCCTACCCCCGGGAGGTTGCCACCTACAATGTGGGGCGGCACGAAATGGCCGTATGCAACGGATCGAAGATATGCTTCCGGCACTGTGCAAGCGTTGCGGATATGTACGCCTACGCCGGTGCGGAGATCCACTGGTTGTACTTTGACGAGCTGACAAGCTTCGAGCGGGAGATATACGAGTTCATCAAAACACGGCTGCGCGCCAAAAAGGCGTTGGGGCTGGTACCGGTGGTTCGTTCCGCCTCCAACCCAGGCAACATTGGCCACGGTTGGGTGAAGGCCTACTTTGTGGACGCTGGGCCGTACTATGAAAGGATCACCCATGAGATCAGGTCGGAAGCGCTTCACGAAAGCAAGTTGTTCACTACCCAGTACATACCGGCATTGCCAACCGACAACCCGCACATCACCAAGGATTACATATACGAACTGGAGCGTAAGGACCCGAACCTGCGCCGGGCGCTTTTGTACGGTGACTGGGACGCGTTCGAGGGACAGGCCTTCCCGGACATCGTAAACGATCCCAACGGTTACAAAACGCGGATAAGGACCCACATCATCGAGCCTTTCAACATCCCGCCCAACTGGGCGCGGGTGTTTTCTTTTGACTTTGGCTATTCAAAGCCCTTCAGCTGCGGCTGGTGGGCGGTATCGCCGGATGGCACGGCGTTTAGGTACAGGGAGTGGTACGGGTGCGATTCCAATCATCCCAACACGGGGCTGAAGCTTACGCCAAGGCAAATCGCCGAAGGGATCATTTTACGGGAAGAAGCGGAGTTAAACGACAACATCCCCATCGACCGGGTGGCGGACCCATCCATCTTCGACCGCAGCCGGGGCGATTCGGTGGCCCAGCAGATGGAACCTACCGAAAGGCTGAAGGGTGTGTACTTTCGGCCCGGCGACAACACGCGCCTTAGTGGCAAGGCGGCGCTGCACGAGCGGCTGCGGTTTGATGTTCAGGGCAAGGCTGCAATCTATATATTTTCAACCTGCCGGGACTGGATACGTACCGTGCCGATTTTGCCCTATGACAAGCGGCGTGTGGAGGATGTGGACACGGACGCAGAGGACCACACCTATGACGACACGCGCTATTTCCTTTTGTCCAGAACCGCGCCGGTCAGGCAATTTGACAAGGAACCGCCAAGGCCGTTCAGCCCCTATACAAGGAGGGAGAGTTCATAATGGAACCAGGAGCACAAAGGGCGGCCGATATCGCTATATCGGACCAGCCGTTAAATGATGCGCAGATGAGTTTACTCAATGAGATTTACGACCGGCTGTCCACTTTCACACAGGGCTGCCGGGAGATACACGACCGGGCCAAGGAATCCCGCAAGATCATCCTCCTGCAGGATCCGAAGCAGGACGCCTTTGAAGTCAAGGAAAAGGCAAACGGCGTGGAGAGTACAAGGATGGAGCCCACGCTGCAGTTGCAGACACTGAAGAGTACCTTCAACAACTGCGTGGCGGACCAAATCGACAACATGCCGGAAGCCGTGCTGATGCCGGAGCGCCCCGAACTTCAAGCGGTTTCGGAAGACATGAACGACGCGCTGCGGTTCGTGCTTGCTGTAAATGATTTTGAAACCTTCTACAAGCGGCGCGTGGAGGACTTTATCGGCACTGGCACCGCGGTTACGCAGATAGCCTGGGATCCGGATATGGATTACGGAAAGGGTAATATCGCCGTGATCCGGTATCCCGTAGAATCCTTTTTGTGGGACCCGTTGGCGGAGGACATCCAGGATGCCAGGGCGCTGATCAAAGTCAGCTGGCACCCGATCTCGTGGTATGCTGCGCATTATCCTAAGCAGGCGCCCTACATCCGCCCGGAGGATGGGCTGCACGAGGGTGTCGGAGTGCTGATGGCCCAGGAGGATGCGGATACTTCGGAAGAAGCCCGGGCCATGATGATTGAGTACTGGTACAGGCTCTACGACGCAAAGACCAAGCAGTACACCATCAACGTGGCCTATGCCGCGGGCGGCGCGCTGCTTTCCATTCATGAAAGCATTTACAGGCATGGCATGTATCCCTTTGTGGTGGATGTGTTCACGCCCATCGAGGGGTTCCCGGTGGGGGACGGGCTCATACAGGAATTGGCGCCCATGATGCGCACCATCAACCGACTGAACCATTACATTGATGTCAATTTGCGGTTTTCCAGCAAGGGCCGCCTGCTGATACGGCGGAATTCCGGTATCGACAAGGATGCGCTGGCCGACTGGTCCAAGGACATCATCGAAGGCGACAACATTGACGGGGCAAACCTGCAATGGTTGATCCATGCGCCATTTAACGGCATGGTCACGCAGCAGATGCTGCAAATGCAGACCGATTTGAAGATGGACAGCGGCCAGAACCAGTTTACAAGAGGTGAAACAGCCGGCGGCGTCACGGCCGCAGCCGCCATCAACAGCCTGCAGGAAGCCGGCAACAAACAAAGCCGGATGCGGACCAACGTGCTGAACCAGGGCTTCAAGGACATGGTCAAACAGATTCTGTGGCTGATGTCCCAGTTTTATGATAAAAAGCGCAAAGCGCTGATCGTGGGAAGGGCTGGGCAGCAACGGGAAGTGGAAATGAGCCCCGAGCATTTGTTTGGAACAGGCAAAAAGGGAAATACGCTGCCTCCGCCGCCTTATACCGTTCAGGTGCAGGTACAAAGGCGCAACCCATTGCAGGTGCAGGCACAGAACGAGCTGTTTTTGCAGGCATATTCCATGGCGGCGCAGGCGAATTCCTTTTTCCCGCTATACACCTTGTTTGAGCTGTTAAATGTGGACGGCAAAGAAAAGATACTGCCTGTTCTGAAACAAAACGATCAAACGATGGATATGATGAAACAGCAGCAGGAGCAAATTCAGCAGTTGATGGGAATGGTTCAGAATCTGCAAAAGATCAACATGCAGTATGAAAGTGCCGCGCACTCCGGGGGGAACCCTGAGAAGGGTATGGCGCCGGAGGGGCAAATGCAGCCTGCGCAGGGGGAGCAGATGCCGGGAGCAATGGAAGAACAGATGATGCAAGCGCCGGTGGAAGAGATGCAACAGGCGCCGGAGGAACAGATGATACAGCGGGGAGCAGGGGAAATGGGGAATGAAGCAATGCCGCCGGCAGGGATGGGCGGGGCGGTGTAAATGATGCCTCATTTTTTACTCCTTCCGCCTCCTTCGTCGGCACCTCCCCGGAGGGCGAAGCCTGGAGCATTGGAGCGGAGCAACAATGCGTAATACCGTTTGCTACGCAAACGGTGCGTAGTGCCTTAAAGAGGGAGACTTTTTATCCAGGTTGATGAACAGCAGCCATAAGGCTGTTGTTTTTCATACAATCCCACGCTTTGCGTTTTCGCGGAGCGCGTTAAAAAGGAAGGTTACATATGCAGGAAAATCCTATGGTCGATATCACATTGCAGGAAGCTGGGCCGGACGACGCGGCCGGAAATGCTTCCGAAGCCCTTCAGGCCGAAGGAGCTACCTTGGACGAAGTGCTGGGCACGCAGACGGATGAACTTAAGATGGAAGCATCCCAGCCCGAGCAGCAGAAGGGCGGCGAAAAGCAGGCCGGCTGGATCCAAAAGCGCATACAGGAGGGCGTGAGCAAGCAGATCCAATCTGTGCTCGCGCAGGAACGGGCAAAGATCGCCGCGGCGTATGACGAAAAGCTCCGTCCCTTACAGGAGGCGATGCTAAATCGCGACGCGGACGACCTGGTGAGTTCCGGGAAGGTCGCATCCAGGGAGATCGCCTTGGAATACCTCCGGCTGAAAAACGGGATGCCGGCCATGCCGGGAGAACCCGAAAGGCCCAATCAGCCCGCCCGGAACGAAAAGGGTCAGTTCACCTCAAACCAAGCAAACCAGCTGAATCAATCAACCCAGACAATCTCCCCCGACGACGCGGAAGCCTATGGACAAATGCTGATTGCCCAGGCGAAGGCCATTGAGGCCGCAGGCGGCATCGATGTGCTGGAAGTCTACAATACGGACCCGGAGATCAAAAGGCGCGTGCTGTCCAGGGAATGGGATTTTGCGGATGTGTATAAGCACGTGGCGGGAAAATCCGCGCATACGCTTCCCAGTCCTGCCCGCAGGCCCAACGGCAGCGGATTCGCCACAAGGTCTATTGGAGACTTAAACAGTGAGCAGTTCAAAAAGGTCCAGGACTATCTGGCGCAGGGGGGAGTTATCGACATGAGAACTTAAGGAGGATATCAAATGGCAGTTTTCGACAACCTGAATTATACCCACTCTTCCGGTGTTGCACCCGGTCTTGTGCAGTTCTATGAAAAGACACTGCTGGAGAATGCCAAGCCCGACATGGTACATAGCCGGGATGCCCAAAAACGCACTTTGCCCATGAACAACGGAAAGCGTGTGCAGTTTAGGCGCTTCAGCCCCTTCGCGGCCGTTACCACGCCTCTTTCCGAAGGCGTGACTCCCGCCGGACAGACGCTGACCCAAACGGCCTTCACCGTTATGGTCAAGCCTTACGGCGCGCATGTGGAAACCACGGAGGAGATGCAATACTACCTGCTGGACAACATCCACAGAGAAACAGCGCAGCTGCTTTCCGACCAGGCGTCGCTGTCTTTGGATACCATCAGCCGCAACGCCATCAACGCCGGCTTGAATGTGCAATATGCCGGCGCCAACACCGCCCGCGGAACCATTGCCGCCACCGACAAACTGACCTATGCCGATATCAAAAAGGCGGTCAGGACGCTGAAGCGCAATAATTGCAAGCCGTTTGACGATGGCTATTATCACGCCATCGTCCATCCGGACACGGTCCATGACCTGACCAGCGACTTAATGTGGGTGGACCGCGCCAAATATCAAAGCGGCGAGAAGGTGGACAAGTACGAGCTGGGCGTGATTTACAAGGTGAAATTCTTTGAATCCACCAATGCCAAGACGTTCAGCCCCCAATCCTATCTGTTCGGCACGACCGCCAACTGGACGCTTGCCACGCTTGACACGGCAGCGAAGTGCATTACAGTATCCGATACGATCACCGAAGATGTGGCGCGGGAAATGACCGGGAAATTGGTGTATGTGACCTACAGCAGCACCAACCATACCCCCATGTGCATTGAACGCATAGACGCCGCCGCAAAGAAGGTGTACTTCCGCTGGATGCCTTCGGGTACCGTCACTGCCAACTGGACAACCGCCAACACCACGAAAATCAACCCCACCGGCGGCGGGAATGCGGTGGATGTATATTCCACCGTTGTCTACGGAAAGGATGCCTATGGCGATATCGCCCTGGAGGGCGGCGGCAAGAACATTCAAATCATCATCAACCCGCCCGGCTCCGCCGGCGCGGCCGACCCGGAAGCCCAGCGCGGCACGATTGCCTGGAAGGTCAAAGGATTTGCCACGGCCATTCTCCAGGATGACTTCATTGTCAGGATCGAGCACGGCGCCACGGCGTAATTGACGAAACGACTTTAGGGAGGGGGAGACCCCTCCCTTACTTTTGGAGGTAATGTATGGCTGTTCATTCCATCCCCCAGATTGAAGACGATCCCACCGTTCAGATTTACCTTCCCCTGTTGGAACAGGACGAATCAGGAGCAAAAATTGATCAAACCGAGCACGTGACCATCAATGGCGAAACGACGATCATCCAGCGGGGGCAGTACGTGAATGTGAAAATCCCCGTTTTCCTGGCGCTCAGGGTGAAATACCCGAACCTGTGAGGTGGTTATTTTGACTGTTGGTGAGATGAAACAGCTCGTGATGTTTCAAACAGGCAACGACGCGGAAGATGTAGGCGAGTTCCTGCCGTACCTTACGGATTACCTGAACGAGGGGTATGACCGCCTGGTTTTCGCTTTTGCCAGGGAACACGTTGCGGAAGATTCCCAAAGCTTTCTCATGCTTGCGGATGATTTGGACGCGCCCAGGCTGCCGAATTGGACCCATCCGGCCATTGCAAACTGGGCCGCCTGGTGTGTGTACAGGAACGGCAACCCGCAAAAACAAAACCGTGGCTACCAGTTCCGCGCCGCCGCGGAGGAAACAGCTGCGCAGATTCGAGGCGGTACGAAAACGCAAACATTCTTCAATATGCCCGGATAAGGAGGGGATCGCGTGGCCTATATCACCATGAACGCATACGATGCCGACCTGCGCATACCCGAATTCACCGGGATCATGCAGTATGGCGGAAGCATCAACGCGGATCCGCGAACGGCATCTGAGGCAATCAATGTGGAGACGGCCGGCGGCGTGCTGCAGCCGGCCGGGGCCTGTATCCTTTTGGAACCGGCCGTTCCGGATACCATTGAAACGCTGGCATGGTTTCACCGCCGCTGGCATTCGGGGGACGAAAGCCCGGATATGCTGGTGGCTGCCGCCGGAGGACAGCTTTATTACATGCCTGAAGGCGGAACAGCCTGGACATTGCTCGCCCTGCCGGAAAACTTAAATAAACCGGAATTTGATTCGAATGTATGGAGCTTCGTAACCTATGAGATCAATCCTGAAGGCAGCACATCCCCAGTGGATGTTCTTTTAATGTCCAACGCGATGGACGGCATGATCTGCGTACGGGGCGATAACATGACTGTCAGCACCGTTTTGGCACCTGAGAAATTTGGCGTGATCGCCCGGTATGCGGAACGCATTTGGGGTGGCGGCATTTCAGATGATCCTGACATGCTGGTGTTCAGCGCAGCGTTTGATCCATTGGATTGGTCGGCGAATCCCACGATTCCGGAAGACGGCGCCGGCGATGTGATGCAGCCAAGCTGGGACGGGGACAGCTTCCATGCGCTTACGCAGCTTGGTTCCCAATTGATTGCTTTCAAGAAAAACCGCATCTGGCGTGTTTTGAATACTGACCCTGCGGAATTTGTATTCAAGGAACAATATGGCGGAGGTACAGCCTATTTCAATACCATAGCGGTACAAGGCGAACGCATCTTGATGCTGGGTGACGATTGCATCATGCAGTACGATGGCCTGAATGCCGCCCCTTTCCAAAAGGAAGCATGTGAAAAGATACTGTCCTCCATGAATACCATTGCGCTTATGAAGGCATGCGCTTGTGTGTACAAGGATGCGTATTACTGCGCCATCCCGGTGAATGGATCCGATCATAACAATGCAGTGTTGATTTTCAATTTTCGTCTGGGCACTTGGCTGTACCGGACAGATGTGAGCGTGGAGTCGTTCCTGCCCACCGGAACGAAACTGTACTTTACAAGCCATACCACGCCGGGACGCATTCATGAATGGGGTGCGGATGCATGGACAAGCGGAGAAGCTGCCGCACCATGCCGCTGGGTTTCGCCATGGCAGGACTTTCAACAGAAAACCATCCGCAAGGGCGGTTTTGAGTTGTATTATACCCTGGAAGCCAAGGCGGCCGGCACGATTATGTTTGCCATTGAAACGGAGAAGAAAATCAAGGAAAAGGAATTTGCCTATTGCGCAACAGTCCTTGGTAAGGCAAAGCAGAAGCGCATCCGCTTTGGCGGCTCCGGCAGGCGGTTCCGGCTGATTGTTTCAAGCGAAAGCGCCACGGCCTGGCGGCTTATCGGCGGTATACAGGTGCGTGCAGAAATGGACGCAGATTAGGAGGGGTGACTTTGGCAAACTACAGCAGCATACATCAATACGAACCGTTGCGCGCCCCTTCCAATTGGTCTTCGGAAGAACGGCAGCTTGTGAAGCAGCTTGGCGATGTCATTGATGACCTATACAGCCGATTTAACAGGCTGCGGATGGAAGACCTGGGCAAGAGCTTACAGGGCAAGATCACGGATGCGCTCGGGAACTCCACAGAGGTGAAGCAGACTGCCGAAAGCCTGATGCTGACCGTTTCGGGCGGATCCAAAATCTATCGGCAGGATGCGGAGCCTGCCGATGCGCTGTATGGAGATCTGTGGTACGACACGGATGATGAAAATAGGCTGTACCGGCGCGTTGGCGGTCAGTGGCAGCTGATGGTGGCTTTTGAAAACATTCTAGATTCACTCACGATTAAAAATGCTACGCCACCGCCCAACCCCACCGAGAACGCGCTGTGGCTTGATACCAGCGTTACGCCCAACGTAATGAAGCGGTGGACAGGTTCTACATGGCAGCCCTTGACAAGCCGCACTTTTGCTTCGCCCACAAAGCCTTCCGGGGGCAATATTGGCGATCTGTGGATTAACATCGCGGACGGCAACAAATGGTACCGCTGCGAGGGCGGCGATAACTGGATTGCTTATCAAGACCAGACAATTCCAGAATTGACGGATACCGTTGAAAATATGATACTGGCAATTTCAGGCGGCAGTCATGTATTTCATCAGCCAGATCAGCCCAGCATTGGGATGGGCCATGGTGACCTGTGGTATGACACCGACGACAACAACAGGTGCTACAGATTTATTGACGCTACCGTAGGTTGGGAATCCTTGGCCTTTACAAATGCCATTGATACCATCAACAGCGTTTCCCAAAGCATCATGACACCTGAACAGATTGTGAACACGGTCACAAGCACGAAGGTATTTACAGATAAGGCTGACAAGGCCGAGCTTTCCGATTATGCGACGAATCAATCCGTAACGGACAAATTTACCACAGAAGTGGCGCAGCGTGCCGAGGACATCCGAATTACCGTTAAGCAAGAAACTGACCGTGCAGCTGCAACAGAAGGCACACTAAGCAGCTATCAGCAGACTTTGCAAAAATACTTTGTCTTTGATGCCGCTGGGTTTCACATTATCAATCCTGCCAGCCAGTTTAACACCTTACTTTCGGAAGATAGATTGGGCTTTCGGTTTGGTAATTTTGAGGTGGCGTACATCGGCCAAAACAGCATGTATATTACCGTCGCCGCAATCGGAAATACGCTGACTATTGGCACGCCGTATGCTGTGGGACAGGGCGGCACTGGCCTGACAGAAATTAAGGCCGAGAATGGCGGCATTTCTGCTACTTGGAGGGCAAAATAATGGCGTGGACATATACAGGTACGATTGCTGATTTTTATCAGGTAAGCAGTTTCTATGGTTGGGATGATGGTTCGAGTAAATACTACACAACGCCGTCTACAAAAAAAGCTCAGTTTTCCTATGGTACATCAGCCGTGCCAACAGGCTCCACTGTTCATTCTGCGACTATCACCTGTGCAAATTTCAACTCTGGATTGTATAGTGGAACAGGCAAAATCAATGATAGCACCGCAAAGACACAAGCTATAACCATTACACCCGGACAAGACACTATAGTTACCTATACATGGAAGTCAAACACAGGCGGTTCCCAAACTTCTACTGGTGCTTATCATGAAGGTACTGCAAATTGGAAAAGCAATTCATTGACCGTATCCTACACGCCGCCTTACTCCGCTCCGTCCTGCATCAATGCAAAAATTAACGGCAGCACATCCAACCAATATGGGGCATCATCTGGAACAACTACATTAAGCTGGACAGGTGCAGGTGGCAGCTACAATGCCATACAGTATTATGTCATATACCGCAGTGACAATAGTGGCGCATATTATCAGCTTGCCACCACCACTGACACTTCCTATGCGGTTTCCATTCCAGCCGGGCCCGGACAAAGCGCACGGTTCTATGTGTTTGCGGTTGGTGAATTTTCCAACTCTGCGGAAACATACAGCCCTTACCTGTATGCCTATTCCAGCGTAACCGCTCCGTCTGCGGTCAGTCTTTCCTCTGGCAGCACGATGCCAAATGCATCGGTTACGCTAAGTTGGTCCGGTGCTGGAAATGGTTCAGGCACATCGATAGCATATTATTCCGTTCAACGCTCCACTTCTCCGACAAGCGGATACGCCGAGATCAAAACCAGCACGGTTTCCCCTGCTGCTGTAAGCGAGTCTGCTCCTGGAACGTATTATTACAAGGTAAAGGCGATCAGCAATGTGGCAGGGTATGACAGCGGCCTGTCTGCCCCATATGCAACACTGACCGTTGCGAATCCCAAATCCACCGTTACGCTGGACAAGTCCACTATTTCGATGGACGGAGCATCGCAGATTACTGCAACAGTCACACGGCTGGACGTTTCTTATACACATTCAATCCGTTGGTATATCAATGGCACATACACGGAATCGCATACGGTTTCTGGCCTGACCGACACAAAGACGGTTCCGAAGGATTGGTGCAATGCCGTAACTGCCGGGGAATCAAGCGCAGCGTACTGCGAACTGACCACCTATTCGGGCGGCGCGGCAATTGGCATGGACACAAAAGGTTTCTCGGTGACAGTTCCTGCTTCGGAAAAGCCTGTGGTAGCCATTGCCTTTACGGGCATTAACACCTTTGAAGGTTTGTACCTAAAAGACATCAGCAGCGTTACGGTGAACGTGGCCACCACCAGGGCATCTTCGGCTGCGGTGACACAGATTACCCTGGCAGCTGATGGAACGCAGCAAACCTATGCTTCGGAAACGGCAAGCTACACGTCGAATGTGTACAGCGTTGCTGGGGAAAAACCGTTTCTGGCAACGGCAAGGGATACCCGGTATCATCTGGGCAATACAAGCCGTTCTATTACCGTAACGGATTATTACACGCCAATGATCAGCATTTTGGAATGTTACAGGTGCAATGACGATGCGCCAACATTGACTGCTAATAATGATGGCACATGTATTGCTGTCAAAGCATCGTATACCATTTCGGCGGTTGGTACAAATCAGGCCGTTACCTACAAGGCGTTTTATCGTCAGTCCGGCACATCAGCATGGAGCGCCGGAGTGAATTTGCCGAATGAAGTCAAGACCAAAATTGCCACTGGAATTAGTACCGACTATGCGTATGATGTCAAGATTGAAGTTGCTGACAAAGTAGGACAGACAACGCGAAAGCAGGACTTAATTTCTCCATCGGCGCGACTGTTTGATTTTCGTACTACTGGCGCGGCCTTTGGGCGCACCGCAGTGGTAGCTAATCGCTTTCTATTGCCGCCCACATGGGACATGGAGTATAAGGGACAAACGCTGGATGCTAGGTTTTCCAATGTTAATCATGACCATGCTAGCCTTGTAGGGTATAGGGGATGGATAAATGCTCCCGGTAAGGACGCCAATGTTGTAGAAAATGGGGTTGCTTTTTCATATGCAAACAACGCCCCTTATTCAGGGCCTCTTGTAACTTTTAGTCCCAACGGATATGAGTTGCAGCTATCTGCAGCATATAACGATGCGAATGGGGCGTTATCATTCCGTACAAGGAATGGTGATAATGCAACATTTAACCCATGGAGAACAGTGATCCATTCTGGTAACATTGGAAATCAATCGGTCAACTACGCAAACAGCGCAGGAGGGGCATGGCCCTATCGTATAGGTGGAGTGGTGATGAATTTCAATTGGTCTGGCCAGAGCGGTCAACCACCATGGCTTTGGGGTGGATCGGATGGTGCGAATATGTATGTGTACAACCCATCCAATTTTAGTGTAAACTATGCAACGAGTGCAGGCAGTGCAGGTGGTGCAAGCCCTGGATTTACGGTTACTGGTGCGAGTGGGAGAACTACATCGATTGAATCGTGGAATACAAGTTTTTCACATTACAGTACAAATGCTGATAACGGGCATTGGTTCAATAAGACATTATATGCTGCTGGGGAAATATTTACAGGCCCATCTTACAATCAGCGTGTGTTCCATACTGGGAATACGATGTTTGGGTCATCTCTCCCTGGTGCTTCGTACACTGGACAAATCTTTTTTAGGACATGATAAGGTGGGTTTATGGCTGTAAGAAAAAGTTTTGTTTGGAATGGTTCAGCATGGGCAGAGTGTACTCCTTTTGTTTGGAATGGGTCGGCGTGGGCCATACAACATACTAATGTTTGGAACGGCAGTGGTTGGCTGGAAATTTCCAACTGGGTAAATGCAGGGCCGTACCCAACAGTTGCAATGACATCAACAAATACCCCTACTCCTTTCCAATGCGCGGCATCCTCAAACTACAACACAAGCACTTACAGAGAGTATAGAGCATTCAACAGAGACAATTCAAATGATTACTGTTGGTTGTCATCCAGTTCTGATAGTGCACCTTGGTTAAGCCTGTACATGGGCGGTGCGGCATTGATAAATATCTATATTGTGCTTACAAATCGTAATAGTACTGCTGTCGCTGGCATATATGCCGCTAATATACAGGGTAGTAACGATAACACTAATTGGATGACGATAGGAGATATTTCCGGAAGAAATGGGGATACAGTAAATTATTCCAGCACCCATTATTGCTGGAATTCCGATGATGCGTACACTTGGGTTAGGATATGCCCCACAAATTGGAGAGGGAAGCCGTCATACGTTGCGATTGGTGAGATGACTGTATACGGTCAGGTAGCAACATAAGGAGGCAAATAGAATGAAAATTGTTGTAGGAAAACAACTTTTGATGCCGTCCCGATAGTTGACGGCAGTGTTACTGTAGGTGGTCAACTTGTTGAGTGCATTAAGCTGATCACTAATAAACCATTAGCAAAGAACAAATTCAGGCCTTAATAAGCAACCCGTGGGAAGAATATGATGCAGCCGATACGCTATTGGCTATAGTGAGCGGTTACAACACGACGCATCTTGCATCTGTTTCGTTTTTAAAAGTGCCAAAAATAGCAAGAGAAAATGAAGAACTCAAGAATGCTCTTGCGGCAAAGGACGCAAAGATGCATGCCGCCTTGGCATTGCTTGGAACCCCACAGCCTTGATAGGAGGAATCCAAATGGTGATTGACAGCATGGAACAAAAGGAACTACTTCTTGATATTATCCAGGCCGCGCCATGGAATGGCAATTATCAGCAACTTAAAGCAACCGTTAAACTGCTTGACGAACTATTAATGGCTGTTTCGAGTGCAGACATCAAACAGGAAGCGGTGAAGCCGTGAACAAGGCAAAAATAATCCGTGAATGGGCAATCAGCAAGGTTGGTTGCCCATATATTTTTGCCGCAAACGGGCAGAAATGTACGCCAGTGTACCGGGAAAATCAGATGAAAAACAAGCCGGATTACGCCGCTAACATCAAAAAATACTGTCCTGTTTTATCCGGTAAGCAGACTGCATGCAACGGATGTAAATACAAGGATAAGCCGTCATACGACTGTTCTGGCCTGACCAAAGAAGCCGCCAAGCTGATTGGCCTTGCCGTGCCGCACGGCGCTTCAAGTCAGTGGAAGGGGGATTACTGGGATGCTAAAGGCCCGATTGCAGGAATGCCCAGGGGCAAGGTGTGTTTTGTGTTCAACGAAATGGAATCGGCTGACCCTATGGGACATGTTGGTATCTATCTGGGCGATGGTTATGTTGTGGATGCTCGCGGACATGCCTATGGCGTCAAGCATTCCGCCTTAACCAGTTATGCCTGGGACTATTACGGAATTCTGAAAGGCTTGGATGAAGAGGGTGAAACTGTGAGCGAACCAAGTTATTTGACAATTCACTGCAAGGGCTTTGCTGTGGAAAAGCTGCAAACCTTGCTGAACAACGCCGGTTACAATTGCGGCACGGTGGACGGCATCTTTGGCCCCAAGACGGAAGCTGCGGTTAAGCAGCTGCAAGCCGCCAGCCATCTGCCCGAAACCGGGATAGTGGACGAACCTACCCAAAGGGCTTTGGAATCGGCGCAGACGGTTTTGGAACCAAGCGCAAAGGCGTTGGCACAGGCTGTGTACGAAGTGATCAAAAATTATTTATGAGGTGGACAGCATGCAGCTTTTAAAGGACTATTGGTGGCTGATTACAACGGTGTTGGCAGTTGTCGCCTATATTACGGCAACAGCGATCAAAGCCCATGACCTTTTGCGGCGGCTAGAATGCGTGGAAGACCGGCAAAAGCAGGAGCGGGAAGACATAGCCATGCTCCTGCAGGCACAGTTTGCTACGCTGGACGGACTCAAGCAATTAAAGTGTGACGGCAGTGTCACAAATGCCTATGAAACCATGCAGCAGTATGTACTTTCACGACATTAAGGAGGGAAATATATGCAGAACCGTTTTCAATCCAAGGTCACCTGGGCGACTATCGCTTCCCTGGTCCTGTCCATGCTGGTCACCACCGGCATCCTGCAGCCCACACAGTCCACCGTAATAAACGGCGTTGCGGTTGCCGTGCTGGACGCGCTGGTTGTGTTCGGGATTCTGAACAATCCCACCGATCCTGAGAAGTTTTAGGGAAGCGGCTCGAACATAATTGAGACAGAAAGAGCGCCCCCGGCAAATTGCCGGGGGCATTTCAAGCTATAAGGAGTGGTATGTATGGCATCCGGCTATACACTGGAATCCCTGATTGAGGATCTCAAGAAGAACACCTATACGCCCAGGACGGAGGCGGAGCTGAAAGCATCCGCGGAAAGTCGCTATAAGGCGGCGTACGACCAGAAAAGGCTGGATGCCCAGCAGGCAGCCGACACCAATCAGCTGGCTTTGAATAGGCAGCTTGCCAGCGTGGACACGAGTTATGGCAAGATGAAGGAAGCAAGCGCGAAACAGTATGAGGATGCTTCCTCCCGAGCGGACCGATTGGCCTTATCCAGCGGGATGAACCGCAGCAGCTACAACATGGCCACACAGGCGAATATCGCGATTGCTAAGAACAAGGCGCAGCAGGAGATTGCCGATCAGGAAGCGCTTACCCGCACCGGCATCGAAGATCAAAAAACATTGCTGGCCCGGCAGCTTTCAGGTCTGCTGACGCAATATTCAGCCTCTCAGGCAGCTGATACTTTGGCCTATCTGGATGAGTTGGAACTTAAGGAGTATGACCGCTCCACAGCGGCCAATGACAAATCCAATACCCTGGCGATGCAGATTTACCAGTTCGCCAACCAGAAAGAGCAGCAGGAAAATGCCGAGTCGCAATGGCTGAAGCAGTTCAACGAACAGATCAGGCAGTACGATTCCAGCTTGACCGAACAGGCCCGGCAGTACAATGAATCCCTGACTGAGCAGAAGAGGGCCACCGACCTTAGCAGCAAGTACAATTATAACCAACTTGCGGAGAATATCAGACAGTTTGATACGCAACTTGCGGAAAGCACCCGCCAGTTTGAAGCACAACAGGCCGAGAGCAAGCGGCAGTTTGATGCGTCTCTTACTGAGCAGCAGCGTCAATATGATACAAGCACGGTGGAAGGCAAGCGGCAATTTGAAGCATCCCTTAACCAGCAGCAAAAGCAAATGCTGGAGGATATTCGCCAGTTTGACGCCCAGCTGGCCGAAAATCAGCGGCAGTTTAATGTGCTGCATCCGGCGAAGAAGAGCAGCAGCTCGGCCAATAAAAATACGAATTCGAATACGGGTAGTAACGGATATTTGCCAAACATGTCGCTATTTAACATTGATCTTAGCAAAACGATTGATGAAATTGTCGACTGGTTTCGCGGGAGCGGCAAGTAATCTGATAATTGTGATCCTGTTTATTCTGAGCCAAAATCAATGAGAATATAGAAGGAGCAGCATATTCCCGAAAAACCAAAGGAAAAGAACATTCGCAAGAGAAGTGGTGGTTTCCTACAGGGCTTGGGCTTAGGCTACACCATTGGCACGCCCGTGGTCTCCACGGTGAATGTGGATGATATAAAAGACCATGTTTAGCCTTCTGGCGAGAGCTGCATCGAGGACGTGCTGGTGGCCGGGAATCCATCGGCCAGAACAAGGCCTATACCCTGCCTTCTCACTGCTACATTCTCCTGAATGGCGACAACGGCATCAACGTGCTCCGTGATAACACAAAAAATATCGGCCCCTGCGCAGTTACCGCTGACCGCGCAGGGGCCATGTTCATATCAATTCTACCGTCCTGTTTGAAGATATCCGCCCGCCAGGCTCGACACCCAGCTACTTGATTAGTGGGATGATGGTAACATAGAGGCCGGTCAGTATAGCGGTAGTGATAACGCCGCCAATGTTTGGGCCCATTGCGTATTGCAGTATAAAACTGTAGGGGTTTGCTTTCGTGGCTTCCTTTTGCGCAACCTTGGCCGTAGTCGGCACGCAGGACACACCGGCGATGCCGATGATGGGATTGAAATTCTTTTTGTTGATAAGGTAGACGATGTATCCCCCAATGATACCTCCAATGCCGGAAAAAAGCAGGGCCAGCATACCCAGCACCAGCAGGATCAGGATTTTGGGGTTTAGGATGGTACTTGCGTCGCACAGAACGCCCAGCATAAAGCCAAGGAAGAAAGTCGCGCCGTAAAGGAACACATTTTCGATCAGTTGGGTATACTTTGTGATACCTGACTCGCGGATGCCGATGCCGACAAACAAGCTTACAAAAAGCGGTGCGGCCACCGGGAAAAGAAGGCAGAGTACGGCATTGGCGACAATAGCAAAAATAAGCTTTTGCAGGGACGTTACGTTATAGTTTTTATGGGACACAACCGGCTGCCCACGGTAGCGTTTGGGTACAAACAACCTGATAAGGAACGGATATCCGCCGTATGTTAAGCTCAGATAGAGATACGCAACAATGGTTATCGGCACAAACAGATCCTTGGCAAGCATAAGAGATGTGTATAGCACCATCGGCCCATCAGCTCCGCCAATAACGGAAACGGCGGCCGCTTCACCATAGGATAAGCCAAAGGCCGTAGCAATCGGGAAGGTAAGAACGGTGCTAAGTTCGGCGAACATGGCGATCAGCATGCTGGTAAACGGATAGGCAAGCAGGAAGCTTATATCCGTAATTACGCCGATGCCCATAAAGACCAGGCAGGCGATAAGTCCGTTGCTAAACGTGAAAGTATAGATCGGCTGCAAAAAATCGACCTGGAGGATGTTCATCAAATTATCTGCGCCCGAAGCGAGAGGATCTATAATAATATTGCCAAGCTGAACCTGGGAAAGGAATAGGACGCCGGCATGTACGGCTACCATGCCAAACCCCATCGGGATCATGATCAGCGGCTCCAGAATTTCCTTTTTGCCCAGATATACCAGAAGAATGCTTAAAAAATATCAATACAATCCGGAAAATTGCTACCAAAGGATCCTGTATAAACAGGGATGATATGCCTTGAAATAAGTTTGTCAAGATCATGTGTGTTGGCTTATCCTTTCTGCAGGCGCTAAATCGTTTTTACCGTACATAATCAGCTCTTAGAGCCGAACTTGGCATGAAACTTTTTGACAGGGTTGGAAACAGGATCTCATTGAATGAAAACGGAAAGCTCCTGTTCGAATATCGACGCCATCAAAAGGGCCGTGATAGCCGATATCGGCGTCTCGCTTATTCCGCAAATTTTCGCTTTTCTGGAGCTTCAGGCGGGCTATTTGGTAAAACGTCCATTGGATGGGAAAACGATACGCTATCCATATAATCTGGTGTATAACCTGAACAGGTATCTGCCTCTTGCCGCAGAGAAGTTTATTTCGCTTTTGCGCCAGCATGTAAGCAGTTTGAATCTTCTGGGATAGGGCCCTTGGCATGACACGGATGATTATTCCTACAGCAGTTGCCATGTATACCTGCTTGCGACAACACTTGTGAATTCTACTCTTGCATATGAAGCTAAAATTATATGTGTGCTTTATGTGTATTTGGCGTTGGCAGCTTTACTTCATATAATATGGCGTGTATAATTTTGTTAACAAATGCAGAATGAGGCGATATATATAGAATATGTCGTAGTCCATTTTGTGATTGGCCAGCCTGGGCAAAGCAGCTGATGATATACCGCACAAAAGAGCCCCGGAGGATATACGAATGAAAAAGCTTCCTTTTTTATGCTGCTGGCTATGCTTCTCCCGGTGATGCTTACCGAAATCGCTTTTGCTTTGCCATGTCAGGGAAAGCACATCGCCGATGGATTTGATTTTGTGGTAGCCGTGCAGTGGGACGGCACGGTGAGGGCAGCGGGGAACAACGAAAGCGGACAATGCGATACTGCCGCCTGGTGCAATGTCGTTGCTATTGACGCGGGCGCAGAGCATACCGTGGGACAGAAAAGGGATGGCACCGTATACGCTGCGGGAGATAATGAATATGGCCAATGCAGCGTGCAGGATTGGAAGGACATCGTGATGGTGGCGGCTGGGCGCTACGCCAGCTTCGGCCTGAAAAAGGATGGTACCGTTGTTACCACATCCAAAAACGATACAAGGGAGAACAGAGAGATCGCCGCATGGCGGGACATTGTTTGGATTGATGAGATATGGGGCTATGTATATGCCATTGACATAAATGGCACTGGCTATGGCTCCGGGCTGGATGATATCGAAATACAGGATGCCCTGCAGATTGACGTCACGTCTGAAGGAATCTATGTGCTAAAGAAAGATGGCACGGTGGAGTGCGATATCAACTATTCCGATCCGCCGAGCTTCACAGACCCCAGTAAAGAGGATTGGAAGGATGTGGCGGCCATTGATTGCGGCGGACCGGATGCGGTTGGGTTGGCGCAGGATGGCACTGTTATCGATGATTTGCTGAGCCCCAGGCATTACGACCGGTGGTCTGATATTGTGGAGATGCGGGATGGATTCGGCATAACGGCAGATGGATTGGTGGTGTTTGCGGATTTTTGCACCCTCCCGGCAAAGGCCTGGGAGGAAATAAACTCTTGGAAGGTCATGGTGGATCCGCAGCATGCTAAAGCACTTGGCGCAAAAGACCCTTCTCAAAACAAGGCGGGTTTGGACAGCGGTTTAATTCTTGCCGAGAATGGCATGCGCCTTTACGGCCAAACGATAGAGTTTACAGAGGATAGCAAATATGCCGTCTATACCGGGCCGGGTAACAATACTCTCCGGGGCGGAGATGGGAGAGCGTTGGTTTCTACCAGCGGCCCCATACAGGTCTATGGCGTGGAAAACGGCTGGGCACTGATTTGCTATGACATATCCAAAGGAAGGCAGCGTTTCGGCTACATTCCAGCGCTGGCCCTGCCCAAGGCGTTTGCAGACAGCAAGCGGTTTAAGCTGATGAATCTTGCTGCTCAGGCGGAAATTGCGGTGGTCCAGAAAGATACCTTTGTAACCGATGATCCCCTGGGCAAAAGAACATTTTTGTGCACACTGAATGCCGGTCAGAAAGATGTTTTGTACCTGGGTACTTTAAACGGCGCCTGGGCATATGTGCAATTGGTCAACGAAGATGGTATTCTCCTGCGGGGCTTTGCGCCTATCGGCACGCTCTTTCGGTTGACGGGTGCGCAAAAGGAAGCCGTTAACCTGCCTGAGGGGACAGATGTGGTCTGGACCAACGCGTCGGAAGAGCACCATTATTACGACACGCGGGATGATTACTTTATTGTGCCGGATGATGCAACGGTGGTCAAGATTCCCGATTCCATGACCGATGTGAAGCGGTTTGAGAACTTGCTGTGGCTTAAGCACCTGACGGATGTGGAGGTATCCAAGGACCATCCTGCTTTTCAGAGCATCGATGGCGTTTTGTACTCCAAGGATGGTTCAATGCTTTGCTTATATCCGCCAGGGCGTCCCGGCAATGAGCTTATCCTCCCGGAGGGCACGAAAGAGATTGACAATGACAGCGGTCTTGGCTTTGCAGACAAGCTTACATCCATTATGCTTCCAAGCACCTATACAGGGCCTGCGCCTTACATACCGAACCTTGTTAAATATACCGTATCTGAAGATAATCCTGTCTATCAGGCCATTGACGGCGTATTGTTTTCCAAGGATGGTTTGAAATTGATCGCCTATCCGATGGCCAAACCGGGAGATACCTATACCGTTCCCCAGGGGACTCAATCCATCTGCGATTACGCTTTTTCTCATATAAATCAAATCCGGCATGTGATGCTGCCGGAAGGGTTAAACACTATCGGGTGGCTGGCATTTGAGTATTGCGAGTCGCTGGAAAGCGCTCAGTTCCCTAATACCCTGTCGTATATTGATGAGGGGGCGTTTATTGGATGCACAAGCCTTACACATGTGGAGCTTCCTTCCAGCTTAAGAACCATTGCCCATGGCGCGTTTGCCTGGTCGGGCCTTAAGGGCGAGCTGCGCATACCCGAAGGGGTGGTGTTTATCGATGCGCTGGCCATTGAGGCCATATCCATCAGTGACCTGTATCTGCCCGCATCGCTGACCGAATGGGAATTGCAGTTTGACCCTGCAGAAGAACGGAAGCGGAATGAGCTAAACGGCTGGCGCAGTCTTGTGGTCCACGCCCCAAAGGGCAGCTGGGCGGCAGAGTATGCCGCGCAGCAAGGCTTTTTGGTGGAAATCGAGGAACCGTAACACGTTCGAATAATTGTCTAAAGTCTGCAAAGGAGAAGAGCCCTCATCCCGCCAGCAGCTCCTTTGCCCACCTGGGAACATACCTTGGCTCTGCGCCTTCCAGCCCGGCGAGGATATCTACAATGGCTTCAAATACTTCGGCGGGTTGGGTGCTCACGGGCAGGGTATGTATTGGCTTTTCCTGAATGGCGCTTAAAAGCGCGGCAGCCTTTGATTTGTTCCAACCGCCGACAGCTGGGATAAGGCCCTTTTCCAAAGCCTGTACGCATACAAGGCATATTTGATCGGCCCGGTTCATAGGTAAGCTTCTCCCTTCTCGTTCTGCCAGCCATGGGTGGCCATGTATAGAACCTTTTCGTACAATACGGGATCCATGCGGCAGTTAAGACCGGCCTCTTCATCATCCTGGGAATCGTCACCGATTAAGTAACTACTCAGCGCTTCATAAACGTCCGCGGCGGAATGGCCTTCCGCCGCGGTTTTCATTTCCGGCCGGCTGCGAAGAAGGCTTTGAAAAAAATCGATAGCCGATACAATGTCCCACCGGGAGGAAAAATGGAGCATAGCGCTGGGAGACAGGCTGTACAGGTGGAGCATGCAGGCTTCCGACAGGGTAAGCGTCATAAGTTTCTCTCCTTTATTAATCTGCGGCAAGCAGGTTTGCCTTGCCAATAATAAATAAGAACATTTGTTCCCTTAATCCGCATGATAACATAGTTGAGAACGTATTGGCAATGAGAAATGTTGGAAGCGCACTTTTGGATAATAAGCTCGGATAATCGGACGGTTGAAACAGAACAAAAAAATCCCGGGCTGCAAGCCCGGGGGAAAGCTGTATGATATGGCTGTCTCTTCTTGGTAAGCGGTGTACGGAAAAATGAAGAACCTTCCTCGGAATTACTGCACATTGACAACGCACGAAGCTGCTATGCCGTTGTGGGCCGTGGCGGTTATGAAGGCAGTACCCGGTGACAAAGCCTTGATCCTGCCGCCGGATGTGACAGTGGCGACATTCGGATCGCTTGACGACCAGGCTATGGCTTTGATGCGGGCATTGGCTGGAAGCAGGTATGCCTTCAGTGATCCTGTTCTGCCGGCTTTCAGTGTCAGGACAGCCTTGTTCAGCCTGATGGAAGACACGGCCAGAGAACGCACAACCAGTGTGCAGGAAGAGGATACGCCATTGTGTGCGGTGGCGGTAATTTGCACGGTGCCGGGTGCAAAGGTGGTGATCCTCCCCTTGGAGGATACGGTGGCGATGCTTACATCGCTGGAAGACCAGGTCACCGTTTTGAACCTTGCGTTCCTGGGCAGCACAGATGCGCTTAAGGAGGTAGACTTCCCTTCATCCACTTCCAGATAGCCCTTCTTTATGATTACCTGGGATACGGCCAGGGAACGAACCACCAGCGTACAGGAAGAGGATACGCCGTTATGGGCAGTAGCGGTGATTTGTACCGTGCCGGACGCAAAGGTGGTGATCTTCCCCTTGGAGGATACAGAGGCGATGCCGGGATCGCTGGAAGACCAGGTGACTGTTTTGAATCTTGCTTTCCTGGGCAGCACGGATACGCTTAAGGAGGTAGACTTCCCTTCATCCACTTCCAGATAACCCTTTTTCAAAACAACTTGGGATACAGCCAGAGAGTTCACCGTAACCTGACACTGGGCGCTTACGCCGCTTGAGGCTGTGGCGGTGATTACGGCAGTGCCGGCGGTCAGGCCATTCACCTTTCCTTTGCCATCTACCGATGCGACGGAAGGGTTGGAGGAGTTCCATAAAACCGTTTTGTTCAGCGGGGACCGCGGTGTGAGTCTTGCCGACAGGGATACGGTTTTGCCTTCGTCCATGGAAACGGATGTTTTATTCAGGGAGATCCCAGCAACGCTCTTGCCCGCACCTACCACCTGCACGGAGCATGTGGCTGAAATGCCGTTTGCCGCGGTTGCCTGTATGACTGCACTCCCCTGTGAAATTCCCTGTATGACGCCGTTTGCATCGACGGTGACAATAGATGGGTTTAAGCTTACCCATGTGACAGTTTGAGCTGCCTGAGCGGGCGACACTACGGCTGCAAGAGTTCCGACGCTTTGACCCACGGCTATGATGAGATTGGTCAGGTTAAGCGTTATGCTTTGGGGCGGGATAGGTGTAGGGGTCGGTGGAACAGTGGGAATTGGCGTTGGCACGGGGGTAGGAGCCGCCGTCGGAGGAATTGTTGGAGGAACAGTTGGAGGAACTGTCGGCGGAACCGTTGGAACAGAAGTAGGAACAGGGGTTGGTTTCGGCGTTGGCACCGGCGTGGGTGTGATAAACGGCACAGGACTGCTGCCGTGGAGAACGGATAATGTACTTTCGTTTGCAATCCCGGTTACGGGAAATCCGTTTGCGGTTTGGAACCGCTTCACAGCACTCTCTGTCGCCGTATCATATACGCCGCTGGCGGTACCGGATAAATATCTAAGCTGAATCAGCCGGTTTTGCAGCTTTGTTACCGGCCTGCCGGTGTCATTCAACCTGAATGTGCCCCAGGTGACGGTGACATTGCATTGGTCAGAAACTAAGTAATTGTTGTTATCATCCATACGATAAATATATGTTAGGTAAACAGTAGCTGTACCGGGGGCCACGGCAGTCAACCGTGTTGATAAACTCACGCCGTCAACCACGTTTCCGTTATTGCTATACATGTAATAGCTGGTGATTGCAGAGGTAGCATTCACGGGCATGCTTATTTCTTCCCCCGCGAAATAACTATAATCATTATTGGGGAAGGTGACGCTGTAAAAGGTGCCTGGGCCGGTTACCTTTTCCGGCTTTGAAATGCCACCCACATTGTGAAGAATCCCATTGTTGATGATAAGAGCGCTGTCTGAAATAGTAAGGGGATTCGTGTCATTAACAAAATACTCATAGCCCGCGGGCAATGCTTTGGATGATGTGATCGTGGCAGGCCTGGAAAGGGAGTAACCGCTGGAAGTCGACTCGAAAAGCAGGGAGTCAGACAATTGAAAAGTGCCTGCTGTACATGGAGCATAATTGTAGTGGCCTTTGGCCAACGTTACAGCATCTGTCATATTCAAGGTGCCGGAAACAACCATGCCTTGGCTCAATCTGCTGCTGGAGATAAGCGCTGCGCTATTCATGGATAGATTGGTACATTGCAAGCCATAACCTTCACCTGATGTTATGACCGTTGCATTATTTCCAATGTTGACGGTTCCTGCATTGATACCAAAATACGATGTAGCTGTGATAGTTCCGCTTCCTGAAAAAGACAATATGGAAGTCGCAGAGATTGCTTCATTTGAAGCATAGGTTGCTTTGTTCATGCTGCCATCGGCAAGCTCAATCAAAAGGCTTGGATAGGCTTTGATCCGGCTTCCATCGTAGCCATTGAGGACCAGCTTGTTTTCAAGGAAATTCCAGCTCCATCCTTCCCCTGAAGTATCGCTGATCAACGAATCAAGTTTATAGGATCTATCCGCTATGGTAAGGGTAAAGGTTGGCGCAAATTCTTTTGAAACGCTTCCGTTTTTGATGATAACAGCCTGCGCTGAACCGCTGTATTCTACGCCGCCCACTATAACGCTTCGGGCATAGAAAGCTTTTGTTGAGCCGATCGCTGTAACATCAGCGCTATTATTGATGATGATATTGCCATTGGTGACGTACATCCCATAATAGGGGCTGCCCGTAGTGGTGGTCACTGCGATCACGGAGCCGCCGTCTATTGTAATATTTCCATTGCTTTTTATGCTTTCGTACGTGCCAAACGCTCTAACGCTAGCGTTATCAAATTCAATTTCGTTGCTGCAATTGATTGCACGGGAGCAATTTGCGTTTGTTAATATGCTGCCGCCATTTACTGTAAGCTTTCCGCTTATATCAAGACCGGCATATTTTCCGGAGACATTCAGAGTGCAGCCATTTACGGTTAAGCCAGCCGATATGGAAATGGCATAATTGTAATCGCCTGTGCTGCTTGCATTCAGGCTGCCCGTACCGCCTAAAGTGATCGACCTCTGTGCATACAAAGCTTTGCCCGGTCCGGATAAGCTGTTTTCACCATTTAGTGTGACGGTGGTCCCTGAACTTGTGTATCCATTTAATACAAACGCATCTCCATAAGAGTTTGCAATATTCAGCCCGCTTAAGGTGACTGAGGAAACTGAATCGGATACTGAAATGTTCATGTCATTGCAGCTGCCGCTTAGCGTGAGGCCGCTGCCTGTGATGGTCAGAAGATGGTCGCTGTATATCCAGCCGTCGCCGGTGAGAGAGCCGACATCGATCCCATCGACAGTTACGCCAAGCGGAGCTAATTCTGTAATATGGACTGTGATATCTTCCGTTTTTTCTCCATCAAATTCCAGGGTGAATACATGATCCCCAATATTCAGAGTAGCCAGAAATTCTTTTCTCAGAACGATCTGGGTTGATGTTGATGCATACGCAGTCTCGTAGGTTAAGCCTGTAATGCCAAGAAAGGTGAGACCACTGTAATCGATGATGATATCGCGGTAATTGTATGCCGCAGAATATTTGTCAAAAGCGGCTTCTGTGGGGCTTACTGATTCGCCCCCGCTTAACAGACCCATCATAAGCACCGGCAGCTCCGGTGATGGAGATGGAACCTCCGCGGTGGGGGTAGGGGTTGGCTCTTCCGCCGCGGCAGGCGCAGGGGACAGCGCTTCTGCGGCGGGCGTTGGAGCAGGCTCCCCCGCGGCGGGGGTGGGGGTGGGCGGTACTGTGGCAGGCGTTGGAGCAGTTACCTCTGCGGTTGGCGTGGAGCTGGGGCCTTCCGATTCGGCAGGCGTTGATGCTGGCTCTTGTGCGGATGGCACAGGCGTAGGTTCCTCCACGGAAGGTGTCAAAGTGGGTGCTTCTATTGTGGCGGGGGGCGTAGGAGAATCGTCTGTTGCCAGCGCGAAATGGAAAGAAGAAATAACAAGCAGAAAGCACAAAGTCAAGGCCAGCAACTTTTTCGCGGTTCGCATACATACACTCCATATTTCGCCATTATTGGAATTATCATAGTTGCTTTTTAGTGAATTGTCAATGAACATGATGGGAACAGGCATATCATTTTAAATTGAAAACAGACTAGTGTCAGGCATAAAAAGGGAGAGATTTGATGAGGGCAAAAGACAATCCTGCTGTTCCGGGCATCGGAAGCGGACCATATGGCGCAGAGCCCGGCTTCACCAATGAGGATTGTGCACCGGAGTACGGTCCAGGGAAATATGGATTGGACAAGGACATTCCAAAGAAGCTCGCCAGAATGCTGTATGAAGATCCTGCGGCTATGCAGCGGTTTTCCGGCATGACGAAAGAGGAACAGGCCCGGATCATCGAAAGCGCGGAAAGCGGCATGGACCGTAAGGAACTGCAGGACGCCTTGTATAAGAAGGCGGATCTTAAAAATTAGTTTGCATTTCATTTTATATCATGATAGTTTCACGGTATCTTCATAAAGGAGTGACAAACGTGGACTGTCATGTGGAGGTAATGCAAAAACAGCGCATCGTGTACATGCGCAATGTGGGACCGTACGGTTTGGGCAACAAAGAGCTGATGGAAAACTTAAAAGCCTGGGCGGCTGAAAACGGGCTCTTTCACACATCGGCGGAAATTTTGGGGATTGCTCGGGATGATCCCGCATTAACGCTGCCTGAAAGATGCCGGTACGATGTGTGCATTGTTGTGAAAGAGGACTTTTGCAAACCGGATGATTCCGTTCGGGAAGGCTGGCTTACCGGCGGCAAGTACGCCATTTTTACGCTTGCCCATACGCCGGAAGCTTTGCGGGAAGCGTGGGACAATGTTTTTTCGCAAATTGCGAAACGGGGGTTTATGGCTGATGCTGCAAGGCCCATTCTGGAAAGATATGTGCCGCGGATGGTGGAAAATCACCTGTGTGAAATCTGCCTGCCGGTGTTGGGGTGACGGCATAACATACCTTCTTAATAAGTTGGTGGACTATAAACTACAGAAGTTATGGAACAGAGGGAAAACATTACCGCCTCTCCAAGAAACGACGGGCCATTAAAGCATCACTGCTATTTTGGGTATATAAGTCAAGCCCCGTCCGCATGTCATCCTTCGGGCGGAGCCCTCAGGATGACAAGTCACGGAGGGGGAGGAAGCCAGAGGGAGAAACGGAAGCTGTCAAATGCATAAGACGGTTGCTACATCAATTTCGAGTATGCTCATTCCGTAACTTTTGCCTGCAAAATCCCCCCTGATCCGATAAATAAATCGCCTGTTTGTACAATGGGACATGATCCCATTAGGTCAAACAGGCGATTTTTTGTGTATGGGAATTGTTTTAGTAACGCTTTTGGTTCAGCCGTTAACCGCTTTTGCCTGCCGGATGGCGGTCAAAAGCGATTTTGCTTCTTCCGTAACTGTGGAATAGTCGCCGTTTGGCGGCACACGGCATACGCTTCCGCCAACGCCGGCCCCCACTGCGCCGGCCTTTACATAATCTCCTATATTCTTTTCATCCACGCCGCCTACAGCCAGGAGCCGTGCGTCGCTTAAGGGGGCCAGCACATCCTTGATGTAGCCCGGCCCCAGCGCTCTTACCGGAAACAGCTTGATATACCGGCAGCCCAGGTTCATGGCGGCCACGATCTCCGTGGGGGTAAAGGCGCCGGGGGTGATCCATATGTTGTTTGACAGGCACAGGCGGATGATATCCGGATCCACGTTGGGCGTGACCACAAACTGCGCCCCAGAATCTATGGCCTGGTGCGCTTTTTCCATGGTGATCACCGTGCCGGCGCCAATGAACATTTTCCCGGCATATCGGGCTCTAAGTTCCCTTATAGCAGGCAGTGCCCCTAAAGTGTTCAGCGTCACTTCCGCCAGGCGGATGCCGCCCTCATAAAGGGCGTCCACCAATTTTATGAGATTTTCGCCCTCGATGCCCCGCATGATGGCAATGACCCCGGTATCAAGGAAAGCCTCCTCAGGCGTCTTATACATCATACTTTAGTCCCTCCCAGGCTTTGCGTATTTTTTGGATGCCCTTCACGCTCAGCCACTGGCTTTCTTCATAGCTGATGCGATGTATTTTATCAGGTGCGATTAGGTCTTTTTGAAAAGCATTCACACAAATGATGAACACATCCATAAACCGGTCGCGGCCATAGAGCACTACCTGATCTATTTGCCCGCGGAAAATAGGCGCGAAAGCCTGTATATCCGCTGCCATCAGCGCACCATACAGAAAGGACATCGCGCGGTCCGGAGCGGCCTTATACAGAACGTGAAGGATACGCGTCTCAAATAGCGCGCGGGTAAGGCCGGAATCCCGTGCTGTTTGAAAACCGGCCAGCACATCGCTTTCCGATAATACAAAATCAGTAAGGTCGCACAGCGAGCTTTTCAGGATTGTGCTTTCCTTCAGCGCCCACAAAAGCTCGCCGCTCATGGTGGTCACGGCCCGTACGATTTTACCCTTGTGGTAATGGATCAGCTTGTTGTGGGAGCCAAAGTGCAGGAAGAGGATGGAGCGGTCTTCCTCACAAGGGCCGATGGCCCCGAATACCTCCGTCTCTTCGCCCCTCATCATATCGGCTTCCCCTGGGGCTTCGCCTGTAAACCTTATGCCGGGTATGAAATGGAAGGGAATCTGGCTAACCGTGTCCAGGCGGCAGGTGTGCACACCCCTGGCCAGGTCGTAAAGCCCTGCGGGGGCCGGAATGTGGGGGATTTCCATCAGCCCGTTGGCGGATGTGATCATGCCGGATGCGAAGATATCCCGGATGGCAAGCCCGCTTTTTGCTTGAAGCGCCTGAATTTCAGACTTGACCGCCTCAAAGAGCAACTCGTTTTGGCTGCCCTGTTTATCTGCCGCGCCAATCCTTCGCTCGGTCCGGAGCACAACCTTTTCCCCGTCCAGCAAGGTGAAGCGCGTATTGGTGGTGCCCCCATCGATCAATAAGATACAATCGCTCATTGTAGTCTCATCCTTTTTGATACCTCTTGCTGTCCTGAAAATAACATTTGCTGCTGATGATTAAGACCTCCCCCAGCCTCCTTCGTCGGCAGCCCCCTCCAAGAGGGAGCCTTTTTAAGAGCCTCCTTTTTGGAGGTTCCGGAACGACACCCCTGCCTGTGGCAGAATAGTGCGGGGGGAGGAGACTGGGGGAGGTCGTAAGAATGCAGTATCAGGTATCTCTTACCATTCCGCGATGGTGCCGTCGTCGTTGCGCCACACGATGTTCTTCCAGTCGTGGCCAACTTTGTCCATCTCCCGCACCTTTTCTTCATCCACCTCAATGCCAAGGCCCGGCGCCGTGGGCAAAGCCACCGCTCCGTCCGCGTAGCGGAATACCGACGTGTCCTTCAAATAATCCAGCAAGTCGTTGCCCTTGTTGTAGTGGATGCCCAGGCTCTGCTCCTGGATGACGGCGTTGGGCGTGCAGGCGTCCAACTGCAGGCAGGCGGCTAAAGCGATGGGGCCAAGCGGGCAGTGGGGGGCTACCGTAACGTCATACGCTTCCGCCATGGCCGCGATTTTGCGACATTCCAGGATGCCGCCGGCGTGGGAAAGGTCGGGCTGGATGATGTTAACAATCCCCTGCTCGAATATCTTTTTGAAATCCCAGCGGGTGAACAGCCTCTCACCCGTTGCGATGGGCGTTGCGGTATAGGTGGCGATGATCTTGAAAGCCTCATAATTATCGCAAAGCACCGGCTCCTCGATGAACATCAGACGGTAGGGGTCCAGCGCCTTGGCAAGCACCTTGGCCATGGGCGTGTGCACCCGGCCGTGGAAATCCACCGCAATGCCAAAATCCTCCCCGCAGGCTTCCCGGATGGCCGCCACCCTTGATACCACGCCGTCCACCTTGCTGTTGGTATCCAGGTAATTCAGCCGCTCCGTGGCATTCATCTTGATGGCCGTGAACCCGGCCTTTTTCTTCTCCAGCGCTTCCTTGGCCACATCGCCGGGGTTTTCGCCGCCGATCCAGGAATAAACGGCAATCTTCTCCCGGCAGGCGCCGCCCAAAAGCTCGTAGACCGGTACGCCCAGGGCCTTGCCCTTTATGTCCCACAGCGCCTGCTCGATGCCGGAGATGGCGGAGGTAAGAATCGGTCCGCCGCGGTAGAACCCGCCCCTATATAATACCTGCCATATATCCTCAATGCGCCTGGGGTCGGCGCCGATCAGATAACTGGAAAGCTCCTGCACGCAGGCCTTTACCGTCTCCGCCCGGCCCTCCACAATGGGCTCGCCCCAGCCAAATAGTCCGTCGTCCGTAGTGATCTTCAAAAACAGCCACCGCGGCGGGACCTTGAACAGCTCCAGCTTTGCTATCTTCATATAGACCGCTCCTTTGTTCGTATATACGAACTGAGTATTCATATAAGTATTGATTGAACTATAGCATGGCGGATTTGGTTTGTCAATCAGGACTCTGGAATAGAGCAGGGCAAAAGCATTTGAATTCCATCTTTTCCCATGATTAATTCGTATTCTCCTCTTTGAATCCAGGGCCCGCAGGCCCTTGGTCGTTTCAAGGGGGATATGGGGCGTGCAGGGGGGAGTTAAGGGGGGAAATCGAAATCCCCCCTACTCCCCCTTGCGTCCCCGTTGTCCCGACACGGTATATCTAAGGCGTTTTAAACGCTTTTGGTACCGCTTTTAGGAGTATTTCGCCCCTGAGGGACGACCAGGGCTTTCCGGTCGCCCTGGACCTTCGGAAGCATCCTCTCTTTTGCTCATACATTCTAAATGTGACTTGTCTGCCGGGAGGTGGACTATAATTGACTTGCACCAGAATTTGCCGTATGATGATGCAAAATCTACCCAATAAGGATGTACTTCACATGATGCAGCGTGAACACCGCTCCACTGCGCGGGTACTGGATATTCTGGAGCTTATCGCCCAAAGCGGGGATGGGTATACTTTGAGCCAGCTGGCGGAAATGCTTCAAGCGCCCAAAAGCAGCCTGTCGCCCATTGTAAAAACACTGCGGGACAGGCACTTTTTAAGGTACAGCGGCGATTCCCTGCGCTATAAGATCGGCCCTAAATCGTACCAGGTAGGGATGCAGTTTGTGAACCGTACAAATATGCTGCAGTTGGTGGAAAGGGAGATGGACCTCATTGTCTCCCGCTGCCTGGAAACGGTGTTTTTCGCCATTTTGGACAGGGGAAATGTGATATATCTTTTAAAGAAGGATTCGCCCCAGGCCATCCGGATGATTGCCAATGCGGGGCTCAGCCTGCCGGCCTATGGCACGGGCATCGGAAAAGCGCTTTTAATCGATCATAGCCTGAAGGAGCTCATGGCTGCCTATCCCGAGGGATTACAGCCCCTTACCCCCAACACCGTTACCGATTTTCAAACCCTATATCATCAGCTGGCGGAGTTTAAAAAAGATGATGTTTCCTATGAGTGTGAGGAATCCAACAAGGATATCCGCTGCGTGGGCACAGCTTTAAGACGCAATGGCCAGATCATCGCCGCGCTGAGCGTGGCGATACCCGTTTTTCGCTGTGACGAGGAAAAACTGCATCTTAGCCGGGAGCTGCTCCTTCAAAGCAAGAAAAACCTGGAAGCGATCTTTCGGGATACGGAAGTGGATTTTCTCTCCCGTTGATCGATCCTTTTGATTATGAAGGCGAACAATATGAAAATGTCGGTTTGCGTTGACGCGCTGTGGCCTAAAATTTCCTGCGAGGATGCCGCTGTTCTTGCCGCCGGGTGCGGGGCCGAAGCCATTGAGTTTTGGGGCTGGTGGGACAAGAACATGCACGCCGTCAAAAAGGCCTGTAAGGAAAGTGGCCTTGCCATTGCGGCCATATGCACCAGGTTTATAAGCCTTGTGGACGGGCAAGAGCAGGAAGCGTATTTGCAAGGCCTGAAAGAAACAGTTGATGCGGCCCGGGAGCTTCATTGCCGCACCATCATCTCCCAGGTGGGGAAGAAACTGATAGGTGTTCCCCGTGAAGTGCAGCGGTCGCAGCTGATAGACGGGCTGCGCAAGGCGGCGGAACTGATTTCCTTCCATGATATGCAGCTTGTGATCGAGCCGCTGAACACGCGTGTGGATCACAAGGGGTATTTTCTGTGGTCCTCAACGGAGGCAGCGCAGATTGTAAGGGAAGTAAACAGCCCGCAGATAAAGATGCTTTTTGACATCTACCACCAGCAGATCATGGAGGGCGATATACTTAGGCACATACAAGAAAACCTGGATTGCATCGGCCATATGCATTGCGCCGGCGTGCCGGGGCGGCACTCGCTGTTGGAGAGTGAACTGGATTATAGGTATGTCTTAAGGGCAATAGATACTATGGGATATGACGGATTTATTGGCCTGGAGCTGTTCACCGGCACGCCTGAGGAAGAAATTAGAAATTGGTGCTGAAATTACAGCTTTTTAAGAAAAGAAGAGCATTTATGTGCAACACCACGCTTTGGGTGTATAAGGTAAGCATCACCCGTATGTCATCCTGAGGGCTCCGCCCGAAGGATCTTTCCTTTGGTATATGGTTTGCAGCAGAAGATCCTTCGGGCGGAGCCCTCAGGATGACACTCGCGGAGGGAAAGAAAGCCGAAGTCTTTTTTGTTTTTGAAATAGAATATTTTGTGATAAAATATACGTATGATGCGTGCCTTGGAAGGGGGGAGCCGGATTGGCCAACTTGATAGACTATCTGACCTGGCGCGGGGATGTGCCTCTTGGCGCCATTCCCTTTAATGAAGTGGATAACCTGATCCTTTCGCAATTCTCGTATCTTGCCCTGGAGCACGCGCTGCCGGAGGGAGGGGAGATGATCGTGAAGGAGCTGGGCGATAAACTTGCGGACCGCCCGGAAGCCTTCTTTTATATCGAGCGGGAAAACAACAGGCTGATGCTGAGGCTCATGGCGGAAGGGGACCGCTTTTCCGGTATGAAAATATGCCTGTACCGCCACGAAACCGATGAGGAGCGGGAAAAGCAGTTTGCCGCCGTAACATTTTTACTTGCGGACGGCTCGGCCTTTGTTGCCTACCGGGGCACCGATAACACCATCGTGGGCTGGAAGGAGGATTTCAACCTTTCCTTTGCCTGCCCGGTGCCGGCCCAGGTGGATGCGCTGGCCTATCTTTTGGAAGCCGCGAAAATGCATCCCGGCCTCTTGCGGGTGGGCGGCCATTCCAAGGGCGGCAACCTGGCGGTATACGCCGCCGCCCATGCCCCGGACCATGTGCAGGACAGAATCATGAACGTGTACAGCAACGACGGGCCGGGCATGGATGAAGCTACCTTTGCAAGCCCCGGCTACGCGCGGATCGAAACAAAGCTTCATTCCATCGTGCCCCAGTCCTCCGTGATAGGCATCCTTTTGCAGCATCCGGAGGATTATGTGGTGGTAAAGAGCAACGGCTTTGGCATCTTCCAGCACAACCCCTTTTCCTGGCAGGTTTTGCGCTGCGGCTTTGAAGTGATCGAGGAGCTTCGGCCTGGAAGCCGTCACTTGGACAAGGTGATGAATTCATGGCTGCAAAGCATGAGCAGTGAAGAGCGCATGACGTTGGTGGATACCATGTTCACGGCCTTAAACGCCACCCGCGCGGCCACCGTGGAAAACCTGGGCGAAGGGATACTGAAAAACGCCGCCGTCATGCTTTCCACGGTAAAGGGTATGGACCCCGCCACCCGTAAACGCGTACGGCATATGGTGGGCGGGCTTTTAAGCGCAGCCGTGCAAAGGGGTACGCCGCGGTAATACTCGTTTTGTACTTCGGGACACTAAAATAATTCTTTCGGGGTGAATGTATAATTCATAGAGGGTACTGCCGACCTAGGAGACTGGGGGGAGGTCTACGGCATTAGCAGCGACGTGTCGTTTTCTGGGCGGTTTTATAGACTATCCGGGAATGGAACGCCATATTCCTTCCCGATAGCCTGTAAGGATGCTGCGACCTTGTCGGTGAGCGGAACGCCTTTTATTTCGCATTCCGCTTCTGACTCGTGTTCCTTGAGCCCCGCGTAGTACACGCGTTCGCAGCCCTCGGCCGGTTTTAAGGACTGCAACTGATCCAACAGTACATCCATGTCATGTTTGAATTCGGTGGGATCGCGGAACACATCCAGGCGGATCGCCCCGAAAAAGTGGCAGACCCTGGCGGAAGTGGTTTCCAAGTCTTTTACCGCCATGCCGAACAGGCCGCCGCTTGTAACGGCCGTCATAATGTCTACCAGCACGGCCAGCCCGTAGCCCTTGTGGCCGCCGTACATTTCCCCCTCGCCGCCAAGGGGCAATAGTCCTCCGCCCTTCCTAAGCAGCATATCGTTAAGCAGGCCATGGGCATCCTTTGTCGTATGGCCGCTCCCGTCCACTGCCCAGCCGACCGGCAGTGGGTTTTCTTCCCTGTCGTATACTTCCACCTTTCCCCGCGTGACGCAGGTGGTGGCCATATCCAGCGTAAAAAGGCGGTCCTTGTTTGCGGGCACCGATACGGCGATGGGGTTGGTGCCGAACATAGCATCCCTGGCGAAGGTGGGTACGCCGAGCGCCGCGGTATTGGTCATGCAGATGCCGATCATATCCTGACGGGCGGCCATTTCCGCGTAATAGCCAGCAATGCCGAAATGGTTGGAATTGCGGATGGAGCAAAAACCAACGCCAAGGGAACGCGCCTTTGATATCACACCGGCCATGGATACCTTGCTCAGGTGCAGGCCCATAGCGCCGTTTGCGTCCAGCACCCGGGATACGGGTGTTTCCCGCAATACTTCAGGCATGACTCCGCCCCGCATGTGACCCATGCGTATGCCGCTTACATAGCGTCCCATTCTGGCCACACCATGGCTTTGGATGCCCCTTGCGTCGGCTGCCACAAGGATTTCGGCGGAATCCTGCGACTCTTCCTTTTCAATGCCAAGCTTCATGAAGATATCGCGGCAAAAATGTATTAGTTCTCTGCGGGCGATGCGGATCATGGTATCACTCCCCTTGAACAAGATGATTGTTAGATATATATTTTGCCATATCTTTCAAACTTCCTCTTGACTTAGAGTTAACGTGAAGGATTATGATAACATTAATCAAGTCCACAGGGCTTTATGTGGTGCTCCATGAGCCGCGTAAGCCCAAATTTCTAGGAGGAAGAATGCATGAAAACGATACAATTGGGTGTTTCCAATCTTAAGGTGCCGGTGATCGCGGTTGGCTGCATGCGCATCAACCGTTTGAGCAAACAGGAGGCGGAAAGCTTCGTTCAAACGGCCATCGATATCGGCGCCAACTTCTTTGACCATGCGGATATCTATGGCGATGGCGTATGCGAGGAAGTATTTGCCGACGCCATCCATATGAACGCGTCGGTGCGCGAAAAGATCATGCTGCAGTCCAAGTGCGGCATCCGCAAGGGCGTGGCTTTTGACTTTTCCAAGGAACACATTTTAAAGTCGGTGGATGGCAGCTTAAAGCGCCTGAAAACCGATTATCTGGATGTGCTGCTTCTGCACCGCCCCGACGCGCTGGTGGAGCCCCAGGAGGTGGCCGAGGCTTTCGACAAACTGCAAACAAGTGGCAAGGTCCGCCATTTCGGCGTTTCCAACCAAAACCCCATGCAGATGCAATTGCTCAAAAAATCCGTCAAGCAGCCCATTGTGGCCAACCAGCTGCAATTGAGCATCACCAATGCAACTATGATCTCCCAAGGACTGCATGTGAATATGCTGGATAATACCGCTGTAAACAGGGATGGTAGCGTGCTGGATTTCTGCCGCTTGAATGATATCACCATTCAGCCCTGGTCTCCCTTCCAGTTTGGTTTCTTCCAAGGCGTATTCTTGGACAATCCCGACTTCCCCAAACTGAATGCAAAGGTCAATGAAATTGCCGCCAAGTATAGCGTAACAAACACTACCATTGCCATCGCCTGGCTTTTGCGCCATCCTGCCAAAATGCAGCCCGTGACTGGCACCATGAATGTGGAACGCTTGAAGGACTGTGCCAAAGCAGCTGATATTAGGCTCACCCGTGAGGAATGGTACGAAATCTATCTGGCCGCCGGCAACGATCTGCCGTAACCGGATAGCTTCTTCGCCACACATGAAGAGTTGTTTTCTCACTAGTGCTTTTAGGGAATCATCGAAAAACACACAAACGTAAATATATATGCAACTTCAAGCAATTCAAGCGCGACGGTTAAGCCGTTTGTGCTTGAATTGTTTTCCAATAAAGTATAAAATGAAAAATGATTGTATTGGAAAAATTAATTAGAGCCTTCAAAGATGCACAATAATTGGATTTGGTGATTTAATGTCAATAGAAGAAAAAATTTGCCTTGATTTGCGCCGGTGGGTGAATCATACTAAAGAGGGCGCGCGGCGAAGTGAAAACGATTTGGTTTACTATGATCATATGTGGAATATGATTCAGAATGTAATCACAGGATGGGAAAAAAGCAGTAATGTTGAAGAACGAGATTTCGTTTCTATGGTAAAATATGTTGGTCCACTTTATCGTTTACATAAGCGTTATGAGAAGAATGAACCAAGGTATGGGATTAAAGAAACAAGTCATTTCGTATCGTGGACGAAAAACATTAATCTCACAGATATTTATTGGGTGTATGAAGGTTGTCAATATTTGAAGTTAGAAGCCGATGCTAAACCGAATTATTTTGGTATCGACCTGGTTGGGCTGAATGATTACATTCAAAAGTACTGGTGCACTAATTTTTCGATAGGTACTCCTGCTATTCTCAATGAGCAAGAGGTTGTCTTCCCAATTGACTTTAAGTCAATTAATAACATAAAGATAGTTACTTTATAGAACCGCCTAATATACTCATATTGCGTTTGTCCTACTTCACTTGCTCATAGACGTATTCTAAGATCGAGTCTTCCTGCATGCTTAGACGCCAGCATGATTGCTGGCTGTCGGTTTATTTATACTGTTTAAGAAATATTATGCTAGAAACCGCTGAAAGAAGTTGTTGAGCATATGCGTAAGGGTAGCGGCGGCCACCGATTTTGCGCGGTGGGCCACGATGCCTAAAATCCAGCCCAACAGCAAAATACCCACCGAATAGCTTGCGGGGATCAATAGATCAGAGCGGAAGACACCTTCAAAATACCAACTGGGGAAATGGATCAAAAGAAATAGAACGCCAGTGATAAGGTTGGCGGCAGAAAAACGCATGCGTGTCAAAAAAGCACCCATCAGTGCACCGCGAAAGGTGATTTCTTCGACCAACGGCGCATAGACCACAGCCGTAACAAAGGACCAATCCCATACGATTGGCCCAACTGGCTGGCCGCCTAAAAGGGCAAACAGGGGAGTCTTGCCACCCCAGATCAGCCCTGTAATCCCGCCCCATAAAAGGATGGCCTTTATGCGGTCAAAGCCAAGCACCTCCCGAACGCTGCGGCCCGACAGGCGAATGATGTGCAGGGAGGGCAGCACCCATAGCAGCATGCGCATTGCCAGCCAGTAGAGAAACGCGCCAAAGGGCTGGCCAAACCACGAATTTTGTTCCCGAAGCCAAATGGCAAACAACCAGGCTCCGCTCCAGGTGATCAAAAGTGCCAGCATGTAGAGTAAAGCGATGGTGAAGGTGCTCTTTTCCTCTCGTGGAGGTGCAAACGATGACAAAGAAATATCCTCTTTTAATGTAGTGAGGTCCTTTTATAGTTTTTGCCGTTCACCGCAGCTTCATCCATACGAGTGCGAAAAGAGAATAGATGTTATTCCACAGTCCACTCGAATACGTTTACAATGCGCTTGCCTTCTTTGTACATATCATGCCATTCCGGTATTCTGATCAGGCGCACATGCCGAGCCCCTAGTTTTTCGCAAACGCGCCTGGATGCGGTATTGGTTTTCAGGTTAGTGATCAGCAGCTTTTTCATGCCATGGGCTTTTGCCACAGGCTGCAAAAGGCGGCAGGCGGTTACAGCGTATCCGTTACCCCTGTACTTTTCGTCAATGTTATAGCCGATCTGCCCGCCATAGTATAGGCTGTCAGTATACCCGATCCGCAGGTTGATATCGCCAATTGCTTCCCCGCCCAGACAAATGGCAAAATGATAGGCCGGCACATATTTCTTTTCGGGATTGGCAGGTTTTTTTGCCGTGCAGACCAGGTATATTCCGTCACCGGATAGCTCCTTCAGATCAAGAAATCCATCAAACACAAAGGGAAGGGAATTGTAGTACGCAATCTCTTTTTGTGCATCCCATTCATCCTTTAACATGGCATAGGTGAGTTCATCGCCATAATCCTGATCAGACAGTTTGTCTGCCGGGCGTCCTTCGATAAAAAGTCCTTCCCGGCGCATGCCGATTTTCTCCATCACGCGGTATGACCCATAATTCTCCGCATCGCAGCGGGCGGTGATGCGGTGCAATTGAAGCTCATCAAAGCCAAGCCCAAGCATCGCTCTGCCCATTTCCGGTCCCAAGCCTTGTTTCCAGAAATCCTGGTGCAGTATCCAGCCAATCTCTGCCTTATTCCCTTTTATCGCCAGGTTGGATCCGCCGATGAGCCGGCCGGTATCGCGTAGGATAGCAGCATATTGGTAATCTTGGCAGGGGGGTTCCTCTGCCATGGCCATGGCCATATTCAGAAAAGCTTGCGTCTGTTCTATGGTGTTAGGTCCCCACTCCATGTAGCGTATGTTTTCGCGGACACTCGCATAGCTTTGCACGGCATCCAAGTCATCCAAGGTAAATTTGCGAAGTGTCAGGCGAGCAGTTTCCAAGATTTTCATTATTTTGCGTCCTCCTCTGTTTTGTTTGTATATATGAAAAAGCGGCTAAGGTTTTCGCCTTAGCCGCTTTTTGCCCGGTTCGCAGATGCGTTGCCGCTATCCCCGCAATAAGAAAGCAAAAAGAGCTAAAGCCTGCGTACCGTGACGTTCGGACGCAGACTTTGCAGATGCATTGTAACAGGCGTATAACGTGATCGTGCGCATGGCTTACAGCTCCTTCCCAGCATGTTTTGAAGCAGTATACCTGACCAGGATAAAAAATGCAAGAAAAAAATCACTAGGCAAAGTGTTTTCTTGCATTATGCTTGCTCAAACACCTTT
>JAEZHM010000103.1 GCA_023416585.1 Bacillota bacterium
CATCCGCGGGTCTTTCATTTGTTTTGGGCCTCCTGTGTAGTAATTTATGGACAAGCGCCGCCGCAGGCTTTTCCAGCCCAAAGGTCAGCGCCGATGCCAGCAGAACCGCAAAGCCGAAACACGCAAACGTATACAATAGCTGCCAGGGCTGCTCCCCCGCCCGGTTGGGGTATTGCGCCGTGTAGGCTGGTATATGCCATTCCTTCAGCCATACCGCCAGCACCTGGTGCCATATGTAATAGTTGAAGGAAATGGCGGAAAGAAATTTCATTACGGGATTGGAAAATGCAAACCGCACGCCTTTAAAGGATAAAGCTAGCCCCAGCATGAACGCTGCCAGCGACACGGCCAGGAAAAAGCGTTGATTCATTTGCGATAAGCGTATGCCCTCACCGTTGGAGGCGGCCTGGGATTGCATCAGCAGGATCACTAAGCATACAGCAGCACAGGCGATGACAGTCGCAATCATACGAAGCCATACGGGGGGGCGGGGAAACCTCTTTGCCAGGGTCACGTAGAAAAGGGCGGCCAGCATGCCGATGGCGTACACATCCAGGAAAGCCGGGAACTGGTTGAAATACATGGAGGTATCCGATACATATAGCTGTACAAGACCCCTGTACAAAAACGCCGTGCCCATCATGAGCGAGGCTGTAAGATACGGCTTTTTCAAAAATCCCAAAGACAGCAAGGGGAAGACCAGGTATGCGTGCACCTCCACCCCCAGCGTCCACAGCGCGCCGTTTAATGGTGTTTGCATATAGGTGGCTGAGCTCAGCGTATGGGTAAAGGTCAGGTGCATCAGCACATCCTTGATCAAATCGGCCATGGAAGCATACCTGCCCTGAGGGATGGCCACAAAGAACAGCATGACAAATACGCAAAAGTAATAGGAAGGAACAATGCGCATTACGCGCCTTAAATAGAAATCGCGCATGGAAGGCATCTTACCGCCCTCCAGTTTGTATCTGGCGTAGGGCAGAAATAAAAGAAACCCGCTTAACAGTATCAGCCCGTCCACAAATATGTATCCGCTGCGCACCACAAAATCCAGGCTGATCTTTTCTCCGAACAACGTTACGGAAGGCGTCAGCCAGCTTTGCTGCCATACGTGAAACCAGGCCACGAAAAACACGCAAAGCACGCGCACACCGTCCAGTACGCCTACATGCTTCGTGCTGACCAGGGGCTCTGCCCCTGGACCCTGCTCAAGGGCTCCGGAGTCCCGCCCCCGCCGGTGGCGGAAAAGGGCGGGGCGGAGGAGGCTGGCGAAACGAGCGCCGGGAGCGGCAGCGAACCGGCGCGACGATTGAGCCAGATGGGAATCAACCCCTTGAGAATTCCCCATTTTCTGTTCGGGTAATGGCTGCATGGTTTCACTCCCTATTGGGTGTGGATGGTTCGGGCGGGCGATTACTAATCGCCCCTACATCGTATTGCGTTGGTTACTGTGTTTGCCGGGGTATATGGTAGACGGCAGTAAATCCAAAATACTCTTTGCAGCAGTAGGGGCGATTAGTAATCGCCCGCTTGTTACGGTAAAAAATTGCACGTAAGATAAATACATAAAAATCGTAAAGCTACCTTTTAGATCAAATCTGTTCCCCTGCATAATAACAATCATCCTTCCACCGGAGAGGATTGGCGTCAATGTAATCCCAAATAACCCTGTGCTCCTTCTCATCCCTTATAACGTGGTCATGGAACGATTTTTGCCATACCGCACAGCCTGTCATCTTGGTCACAACAGACTTCAGTTGCTTAACGATTCGGGATATATCCACTACCGGCGATAATGAATTCCCGGCCATAAGAAGGATCATGTGCAGATGGTTTGGCATAACAACGTGCTTTTCCACAAATACGCCGGAATAATGGAGAGGGATTTCGCGGATCACCGCATCTGCCGCCAACCCGGCAGAGGAAAGTGGCAAGGCTTCGTCAAGGGATTCAGATAGGTGAGACTGAGCGTTCCACAATATACATTTCATGTCCTTGGTACAGATGGTTAGGAAATACGCTCCGTTTTGACTGTAATCATACGATTTTAGCCTGTTCGGTTTTCGCTTTTCCAAAGGCTTTATCCCCCACCTAGCACAAATCTTCTGTTAAACGCACACCCACTTTGAGAAAAGTGAACCGGAGACAGTCCAATTTTTCTTCTTCACCGCTTCGCAACTTCCGGCCTTTATTAAAACGAATCAGGCAGGGGGTAATCCTTCAAATATTCCTCCATCAGTCCGCATTCATCGATGAGCTTGAACAGCGTATAGCGTGTGCGGTAATCCTTAGCGCAATGCATGGATACATTCAAAAGCGGCCTGTCTATGTGCAGCTCTTCGGGCGTCATGGGTGCGCCCAGTTCCCGCATGGCATTTTGTATTAGGGCAAGGGAGGGCAATCCCAATATGACTTCTTTCAATTGTGCAAAATTCAATTGCGCAGCCTGGATGCGCCGAAGCTGCTCCTCCCAAACTAAAAAGTCACCTGGATTGTCCTTGATGATAGCGCTGCCGGCCTCCTCTCCATAGGCGAAGCGGAGCCATTTGACGCGCTCATCATGCCCAATGCGCCGGGCCTTGATTTTTTTAAGATCCAGCTTTGACAAATCTTCCCCGGCAAAGCGTTCAAACAAAGGCCAGCACAAAAGTGTAGCCACCCCTACGGAAGCGCCGTGGGCCGGCGGATGATTTCCCCTTAGCAGCTGCATCATTTCCCAATAGTGGGCGATATTATGCTCCACCGAGGCCACAGCCCTGGTATGGCCTACGATCATGATTGTGACGCCCGCCAGCAGAAGCGCCTCGATGAGGATGCGGATGCCCTTCTCCGTTTTTTTATGTATCTCGGCCGCGTTGTCTATAAGCTTGTTCACCGCGTCCAGCACGATCTGGCCACACACCGGGCAGTAGGGCTCACCGTTTATGATACTGCCAATGATCCAGTCCGCCTTGGCGATATATTTGCCCAGCACATCTCCCACGCCGGATTGCACCATGGAGATGGGCGCGGTGCGCAGTATGTCAAGATCGCATACAATGATCTCCGGGCATACGCCCGCCCGGTGGATTTTGACGCCGCGCAAAAGAAGCGGCGCCACCACAGAGGTGTACCCGTCCATGGAAGGGGCGGTGCCGACGCACACGAAAGGCAGCTTTAACCGCGTAGCGTTGATACGGGTGGTATCGGTGATGGAGCCCGAGCCTACGCTTACCAAAAACTGCGTTTCCGGCTGTATGGACAAAAGCACTTCGCCGCAGGCCCGCTCATCCGGGTCCATGGCATGCTCGCGGCGGATAACGCAGGGGATTACCGAAAAGCCTGCCTCCAAAAGACAGCGTTCTGCTTCCCGCCCGGCGATTTCATACGTGTTGTTGTCGGCCACAAGCACGCAATGGGTGCCCAGGTTCCGTACCTTGATATAATCCGGAAGTTTTTTTATTAGATCGGTGCCCACATAGATATCCTGGGTGGGCAGGTGATGCTCGCATGGGCAGCCGCAGGTAAGCCCCGACAGGTGAAGCTTATTGGATGCATCATAGCCGATGGTCACGGGCATATCATTCGTCTCCTTCTTCCCGGAAAGGACATAATGAACAATACAACATACCGATGCTACCATTTTCGATCAGGATTTTGCGTTTTCCTGCTAAAGTAACCGGGCAAAACAAAAAGGTGTTTTCACAATAGAAACACAAAATCATAGGTACAGAATAGTATGAAGCGGAGAGGGTCTCCAAATCTGAGTAAGGTGATGTCTTTATGAACGCAGATAAATGCAACGGGTACTACCCCGCTATGGGATATGACAACAACGGCTATGCCGAGCCCGGTACAGATATCGTATCGCAGAACGATTATTACGGCAAATGGCATAGACCCGAACGCGAATGCGAAAGGCAAGTTGCCTTGAACGCTTCCAGCGGTGGTGCCGGCCCACTGCCTCTCATTACCACACTGCTTTCCAGCCCCATCAATGTGGTATCCACCTCAATCGATACCAACGATATGGGCAATACAAACAACCTGCTGACGTTTACCAGCACCATCAGCCTGCCCTTGGGCATCTCCGTTACGCTGAACTTCCAGATCCATCGTGTGTTCAATAACGGCACTCCTCTGAACGTCGGCTCCACCTACACGTTCGCCACACAAGTCGTGGTATTGGAGTCCGAAGCCTTCAGTTTCCAGTTCCTGGATTCGAATGTGCCGGAAGGTCATTACACCTACTCGGTGAACTTGTCTACGAACTCCATCGTGGATATAACGCCGGGCGCCACGATCAACAATGCTGTTCTCAGCGTACTTGCTGTTGCTGTCTAATTAGCGACAGAAAAAAAGACCCGAACACGGGCCGGCCGCACGGCGGCAGTGCCGGGAAAACATACCGTTTTCCCGGCGCATTTGTTTGCTTTGAAACCTACTCTTGATCCCTCGCCCTTTTCAAAGCTTGAATGTCCAGCTTTTTCATTTGCAGCATGGCTTCCATCATCCGTTCCGACCTTTCGTGATCGGGGTCGTCCATCATTTCGGTGAATGCTGTGGGGATGACTTGCCAGGATACGCCGAATTTGTCTTTGAGCCAGCCGCACTGCTGGGCATTTACATCGCCGTCCTCGGAAAGCTTATCCCAGAAATAATCGGCCTCCTCCTGGGTATCACAGTTGATGATAAAGGATATGGCTTCGCTGAACGTAAACACGGGGCCGCCGTTGAGAGCCAAAAATTCCTGCCCGTCCAATGAAAATTCCACGGTCATCACCGTGCCTTCCTCCATGCCGTGGATATCGTGGCCCGCCTTTCCATAGCGGGTGATCCGGCCTAGGGATGAGTTTGGAAAAACGGATGTATAGAATCGCGCGGCCTCTTCCGCCCGCGTGTCAAACCATAGATTGGGGACGATTTTCGATATTATGCCTGACATAGGTTTTCTCCTTACATATTTGTTTCCATTGGAGGAGTTCCTATAGATACTATACCGAGAAAAGAGGACGCTCAAACATTTCCGGCCTTGCAATTTGAAAATGTTGACAATTGTTTGTCATTTCCTCTATACTTTAGTACAATTCGCTCTTGATTATTATGTTAATTCAGGAGGCCGCTTTTGAATACGCAAATGCGTCTTGGCAGGATGACGGCATGCCTTTTTGCATTGGGTAACTTTGCGCTTATATTTTTTGATGTGGAAGTCGGTTACGAAAATGAAATGCTTCTTCTGTTATGCAATACATTGTTTACAGGCATCATACCCCTGCTCGTTGCGGCGATTGCGGCGCATGCCTATGCCGTGAACAGTGTCGTTAACGCACTTTTCATGAGCTGCGGCATGCTGGCTTTCGGCGTGGGGTCGGTTATTTCGGGCATTTTTCGCTTTATGCCCGATTCCGAGAACATAATTGTCACTGTATACAACACCTGCGCGCTGTTCGGGGCTGTTTGCCAGCTGGCCTCCTGCCAGAAGGAATTTGTACCGCAGCCGGGAAAGAGCAAAAACCGGAAGCTCAAATTGACCTTGGCCATATCCGGCACATGCTTGATGGCCGCATGCCTGCTCGTAGCGGTACTTAACGGGCAAACACCCCATTTTATGGGCCAGTACGGGTCCACCAGACTCCGGGACGCCGTGCTTTGGCTGGCTGCCGCTTTTTACTTATGCGCTTTTCTTCAAATGAAAAAAATGTACAGGAGTTGGCAGGCAGACTACATTTATTGGTATTCCCTTTCCCTTGCGATGATAGCGCTGGGCCTGTTTGCGGTCTGCGCATCAAGTGAGCTGGACACGTTACAAGACTGGGCCGGCAGGGCCGCCCAATATGTAGGCTCCGTCTTCGCCCTTATTTCCATGGCAAAAGCCATTGGCACAGCAAAGAGGCGAGGAAGTTCCTTGCCTGCCATCATGGCGGATTTCTTTGCAGAAGGTAAAGACAACTATTTAAGGCTGGCGGATCATACCACAGCTGCAATCATTACGGCGGATGAGACGGGCAGGATATTTTTTGCCAACCCGGCCGCTGTGCGGATGCTGTGCTATGAGAAAAAGGAACTTTTCCGCACCCCTTTTTTCGAACTGCTGCCAAAGCTCCATCAAAGCCGCATCCGTTTGGATTATGAGATCTATGCAGAACGGGGAGTGAGCGGGCTTTTATCGCCCGTGGAAATGGAGATGCTGGGCAAGAGCGGGAGGCTCGTTCCTGTGGAAATTGCCGCCACATACCACACCCTGCCGGCCGGATGCGCCTGCACCTACATTATATACGATCTAACGGAGCGTAAAGCGTCAGCCCAGGCCTTGCGCCAGCAGGAAGCATTGCTTCAGGCCATCATCGACGGTACGGAGGACCCCATTTTCCTCAAGGATGTAAACAGCACGATCCTGATGGGCAACCGGGCTCTGAGTCTGGCCATTGGCATGCCGCTGCACAAGATCATAGGCAAAACGGATGACCGGATTTATGATGATCAGGAAAAAGCCAGGGAGATCATGGAAAACGACAGGCAGGTACTTTTATCGCATGCCGCACGGTCTTTTGAGGAAGAGGTGCCTACGCCCAGGGGAATAAGGACGTATCTGTCCACTAAAACGCCTTGGCTTGATGAGGGCGGAAGCGTGCAGGGCGTTATCGGGATCGCGCACGATATCACCTTAAGAAAGGCCATGGAAACGGAGCTTAAGCACAAGACGGAAGAATTGGAAGAGAAGAACAAACTGATCACGGACTTCTTTATCAACATCTCCCACGAGTTCAAAACACCCCTTTCCATCATTGTGCTGCTTACCGATATGATGGAACAGGAAACAAAGAACTCGTACCCAGACAGCCATGACCATACCCAGTTTGTGAATATTCTGAGGACGAACGCCTACCGCTTAAGGCGGCTGGTAGCCAATCTGCTGGATATAACAAAGCTGGATGCCGGCTTCATGGAGCCGCATTGGGAGCAGGCGGATGTGATAGCACTTTTGAAAAGCGTCGTGACCTCCACCGCCGTCTATACCAAACAAAAGGGGCTGACGCTTCATTTTGCCGGCAATATGGATCAATTGTTCATGTCCACCGACAGCCTGATGCTGGAAAGGATTCTTTTAAACCTTTTATCCAACGCCATGAAGCATACGCCGCCAGGCGGCGCCATTCATGTGGATCTTAAGGCGGTTCAAGACAAGGTGATCATTACCGTAGCCGACAACGGCGAGGGAATTCCTATTGAGAAAAAGAATGTGATCTTCGACCGCTTCCGGCAGGTAAACACTTCCCTTTCCCGCACCAGCGAGGGCTGCGGCATAGGCCTTTCCATTACCAAGGCCCTTACAGAGTTGCTGGGCGGGAGCATTGCGTTTGAAAGCAGCCTTGGCGTTGGAAGCACGTTTTATGTAACACTGCCCGTTATGCATGTGGCGGATGCGGGGTATGCCGCCGACTACAACGGCATGGGGCTGGAAAGCCTTGTTCAAATGGAATTGTCAGATATCGACTTTGGATAGCCTTAAGCCCCGGTGCGCTTTGTGGGCTAACCGTATCTTCTCAATCATGGTTGTGGCATCCACGGGCTTTACCAAAAAGTAATCCGCGCCAAGCGCCAGCACACGCTTGATCATATCATTGCTGCCCAGAGCAGATAAAATAATGACGGCGGGCCTTTTATCCCCCATCTGCATGATCTGCTCAAGCACCTGCATGCCATCCATGCCGGGCATGATGATATCCAGCAGCACTACGTCGATTTTGCCTTTCAGGATCATATCGAGTGCTTCCAGTCCGCTGCCTGCAGTCCCCACCGGAACAATATCGGCGTACTGCGCAAATAAACGGCTTATAATTAAAGTCAAATCCTTGTTGTCATCGACCACCAAAACCTTAATAAGATCGGTCGTCATATATCCACTTGCTTTCGTACAATAATCATTAAGGATAACTGGTAACATCATACCATTCTTTTCATACAGATGACAAGCGTAATACAAAATTTGTCGAATAAACAGCAAAGGAACATTATTTTGGAGGTTTCTATGACAAACGGTCTATGGTACGATACATTTTACGAGGCGGTAGAGAAAAGCAAAGCCTATGTGTCGTACTGCACACAGGCATTCGGGCGGGATTTTTCGCAGCAGGGTTTCAGCAACATGGAGCAATTGGAATTCATGCTGGAAAAGGTGCGTTTACAGCCCAATGGGAAGGTGCTGGACGTGGGCTGCGGCAACGGAAAGATGGTGGAGTACATAGCCTCCACTCAAGACGTAATAGGCTGCGGCTTCGATATATCCGGAACCGCCATCGAGGCTGCGAACAAAAGGATCGCGGGGAAAGAGAACTTGTTTTTTCGCAAGGGAAGCATCAATGATATAGATTACGAAGAGCAAAGCTTTGACGCGGTGCTTTCTGTAGATACGCTCTATTTTGCAGACGACCTTTTAAGGATCTTGCGGAAAATCCTGTGTTGGGTAAAACCGGGCGGGTGCTTCGCAGCTTACTTCAGCGAATTCAGGCTTTCCAATGATGATCCGCTGAATAAACTGACACCGCATGGAACGGGGCTGGCCAAAGCATTAAAGGAGGGACAGATCCCCTATAAAGTGTTCGATCTCACGAAAAGCCATTATGATGTCATGCGGCGCAAAAAGATTGTTCTTTCCGGCATGAAGCAGGAATTTGAGGCGGAAGAAACCAGGATATTGTATGAAAACGCGTTTACGGAATCGATTGATGAAGATATGAGCTATGAGGAGTTTTTAAAGTTCAGCGCAAGATACCTGTATGTTATTCGCCGTGATTAAACGATTCTCCCTGCACTCTCCATCACCCCCTTAAAACGGCCAAGGGCTTGCGGGCCCTGGACCCAAAGAGGAGAATACGAGCTGACTGATGGAATGAATTGGAACTCATTGCTTATGCTGTACAAAGCAACCGAATACAAAAATGAAGTTGTTCAGGGATGGGTGCGGGAAGGGAGATTTTTTTGAAATGCTCCCATCCCGCTTTATTATCACTGTTCTTCCGTCCCCTCACGCACCGCCTTTGCAAGGAGAGATATGCCGGTCCGGATCTTCTCAGGGGTAAGATGGCCGTAGCCAAGGAGAAGCTTGTCCTGATGGCTGTCTTTTTGTATGCAATGACGGCAGACAGGCGTCACATATATGCCCAGGTCCCGGCAGGCTTTACGGAAAGCCTCGCCAAAGCGTATGCCCGGAAATTGTACGGCCAGGTGCAGCCCCGCCGCGTCGCCCCAAGGAATGAATCCTTTTCCGAAGGCATCCGTAAGCGCATCCAGCAGCGCCTGGCGCCGCTGGCCGTACACTCTGCGCATTTTTTGAATGTGCCTGTCCAGCTTGCGTGTTTGAAGGAGCATGCAAAGGGCAGCCTGCTCGAAGACGGGGTTCTGCACATCCGTATGGGTGCGCAAATCCCCCCATTTCTTTTGAAGAATTTTTGGCAGAAGCACAAAACCGATCCTGAGAGCCGGGAAGAGCGTTTTTGAGAACGTGCCCACATAGACCACACGCTGGGGGTCCAGGGAATACAGCGGGGCGACCGGATCGCCGCAGTAGCGGAACTCGCTGTCGTAATCATCCTCGATGATGTATATCTCCTTATCCCTTGCATAGCGGATGAGCGCGGCCCGGCGGGCGGCGGGGAGTATGCCGCCCAGCGGAAACTGGTGGGAAGGTGTGACATACACGGCAAAGGCGGCATCATCGCCGGGCAAAAGACCAGTCAAAATGCCCTGTTCGTCCACGGGCACGGGCAGCACCTTGCAGCCCCTGTTCAAAAATGTCTCCAGCATGCCCGAGTGGCACGGATCCTCCGCCAAAAGCGCCCGGCCTCCTTCAAACAAAAGATCGGCGGCAAGATGCAGCGCGTGGGTCGCGCCGGCGGTGATGAATACATCGTCCGGCTGTACGTTAAGGCCCCGGCTGCGGTACAGCCAGCCCGCTATTTCAAGGCGCAGCCCGTTAAGCCCCTGGGGACCTGTGTAACCGTAACTGGAAAGGGGCATCTCATTCATAGCGCGGCGCATCATTTGATGCCAGAGGAATTTGGGGAACAGGTCCAAATCAGGGCTGCCGGTTCTGAAATCCGTCGTAAAGGTCCGGCCTGGCTCCGGCAGATTGGTTAGCGCGTCCGGAAGTTTTTCCAGGGCAAGGCTGCCGTTCACCACGGTCCTGGCGCCCCGGCGGCTCAAAAGGTATCCCTCCGACAAAAGCATCTCGTATGCTTCGCACACGGTGCTGCGGGATATATTCAAAGCCTGTGCCAGCTCCCTTGTGGAGGGTAGTGCTTCGCCGGCTTTCAAGCTTCCGTTTGTAATGCGCTCCCTAAGCGCTTCATACAGCCGGCGCTTTATGGGCCGCCCTGTCTGGCCGTTCCATTCAATACCCAGCATACTTCCTCCAACCGGACTGCAAATATGCACGTTATACTGGCACTTTACCATACCAGTTTGCCGGCTATAATCATACCATGGCTTTTAGAACAATGGAAGCATTCGGGAGGATGGAAGCATGGCACATGGCATGAAAGGTCCCGCATTTTTGTTTTCAGCCTTTACGCTGGCAGGAACAAGCGTGATCGCGGGCCGGTTCGTATCCGGAAAACTGGGCGTTTTCACGATCACGGCAGTAAGCCTGTTTTTTGCGCTGGCGTTCCTGCTGCCTGTCTATTGTCAAAAGATAATGAAAGCCGCTGCCGCCCTTTCGCCCAAGGGATATCTCTTTTTGGCCGTGCAGGCGCTGTGCGGGATATTCCTGTTCCGCATGTTCCTGTTAAGCGGCCTGGAAAGGACAAGTTCCGGGGAGGCCGGAATTTTGACAAGCGCGACTCCGGCCATAACGGCGGTACTGGCCATGGTTTTTTTGAAGGAACGTGCGGGCTTCAAAAAGATGGCGGGCATTGGCCTGACTGTCGCTGGCGTGCTGCTCATACAGGGTCTTTTTGCACCGCGCAGCGCCTTTTCCGCAAGCAATATCGGGGGCAATATGCTGGTGATCTGCGCCGCCGCCTGCGAAGCGCTGTTCAACACATTTTCCAGAGCGTTTGCGATGAAGGGCAATAGCAGCCGCCTTTTAAAGGTGGAGCCGCCCGTTCAAACGGCCATCGTATCCTTTATGGCGCTTGCCTTTTGCCTGATCCCGGCTATTGGGGAGCAGCCCATTTGCCGTCTTTGCGCCATCGGCCTTACGGAATGGCTGGCGCTTATGTGGTACGGCCTGTTTGTGACGGCGCTGGCCTTCATCTGCTGGTATGAGGGCATCAGGCGGTGCGGAGCACTGACAGCCGCCGCATATTCCGGCATGATGCCCTTTTCCTCCGCGCTGCTGTCCGTTGTGATCCTTCACGAAAGGCCGGATGTTGTGAAGCTTGCGGGCGGGCTTATGATATTGGGGGGCATGATCTTATTAAGCCTGCGCGCCGCCCGGGAAAAGGCCGTTCAAAAAGCCGCCTGAAAGAATGCGCCTTTCCAAGAAAGGAATCGCCCGGCGTCCATCGAATAGGAAAGGAGGCTGCGGCAAAGATTCTTGCTGAGGGGGCGGTTCCCGGTGGATGGGAAGGTTCTCAATCATAAACAAAGCACGGATGCCGGCGATCCTATGGACGCGGTCGAGGTGATCGAGTATGACGCGGAGCAGCGAAAAACATATACGGTGCCATACTCCCGCCCGGAGGAATTTGCGGCACTCGCCCGTATACCCGAAAAGCGCGTCCGTTGGATCAATGTGGACGGCCAGTATACGGAAGATGCACTGGAAAGGCTGTGCGGCGCCTTTCACATCCATCCGCTGGTGATACACAACATCTTAAACAAGGAGCAGCGCGCCAAGATTGAGGTATACCCCAATTTCCTGTATATTGTGGCCAAGATGATCTATTTTTCCGGCGAAGATATGGTGGTGGAGCATGTCAACTTTTTGCTGGGAACGAACTATGTGATCACAGTCGGCGAAGTCAAAGGGGATGTGTTTGATACCATCCGCGGCTGGATCGACTCAAAGGGTGCGCATGTGCGCAATTCCGGAGCCGATTACCTGATCTATCTGCTTCTGGATGCCGTGGTGGAAGGGTACTTCGATGTGCTGGAAGTTTTAAACGAGAGGATCGACACGCTGGAAGAAAAAGTGATTGCCACAACCACCCAGGAGCATTTGTCTGCGATCCGTAGGATCAAAAATTCGCTGCTGCGTTTGAACCGATACATCTGGCCGCTCAGAGACGTGGCCTCCCTGATGGGAAAGGAATCAACGCCCTTGATCGCAGCCTCCACAGAACCCTATCTTCGGGACGTGTACAACCATATCGCGCAGGCCATAGATTCCACGGAAACCAGCCGGGAGCTGCTTTCAAGCCTCACCGACCTGCATATATCCAATACCAGCTACAAGCTAAACGAGATCATGAAGGTGCTGACCATCATATCCACCATCTTCATACCGCTGACGTTCATCGCAGGTGTTTACGGCATGAACTTTCATTATATGCCTGAGCTTACCTGGCCCTGGGGGTATGGCGTTATTTGGCTGGTGATGCTTATCATTGCTGCGTGCATGGTGTATTATTTCAAAAAGAAGAAATGGTTTTAGAAGTTACATGCAAACAAAAAGACCCGATCATGGGTCTTTTTGTTTGCAAACTATAGCTTAAGCCCCCGCCGTCTTATGATCATATACGCAAACAGGATCACAGCGGCGGTTGCCAACACCACGGCGGCAGGCAGCTTCCAGGGCTCTGTACTTTCGGCCACAGCATATCCCTTTTCCATAAGCTCCATTTTCACGGCGTGGATATCCAGATCGCCGCCGTGCTCCGGGCAGGCGCGGTGGTATATGCCAGTAATCTTCACCTCATCGCCGTGCACTTTATACCTGCCGGCCATGGCAATCCCGGACATTAGCTGATTTTCCGCCCAAATGCCTATTGCGTTTGATCCGTCGGATACATTGATCCAGGTATAACCGCCCCGAACCATGATATCGCCTACAGCTTCCCCTGTAAACACTATCTCCTGCCCGTCTAGTTCCATTGCCTTTTCAATCAGATCGGTGCTGGAAATATTCACGGCCGAGGCCAGGGCGGGAAGCGATACAACGATGATTATGACAAGCAGGATTGCGGCTATGATCTTTGACATTTCTTTTTCACCTTCATCGCAAAATACGCGCCCAGGGCCAGAATGGACATAAACTCCAGGCGGGCCAGCCACATAATGATGATATAAGTGACCTTCAATACCGCCGGCATGGCTACCGAGGTAAGGCCTGCGCTCAGGCCCACGTTTCCAGTAGCCGAGGCCGACTCGAAAGCTGCCAGGCCAAAGGGATACCCGCAAAGCATGCCGATGAGCGTACCCAGCGTAAAGGTCACAATATAGGCCATCACGATCAATAGCGCATTTCTTGCAATGTTGTCATCCAGGATAACATCCTTGATATGGTGGTATTTTTGCACCGACACCATGGATTCAGGCTGCACCATGCGCTTGACATCCTTGCGGAAGGCGCTGAAGATAATGCCCATCCGCAATCCTTTGAAGCCGCCGGCCGTGGAACAGGCGCTTCCGCCGATAAGCATGGCGATAATGATGGCGAACAGAGCGATGTCGCCCCATTCGTTGTAGAACTGCTTGGCATAGATGGACATGAAACCGGTGGTGGTGTGGCCGGAGATAAGCTGGTAAAACCCTTTGCGGAACATGGCCACAGCGCCGGGGTAGACCTTCAGTTGCATGAGCCCCAGTGTTGCAATCAATGTGAGCACGGTGACAGTTATAGTAAAGGAGATCGTTTCGACATTCTTTGTCAGTTCTCTTTTACGGCCCGTAAATGCGGCATAGTGCAGCGCAAAATTGAAGGAGCCGATAATGAAAAACACAATGGTGATGATTTCATACAGCGCATCATGATAGTAAAGGATATTTTGGGACATGGGTCCGAAGCCGCCCGTGCTCCACGCTGACATGAAGATCCACAGCCCGTGCAGGAAAGCCCGATCCGGCGCCATGCCGGCCCTAAGCCCCGCGATCCACAGGCAAAGCGTACCTGCCGCAAGATAGGCCATGCTGATCAGCCAGATATACCTTGAGGTATGGACCACATTGGGCATGAGCCGCTCATCTTTGCCCTCACCCACATACATTTTGTACGCGCCGCTGGAACCCTTGATCAGCACCGTTAAAACCAGCACCACCATGCCCTGGCCGCCTACAAAGGTCAGCAAGTGGCGCCACATATTGATGCCGTTGGACAAATGGTCCATATCCTGAATCAACGTAAGCCCTGTGGTGGTAAAGCCGCTCATCACATCAAAGCAGCTGTCCAGGTAGCTTAAATAACTTCCGCTCAGATAATAGGGCAGCGCGCACAGCAGCATGCCCACAAACCAGGCCCCGGCGGTAACCACCATGCCTTCGCCCCAGTGAAGCTTTCGCCTGCGGTATTTTAAGAACAAAAGCATCAGCGATCCGCCGATCAATAGCGAAATGGAAGCGCCAATGGTAAAATCAATCAAAACAGGCCATTCCCTGTATAGAAGCGAAGTGACAAGGGGAATGAGTTCCACCAGCCCCAAGCCTACGATAACAATGCCAACATAATAACAAATGGGTCCAAGCTGGCTTTCATGACTCCGTTTTTCCATCATACGCACTTCACCACCCGTTCAAAAGCGAAACGACAAAACACACAAGGATCAGCCCGCCGGCAAACAGTATCTCCGCCAGCATGCCTAAAAGCCCGTCGCGGATTTTTTTCATGAGGCCTTCCTCCCATCAGCTGGAAAAGTATTCGGTCAGCTTTTTCATATTGCCGTCATGGGAAAGGGCAATAACGCTGTCACCGGCATGGATCTGCGTCTGCCCATCGGGAATGAAGGCATCCTTATCCCGGATGACGGAAATCAGTATGGTGCCCTTGGGCAGGTCCAGGTTTGCCACCGATTTGCCGGCCGCCGGGGAAGATTGCGAAACGGGCATGTCCTTAATGCGAAAGTCGCCCACCTTTTGCTTGAGCATTTGGTTGATGCTGGCCCAATCCACCTCATGGCCGATGATGGCGGCGATATGCGCGGTGCTGCTGACCACGGAATCGACGCCCAATTGTTTGAAGACCTGAATGTTCTTGGGATTATTGACCCTGGCAATGGTGCGGGGTACTTTGAAATACTGTTTGGCCAGCTGGCAGGCCACAAGATTGTTCTGGTCGTGGCCTGTAACAGCAATCAGGATATCCGCATCAGCTATTTGAGCGTCATTCAGATAATTGATGTCCGTACCGTCACCGTGTACAAGGCCGATGCCAAGATCGCTCAATTCCCCTGCAATTTTATTGCATTGTGCTTCGTCCTCGTCTATCAGAACGATTCTGTGCTTTTCTGGGGCGAGCGTTTTGGCCAGATAGTACCCAACCTTTCCTCCGCCAACAATAATGATAAACAATCGACTCACTCTCCCAAAGCCGCATATTCGGCAACGACAAGCATATCGCTGGGTTCGATGACCGTTTTGGGTGTCAACAAGGAAAACGTATCGTTTCTGATGATGCCAAGAATGGATTCATATTTGGCTTCGCCCATGTTCTTGCCCAAAAAACGCCGCTGGGGCTTGATCACGCGAAAGGTAACACCCGTACCGTGAATATTCAAAGTGTCCACCGGGCTTTCGCTTAAAAGCTGGCTCTTGAGCTTTGCAACAGCCAGCGTTGTGGGGCAGATGGTGGTCAGCCCCATTTTCGCCATGATGGTCTCACGCTGGGGATCATACACTCTGGTAATGACATGCGGAACATGAAACAGTTCCCGGGCCACCTGGGAAACCATGATGTTCATGTTATCGTCGTCTGTAACGGCCGCCAGCGCATCGGCCTGATCTACGCCCGCGCTGCGCAGTACATCTTCGTCAATGGGCAGGCCTGTGATGGTCACACCGTTGAAACCCGAACCAAGCGCTTCAAAATGGCTGGGATCGCTGTCGATGACGACCACATCGTGGTTTTCCTGTGAAAGTTCCAGCGCGAGGTTAGAACCCACCTTGCGGCAGCCCGCAATAATGACATACATATTACTTCACCCCATTTTTGTTCTTTGCCATATCAGGCTTCGGTTGTCAGCCCGGCCTTATCTCCCGATGCATACGCGCCGTAATCATAGTTTTCGGCAACGTTAAAGCCGTACATCGTAAGCCTTTCCAGATTGCGGCAGGAAGGCTTGTAGGTGGGGTCCAGCGCATAGGCGGCGCGGTAATGCTGCCTGGCGGCCACATCGTCGCCCTGAAGCTCATACAAAATGCCCAGAAGGTTGTGGGGTTCCGGGGCATCCATATTCATCGCCATGGCGCCTGATAAGATCTGGCGGGACGATGAAAAATCCCGTGCTTTTAAAGCTAAAACCGCCCTTTCGATCTCAGTGGAAAAAGCGGGAGACGGTACATTCTTTTTCATATACAATCCTTCCTTTCCGGGGAATGATTGTATTATAGATGGTGCGGCATAAGGATGGTGTGAATATGAATCCGGCGGTGTGAGGTTTTTGTGAAAATGGAAAAGCCGCCATAAAGGCGGCGCAGACCATCAACAAATTCGAGTAAACTTTCAGGGATGCATTGAAGGTGGTTCCTTTCCATCTGGCTCAATCATCACACTGCTCACTGACGATCGCATTGCTCGTTTCGCCAGCCTCCTCCGCCTCGCCTCATCCGTCACAGGCGGTGCTTCGGCTACGGAGCCCTTCAATCGTAATCGTGCCGCCCGGCTTTGCCGGGCGCGCGGGGTGCTTTAAGAGCAAGCTTTCCTTACACTTTTCACCGACCGCTGGTGAAAAGTGCAATGCCGAGAAAACGAAATCTCGTTTTCTTGGCTATACTTCGTCCACCATCCTGTAGCCTATGCCTACCTCCGTGACGATGTACTTGGGCTGGGCCGGGTCCTTTTCAATCTTGCGGCGCAGATTCCCCATGCAGACACGAAGGGACTGGGTATCGCTTTGCGGTGCGCCGCCCCATATCTCTTGTATGAGAAACCTGTGGGTCAGCACTTTGCCGTGATGGCTGGAAAGCAGCGTCAGCAGGTGATATTCCGTTGGCGTCAGGTGGATTTCCTCATTGCCAAAAATGACCCGCCGCTTGTCGTAGTCAATAAACAATTCACCAAGCCGCCAGGAGGTAACGCCCGTCCCCTCGCCCTGTTCCTGCGCCATGCGCCGCAACGAAACGCGGATACGGGCCAGAAGCTCCGCAATGCTGAACGGCTTGGTCAGGTAATCATCGGCCCCCATATCCAGCGCCTGTACCTTTTCCCGTTCATGCCCGCGGGCGGAAACAACAATGACCGGCATGGCGGACCATGTGCGGACGGTGCGGATCACATCCAGCCCATCCATGTCCGGCAGCCCCAGATCCAACACCATCACGTCCGGATGATGGGAGGTTGTGAGGGAAAGCGCCGTGGTGCCGTCCTGCGCTTCCAGACAGCTGTACTTTTGCGTTTCCAGCGCCACCTTGATGAAGTGGCGTATGGGTTTTTCATCTTCCACAACAAGAATCAGCGGATTCATAGGCTATTCCTCCATTGGCAGCGTAAAGCGAAAAATTGCGCCGCCTGAAGACTTGTTTTGCGCGAGGATGGTGCCACCGTGGGTCTCCACAATGGATTTACAAATGGAAAGCCCGATGCCTATGCCATGCCTTTTCACGCCTCCGCTTGGCCGCGTAAAGTAGCGGTCAAAAATAAAGGGGAGATCGTTTTCCGGGATCCCGTTCCCGTTGTCGCTGACCTCGAATACTGCCTTTGAGCCTTCCTCACGCACAGTGATTGCAATGGAGGAGCCTGCGGGCGTATGCTTGATGGCATTGTCCAAAAGGTTCACCAGCACCTGCTCGGTCAGTGTGCCGTCCATGGGGATCATCAAAAGATCCTGGGGGATATCGATGCTAATCTCATGCTGGCTGGCGCGCTTTTTCACGCGGGATACGGCTTCGGCAACGATCTCCTCTACCGCTTCCATTTCCTTGTGCAGGGTGATCTTTCCGCCCTCCAGCCGTGTCAGGCTCAGTATGTTCTCCACCAAGGTGCTGAGCCACTCCGCCTCCTGATAGACGTCACCCAAAAAATCCTTTCGAACCGTGTCGTCCAGATCGTCATAGTTTTCGATCATGGTGCCTACGGAGCCCATAATGCTGGTGAGCGGCGTGCGCAGGTCATGGGATACGGAGCGGAGCAGGTCGCCCCTTAACCGTTCCTTTTCAATTTCCATCTTGGTGCGCTGCTGCTTTTCATACAGCCGCTCCCGCTCCAATGCCAAGGCGATCTGGGCGCCGATAGTATCCAGGAACATCTTCTGGCTTTCCGAGAGCACATATTTGTCGGGGAAGGCTATGCCGATGACGCCCAGAACACCGCTGGGGCCGCTGACGGGGAGGTAATAAGCCCCGCAGGAACTGAACAGCTCCTTGCCGGCGCCGCTGGACAAGCCGGAGCGGAAGGTTTCCATCATAGCTGCCTTTTCCCGCTCATCCAAAAACGTATCCGTGCCTTCCACGTGGCGCATGTTCAGTTCACCGCTTAAGTCTGCGGCGCAGATTATGACGGAAGCATCAAACAAGCCGCTGATATCCTTGGCGGCCACCTTCAAAAGCTGCGGCTTGCTGTTCACGGCCAGCATGTTCTTTTCCAACTGGTACAAAATCCGAATGCGTTTTTCCCTGGTTTCGGCCCGCTGGGATTCCCGCTTGGCCTGCGCGGTAAGGGAGCTTGCGATCAGCGCCGCAATGAGCATAATAATGAATGTGACGGGGTACTCCGGGCTGTAGGCAAGCAGCGTATAGTAGGGCACAGTGAAAAAATAATTGTATGTCAGCATCCCCATAAGGGATGCTGCGATACTGTACAAATAACCGTCCGTAAGGTAGGCAATCAGTACAACGCCCAGGTTGTATGTCATGATGAAGTTGGATTCATGAAACCCCAGGCTTCTGAATGTCATGGATATGAGTGTAGCCAGTGCGGTAATCCCTAAGGTCAGCCCCAATGATTTCATTATCCGCAATATATGCGCCAAGGGTGTTTCACCAATATTGCGCCGCAAAACCGTATCATCGGAGCTGCGCCTTGCAAAATGCAGTTTCAACAAAAAGCCTCCTTGGGATAAGGGCTGGTAAGAGAGACGTACAAAAGCTATTGATCTCAAGCGAATCATACCAAGCAATGGAAGGGGTGTCAAGGAAAATGAAAAAGCCGGGTATCTCTTACCGATTCCCGGCTATTTACACAGCTTGAAGTCTAATTTAGGCTAATTTGATTCGTACCGTTTCAGCACCCGCATGGCCCTAAGCGTAATCCATTTGTTTGGTTCGTTCAACTGCCCGAAGGGGATCAGCAGCCGGTCGCTGCTGTAAGTGTTCTCCAATTTCCATCTGCCCGCGCCGTCCTGCTTTTCGATAACGACCCGTACGGCGTCTTCCATGCGGCTGTCCTTTATGTGAAGCGCAGTCAGGATATCCAGTATTTCCAGCGCATCCGTCTGGTACATCAAGGGGAAGCCGAATTTCAGCCAGCCGGGTTTTGATACACGGTTCACATCATGGCTGCGCTTGTAGATACGGTGAATCAATATGAACTCGACGGCCCTTTGAACCGTATCGTTTATTTCGGCGGTCGATTTATCCTTCGGCACGGCGCCGAATGCCTTGAGCGCCTTGACTGCGCCCATGTGGCAGGTGTGCCTGCCCCAGCAGGTTTCATTACGATCGTATGGCGGAACCTGGGGCTCCAATTCCTCACCATCGTTGAAGCGCATGAATCTCGTCAGCCAGTTAAGTCCCCTCTGTACCCCCGGATTGTCGAAAAAGCCCATTCGGATAAGGCTCCATACCATGTTTCCGGTAAGGCAGGGGACCACTTCGCTTAACCTGCCGCCGCCCGTTTTTACCGCCTCATGCATGGAGAAGCCGCCATCCCCTGTTTCCTGGGAATGGGCAAGCAGGTATTCGCATTGCTCCCGTATCTGATCATTGGCCGTGGCGCCCAACTCCGACATAAGGATCAGCGTCCACACAAGACCGTCGTACTTTCTTGTATAAAACCCCGGGTAGTTTTTCAGGTACGCGGGATCGCGCTGCTTAGAAAGGATATCGGGAACCATGCCTTTTTGCATGATGCTTTGCCTTGCATCCTGCACGGCCCGATCATCCTCCGGCCTGCCTTGGATGTCCTTCAGCGTGAAATACCGCACCGAAGGATCAGTATCCTCCAGCAGCCATTCCGTAGGGTCCGCCTTGAGTTTGTTTTTCCATTGTTCCATGGAGGTACCTCCCTCTGTTGTCCGAGGATATTGTATTTTCACTGCTCAATATTCATCGTTCATTGTTCACTTCGCACGCCGGAGTTATAAGGGCGGTATCCGTATTCCATAATTTAGTATAACAGAAAGAATACAAAAGAAAAAGGCCTAAACCGGCAGGGTTCGGGCCAATAACATTGCTCAAAAATTGTTCTCGGCACAGATGCAGTGGACCTCCCCCAGCCTCCTCCGCCTTGCTTCATCCGGCACTGCCGGCGCTTCGGCTACGGAGCCCGCAGGCGGCAGAAGGAGGTAGTCAGCGCTCATTTCTTTGGCAGAACGATCTCAAAACAGCTGCCCTTCCCAGGCTCGCTTTCCACGGTAACTTTACCGCCATGAGCCTCCACGATGGATTTGACAATAGCCAGGCCGATGCCTGCGCCGCCCGTGTTGCGGCTGCGGGATCTGTCTGTTCTGTAGAGCCGTTCAAATATGAGGGGTTGATCTTCCCTGGCGATGCCTATACCGTCATCTGAAATCCGTAAAACCGCGTTTCCCGCCGTTTCTATAACTTCCATGATGATATGCCCGCCTGCCTCCGTATACTTGACAGCGTTGGACAAAAGATTCCACAACACCTGGCTGATCCTGTCCTTGTCCACCAAAATCATGACCGGACTGCCGTTCACTTTTAGGTGCAGCCCTTTATTCTTGATTTCCGCCGCAAAGGAATCCGCGGCCTTTTGCGCAAGCTCCTTTAAATCGGTCTGCGTCTTGTTAAGCTGCAAATCGTCCTGCTCGGCCTCGCTCAGGTTTGCGATATCCCCCACCAGCTTTTCCATGCGGTCCAGCTCATCGCGGCATGTTTTCAACTTGTCCACCGACAGATCCCAAACGCCGTCGATCATGGCGTCGATGTGCAGCTGCACGATGGAAATGGGTGTTCTAAGCTCATGGGATACATCCTCCGTCAGTTTCTTTCGAAGGCTGTTCTGTCTTCCCAGAACCTCGGCCAAGTTGTTGATGGAGGATATGAGTAGGTTGACTTCTTTTGTATCGGCTTTTTCCTGAATGCGTACGCCATAATGGCCATCGGATATCTGTTTTGCCACGTCCGCAGTTTTTAATATGGGCTGGCTTAACCGTTTGGCCAATACGGCCCCCACAATGGCGGCGACTATCAGGGACAGCGCGCCGACCCCCAGCGTAACGGTATTGAGCGCGCTCAAAAACAGATTATCCTCCTCGGTTAAAAAAAACGGCCCGTAATACATGATATTGACCGTTCCCAGCGTCTTTCCGTCCCTTGCCATGGGGATCGATTTGGTGGAAAAGCCGCCGTTCATCTTCGGGTACATTTTGGACATCCGCGCAAATATATCGTCCATGACCTGTGCGCACAAGCTCATATCGTGGGTTTGTGCGTCCCACAGCACACGGTTATCCGCATCGTATACCTTGATGACATAGCCGTCGTACAAAACGGACATGCCCAGCGCATGGATGGACGCCACATCCCACGTGCCCGTGGCATCCGAATATTGCTGGCTGATAACTGTTGTGATCTCCTGCGTTTTCTGCTCCTGCTGCCGGGCGATATAGGCCGTGAAGCGGTTTCCGATCAGCACATTGGCCAGGATGCTGATCAGGCCCACCGTTACGAGCACGATAAGCGCAAAGGCGGAAAACAGCCGGGTTTTTAGATTGTGTTTCATACCTTGCGCCTCCTTCTGCAACAATTTGTTCGCCAGTAAGTCTGAATCCCCTGCGAAGCAGGGGATTCAGACTATTTTTCACTTTACTTCATAGCCTTGGTCTTCAATCTCATGCCTGATCTGTTCCAGGGTTGCTGTGCCAGGATCATGTTCCACGGTCACGGTTTTGTCCTTGAGGCTTACCGCAACGCTCTTTACGCCGCTTAACGCACCGACAGCGTTTTTGACTGCTTTCTCGCAATGGGAGCAGGACATACCTTCCACATTCAAAAGTACCGTTTGCATTATTGCTTCCTCCTTATTTTATCAGCCGCACATTACTGCAGGCTGAAGGGCTTCAAAAATTTATCCACTTCGATGGGCTTGCCGTTGGCGTCATCCACCTTGACCTTGGCGAATACCCAGCCTTCCACCTTGTTTGGATCCACGCCGGCGTCGGTCAAAACCTTGGGATCCAGTACGAAAACGATATCCTTGTCGTTGGTGCTCATATCCTTGGCAAATTCAAATGCATTGCCGCTGCCCAAATCCACGCCGTAATGGTCCAGCGCGGTGTGGTACTTGATAGAGGGGCGCGAAATCTCCACGATCTTTTTGAAGGATGCAAGAGGCGTCGCTTCGCCGCTATACGCAAGGGCCTGGGTGCCGATCTTTGTGCCCACCATAAGCATGTTATCATAAGCCATGCCGGCGGGAAGCTTGCTTACATCCAGCCCGGCGTTCACAAAGGGCGTCGCGTCCAGCTCCAGCATGACGTCGTGGAGGGGGCTCTTGCTAAAGTCCCAGCTCCATATGAACCTTGCGCTGTCATCCGGCGCTTTCAGCGACCATCCGCCGTTCATTTCATCTTTGGTGACTAGGCTGGTGGTTGCGCCCATCAGCTTTTCAAAGGAGTTTATGGATTCATTGCCCACCACATCCAATTGGGTGCAGGAAGCGAGTACGAACAATGCCGCCAGAATGAGAGCTGCCAAGGAAATCTTTTTTATCATAACATATACCCGTCCTTTTCTTTCATCTATTTATGATAAGGCTTGAACCTCTTCAAACGCAGCGCGTTGGTAAGTACCGAGACGGAGCTTAGCGCCATGGCTCCCGCCGCGATGACGGGATTCAGCAGCGGCCCGCCGAACAGGTACAACAGCCCCGCGGCGATAGGGATGCCTGCCGTGTTATAGCCAAACGCCCAGAACAGGTTTTGTTTGATGTTGCGGATGGTGCTCTTGCTCAGTTGAATGGCGGTTGGTACATCCATCAGGTCGCTCTTCATCAGCACGATATCAGCGGATTCCATGGCCACGTCAGTGCCGGAACCGATGGCGATGCCTACGTCGGCCTGGGTCAGCGCGGGGGCATCGTTGATGCCGTCGCCCACCATGGCCACCTTCCTGCCCTCGGCCTGCAGCTTTTTGACCTCGCTGGATTTATCCTGGGGCAGCACCTCGGCCAGTACCCTGGTGATACCCACCTGTTTGGCGATGGCTTCGGCCGTCTTTTTATTGTCGCCGGTAATCATGGCCACTTCAATGCCCATTTCATTCAGCTTTTTTATGGCATTAGCGCTGCTTTCCTTTACCACGTCGGCCACGGCGATGATGCCGGCGATCTTCCCGTTCATGGCGACATACATGGGCGTTTTTCCTTCACCCGCCAGCCGGTCGGATTCCGCCGTCAGCTCCATGAGGGAAATATCCCGTTCGCCCATCAGCTTTTTATTGCCGATCAGCATCTTAACGCCGTCAATTATCACTTCAATGCCGCGGCCGGGAATTGCGCTGAACTCTTCGCCCTTTATGAATGTCAAGTTCTCTTTTTCAGCGCCTCTCACAATGGCCGCACCCAGGGGATGCTCAGATCCCTTTTCGGCGGAGGCCGCCAATTGCAAAAGCCGTTCCTTTGTGATATCCCCCGCGGGAAGGATATCCGTTACCTCAGGCTTGCCCTCGGTGATGGTGCCCGTCTTGTCAAACACGATGGTATTGATTTTATGGGTGGTTTCCAGCGCCTCACCGCCTTTGATGAGAATGCCGTATTCCGCACCCTTGCCGGTGCCCACCATAATCGCGGTAGGCGTGGCCAGGCCCAATGCGCAGGGGCAGGCGATGACCAGCACGGATACAAAGGCTGTCAGCGCAAAGGAAAGGGATTCACCGCCCAAGAGCCATGCGGCAAATACCAGTACCGCGATGACACATACAACCGGAACAAAGTATCCCGAAACGATGTCCGCCATCTTGGCAATGGGCGCCTTGCTGCCCTGGGCATCCTCCACCAGCTTGATGATCTGGCTGAGGGCCGTATCGGCGCCCACCTTTTTCGCCTCGAACCTGATCACGCCGTTTGCGTTGATGGTGGCGGCAAATACCTTATCCCCGGCCTTCTTGTCAATGGGCATGCTTTCCCCGGTGAGCATGGATTCATCCACGGTTGTGCTGCCCTCCAGCACAATGCCGTCCACAGGGATCTTTTCTCCCGGCTTTACCAGAATGATGTCGCCGATTTCCACTTCGTCAATGGGCGTTTCCACTTCCTGCCCATCGTGAATGACGATGGCGTTCTTCGGCGCCAGGCCCATCAGCTTTTTGATGGCTTCCGATGTTCTGCCCTTACTAACAGCCTCCAGCGTTTTGCCCAGCATGATCAGGGTGATGATGACGCCGGCCGTTTCAAAGTACAGCTTATCCACGGATACAAAATGGCCGGTAGCGATTTGATAGGTAGAATACAAACTGTAGCCGATGGCCGCGGTGGTGCCGATGGCAATCAGGGAGTCCATGTTGGGGCTGCGCTTCAACAGCGCCTTGAAGCCCACCCGGTAGAACCTGTTGCCGGCGATCACAATGGGGATAGTGAGCAGGATCTCCGTTAGCGCATACACCAAAGGATAGCTCATGGGCTGCAAAAAGCGTGGGATAGGCAAATTCACAAAGGTAAGCATGGGCGCCATGGCGATATACAAAAGCGGTATGCCGAACGTGGCCGATACGATGAACTTGATCCACATCATGCGGATCTCTTTTTCCTTGCGAAGCTTATCTTCATCCACAGTGTTCTTTTCGGTGCTCAGCGCCTTATAACCAAGCTTTTCAATGGTCTGGCGCAGAGCGCTAAGCCGTACCTTTTGCGGGTCGTAAGCCACGGTGGCCTTTTCGGTGGCAAAGTTTACGCTGGCCATCACTACGCCATTAAGCTTCGAAAGCCCCTTTTCAATCCGCTGGGCGCAGGCCGCGCAGGTCATGCCGCCAATGGGGATGGTCACATGGCTGTTTTGCGCTTCCTCCGCAACACCGTAGCCTGTTTTCTCGATGGTTTCCTTTATATTCAAACCGGATAAAACTCCGGTATCATACTCCACCGTCAGCTTCTCGGTAGCGAAGTTCACCGATGCGCTAAAAACGCCGCTAAGTTTGCCTACCGCCTTTTCCACACGCTGGGCGCAGGCCGCGCAGGTCATGCCGGTGATTTTGATGGTTTCCTTGTTCATGGTTTATCCAGCCTTTCCTGATTTCGCCCGAATTTTCTTCTTTCCGCTGTCTGCTTTGAGAAGAGTATTTCCTTACACACCGGGCGGCTGTGGATTATCTTTTCCAGTTGCTGAAGAGCACCTTGGCCTTTTGCAAAAATTCCACCGGAATGGTGATGGTGTCATCAGTAACGGTCTTGTCTTCTTCCATGACCGGCACCGGGTTGCAGCCGCCCTTTACCTTTTCCACATCGCTTGTGCGGAAGCGGTTGCCGCAGTTCTGACAAACAAGCACATCGCCTTCCTGCTTGTAATATCCCCGCCCGGAGTCATAACAAACCTGACAGGTATTCAAAGCCGTGCGGATGGTGCCATCCGGCGCTTTTACCGCGAGCGCCTCCATTTTGACGCCATCCACCGTGATCGGGTAGAAGGTGGCTGTCCCGGTAACATCCTTGATCGGAATCACAATGCCGCTTTGGGCGGAGGGAGCTTGCGTTTGCGCCAGGAGTGCATCTGTGGAGGCTGCCGTCTGTGCCGTGGGCTGCGCTGTGGGAGCAATAGGCTGTGCGGCGGGAGCGCCGGGCTTTAACAGCAGTACCGCGACTAGAATCACAACGGCCACGGCCGCAGCCCCCGAAAGATAGACCGCCGGCTTTTTGTTAGGCTTCGGGGCCGCCTTATTGCTGTTTTTATTGGTGTAGGGCATCGTGGATACATCCTTTCCAAATGTTATTATCCCTTTATTCAAGGCACATAAGTACCGGAACTTTTACTTTAAAGGAGCTTGCCGATGGTTGTCAGCAGTTCGTCCACCACATCGTCCTCGCCGTTCCGGATTTTTTCCACCAGGCAGCCATGAATGTGGTTTTCCAATACGATCTTGCTGATGGAGGTAAGCGCCGCGCGTACCGCCGCGATCTGGTTTAAGATGTCGTCGCAGTATACATCCTTCTCCACCATCCCCTTGATACCGCGCACCTGACCTTCGACGCAATTGAGCCGCCTTATGAGCGTGGAGCGCAGCTTCTCCTCCCGTACTGTTTTCCTTTGCGAGCAATGGGGACACATGGATGCATCCCCTTGCGGGCCGCTTGTATACTGAATATCTTCCATTACCTCATTTGCCAAGGTTTTATCCCCTCCCGCATCCGGTTTGATACTATACCCCCCTGGGGTGTATCGCCAGTATAGATGCCCATATCGGATTTGTCAAGAGGCTTTTCAGATAAATTTCATGGATATCATATCGGCTTTATATGTTTAATTTAAGTCGTCCACCACCGTGATCTGGCTTCTGATCATGCCCATCCAGCAGCTGTATGAGATGATGCCGCTATCCGAGGGCGTGAATTCGACCACGTTGTCGCCTACCTTAAGCTTCAGTTCCTTGTTGAATTGGGAGATGATGATCCTGTTGTTGCAGCCGTTGATGTCGCCGTCTTTCGCCTGTATGGTCCACTTTACGGGGATGCCCTTTTGCACGGTGATGGGCTCATACCGCCCGGAAGGCAGCCCTGTGGTTATCAATTGCACGCCATCCTTGATCACTGCAACGTTTTCGCCTTTTGCGCCCCCGCCGGCGGAAGGCAGCGAAATGCCGGAAAGGCTCATGCCGCTAGAGAACATAAAGACGCCAAGCACGGTAACCAGCACAGCGCTGACTCGCATCATCCTGTGTGTAAACTTCCTGCTCAACATGGAACTGAGCGCGCCCAGGCCAAACATCAGCGGCACGGTGCCCAGGCTGAACAAAAGCATAGACAGCGCACCATTCAGCGGATTCCCTGTGGATAAGGCATACAGCTGCATCGCCTGCAGCGGGCCGCAGGGCATAAGCCCGTTCAAGAGCCCCACGTACAGCGGGCTGTTGCTGCGCCCCTTCTCGCGGTTTATTTTACGTGCAAAAATTTTGGGCATCCTGGGGTTCCATTTTTTCAGCCAGGGGAAGAGATTGAGCATATTCAGCCCCATAATGACCATGAAGACCCCGGCCGCAAGCTGCACAATACCCTTGAACATACCGGAAAAACTGACAACCGAGCCGATGGCGCCCACGATCCCGCCTACCACCGTGTAGGAAATGACCCTGCCCAAGTTATATAGAAGGCTGGGCCGAAGGGCGGACCATTTTCCGCCGTCCGCTACAGCATTTCCCTGCGGCACACATTGGGACAGGCCGATGCCCCCGCACATGGCCACACAGTGCACGGAAGTCAAAAGGCCGATCACAAACAGCATGGCGTAGCCCGTGTTCTTTTCCGCCTGGGGAAAGGAATTGAATATATTCAGCACGCCAAAGCGGTTTGCAAGCATATACAGCGCAAACAGCACGAGGACGACGCCAAGCGTCTTTATGATATTTGTTTTGGACTCTTTCAGGTCCACAGCGCTTTTGACCTTGTAGTCCAGCTTTTCAATGATCCCGGTGATCTCTTCCAGCGTTATTGCGCTTTTGTCATAGGTGACAGCCGCGGTACCGCCCGAATAACTCACTTTTGCCTCCAATATGCCTGGCGTATTTTGAAGCTTGCGTTCGATTCTGTTTTCACAGTTCACGCAAGTCATCCCATCTATTTTCAGCGTTTTTTTCAGGATACCGGAAGATGCCATGGCTTTACCCCTTTTCTAAAGGAATAACCCAATATTACAATTCTTTTTTGAAGATTTGATGGAGAAAATGCTTTTTTTCAGAATGAAGCGCACATTTATCATCGGCAAGGCTCAAAGAAGCCTGCCGATGGTTGTCAGCAGTTCATCCACCACCTCATCCTCACCGCTGCGTATCCTTTCTACCAGGCAGCCGTGAATGTGGTTCTCCAGCACGATCTTGCTGATGGATGTCAGCGCCGCGCGCACCGCCGCGATCTGGTTTAAGATATCGTCGCAGTACACATCCTTCTCCACCATGCCCTTGATGCCGCGCACCTGTCCTTCCACGCAATTGAGCCGCTTTATCAGGGAACTTCGCAGTTTCTCTTCCCGCACCGTTTTCCTTTGTGAGCAATGGGTGCACGCGGCAGCATCCTCTTCCTGGTCGTTTGATAATCTTTTCTCTTCTACATTCTCGCTTGCCATGATATTGCTTCCTTCCATGATCGAAAGTACTACACCCCCCTAGGGTGTATCGCCAGTATAAGAAAACTTCTTAAATTCGTCAAGAGAAAAAACAAGAATGCTGATGTTACCCTTGCCTTTTTCCTGGTCTATGTATAAAATAACCTGTAAGGGGAGTGGCATATGTGGAAGAAATGAGGCTTGCCCTGGCAAGCAATCTGATAAAGCTGCGTTCCGGCGCGGGCATGACGCAGGCAGAATTGGGAGAGAAGCTGAATTATTCAGATAAAACCATTTCCAAATGGGAACGGGCGGATGCGCTGCCGGATGTGCTTGTGTTAAAGCAAATCAGCGATCTGTTTCATGTTTCTATGGATGATTTGCTCAAAGCCCATGACAAGTGGGAAAAACCGCAGGATCAGAACTTAAAAAGTTTCCTGCGCAAATATAGCATTTCGGCTATTACCATGGTGTCCATCGCCAGCATCTGGACGCTTGCTGTTTTGGCGTTCGCGATCCTCTGGATACTGGGGCGCGTTGAATGGACCATATTTGCATATGCCGTTCCTGTATCGCTGATTACATATCTGGTGCTCCATTCCGTATGGCGCGGCGGCAAGTATAATGTATATATTGTCGGCGCACTGGTTTTCAGCATCATAGGCGCCATTTATCTCGCTTTGCTTCCGTATCAGCTATGGCAGCTATTTTTGGTTGTCATCCCGGCAGAAATGGTAGTATTTTTAAGCTTTAGGATCAAAAGAGCCAAAAAATAAAGCATTCTACAATTCGGAGAGTAGCTATAAAGGAGAGTAGAGCGTTCAAGGCAACACTCTACTCCCCTTTTCCTATTTGTAGAATTCCATTTGGAACCGGTAGGTTGCTCCTTAACCGCGCCTTGGGTATGATGGAAACGCAGGGTGCTATTAAAGACGCCGCATGACAAGGAGGATCCTATGGCCGATTTCGTTTTAAGCTGCTGCTCCACAGCCGACCTGAGCAAGGAACATTTTGAGAGGAGAAACATCTCCTATATCTGCTTTCATTATTTCCTGAACGGGGTTGAATACTCTGATGACCTTGGCGAGTCGATGTCCTTTGATGCTTTTTACCAGGCCATGGCAAACGGCGCGGAAACCAGAACATCGCAGGTGAACATGTCCGAATACCTGGACTACTTTTCAAAGATGCTGGAGCAGGGAAAAGACATTTTGCATCTGAGCCTGTCCTCAGGCATATCCGGTACATACAATTCCGCCGAAAACGCGGCGATGATTGCGCGGGAGCGGTACCCCAAGAGAAAAGTGTATGTGGTGGATTCCCTTGGCGCATCCTCAGGCTATGGGCTTTTGATGGATACGCTGGCCGATTTGCGGGACGAAGGAAAAACGATAGATGAACTTTTTAAGTGGATCAACGAAAACAGGCTGCGGCTACACCACTGGTTTTTTTCCACAGACCTTACCTCCTATGTGAGAGGGGGCAGGATATCCAAGGCGGCAGGCCTGTTTGGAACCATGCTCAACATCTGCCCTCTGCTGAACATGGATGACCATGGCAGGCTGATTCCCAGAGCTAAAATACGCTCCAAAAAACGCGTGATTGCAGAGATCGTCGACCAGATGGAAAAATGCGCCGAAGGTGGTCTTGACTATTCGGGAAAATGCTTTATTTCCCAATCCGCATGCTTTGAAGATGCAAGGCAGGTTGCTGATCTTGTGGAAGAACGCTTTAAAAAGCTCAATGGAAAAGTTATCATAAACAATGTAGGAACAACAATTGGCAGCCATACAGGCCCCGGCACTGTCGCCTTATTTTTCTTTGGATCGGAGAGAGTCAATTAATGTATGCCATTTATACCGACACGTCCGCAAACCTTCCCGACATACTTGTTCAAAAGTATGGTCTTCAAGTCATACCGCTTCACTATACGGTAAACGGCATTACATACCCGACATCGGATGGCGGACCGAATGCTTTTGACGGAAAGCTTTATTACGACTTCATGCGCAAGGGCGCGTCCGTCAAAACCTCCATGATCAATACCAGCGCCTTCAGCACCGCTTTTAAAAAGAGCCTGTCCAATGGAACAGACGTCGTTTATGTTGGCATGTCCAGCGGCATCAGCGGGTCGAACCACGCGGCGGAGGTGGCTGCGGCAGAACTCCGTGAACAGTATCCGGACAGGAAGATAGCCGTGATCGATACCCGCGCCGCGTCCCTGGGCGAAGGGCTGCCCGTATTGTTTGCCGCAAGGCTTAAAAATGCCGGTGCGTCATTTGACGAGGTGGTTTCAAAGACGGAGAAAAACAGCGCATCCATCTGCCAGTATTTCACGGTGGAAGACCTTATGTATTTAAAAAGGGGCGGCCGTATTTCAGGCGCAGCCGCGATCGTTGGAAATATTCTTCAGGTAAAGCCTATATTAAAAGGCGATGAAGAAGGTAAGATTGTTCTTTGTCAAAAGGAGCGCGGGCGGAAAAGGGCCATGGAGACCCTTGTTTCAAAGTACCGGGAGCTTGTCTTGGATACAGGCGCGCCCATAGGAATTGCCCACGCGGACTGCGGTGAGGATGCCGGATACCTGGCAAAAAGGATTCTGGAATCTGGCCACACCGGGGAAATACTGATGGAATGCTATGAGCCGGTAACAGGCTCCCATGTGGGGCCAGGCACGATTGCCTTGTTTTTTTACGGTGTGCACAGGTAGATATGCTGATTTGGTGTTGATGGAGCAAAGAAGCAAAACGGTGGACTAAATAACAGAACGGAGATAGCGCAGCCCTTTGGGTATGGTTACCCGAAGGGCTTGTTTTATCATGACGGGCTTGTTTTCAATCAATATATAACAACAATTAGATCATATAAGCACAAGATTGTATCAGCCGGTTAAGGTATAATGTACATTAAGAACGTATAGCCAAGGCGGCATGATCAAGCCTTTGCTGTTTAGTACGCAAAAGAGAATATAGGCGCTAACGAAGCGATGCTTTGATCCGCGCAAATGAAGCCGGCGCATGGGCTTGCGCCGGCATTCCGCGGGTAAGAAGGAAGGGGCGGAATCATGCTGCTGGGAAACGGGATCCACAAAAGGGCCCTTTTCATCCGTACGGTTTTAAAGATCACCTTGTTTTGCCTTGTCACCGTACTGGCACTTGCAACGCTGTACGCCAATATTTCCATGAGCGGAATGCAGGCGCTGCTTTTGGATGAAAACATGAAGAGTCTGGAGCAGTTAAGCGGCGAATTTGACAGCCAGCTGAATCAGCTTAAGCAGCTTGGCGTGCTGCTCATGCAGGATTTCAATACCTACGAATACTTGAACTCCAGCGTGTACAATGCCAATGTAGCAAGCAGATCATGCCTCCTGCTCAAATCCATCCGCCTTTTAAACAGCAGCCTGTATTCCATACTGCTGTACAATCAAGATATCAACGATTACCTGCTGGCGGGTGAATCCAAGATAAGTATTGACCAGTTTACAAGGCAGCCGCTAAAACGCATCCGTACCAATCCTGGGCTTGACATGGTATTCAGCGTCATCACGCCCCAGGCGCTCTACGATTCTACTTCGCCCATGCGCACAGCCTCGCTCATACTCTATGGCGACGCAGGCGGCGGGCTGTTTCCCGCAAGGGCCATCATCATGAACCTTGACTGCCGGAAGATCAACGGGGATCTGCTTTCAAGGCGTGGGGGAATAAGCCTCATCGCAGACGAAAACGGCGAGGTAGCCTTTCAATCGCAGGACCATGCTCCTGCTGCCAACATTGCGGATACATCCTATTTCAAAAGCATACTTCGGAAAGGCGACGCAAAGGGAACCTTTACGCAGAACATGGACCATGGCAGCTGCATCATATCCTATATAAAAAGCAGTCTGACCGGCCTGTTTTTGATCAGCATAAAGCCCCAGGACGCATTGATGACGGGCATGGGAAAAACGCAGAGCCTCTTTTTCATCATTGGGCTAGCCGCACTTCTATTTTCCTGTTTGATGTCCTATGTGGTATCCCGGAATATTTACAATCCGCTGCGTTCCGTTGTGGACACAGCCCTGCGCACACGTTTCGGGCGCAAAGCGGAAGGGAACGAGATCAAATTGATTACCTATGTCCTGACCAAGAGCGAAGCCTTCATTCAGGATCTGGAGCGGCAAAGCCAGGGTCAGGCAGCCATGCTCAAAGAGGAGTATCTGAGGCGTCTATTGCGCTCCTGCGGTAAATCCACCCCTATGCGGGAGAGTTTAAGCCTGCGCTTTTCCCAGGAGCTTTTCCCGGCATATATTGCCGTGGTCAGCATCGACCATTACCAAAACCTGCACGAGGCCGCACAGGGTGCCTGCGAGGCCCTTCTCCAAAGCCTTGTTTCGCGGTGCCTGTCCGGCGTTTTAGAATGCCATACTGTGAATATGTATGACGGTACAACAGCGCTTCTTGTGAAAATCAAACCGGAAGAGCACGCTGTGTCCAACTTGCTCTATAAGGCGTTGAATGATTTGCGCAGTGCATTTCACCATGACGCCGCCATGACGCTGACCATCGGCTTGGGCTTCCTGGCAGACTCGCCTCTACAATGCGCCATGGCCTACCAGCATGCCCTGGATATGATAAAGCACCGCTTTTTGCTCGGTCTGAACCGAGTCATTGATGACTGCCTTGTTGCGAAGGTCCTGTCAAACGACCTTATCGATCCCGCAGAGCTTACGGAGGAAATGATCCAGGCAATCTATCAAAGCAACAGGAATGATTTTGTTCTTTGTGTACAGCGGCTGAATGAACTTCTGAAATGCCATGATTACGCTCAAAGCGTTCATGTGTTCTTTCAAACGGCCATGGCCTGCCTTCATGCGTTCATCCAGATTGCGGGGCCGGAAGGCGGAAGGTTCACAGCCTGCCTGGAAGACCTGACCAACATATTCAAGGACATGGATACAGTTGACCAGGCCATGGAATGGCTATGTTCATTATTTTCGGAGTTTGAGCAGTTCATAGGCGGCATTGGCCGTACAAAAACCCAAAAATACGGCGAACTGATTGAAAAAGCCCGCCGGCATATCGCCGACAACCTAAACGATCCCGGCTTGTCGGTGGAAAGCATTGCCGGCGCCATAGGGTACGCCCCTTACTATTTTTCCAGAATCTATAAAGATACAACTTCCGTCAACATCAACAGCTACATCCGCATGGTCCGTATCGAAAGGGCCAAGCATCTGCTCACGCATACCGATATCAAAATCAACGATATTCCCTCACAGGTAGGCTTCGTAAGCGCCAGCTACTTTTGCGCAGCATTCCGCAAGGAAGCCGGCCTGACCCCCTCTGAATACAGGGAATGCCATGCGAAAGCAGCACGCGCGTAAGGAAGCACATAAACATCAATAATCCACGAAACGAAAAGCGAATTTTTATTATTTAACGGCAGAAAAACAGCCCCTATAATAAGATCAGTAAAGTGATGCGCAAGCGGATACACCGTTTGAAGCGTACTGTCTTCACTAAAAGGGGCTATAGCATATGACGGTTATCAAAACGAAATCACGCGGCCGTGCGGCCACCAGCGTGAGCACCCGCGCCTTATTTAAAAGCGTGATAAGGGATAGGTCTCTTTTCCTTCTTGCGCTGCCGGGCGCATTGCTTCTATTTCTTTTTTCTTATCTGCCGCTTGCCGGTATCCTGATCGCGTTCAAGGATTTTAAGTTCGGCCCTGGCATTTTCGGCAGCGAATGGCAAAAACCGATCTACTACAACTTTATTTATCTGTTCACATCCTCCGGCACGCTGCGCGCAACAGCTAACACGCTGTTTCTCAACTGCATCTTCATTCTATCGGGTGTTCTTGCCGCCGTCGGGTTTGCTCTGCTTTTGAATGAGATTGTGAGCGTACGGTACAGAAAGCTTGTGCAGTCCTTTTCCTTTCTACCCTACTTCATGTCCTGGATCGTCGTCAGCGTGTTTGTATATGGTATTTTCAGCGAGCAGGGCGGCGCCTTAAACGGGCTGATCGTGAGCCTTGGCGGCAAAAGGATAGACTGGTACACCACGCCCGAATACTGGCCTGTCATTTTGCTTGGCGTAACGCTGTGGAAGTTCGTGGGCTACAACGCGGTCATCTATCTGGCCACAATTACAGGCATTGATCCCACCATTTTCGAGGCGGCGCAGATCGACGGCGCAAACCGCATGCAGCAGGCCACGCGCATTACCCTGCCCTTGCTTTTGCCCACAATGACAATCCTTGTGCTTTTACAGGTCGGCAGGATCATGAACGCCGATTTCGGCATGTTTTACGGCATCATTGGCGACAACTCGCTGCTGTATCCCACCACCGACGTGCTGGATACGTTTATTTACCGCAACCTTCGCAAGCTTGGCGATATCGGCATGTCGTCGGCAGCCGGCCTGTACCAGTCCGTCATTTCCTTCACGCTGCTGCTTGTATGTAACGGCCTTGCCAGAAAAATGCAGGGCGCATCCTCCCTGTTTTGAGGTGGCGCATGAAGAAAATGTCAAAATCGAGGCTTCTTATATACATCGTTGCGGGGCTGTTTGCCCTGATGTGCCTGATCCCGTTTCTGCTGGTGCTGGGCGGTTCCCTAACCGATGAGCAGGAAATACGCAGCGAAGGCTATAAGCTGATCCCCGTTAAGTTTAGTCTGAAGGCCTACCGGCTTTTGTTCCTCGAGCCGAAGTTCGTACTGAACGCGTACGCCGTCTCCATTGCGGTAACGCTTGCCGGCACAGCGTTCGGGCTTTTGTTCAGCGCTATGCTGGCCTATCCCATATCGCTCAAGCGCTTTTGCCTGCGCAGGGCGATGTCGCTGTATGTCATCCTCACCCTTTTGTTCAACGGCGGCATGGTGTCGTGGTATATCATTACGGTCAATTTCCTCCGACTGAAAAACAGCCTTCTGGCATTAATCATACCCATGCTCGTCAATGGCTTCAATGTGATGCTCATCCGAAATTACTTTGAAACCATCCCTGACGAAATGCATGAATCTGCGAAAATAGACGGCGCCGGCGAAATATTGACCTTTTTCAGGATCATACTGCCGCTGTCCACGCCGGTGCTGGCTACTGTCAGCCTGTTCATCGCCCTTGGCTACTGGAACGACTGGTGGCTTGGCATCATGCTCATCGACGATTCCAAGCTTCAGCCGCTGCAGATCCTATTGCGCTCCATTGTCTCCAATATCAACTTTCTCAAGACATCGGAAGAGGGCGCGCGCATGATCGATCCCAACCGGCTGATCCCGGCCGAAGGCGTCAAGCTGGCCACATGCATTGTCACCATCGGCCCCATCATATTCGCCTATCCCTTCGTGCAGCGGTATTTCGTCAAGGGCATCATGCTGGGTGCCGTCAAAAACTAGCTGAACCAGCCAAGGCTGGTCGGAACATAAAAAGGAGAGATAAACATGAAAAGATCACTCATGAAATGGCTCACCACCGCTGTCATACTGACGCTGCTTGCCGGGCTTTTGCTCCCAGTGGCATCACTGGCCGGCAGCGCGGCGCTTGACGAAGTGACGCTGCGGCTGTACTTCTCCGGTGACAAGCGGGCGGCAACCGACGATGTGTGGAACTATGTCTCGGAACTTACAAAGGACAAGATAAACGCCAGGCTGGAAGTCACCTTCATCCCCTGGAATGATTACCAGGATAAGATCCAATTGATGTGCGCCTCCGGCGATGATTATGACATGAACTTTGACGGAACCTGGCTGATGTACCCCAAAATGGTCAACAAGGATGCCTACCTTGACCTCAAGGATCTGGCCCCTGTGAACATGCCTGCTTATTACAAAAAACTCGATGAGGCAGGCTTCATACAGGGCGCCATGAGCGGCGGGAAGCTTTTGTGCGTGCCGTGGACGCCGGTATTCGTCAATAAGCCGCTGATCAAATGGAATGAAGTCGACTCCGGCATGGAGGCAGCAGGAATCACGTATGAAAACGGCTCCATCAAAACCATAGAGGATTTGGACCGCGTTCTTCACGAGGTGCAGGCAAAGGTCCCCGGCAAGCATTATTGGGAAAGCGCCGATGTGAACATGACCACCACCGGCTGGCTGCTGTACCCCAAATACAACTTCGACTTCTCCTTCAACTACCACAACTTCACCTATAAACTGGACGACCCGTCCCTTGCTTTGATCCCGCTGGAGCAGACGGAGTTGTTTGCCGAAATCGTCAAGTGGAACACCAAGTGGGTGCAGGAAGGCCTGATGCCCAAGGACCTGCTGGTCAACCGCGATGCCCACTTCAACGAGTCCAAGTCCATCAAAATTTTCGGCATCGAAACGATGGAGTACGTCTACTTTGACAACAACTACAAAAAGCCCGGCTACAAGTATTCCGAAGTGTACCCGGAAGGCATGTGGACACAGCGTTCCCCCATCGATAACGTGATGTGCGTCAACAAAAATGCCAAAAACCCCGAGCGTGCACTCATGTTCCTGGACCTAATGTCCACAGATCCCGCTGTGTATGAGGCTGTGCTGTACGGGATCGAAGGCAAAACCTATGTGAAAAAAGGCGATTCCTTCGAATATCCCGAAGGCATGACGGCAGACACCAGCAACTATATCGACTGGCCCGGCCAGTGGGGGCTTTGGCGCGACTACCTGATGAAATCCTCAGGGCCCAGGAGTGCGGAAAGCTGGCAGAAGAACGCCGAGTATGCCTTAAACCCCAAGTTTATCGTATCTCCCACGGTTTCCTTCTTCCCCACCGATGAAACCATTAAAAACGAACTGGCAAAACGCGACGCCCTCTTTGAGGAATTCGGAAAGCCTCTCCTGTACGGCTTGTCTAAAAATCCGGAAAAGGACCTTGCTGATTATATACAAATGCAGAAGGATGCCGGGCTTGACAAGATCCTGACGGAACTGCAAAAGCAGATTGACGCATACATCTCAAAATAAGTATCCTCCTCACATGATATCAAAGGTTTGAAAAGCGGGAGATCGCATGCGCGGTCTCCCCTTTCAGGTTGTATACATGCACTCATGATCGATTTGACAAACGTACAAAGCGATGATATGATGTCACAATGATGCGCAATATAGCGCTTCTCATCTTAAGACAGCTTGTATACTTGTTATAAGAAACACGTATGACACCGTCCATGGATTGAGGCGCTTTTCCATAGAACAGTTAAAGAAAAAAGCCCGCAAAACAGAAGGCATCTGCATCCTGGCAGGCTGCAAAAAGAACAAAAGTCCGTTCATAAGGAATCATTCCCTTACATGATACTCTGACAGGAGCTGCAGGTTGTAAATGGTGCGCTATTTAGCATTCGTCGTTGCGGCGTTTATGTCGCTGGGTCAAGGGTACGGCATGTTGTATCCCCGGCAGGACTTGTTACCTGCCGGGCAGGATGCTGCGCCTTTTTCTGTTCATACAGGATATCCGGCTGCAAATGCAGGCCTCCCGGCTGAATATGAAACGCTGACGATACTGGATAGATTCGTTTGCGCGAAAGATACATTCCGCTGGCCCGCGCCTTCACGCATTCCCCACCATGTCCTCCCAGGAACTTGTTTTGCGGGGCTGCTGGCAATCCTTTGGGTATGGCGGGAGCGGTTAAGCATCAAATCCCGGCGCATTCCTTCCCGTTTAAGCCTTATACCTCTGGGAAGCCACGCCCCTCCGGCTGCTGCCTGAATGTAAAAACGGCTATCTATGGTTAACGCAAGCAACAAATGCAGCTTAAAAAGCCGTATGAAAGGAAGATTCTATGAAGGTCAATAAGGGTGTCTTTTTTATTGTGACCGCAGTCATTCTTTTGATGAGCTATGTGGCCTTTTTCGGCGTGCATATCCCTCTGGGCGATGGCAAAAGCCTGGATATCAGCGGCTCGCCGGATATGCGCTTCGGTATTGACATAAGGGGCGGCGTGGACGCGATTTTCGAGCCGACTGACCAAAGCATAAAGCCTACCGCAGAACAACTGGATGCAGCCAAGCTGACCATTGAAAACCGCCTGGACAAGCTGAACATTCTGGACCGTGAAGTTACCACCGACACGCAAAACGGTGACGTCATCGTGCGTTTCCCCTGGAAGTCGGGGGAATCGGACTTCGATCCTGAAAAGGCTATCGCGGAACTTGGCGAAACGGCAAAACTTACGTTCGTAGATCCCGATGGGAATATTGTGCTGGACGGTTCCCATGTATCCCGCAGCGTGGCGACTTATGACAGAAGCAGCACCACATATGATCCTATCGTCAGCCTTACCTTCGACGATGAGGGCAAGAAGCTGTTCGCCGATGCTACCACGAGGCTTGTGAACAAGGTAATCAAGATTTACATGGATGATGTGGAAATATCCTCCCCCAAGGTACAGGAACCCATCCTGGACGGCAGCGCGATGATCAACCACATCGGCAGCATGCAGGAGGCTCAAGACCTGGCTAACAAGATCGCAGCAGGCTCGCTGCCCTTCTCCCTTACGTCCCGCAACCATTCCATTATCAGCCCGACTCTGGGCTTTGGCGCGTTGGACGTCATGGTGAAAGCCGGCATTACTGCTTTTGCCGCCATCTGCATTTTCCTGATCCTTTATTACAGGCTGTCCGGGTTTGTTGCCTGTATCGCGCTGCTGATGCAGGTAACAGGTCAGCTGCTGGCACTCTCCATACCGCAGATTACTTTGACGCTGCCCGGCATCGCGGCCGTGATTTTGTCCATCGGCATGGGTGTTGACGCCAACGTCATCGCTTCTGAGCGCATCAGGGAAGAAATGCGAGCCGGCAGGCCTATACAGGCAGCCATTTCAGCAGGCTTCGAGAACTCCTTCCCCGCTGTGTTCGATGGCAACATCACCGTTCTGATCGTAGCCATTATCATGATGATTTTCGGTTCCGGCTCGCTTTTGTCCTTTGCTTATTCGCTTTTGACCGGCGTTTTCTTGAACTTCCTGGCGGGCGTGACTGCTTCCAGGCTGATGATCAAGTCGCTGAGCAGATTCAAGGTATTCCGTAATACCAAGTTCTACATGAAGAGGGGGGCAGAAGCATGATCCGCTTTTATGAAAAGCGTAAAGTTTTCTTTACCATATCCGGGCTGATCTTTCTGATCGGGATCATTGCCATGTTTTTCAATGGTGTGCAGCTGGATATACAATTCAGGGGCGGCGCCATCCTAAAATACCAGTATACCGGAACGATCGATTCTGAAGCAGCCGGTAACTTCGTGGCTGAAAAGCTGAACCGCCTTGTTCAAACGCAGACCACCGAAGACCTGGCCACCAAGAAAACCTATGTGGTATTCAACCTTGCCGGTGAATATGGTCTGGACGGAGTGGAGCAGCAAGCACTGGATAGTGCGCTGAAAGCGCAGTTCCCGGATGCGAACCTGGTCTCTTCCGAAAGCTCCATGGTGGAGCCGTTCTTTGGCCGCAGGTTCCTTCAAAACGGCATGATTGCCATCGCACTGTCGGCCATACTGATCGTACTGTATGTTTGGGTCAGGTTCCGCAGGATCCATGGTTTGTCCGCCGGTGTGATGGCACTGGTAGCGCTGTTCCATGACCTGCTGGTGGTTTTCTTCGTATGCGTACTGTTCAAAATACCTATAGGCGATTCGTTTGTCGCTGTGGCACTAACGGTACTGGGCTATTCCATCAACGATACCATCGTCATCTACGACCGCATCCGCGAAAATTCCAGGCTTCATGCCGGGATGCCGGTAGAAGAACTGGTCAACAAGTCCATCACTCAATCCATGACTCGCTCCATCAACACCAACCTTGCTGTTTTTGTAAGCGTGACGCTGGTGTACGTATTTGCTTTAGCCGGCAGGATTGAATCGATCATGAGCTTTGCGCTGCCCATGGCCATTGGTTCCATCAGCGGCTGCTATTCCACCATTTGCATCGCCGGTCCCCTTTGGACCATGTGGCAAAAGCACAAGGAAAAGAAAGGGCTGCAAGCTGCTTAAGGCATTAAGGCCATACATCCCGCCTGAATATGTCCATGATTCGTAAACCAATTTTCTCCAAATCTTGTTTCCCTTATGGTATAATGCAAGCATTACACCAATAATAGGATTGAAGTATAAGGAGGAAAACCCATGATCACCACAACCACACCGTCCATCGACGGAAAACGCATCGTAGAATACAAGGGAATCGTCTTCGGCGAAGTCATATCGGGCGTCAACTTCATCAAAGACTTTGCGGCAGGGCTTTCCAATTTCTTCGGCGGGCGTTCTTCAAGTTATGAGGAAGAGTTGATCCGCGCGCGGGAAAACGCCATACGGGAGATGGAGCAGCGCGCCGGCGAGCTTGGCGCAAATGCGGTGGTAGGCGTGGATATCGATTACGAAGTATTGGGCGCGAACAACGGCATGCTGATGGTGACGGCCTCGGGCACGGCTGTAGTGTGCCAGTAAAACAAGTTTTTGCATTTTGCATAACAAAAAGGACTTGAACAAAGTTTCAAGTCCTTTTCATTTTCGTGAACCCTGATTGGGAGCGGATTGGAGTTACATCAATTTCAAACCTTCATGCGTCGATGGCGATGCACTCTGAAAGCGGGTCCACCCCTGCAGACTGTCATCCTGAGCGCTGGCGGAGTTTGCGCATATTCTATGTGCTGTTATCCATCAGAGCATTTATGTCTTGGAATAGCATTACATCGCGTCAATGCAGAACGGGTGTCCTTCCGGATCCAGCATGACTGTCCACTGGTCAGAAAACTGCGTATCAGCCACTTTTGCGCCTAAGGATACGGCCTTTTTCACCCAGTACTTGTGCTCTATGGGGACGACGGCAAAATCCAGGTGCAGCATTTGCTGCTGATTGCCGGCCACCTCCGGCCAGACCGGCGGAACATAATCGGTATTTTTCTGAAAGCCGATATCCACATTGCTTGTTTCCGAGCCGATAATGACGAACTCCTCTGTGTCATATCCTTTTTTCCAGCCGAGCAGATTCGCATAAAACCCGGAAAGTGCTTGGGGATCAACGCAATCAAGCACTACCTTGTCAAACCTTAGCCCCTTCAATACACTGTCCATTGCCAACTCCTTGCTGGAGAGCATTCAGCCCCCGCTGTCATTTGCTTTCCCGAATGATTTGTTTGCCCTATGCAATCAATGCTTTTCATATGGCCACATCCTCTCTGATATTCTAAAAAAAGTATAGAATATGGCAGAACCATTGTCAATTAAAGCAAGGCATTACTGAGTTTAACGTTTCTTCCCGGCGCGTGATGCAAAAGTGCGGCATGCACATCGATCATGAAAGCAGCATCAAAAAAAGGGGAACGGATATCGTGTATCCGTCCCACATTTATACATTGCATATTGACTGATAAGCCTATTGCTTCACATATCCGGTAACATGCATACCCATCATAAGGCCCTGCGTATTATCTATGGACACGCGCACGCTGTATTTCGTGGTATCAAGCAGCGTATTGCCAAGGGGGCAGATCTCCCTGACAATGCCCTCCCGCTCATCATTGGGATAGGCGTCGGTTACAAGCTTTATATACTGCCCAACATGCACCTTGGCGATATCCAACTCATCGATCTCCAACGTTGCTTCCAATACGTTCTCGGGGATCAGCGTCATCAGCGCCTGACCCTGCATCACGTTTTGTCCGGGGCTGACGAGTATGCTTTCAATCAGCGAAGCTTGCGGGAAAAGCGCCTGCGGGCTGCCCGCCTGCGCTATGTACCTGGCGGCGGGGCTGTCCATCAGGAACAGCGGCTGTCCCCGCTGAACAGTATCACCTTCCTTGACAAGTACGGAGGCTACAACGCCATCGCCCGAAACCTTTAGCGCCTGGGGCCGGGCTACCTTTCCCTTGCCGGCCAGATCGCTGCTTTTAAAGGATGAACCGGTGCCCAAATAGAGGCTTACATCGTCTTCCAGTTCGAAATCACCCTGCTCTATTTCCAGAACAAAGCTTTTCCCATCTACAGAAATGACCGTGCCCTCCCCGGTCTTTTCATCATCGCCGCTGCCTTCGCGCACGCGAAGCACATCCCCGATACGGATATCGCGGTTTTTGGGCTTATTGTACGCGGAGGCGGTTGATGCGTAAACATGCCATATCCCCTGCCGCTCCACATAGCACAAGGCGCCATACTGCGCAATCACCGCGCCGGCCTGGTCGTTCACCTCAGCATGCAGCCCTCTTATTACGCCGCTGTTCGCAGCCGAGACTTGGGCAGGAAGAACCTCCAGCGCCACCACGCCGGCCTCCGCCTGATCACCCTTCTTCCAAGAGAAGTCGCTTAACTGGCCGCCCATAGGCGCAAGCAGGGTTATTTTTTCCTTTGCAGTAATCATGCCCTTCCCGGATACTGCTTCCACCGGTCCCTCCGCCATAGCGGTTAAAGACATAATAAGCAACAGGGCCGCAAGCAGCGGAGCGATCACATAACGGTTTCTTTTTGTAAAGGTCATAAAGCGGTTCCTCCTATTCAACACTTTTCAGCGCTTCCACCATATTGATTGATTTGAATTTGCTGCCGAGAATCAGGTTCACGATCAAAGAAAAGCCGACTGTGATAAGCGCGATAAGGACCGAGCTGGAAAGCTCGATATGCTGCACAAACTGAATGGAGCTGGGGAGGGCGTATTCCATGACGATGCGGTGAAGGAAGACGCCGGCCGCAAACCCAAACGGAAGCCCAAGGCATGTAACGATGATGTTTTCCCGCAGCACGATCTTTTTCATTTCCCCCGGCAAAAAGCCCAGCACCTTCAGCGTCGCCAGTTCCCTGATCCGCTCCGAGTAATTCAGTTGGCCCAGGTTGTAGTAAACGACCAGCGCCAGACCGCCCGAAAAGGCAATGAGCAGCAGTACGACCAGGTTGAGCGTTTTAAGCATCGTATTGCTGTCCTCATACTCCATAGTAAGCGTCTGCACTCTATCAACGCCATCCATGTCCTTCGCCTTCGCAAGGTCAACAGGACCGCCGTGAAGCAGCACGGCAGTGGGCAAAAATGGCTGCAAGTCAAGCTTCCGCCACGCTTCGCGTGAAAAATACAGCCCCTGGCCCATTTCCAGGTTAACGATCTGCGTGACCGAAGCCTCTATGTCTCTTTTTCCGTTCATATGCAGGCGCAGCATATCCCCCACCCGCAAATGAAACTCGCCGGCCATTTTCCGTGTCACCGTCACGCCGCTGGGGGGAAGTTCAATCCGCCCGCCGCTCTCATCCTCCAAATGGATCAATTGCTGGCCGTTTTCCAGTACAAAAACCGGCTTCTCCTTCCAGTCACCGCCAAGGTATACGTCCAAGGCGGTAATCATCTCCTCCTCGGCAGTCACAGCCCCCGTACGGTTTTGAACGCTTTTTGCGTATCCTTCCGGGGCGTCGCGGGTAAGCGTTACCCGTGCGTCATAGGCAAGCGTATTGGTGTAGTAATTCCACTTGGCATACTCCACAGTATCCCGAAGGCCAAAGCCGATCAGCATCAAAGCGGTGCACCCGATAGTGCCTACAAGGCCCATAAGGAGCCTTACGCGGCTGCGAAGCATGCTGCGCGCGATGACCTTGCCGCTGAAGCTCAAGCGGTTCCACAAAAGAGGGATGCGCTCCAGAAAGATCTTTTTGGCCTTTTTAGGCGGCCTTGGGCGCAAAAGATCCGCAGGGCTCTTTGTAAGAGCGTTCCTGGCGCTTAAAACGGCTGCGCCGCCGGTGATGAGCACAAGAGCCAGCGTAATGACGATCATGGTTGGAACCGACAGGAACGGCGCCGCGCCCGGCATGATATAAACGGTTTGCAAAAACCACAAAAGCAATGGAGATAAGCCGTATTCCGCCCCCACAAAACCTAAAAGGGCGCCGAGTATCGCGATAAAAACGCCGTATTCCGCGTAGTGCATAAGGATGGTCCGGCGCCCGTAGCCCATCGCAAAGAGGGATCCCAATTGCGTGCGCTGGTTTTCCACCAGCCGGCCCATGGTCGTCCATGTAATCAGCGCCGCGACAAGGAAAAACAGGAGGGGGACGATCAGGCCGATCATCCTCAATTGGCTGATCTGCTCCATAGATTCCTTCACCGCAGCCTTGTCCGCGCGCAATGTGACGGTCGTACGGTCCTTGTCCACCACATTTTGTACCGCGCGCCTGACATCTTTCGCATCCGCGTCAGGCTTAATGGTCAGGGATACTTCCGAATAGGGCAAAAAGCCCAGCGTGCCAGGCGATACGATGGCATAACCGTAGGAGGCGGCAATGGTGACTGCTTCGCCTTCCTTGTTGTATATCACGAATTCCGGCAGCGTTCCCAGGCCGCAGACCGTTAAACTCAGTTTCTGTCCGCTTACTGTAACGGTGATTGAGTCGCCCACGGTCAAATGGTTTGCGTCGGCGAACCGCTTTTGCAGTATACATTGGTCCTTCTTGCCGGGGGTAAAGCCTTCTCCCGCATAGATCACAGGCTTATTGACGGCCGGCTCGCCCTCGCTCATCAGCAATTTGATTTGAGGGTCGCCAGGAAGGTCATCCGCCTCCCCCTCCGCCGTCACGCGCTTTTGCGCGGATAAAACGCCGGCTTGCATTTCGAGCTTTCTTGCGTCATTGCCGCTTATCTCCCCGCGCACCCAGATATCGGCCAGGCTGCCAAGCGCAAATTGCTGCCTGATATTTTGATCCATGCCCCGCCATGTTAAATCAAACCCCATAAACAGTGCGGTGGAAAGCAGGCATATGATCAGGATCGCAACAAAGGATTTCCAGCCGTCCGCAAGGTCTCTGTACATTTTGGTGCGAAGGGGTCCGGCCGGCCGGCGTGATTTCACCATACGATATCCTCCATCCTTAAAGGATGATCGTTGGTTGTTATCTCCTGAATCTTTCCGTTCTTCATGCGGATAACGCGCTGCGCGGCCGGTACGATCGCGGCGTTATGCGTTATGATGACCACGGTCTTGCCCATGTCGTTTCCCACATCCTGCAAAAGCTTTAGCACCATGCGCCCCGTGTTGGAATCCAGCGCGCCGGTGGGCTCGTCGCACAACAGCAGCGCGGGATTCTTGCACAGCGCCCGCGCAATGGCCACCCGCTGCTGCTCGCCCCCGGACAATTGCGCCGGGAAATTGTGCATTCTGTCACTTAGGCCTACGCGGTCCAGCATTTCTTTAGGATCGAACGGGTTTTTGCAAACCTGCACGGCCAGCTCCACATTTTCCAGGGCGGTTAGATTCGGCATGAGATTATAGAACTGAAAAATGAACCCTACGTCATATCTTCTATACAAGGTGAGCTGCTTTGAGTTCATCGGCACAATATTCTGCTCCCTGACCAGGATCTCGCCGCTTGTTGCCCTGTCCATTCCGCCAAGCAAATTGAGCACCGTGGTTTTTCCGGCGCCGCTTGGGCCAAGGACCACCGCAAACTCTCCCCACTTCACGGTAAAGCTTACATGGTCCACCGCGCGGATCGTAAGCTCCCCCACTTTGTATTCCTTGCATACGTCTTTTAAAACGATATCGCTCATTCCACAACGCCTCCCGGGAGTGCCTTTACCCAAGTTGACAACTCCGCGTGTTACAGAGTATAATTGCCGCATGATGATATCGCAACCGACTGTTGATATGCAAATGGCATGAAAGTAAACACTTTTGATGAATCTGTTTATTTCACATCAAGGACACGTGATTTGTACTGATATATGGATGGAAATGAGGGAGATCTATGGCAGAGAATCAGCGCATTCGCCTTTCCAAAAAGATGCTCAAAGAAAGCCTGACCGGCCTCTTGCACGAAAAAAACATACACAAAATCTCCGTGCGGGAGATTTGCGACAACGCACAGGTGAACCGAACCACTTTCTATAAGTACTATGGCAGCCAGTATGATCTGCTGGAGGGCATGGAAAGTGAACTGCTGTCCAAGATTGATGAGTATCTTGGCCGGCCTTCCAACGAGACCGACATGGACAGGCTGAAGAAGGTGCTGACCTATGCGCTGAACAACCTGGACCTGTGCAGGCTATTGTTCAACAACAATATAGACCCGGAGTTTCCCGGCAGGCTGATCAGCCTGCCCCGCATACAGGAAAAGCTGTCGCAGCTGCTGGCGGACGGATATGACGGTGAAGAACTACAGTACATATCCAGCTTTATCGTAAACGGCGGGTACAGCATCATCAAGGAATGGATCAACAAAGAAAAGCCTGAACCGCCCGAAATCATTGCTTCGCTGCTTGCCGGCACCATTTTCAAGCTGTACCCGGTTTCCATGCACGAAAAACAATAGCCTTCCGGTTTCAATGGCTATCTATCTGCGCCAAAAGGTTGCGCAGCCCGCTTTTTCCGAAATATTGAATGCGATCATTTTCTCTAGCAATGAAAAATCAACCGGCTTGTCCCACGGGAAGCGCACCAGCTCCTTGGTGTGATCATAGCCGGCCTTCACAATATCACCGGAAAAGCGGTCGATCCCGGCCTTTTCGGGAGCGACGGCCATATGATGCCTGGCTATGCTGAAACCGATGATAAATGTGCCGTGATCGGTAAACATGGGCTGATTCCAGGCAATTTTAGGCATAAGGCTTGGGAATTTGCCTGCGATCCAGTGAAAGACTTCTTCCATACGGGCCCGGTGCTGCGGGCTTTCAATACGCGACAGATATTCCGCAAAAACTTCCATAACGTTCCCTCCAATCTAGGCGCTTCATGAATCTATTGATTTATATCTGTTGTCCGGTGATATCAAACAGAGCTTTCCCCTTTGTTTTGATATTCATATGATAACCATTATTCTTCAGCTTTGAAACTGAATATTGGCAAATTCCATACCCTCATCTCTATATTTAAAAGCAGCCCGCCTTTGCGCAAATTGTGCAAAAGCGGGCTGCTCCTGGCTGCTGAATATATTCAAATCGAATTGCCTGCCGCGTCATACAAGGGAAGATGACCCAGGCGTATATACCCTTCCGGATTGTTCTCAAGGGCCGCGCCTTCCGTAGCCACGCATGCGCAAAAGGCAAACTCCTTGCCTGTAGCCTTCAGGTAAAGGTTCTGGGCGGCGATATATGTCGCGCCGGTGGAAATCACATCATCTACAAAGCAGGCGGTCTTTCCGTCAAGCAGGTTAAGGTCCTGCCTATCCAGAATCAACTGCTGCTCGTTGGTGGTGGTGATGGATTTGACCGTGGTGACCAGCGGGTCCACCATGTACGCCTTGCGGGATTTGCGCAGGATCACGTAATGATCGTGTCCCAGCAGCATGGCAAGCTCTTGAATCAGGCCGATGGACTTGGCTTCAGCAGCAACCAGCACATCGCAGGAAAGGTTGTTGCTTAGCATCTGATCATAGATCGCTTTGGCCGCACGGCGGTTGATCAATGCATGGCCCAAAAGATTCAGCGAGTAGAAGCACACACCGCCGGAAGCCACCAGATCCAGCGTCATCTTCATATCCGCGCCAAGGTTCAATACGAGCTGCTTTGGAAGGTTTTGGGGAGTTTTTAATTCAGCCATGTTTTTGCGACCTTTCTTAAAGCCCAAGCATGGGGCCGAGGAGACTTACGACCACGCCGGCGATCATGCCATAGAAGGGGTTCTTGCTTAATATGGTCATGCCCAGTGCGGCCATACCTGCCGCGATGGCGCCGGAGGCGATCACGCCGCCAACGCTGGGAACCACGGTGAGCGCAAAGCCGATCACCAGCAGGAAACCGCTGATGGATTCCGCAGGCACGTACTTGGCCAGCTTCTCCACCGCACCGGTCAGGATCAGGATGCCAATGAACAGCATCATCAGCGCGCCGGTAAGTACAGGGTTGGGGGCGCCGGCTGTTCCGCTGATAATGCCCTCCAGCGGCAGCCCGCCGGCCGGAACGCTCACGAAATCCGCCAAGGCATTGACGATGGTCAGGTGGTTCAGGTTCTGTGTCGTGCTCGCGATGCTGGCCGTGATGTTGCCAAAGGAAATATTGCAGCCAATGCCCATGCAGATCAGACCCAATGCCGCCAGAATGGATGTCTTGTTAAAGATCATGCTGCGCCAGCCGTCGCGCCAGTCCTTCCACACGGATTGCTTTTCGCCCGCTTCCACCACTGCTTCTAAAGAAGCTTTCGGCCCGCGAACCTTCATACGAACGACATGATAAATGGTGGATAACGCCACGGAGACGCCGATGGTATACACCACAGCGTTGGGGTCGCTCTTGAGCAGCATCCAGGTGATTACCGCGGACACGATGGAGACAACGCTGATCTGCCAATCGCTTTTTGTGAAATTATAGGATACTTCGCACAGCATGAAGCCCACGCCGGCCATCATGCCGGCTACAACGCCGGCGCCTACCCAGTCGGCGATCTGGCTGACCAGCCCGAACAGGCCCAGAAGGGTCATAACGATGGCCGCCAAAATTAGCGCCGTAATGCGAGCGCGCGCTTCCTTGGTATTGCCCGCCACCGTGATGGTTTCGGCCTGAGCAGAAATGGGGGTTACCGAGCCGAGCATCATGTTGAGCCCCGCAGCCAGGAAATAAGCGTACGCAACAGACTTGAGCTTAAAACCCCGCTCCTTTGCGTATAGCAGCTGAGGGATACCGTTGACCGCGACCGCCAGGATGGCAAACACCATGGTCCCTATCATGCTTAAGTTCACCTGTGATCCTCCCCTTCTCTTCCCGTGCCCGATTTGTATGAATGTTCGGGTTTTTACATGGTGGCATTCATTGCAGGTATACGAATACAGAAAGTGCAGATAAATATTTCCTGCTGTTTCCGGTGCTTACGCATCCAGAATCGATTTATGTCGAATAATGCCACAAACGTATCATAGCAGATAAAAGCGAATGCTTCAACTGCATTTTTAAAAAATATTCGTATTATTTATATTTGAACAGATGCTCGGGGAGGTTATGCCAATAGGCCAAACAGACGCATATTGTAGGAAATAAAATAGACCTGCATCATCAGCAATTTACTAACGATAAAAAAGCCGGGGATATTCCCGGCTGAAAGATGCAAGCAACTATTTACCAGTGATTTCCTTAACCAGGCGTGGATCGTTGGTCAGTCCCATGATATAGTCTGTAGAGGTGTTAAAAAACCTTGCAAGTGTAATCAATTGGTTCAGAGGAAGTTCTCTTTCTCCCCGTTCTTATCGGCTGTATTGTGGCTGTATGGTATGCGGCAAAGGGGAAGTCAGACCGTGTTTTTCCTGTGTCTATTGTCTTGTGCTCTGAGATTGCTCTGACAACAATAAAGGGCAACAGAAAATAAGCTAAATTTTCCGGCCACAGCGCTTTATTTTTTTGATACAGAGAAGGTTATTATTATCATAAATTCAGAGCTATTTGATTGTCTGTGGAGTTGATTTCAACAAGAATATAATGTAAAATCATGACAAATACATCCTTTAGTACCGTTCATACTTTACGCATGATACTTGAAAGTTGGTGACTGTATGCCTTGCACGGAATGGTCGAAGCTTAATCCTCTGCAGTTGGGGCGGTACGCAGAATACTATGCCAAAATGGAGTTTGCTTCATATGGCTTCGAAGTTTATACTTCCGAAGTCGATGATAGAGGCATAGATTTTATCTGCCGCCGAAACGGCATTTTGTTTGAAGTTCAGGTAAAGGCAGTCCGGAATATGAACTATACTTTTATAACGAAAAGGCAAATGGATATTGAAATCAAAGAGCGCCTTATATGCCTTCTACGCTTTGAAGATGGTAATCTGCCTGACGTTTATCTGATTCCAGCGATAGCCTGGAAAACACCTACGGCACTTTTACGAGGAAAGGATTTCGAAGGCAAGAAAAGCGAACCTGAGTGGGGCATCAATATCAGCATGAAGAATATGCCTTTACTGAACGAGTTTAAGATGTCCAAATGGCTTACGAGTTTCATGTGAAGAAGGTGTGCCCATGACATACCGCTATGATGATATTGAACATATCAAGCAGCGCATTAAGGAACTGTTCAGAATATCAACAGAACTGGAGCAGGCATTCCCCGACAGGAAGTTCACTCTTGACGGCCATCTGATCGGCAGCATCGGAGAAGTGATTGCCGCTTATCATTACGGCCTGTACTTATTACCTTCCTCGACGGAGCGACACGATGCTAAAGCACCGGATGGCCGTTTTGTACAAATCAAAGCAACGCAAGGCCGGCATCACATTGCTTTGCGTAGCGAACCAGAGCACCTGATCGTGTTGTGGATTGATGATAATACAGGTGAGGCCCAGGAGGTATACAATGGTCCCGGCGCTCCTGTCTGGGAAGCTTGCGAGAAAAAAACGTCGATCGGAACACGACCTATTGCTATTTCAAAGCTAAAAAAGTTAACAGCACAAGTTCAAAAATGTCAAAGGCTTGAGCCTATCAATCCTTATACGTTCGAAAAAGAAGATAATGAGATGTAATATAAGGCAAATTCCAGGAAAAACGCCGGAGGTATCACAGGGAAAGCAGGCGGCTATGGATTGTGCCGGGAAGTAAGTACTAAAAAGATGCCGGTATCTAGCTCCAACATCTTAAATATTTCAGAGATTATTTACTTTGATCGTTTTACCTTGTCGATTTTCACATAGTAAAGCCAGCACCGCATCCAATCAGTGTGAAGAGGTAAATTTCAGACCGATAATGCCAACCAACAGGAAGAACGCAAAAATCGCACGCGGTACAGAAACCGGTTCTTTAAAGAACAATACCCCGATAAGCACAGCACCCAATGCGCCTATTCCTGTCCATATGGCGTAAGCCGTGCCCAAAGGCAAGGTTTTCGTGGCTTGTGATAGCATAACAAAGCTGGCGATCATACCCATGATTGTTATAGCTGAATATCCCAACTTACTGAATCCGTCTGAAAGTTTCAGAAATGTTGCCCAGACAACCTCAAGCACACCCGCGATAACCAAATAAACCCAAGCCATAAAAAACCCTCCTAAATAGCACTTATATCTGCACGGCGTATATGCACGGATATTTCCAGCACTTTCGCACCCTCCATTTTGCTGCCATAAAATGCTCGAAAACATGTTGAAACAAAAAAATTAGGCCTTTGCACAGATTCAAAGGCCTAACTCTGTGATTTAAAGCTCCCAAAACTTTTCCCGGCGGAAAATGTTTGGAGTTATTATTGCTTCGACTCATCTTACCATAGCGCCTTTATAGAGTCAATGATGACGACTCTCTTATATGCAGCATCATGCTTAAAACGGATGAACAGTGCTTGATTCCGAGCGGCAGCATTCATAAGGACATGGCCATGAGCTTTTCAAAAGGAATGCCCACATCGCCTTCACATAGCTCCGCAAACGAAAAGATCTGCTTTTCCTCCCCAAAGCCAAGATAGGTTTCAACCGTTTCCTCCGTGAGGGAGATTTTCCATATGTGGTCATAATCGCGCTCCAGGGCCACGTAAACAATCTTATTTACCGGATCATAAACTCCTGAGAAGCGTGTTCTGTAATAGCCATATTGTGCCGCACTCTTAAGTGCCTCAAAGGCGAGCGTCACATTAAAATCATCCGGGTGCGCGGCTATGATCTCATGAACAGTCTTGTACCGGTCAACCCCGTCAAAACCATAAGTGAACTGCAGCTCGTATTCACTTTTTTCCAAATCGACTTGCCCAACAAAATGGTTCGGAAAGTTGGTCATGACCAGCACACCATCTTCAGCCTGGGTCAACACGTTCTTTCCTTCGTACTCCTCCAGCACAAAGGCGTTGCCGCTTACATCCGCAAACAAATCGTGCATGGTATAGTATTTGCACGCCACATGCGTTCCATGATCCAGCATATCCCGAATGTCCTGCACCTTGCCATACACATAAGGCGTCCAGCCGGCGTAGTCGTGCATATCCTCGACGCTTGCATCATCCAAGGCCGCGGTCGGCATTTCACGGGGGTACTGATCCTGGATGAAGGCGATAAAGCCCTGATCATTCATGGAGCCGTTGGTTGCCATGCCATATTCCGTTTCAAAGCCGAAGCTGAATACCTTATGATACTCCTCCGGTTGATTCAGGCGCAGATAGGCTGCCGTGTCCGGATAATCCCAATTCATGCCATAGATCGGGGCGGGAGAGTAAACGGCAAAGCTTGTACACGCGCTGGCGTTCAGCACGCATACGCAAAGCAATGCGGCCAGCAGGAAGCATGTGATGCGCTTCATAGGGAATCCTCCTTGCGTTTACCTATGGTGAAGGTGGAATTATACTTGTGTTTGGAAAAGGCCTGCATTCTTGCACATGCCCCGGAAGCCTACTTCCATTTATACCCAGCTTATCATGATACAGCATTCCACGTCAATACTTACCTCCTTCCGCCGCCTGCGGGCGGCACCATCCCACAAGAGGAAGGCTCTCCCTCGAGGCTCCGAAGCCGAAGCGCCGCCAGTGGCTCCGAAACCCCGACCCCGCCAGTGGCGGATAAGGGAGGGGTGAAGGAGGCTGGCGAAACAAGCGATACGAGCGGCAGCGAGTCAGCGCGCCGATTGAGCCAGATGGAGGGATGAAGCGAGGCGAAGGAGGCTGGTGATACGAGCGGCGGAAGCAAGCCCCGCCCTCGGCAGACGGGGCGCAGCGAACACCGCGACGATTGAGCCAGATGGAATAGGTGGCGCGCAGCGACGGATGAGGTACTTAGCGTCGAATATTTGCTTATCCACTAACACCTCATCAGTCGACTTCGTCGACAGCTTCCCCTCAAGTAAGCGATGATTATTTCAAGGTTGAGAGCAGGACAACACATTCGGGGAGAGAAAAATGGGTTATATACCTCTGAAAAACTCGCCAAC
>JAEZHM010000107.1 GCA_023416585.1 Bacillota bacterium
TACATGAATCCGCAGGGGATTGACAATATCGGCGATCCCTTCGTTCTTACTGCCGATGGCAAATACTATGTTTTTGCCACTGGCGGCGGCATCGGCTTCAATGTATGGTCCTCTGATGATCTGGTTACCTTCAGCAGCAAGAAAAAAGCGCTGCTGCGGGCGGCTTGGGCAAACGGCGACTATTGGGCGCCAGAGGTGTATGCCTATCAGGGAAAGTATGTCATGCTGTTTTCCGCCAGGCGTACGGAGGATAAAAGCCTGCGCATTGGCATTGCCTTTGCGGATAAGCCCGAGGGCATCTACAAAGATACAATGAAAGCACCGCTGCTGGACCCTGGCTATGCAGTAATCGATGCCAGCCTGTTTGTGGATGATGACGGTACGCCCTATCTGTACTATTCCCGCGATTGCTCAGAGAATTTGGTGGGAGCAAACCATGAGAGCCATTCCTATGTCGTACCCCTGGCAAAGGATCTGATGTCTCTTGCTGGAGAACCGGTACAGCTGATTGTGCCTGACCAGGCGTGGGAGCTTCATTCCGGCGACTATCGCTGGAACGAAGGCCCGGTGGTTGTAAAGCATGAGGGCAAATATTACTTGTATTACAGTGCCAACTACTTTGCATCCAAGGAATACGGTGTAGGCGTGGCTGTTGCTGACAGCCCCATGGGCCCCTTTGTTAAGATGGATAGCAATCCGCTGCTTACCTATACCATGGATGGAGACAAGGTAACTGTCTCCGGTCCGGGGCACAACAGCTTCTTTACGGTGGGAGTTGAGCTTTTCACAGCTTACCATACCCATACCTATCCGGATATACCATCTGGAAACCGTCAGCTCAATTATGACCGTGCCGGGTTTCATGGGGATGGTACGGCGTATATCAACGGTCCCACCCTTGCCGCGCAATTGAAGCCCTATGAAATGCTGGGTATGAAAAACGCTGCTCCCGAAGCCGAGATTGTTGCACAGGGCGAAAATGCGCAGGCGCTGACCGATGGGGATTATTGCATCTCACCCGCATCAAAGGCATATGCCTTCCGGGGCACATGTGTGGACATGACCTACAAAGCGCCGGTGAAGGTTGACACCGTTATCCTGTATCCGGGCTTTGATGCGCAAGTAAAGGGCAAAATTATTATCAACGACACATATGAAATGCCTTTTGATTTGGCGGCATCACGCACAGTACCTGGCGGAAACCTTGTCCTCCATTTTGAAAAAATGGATGTTTCATCGATTTCTATCGTATTGGATAACAAGGCGGAACTGGGAGAAATCATCGTGCTGGCAGACAAATAGAAAAGCATCTCACAACCAGTATATAGGGTGCCGGGGCAAGCAAAAGGCCCCGGCATTTTCTGTGCAAAACCTTCTTGACTTAGAGTAAGCTTGAAGGTTTATGATAGAGATACCAGATTCGTGAAATATGGATAAACCATAGACACACCGGATCAAAAGGAGGATGAAATATGAAAACGATACAGTTGGGCGTTTCTAAGCTTACGGTGCCTGTGATTGCGGTAGGTTGTATGCGCATTCCTGGATTAACAAAGCAGGAAGCAGAAGGCTTTGTTCAGACATCTTTGGAAGTTGGGGCCAACTTCTTTGACCATGCGGACATTTACGGTGACGGTGCCTGCGAGGAGATTTTTGCTGACGCCATTCATATGAGCCCTGCGGTACGTGAAAAGATTATTCTGCAATCCAAGTGCGGCATTCGCAAGGGGGTTGCATTTGATTTTTCCAAAGCGCATATTCTAAAGTCGGTGGACGGCAGCTTAAAGCGCTTAAAGACTGATTATTTGGATGTGCTTTTACTGCACCGCCCCGATGCATTGGTAGAGCCGGAAGAGGTGGCGGAGGCCTTTGACACGCTGCATGCCAGCGGAAAGGTACACCACTTTGGCGTATCGAACCAGAATCCCATGCAGATACAATTGCTGAAAAAGTTTGTCAAGCAGCCCATTGTGGCCAACCAGCTGCAATTGAGCATCACCAATGCAACCATGATCTCCCAGGGATTGCACGTGAACATGCTGGACGATACAGCCGTGAACCGGGACGGCAGCGTGCTGGATTATTGCCGTTTGAACGATATCACCATTCAGCCCTGGTCTCCCTTCCAATTCGGCTTCTTCCAGGGTGTGTTCCTGGATAATGACGCTTTCCCCAAGCTCAACGCGAAGATCAATGAAATCGCCGCCAGGCACAATGTGACCAATACCACCATCGCCATCGCATGGCTGCTGCGCCATCCGGCCAACATGCAGCCCGTGACAGGCACCATGAACGAGGAGCGGCTGAAGGATTGTGTAAGGGCCGCCGATATAAGGCTCAGCCGTGAGGAATGGTACGAAATCTACCTGGCAGCCGGGAACAATTTACCGTAATGGATTGAAATACCTAGCCTGTTGATTCTTGGGGCGGCCTGTGGCCGCCCTGTTTTTATGTCGTTTTAATTCGGAGAATGAACACATAATTGTACTGCTTATTTTCCTCCTTCCGCCTCCTTCGTCGGCACCTCCCTCCAAGAGGGAGGCTTTCCAATAGGCTTCCTCTGGAGGCTCCGTAGCCGAAGCGCCGGCTGTGCCGGATGAAGCAAGGCGGAGGAGGCTGGCGAAACGAGCGGCGGGAGCAAGTCCCCGCCCTACGGTAGGCGGGGTGCAGCGAACACCGTGACGATTGAGCCAGATGGAGGCTGGGGGAGGTTAGATATTTCATTGCTAGCCAGATGTTGTCAGGACAGTGTTTATCGCAAATTCTAATCAAATCTTCATTGACGGCAAGACATCATTGCATTATACTTCCAGTCGAACGGTGTTTCGAGCATTGTTCGAATTTGGAGGGAAGGTTGCTTTATGGAGAAAGCAGGGAAGGGTGTAACCAATATGCAAGGAATCATCATTGCCGTTTTTACGCTGGCTGTTACGGGGCTGATCGTGTACGCAGGGCTATCTGGCAAACAAATCTGGTTTGTGAACGGGCCTCGGTCCGCCGCCATCACGCTGGGGGCCATCGGCATGGCTTTTTGCACCATCAGCGTGGGCAGGTTCATTACCGCCGCGCCGGCGCACCCGCTGACCATACTTGGGTATTTGATCGGCGCCGTGGCTCTGCTGGCCTTTTTGGCTCAGGTGTTTCATTGGGAGCTGCCTGTTGTCACTGATCCCACCAATGCGTTGTGGGTGATAGCCGTCTGCGTCGCAGCCAAAACGGTCATTGCGCGCTTTTACCCCGTGGTCCGCTAACGAGGTGCCGGCATGAAGCGGGATATCAAGCAGAAGATCATACAGGATACCATCCGGCTGATAGAGGAAAAAGACAGCCGGCTGATGGACATTACCGTAAGGGATATATGCCATGAGGCCGGAATCAGCGTTAGCCAGATCAACTACCATTTCCAGACGAAAGAAAACCTGATCGCTGAGTGCGTACAGGTGATCATTGGCGACGTGATCGCAAGATCGGAAGCGGTTGCGGCCACCATTCAAGGGACTTCAGCCGTTGAAAAGCTAAAATGCATGCTGAAGCGCACGTTTGGCTTCCTGTACAAGAATGAAAATGTCTCTAAAATATCCATCCTCACAGACCATCAAAAGCCCCATACCAATGACAATACCGCCCAGACCATACGCGCTTATCAGCCGTTGGTGGAGGCAGCGCTCAAGGAAAGAAACATCTCTTATGACACCGGGATGATCACTACATCGATCATACTTGATTTCCAGGGCACTTTTTTGAGAACGGATGTCATAAAAAAGGACCTTCATGTGGACCTGCGGGAGGATATCACACGCAATCAATGGGTGGATGAGTATGTGGAGCGGGTATTCCGGTAATATGGGCGTAAAACTAGAAGGCGGCAAGATCCATGCCGCCTATTATTGTGCAACAGAGTTATTATACTACCCATTGCCTTTGCCGGCAGTTGGCTGCATAGATTGCGTATGAAACGATTTGTATTGTGCTAATGAAGTTTCACTCCTTCCGTAGCCTTGTCGGCACCTACCTCTGCAATCCTCCGGCGCTGCGGCGCCACCTCCTTTCAAAAGGAGGCTAAGGGAGGCTTTCCAAAAGGCTTCCCCTCGAGGGGAAGCTGTCGACGAAGGAGACTGATGAGGTGTTATTAGCGGCTTCATATTTGAAGCTAAACACCTCGTTCGGCGCTGCGGCGCCACCTTCCCCTCAAGGGGAAGGCTTTTGGAGAGGCTCGCTCTTGCACTCCTACAGCCCTCTCAAGAGGGAGCCATATCGGTGCCGACGAAGAAGGCTGGGGGGAGTAAGCATCAGTAACAAATGTTATTTCAGTACAGCTTTTAAGTTCTTTGATGGACGAAGTACCAAAGAACCTATCGTCATTTTTTGATTACTAGCCAACGAACCTCTGAAAGAAATTGTTCAGCATATGGGCCAAAGTGGAGGCTATGATTGACTTGCTTCTATGGGCAATGTACCCGAAGATCCAGCCCAGCAAAAGGATACCCAACGCGGAGCTTGCCACAATCGTTACGCCGGACGCAATAAAACCGTCAAAATACCAGCCGGGGAAATGGATCAGCAAAAACAGCACCCCTGTTAAGAAGTTGCTCATAAGAAAGCTCATGCGCGTTTCCAGCGAGCCCATGATGGCGCCGCGGAAGGTGATCTCCTCCACCAGCGGGGCATAGATAACTGCCGTCACAAAGGACCAGTCCCATATGATGGGATGAAGCGGCTTGTGTGTAATGATGTTAAAAATAGGAGCCTTGCCGCCCCACACAAGACCGATAATCCCGCCCCAGAGGAGGATGTCCTTCACGCGGCCGGCGCCCAGCACTTCCCGCACGCTTCTTCCGCTGCGGCGGATGATGGCAATGGAGGGTATGACCCAAAGCAGAATCCGCATTACAAGCCAATAAACGAACGTGTCAAAAGGGCGGCCGGGCAAAATGGACTGCTTTTCAAGCCACAGTAAAAGCAGCCATGCCCCGCTCCAGGTGATAAATAGCGCAACGCAAAAGCAAAAGGCAATGCGGGCCATGTTTCCTTTGGGGGACGCTGCTTCTGGCGAAGACATGATTGCCTTCCTCCTTTTTCATCTTACCCCTAGCATTCGCACGGACAGACCGCTTCATCCATCATCACGAAAAGCTTTATGCCCCCTCTTTGCGGTATTCCGTAGGCGATACGCCGCATATGGCCCTGAATGTTTTCATAAAGTGCTTTTCGTTGCCGTAGCCCACTTTCCAGCTGATTTCAAACACCTTCATATCTGTGGTTCGGAGCAGGTGCTTGGCCTGAGTCATGCGAAGCTCCTGAAGATAATTGATGAAATTCATGCCCGTGTATTCTTTGAACGCGTTGGAAAACTGGGAATAGTTCATGGAAACGTGATTGGATACCATGGCCATATTGAGGCCCTTATAAAAATTCTCCTGCACAAAGCCTAGCGCCAGCCGTATTTTTTCCTTGGTGAGGCTCAATTCTTCTTCAGTCTTCATTTGCTCGCGAAGGTTGATAAGGCATGACGCAAACGCCTGGGAGTGATCCAATATGGTGTGGTAGGCAAACACGCTGCGCACGGGTTCCCAGGTATTTATGGATATGCCGGGCATATGGCGAAAGCGGGCGGTGATCATATCCGTAAGGTTTTTCATGCGCTGCGCGTAATCGTTCACGTCTGTGATGCCGGTTATCACGTTCTCTATGATCTGTTCCATGTGCTTGATGGCTTCCTCTGCTTTTCCCGCACTGGCCAGATGAAGAATGCGCTCCATCGTCTCCTCATATAAAGGCGCGCCCTGCGGGGGAGCGCCGTCGTAAACTGCCGAGGGAAGACATTTGGCAAAAGCCGTCTTTCGTGCCTTTACCGCCTCCTCAAAGGCTTGGCGCACCTCAGTAAGTTCCCTGTGGGGAAGGCTTGCCCCGGCGCTGAGGCCCTTTAGTTTTTCATCCAGGAGATAATCCTTCAGGCCGTTTTCCGCAAGGTAAACGGCCATGCCCTCCACACTGCCCAAAAAGAGAATGCCGTCCTTCGTTTCCGTAGATATATCCTGTGGCGCGGCGCACACCACCACATACGCATGTCTAAAAAGGCTGTGGGTGAACTGCTCGGTGATCATGCCCAGCTCGTTTTTTGTGATCTCCTTGTTCAGCATCATATATTTCAAGTGCTGGTGGCTTAATTGCAGCGTCTTTTCGCGGACCGCCTTCATTTTTGTTATCTCCGCTTCCATTTTGCGAAGCGCTGAAAAAAACTGTTCCCGGTCTACGGGTTTCAATATATATTCCCGCACGCCGCAGCGCATAAGCTCCACCGCATAGGTAAAATCGTCATAGCCGCTGAGTACTATGGTCATAGGAACCTTAAGGCAGCTTTGCATGCTTTTCACCAGCGTAATGCCATCCATGCGGGGCATGCGGATGTCGGTGATCATCACATCCACCGGCTCCCGCCGGATTACATCCAGCGCCTTTTCGCCATCCGAACATTCCAGGATGCGGTCCACCTTCACACCGGACCGCAGCGCCATGGTGCGTATGCCCTGGCGGATCTTCTTTTCATCCTCCACAATGAGAAGTGTGTTCATGGCTTTGCCTCCACGGTTTCGCGCAGCGGTATCCTAACAGAGACTTTTGTGTAGTAATCCTGTTTGGACAGTATGGTCAGCCCATAGTTATCCCCAAAGGTGATGCGCAGCCGGTCCTGCACGTTTTTGAGCCCGATGCCGTTTCCCGCCCCGCCATCCGCCTCCAGCTCCCCCGACAGCTTTTTGTGAAGGGTATCCAGCTGTTCCTTGGACATGCCCCTGCCGGGATCGGTAATTTCGATCAGGCAGTCGCCGTCCTCGACCGTTCCCTTCATATATATGTAGGCATCCTGGGCAATCTGCTCCAAACCGTGGCAGATGGCGTTTTCCACGATGGGCTGCAGCGTCATTTTCGGTATCCTCTGGCTGAGAATTTCATCCGGCAGGCGCAGGGACAGGAATATGCAATATTCGAACCTTAAGTTGATCAGCGCCACATAATTGCGAATGTACTCGATCTCCTCTTTTACCGTTACGCTTTGGGAGGACCATTTCATGCTGTACCGCAATAACTTTCCCAGCGCCGTGACGGCGTTGGCGATTTCGTACCTTTCCTCCACCTCTGCGGTCATCTTGATGGATTCCAGCACGTTGTATATAAAATGGGCGTTGATCTGATTCTGCAGCGCCCGTATTTCCGCGTTCTTTGCCAGCAGTTCCCGTTTGGTGTTGTCTAACATGAGCTGCTTTATCTTATCCAGCATGATATTGATCTGTACCGCCATATGGGAAACCTCGTCGTTGCCGCTGCTCGGCATGATCACGTCCAGATTGCCTTTTTGCACTTCTCCTATTAAATCGGACACGGCGTAAAAGCGTTTGAGCAACGCTCTTACCACTTGATTGATAGCAATGGCCAGCAATGCCAGGAAGACCGCCATACATATATAAAATATCAAGATCTGCCGGCGTATGATGGAAAACTCCGGCTCCAGAGATACGGCCCTTATAAGCCGGCCCGATAATTCCGGTATGGGCAATGCGGCCAGCAATACCTCCTGGCCGTTAAGTGAATGCTGCGTAAAGGCTGCGCCTTGCTGCCCCTGCGAGAGGGATAGGATTTCGTTCACATGGGCGGCCCAGGAGTTACTTTGGCTGTTGTCATAATAGCGGCCGCCGCCTAAGCTGACAAAGCATAAAAAGTCAAGGGGGCTAGCGGAAAACAGGCCGGGGAGCATATTGTCCATCAGCACTGCCGTTTCCACAATGCCCACCTCCCCGGCGATGGGGTCTATAATCGTTGTAACAAGGGACATCAGGTGCTTTTTCTGGGTGGTGATATAATCGGGGAAAAGCTGATCTGAATAATTGAAATGCCACCCTCCCGACAAGTATGGTTCCTGGGCCCAATTTAAGCGCTTCATCCTGTTGGTACGATAGAGGATGGGCATCATTTCCGGCATGGTATTACTGTTTGCATAGACCCTGATCTGATACAGATAGGGGTTGGCGTACATTAGTTTGCCCAGCGTGGCGATATCGCTTCTGAAAAAGTTCAGGCTGTCCATTACGTCGATCGTATCGCCGCTCTTTACGCGGCGCAGATAGGTCAGCAGGCTGGCGTTGCCGGAAAATGCCTGGGTGGTGATCTGGCAAACATCCACGGTTTTTTGGATGCGCGCATGCATCTGTTCCATATCCAGGCGGATGTTGCCGATCTTTTCGCGGATCAGCGTCTGCCTGGTTACACTGAACAGTATGGTTGCCAAGGCCATTACGGGAATGAAAACGATCAGAAAGATGATCAGCGTGAACTTTTGATTCAGCTTCCATCCCGCCATGATGCGCAGGACCTTTCTCATGCACTTCTCACCGGCCCAGTTTTATCCTTTTGTTCCAATTATACCATATATGCGTGGGAATACAACCGGACTTGGCTGGTTGCTATATGGAACGTGTTAGTTGATTATTGAGAGAATCCAGGAAATGATTGATTCTTATGCAACTAACATTATGATATACACCTCATCCGGCGCATACGCGCCACCTTCCCCTCAAGGGGGAAGGCTATTCTGCCTTTGCCTGGCAGTTGTGTGTAAAGATCCATCCCTGCGCTCAGGATAACATGAAGCGAAAGAAGTGTTTGCCAGAAAATTGTATGATCGCAAGATATACTCAACAAGACAGAAACATGCAACGCCAACCCGGCAAAATTTTTTGCCGGGTTGGCGGTTTTGGAGGGACTCTTATTTTTTCAAGCCCAGTTTCTCGATGTTCGCCTGGATCTGGCGCACAGTCTCCGCCTTTACAAGGTCAAAGCCGTACCCGTCGCGCTTTGTGGTGAATTCGCTCAGGATCTTGTCGAAATCCTCATCGCTTTTAGCTAGCAGCAGTTTGGGTAGCGTAAGGCCCCATTCGGTATCGATCTTCAGATCGGCGTTGGCTTCAGGCGTATCCAAAGCGAAGGTGACGCCGGTGTACTGGCCAAGGTAGGTAACATAGGGCCTGGTCCAGTTTTTCATCTGGCGGATGTGCGCCACAAAGTCACCCTTCCACAGTTCGCCCATGGGGTTATCCATCAGCATCCAGTAGAGGGCGTCACCGCCGATGGTCTCGTCAAATCCGCCCGCGCCGGAACGCTTGGTGTTGTACAGTTCCTGAATGTTGGGCAGCCATTGGGGCACGCCCTTGTCGTTGAAATCCCATACTTCGCCCTGGGGGCCGCCCATCCAGATCAATTGCTGGCCGTGCTCGCTTAAAAGGTAGCTCATGAAGCGGATGGCCCGGTCGGGCTTCTCGCACTTTTTGGAGATCAGCGTCAGCGTCCAGCCGTTGATGGTGCCGCCGGGTAGCTTGTAGGGATCGCCCTTGGAATTCTTGGGCCCGTCAATGGCCATGTATGCCTTGGAGCCGGGAGCATCGGGCGTGGAATCCCAGAGGATCTTCTGCTGGTCGGTAATGTCGGAGTTTTGATAGATCATGGCAAAGTAGCGGCCTTGTGCGACCTTTTCAGAAATTTGATCGCGCTGGTCGATGAAGATGTCGTCCTCCAGGTACCCTTCCGCGCCCAGAAGCCTTAAAGCCTTGAGCCAGCGGATATACTCCGGATCGGTGACCCTGTCATGATAGGAGCCGTCCTCGTTCACATAGGGGATAGCCAGGAAGTTGGAGAGCATGTCGTCAAAGGACAGGCAGCCATTGGTGCCGAAGGGATGGGAGCCCAGGGGGATGAGCGGCTGGCCGTTTACGTCCGGGAACATTTCCTTGGCCTTTTTGATGGCCGCCACAAAGCCTTCGGGGGTGGTCATATCGGGGCTGCCGATGGCCTCATACATATCCTTGCGCACAAGGAAGGTGTAATTGGCAGTCAGGGTATCATACTTTTCATAGTCTTCCGGCGTGTAGGAGGCGTTGGGATAGCCATACACATGGCCGTCTTTTTGCGTGTACCAATTTAGGCGCGAGGGCACTGCCACGTTGAAAAAGTAAGGATCATACTCCTTGGCCAGCTCATCCAGGGGATAGAGCAGGCCGCCGTCGATCATTTCCCTGATTTGGCCCGCTGTCCAGTCCAGGGTGATCAGGTCGGGCAGCTCGTCGCTGACGATGAGGGAATTGAGTTTATCGTCCGCGTTGCCGGCGGGGGAAATGAAGTTGATGGTCACACCGGTTTCCTTGGTGACCGTGGCAGGGAAGAGACGTGAATCCCAGGGCGTTCCAAACCAATTGAAGTTGATGTACCAATCCAGGGTAATGGGGCTTGTGTCCTTTTGCCAGCCCGGATCCGCCTTTGTCTCGGCTGCGCCTAATCCGCCCGCCGGTACAAGCAGCGCCAGCGCAAGAAGCACAACGATGATGCTTTTTTTAAGGTTCTTCATATACTACCTCCTCTATTTGCTACCGGATGCATATCCGGTATCATTCCTTGATGGCGCCAAGCAGCATGCCCTTGATGAAATACTTTTGCAGAAAGGGATATACGCATACGATGGGCAGGGTGGTAATGACCATGGTGGCCAGCTTGACCGCAGTGGAAGTGGTAAGGTTCTTGGTCACAACATCAGCGCCAGCCGCGGAGCGGATATCCTGGGCGGAAGTCTGGGCTATGACACGGTACAGATAGGTCTGGATCGGCTCCAGATCGGGCCGGTTGGTCATGTACATCACGCCGGAAAAGTAATCGTTCCAGTGGTACACGCCGCTAAAGAGCGCGATGGTGGCGATCACAGGCGTGGACAGGGGAAAGATAATACTGAAAAAGATCCTGAAATCATTGGCGCCGTCGATCCGCGCCGATTCCTCCAGCGCCGCCGGCAGTTCCCGAAAGAAGCTCATGAAGATCAGCAGGTTGAAAAAGCTGAACAGCGCGGGAATGATATAGACTAGAAAATTATTGATGAGTCCTAGGCTTTTCAGTACCAGAAAGTAGGGGATCAGCCCGCCGCCGAAAAACATCGTGACGGTGCCGATTATAATGTAAGCCTTCCTGAAAATCAGGTAAGGTTTCGAAAGGCCGTAGGATACCATGGCTGTGAACAGCACGCTTGCCACCGTGCCGATAAGCGTTCTTAAAACCGTAATGGTATAAGCTTGAAACACCGTATCATTGCGGAATACGGCCTTGTAATTTTCAAGGGAAAACATCCTGGGCCACCAGTAAATACCGCCCAGCATGGCGTCGTTGGCGTCGTTGAAGGAGTTGACGAACACGTACCAGATGGGATACAGGGAAAGAAAGGCAATGATCACCATGATCAGAATATTGATGATGCTGAATATCCTCTCGCCTGTTGTTTCCCTGATGTGGCTTACGCGCCGCGGGGCAGGGAACGGCTTAAGCATGACAGATTTCTGCTGTATCATAACGGTTTCCCCCTTTCCTGCGGTTAAAACAGCGATCTTCCCTGCACGCGCCTGGAGAAAGCATTGGCCGATAAGAGAAGTATGGTGCCGATGACCGACTTGAAAAGCCCTATGGCCGTGGCATAGCCAAAGCGCCCCTTGCCCATGCCCATTTCATACACATAGATGTCAAGCACCGTGGCGCGCTCGGCATTCAGCGCGTTTTTCAATATCAACATCTGGTCAAAGTTGGAGTTGAGTACTCCGGACACCGCCAGAATAAACAGGATCATGATCGTGCCCTTGATGGCAGGAAGCGTAATGAACCACATTTTTTTAAACCGTGAGGCACCGTCCACCGTGGCGGCCTCGTACATCTCCTGGTCCACGCTGGCGATGGCGGCCAGATAGATGATGGCCGACCAGCCCAGTTCCTTCCATGTGTCTGAGATCAGCGCCAGACCCCAGAAGTAGGAGGGCTTGCCCAGGAAGGAGATTGGTTCCTTCAATATACCAAGGCCCACAAGCACATCGTTGATGACGCCGGACTTGCTCAGCCATGTGATCATGATGCCGCCCAGCACCACCCAGGACAGGAAGTGGGGCAGATATGACACTGTTTGTACGATTTTCTTAAAGCGCATGTTGCGAAGTTCGTTTAATAGCAGCGCAAACAATATGGGCAGCGGAAAGCCGATCAATAGCCTGAGCAAGCTGATACCCAGGGTATTGACCATGGTGATGAAGAAATAGTCATCCTTGAAAAATTCTGAAAAGTTGTCAAACCCGAGCCATGCGCCTTGAAAGATGGATTTATAAGAAAGGCGGAAATTCTTGAAAGCCATTAAAATGCCGCCCATGGGCAGGTAATTGAATACCAGCATCCAGATAATGCCGGGGATCACCATCAACTGTAGGCCCCACTGCCGCCACAGGCGAAGCCAGAACCTGGACGGCCTTTTGTAAAGGGATGGTGATACATTCGATTCACGCTTGAGGCCGGCATGATCCATGCTCATAGGTCCCTCCAAGCAGTCATTCTATTTTCTGGATACAGTATAGTCGGTCTTTAGCCAAGTGAAAACACTTCGTATTTTACAAGGTGTCATTTTTTTGTTCCAGGCACATAAAAAGAGCCCCTGAAACTTTTAATTTCAGGGGGAGTGGATCGTATATCGAATCAGCCTGTGTCTGTTAGCGCCCTGCGCTGGTAATGATTTCCCTTTTACCTCCCCCAGCCTCCTTCGTCGGCAGCCCCCTCCAGGAGGGAGCCTTTCTAAGAGCCTCCCTCTTAGAGGGAGGTGCCGCCCGCAGGCGGCGGAAGGAGGTCTTAATCATCATCAGGTGTTGATTTCATGGCAGTATAAAGCAGCTTTTTCTATTCCTCCACACTCCACTCAAATATATTCTCAAGCCGGCTGCCTTCCTTATACAAATCGTGCCACTCCGGCAGCCTGGCAACGCGCAAAAGTCTGGCGCCAAGCTTTTCACAAACACGTCTTGAAGCGGTATTGGTCTGGTTGTTTGAAATCAGCACCTTTTTCATGCCGTGGGCTTTCATAACAGGCATCAGCAACCGGCAGGCCTTCACCGCATACCCGTTGCCGCGGTACTTTTCATCGATGCCATAGCCTATCTGTCCGCCGTAATACAGCCCATCTGTATACCCAATCCGTAAGTTGATTTCGCCGATTTTTTCTGAGTCTTTACATACGGCAAAATCATAAGCGGGCACAAACTTCTTTTCGGGAATGGCCGGCTTTTTTGCTGTGCAGACAAGATAAATTTCATCATCGGCAAGCTTTGGCAGGTCGGCAAACCCATCAAAATGACACGGAAGGGCGTTGTAATACGCCATTTCTTTTTGTATATCCCATTCCTCATGCAAAATGGCATAGGATAATTCATCGCCGTATTTTTTATCGGACAGCTTGTTCGCCTGGCGCGCCTCCATCTGCAATCCCTCCCTGCGCATACCGATCTTCACCATTACACGGTAGGAGCCGTAATTTTCCGCGTCGCAGCGGGCGGTGATCCGGTGCAGATGAAGCTCATCAAAGCCAAGTTTCAGCATGGCCTTTCCCATTTCAGGCCCAAAGCCCTGCATCCAGAAATCGCGGTGCAGTATCCAGCCTATTTCAGCTTCATCGCCTGTTATGCGCAGGTTGCAGGCGCCTATGAGACGGCCGGTCTCTTTCAGCACGGCGGCATACTGGTGATTCGTGCACGGATTTTCTTCCGCCTGTGAGATGGCCGTTTGGATAAAAGCCCGTGTCTGCTCATCCGTATTGGGCCCCCACTCCATGTAAATGCTGTTTTCCGGAACGCTGGCGTAGCTGTGGACTGCGTCAAAGTCTTGTGGTGTGAGTGTGCGAAGGATCAAGCGGTCGGTTTCCAGGGTTTTCAGCATGTAGAAGCCCTCCTTATGGATGTAAAATGAAAAGCGGCTAAGGTTTATTTTCCTTAGCCGCTTTTGATTTTGATAGGGAAGCAGATACACTACACCGCTTCAAGAAAATCAAAAAGGGCTAAAGCCTGGGTACCGCGAAATGCGGATGCAGACTTGCCGTGTTCATTTTTCCGGATACCAAACACTGTCGTAAGCACGGCTAACGCCCCTTTCCATGATTTGAAAAGTAGTATATCCGATTTATCCAGATATTGCAAGCGCAAGTACAATATTGCTCTATAAACAGAACGAGAGTAGGGATTCATTTAGGCTTCCCCTTGAGTTCCGAAGCTTCGCGCCGCCTGTGGCTCCGTAGCCGAAGCGCCGCCTGTGGCGGATGCAGCGAGGCGGAGGAGGCTGGCGAAACGAGCAATGCGAACGCAGTGAACAGTGCGACGATTGAGCCAGATGGAGGGATAAAGCGAGGCGGAGGAAGCTTGCGAAACGAGTGCCGGAAGCACCAGCGAACCGGCGCGATGATTGAGCAAGCCGAGTGGCAAGCTTAAGACGAAGGAGACTGATGAGGTATTAAGTGGGATTTGGCATTTGCAGCTAAACACCTCATCCGCCGCTGCGCGCCACCTATTCCGGCTGGCTCAATCGTCGCACTACTCACTGCGTTCGCATTGCTCGTTTCGCCAGCCTCCTCCACCCTGCCCACTTCCCTCCATCTGGCTCAATCGGTGCGCTGACTCGCTGCCGCTCGCATCGCTTGTTTCGCCAGCCTCCTTCACCCCTCCCATATCCGCCACTGGCGGGGTCGGGGCTACGGAGCCACTGGCGGAGGCAGGGTTACGGAGCCCTCAAGGGGAAGGCTTTATATGTGCATCAAGCACATGCTTTCATCCCTTAGGTTGATGCTTGCATCATGGGTATCTATTCTCAATCATTCAGGCATTTACTCCTGTGCGTAAACCTGTTTCCCATCGATGAACACCATCTTCACATTGGTGCTCACCTCAAAGGGATCGCCGTCGGTTATCACGATGTCCGCGTCCTTGCCTTCTTCCAACGATCCCACCCTGTCCGCAATGCCGATGTGCCGGGCGGGATTTAATGTGATGGCCTGAAGCGCTGAAAAGGGATCCATGCCGGACTTAACGGCCAGGCCGGCGCACAGCGCAAGGTACTTTTGGGGAATCACCGGGGAGTCGGTGATGATGGATACCTGGCAGCCGGCCTTTTGCAATACGCCCGGCGTATCCCAGCTTTTATTGCGCAGCTCGAACTTGGTGGCGTGCCCAAGGGTGGGGCCTACGGCCAGGGGGAAGTTTTCCTTGGCCAGATCTTCTGCGATCAGGTGGCCCTCGGTGCAGTGCTCCAATGTGAGATCCACCTGGAATTCATTGGCGATGCGGATGGCAGTGAACATATCATCCGCCTGGTGGGCATGGGCTTTCAAGGGCATTTCCCGGCGCAGTACGGGTAAAAGCGCGTTCAGCTTCATGTCAAAATTGGGACGCTTGCTCATGTCATCCCCGGCGGCTTCCAGCTTCTGCTGGTATTCCCTGGCCTTGAACAGCATTTCACGCAGCTTCGCGGCGGTGGACATGCGGGTGGAATCGCCCTTTTCCCTGTAGCAGCGCTTGGGGTTTTCCCCGAAGGCGCACTTCATGGCGCATTCCTTCTTGACTAGCATGTCGTCCACCCGTTTGCCCACGGGCTTGATGGCCGCAAATGTGCCGCCCAGCACGTTGGCGCTTCCGGGGCCTACGCAAAGGCAGGTGACGCCAGCTTCCCTGGCTTCAATCAGCGCCTGGTCCATGGGCTGAATGGCGTCGATGGCCCTAAGTTGGGGGGATAGGATGTCGTTCATTTCGTTGTAGTCCTGGCCCTCGTACCCGATGCCGTAGCCGTCCAGGCCGCTGTGGCCGTGGGCCTCCACAAAGCCGGGATATACGTTCAGCCCGGACGCGTCCACTACCTTCGCGCCTTTAACGGAAAGGTTCTGGCCGATGGCTTTGATTTTGCCATCTTCAATTATCATATCTGCTGTAAAGGGTTCCGGCTGGATGGCGTTGTGTATCAGGCCGCCGCGAATGATAAGCATGGAATCATCCTTTCTTATGTAGATAGAAATACAGCTTCATGCCATTGTAGCATAGGATGTGGAAAATACAACCGATGATCATGATAGAGGGTAGATATTTGGAAACAACCGATGTTGATATAGCACTGCGCAGGCGGGCGATTGATAATCGCCCCTACATCGCAAAGAGTGTATTGGCTTTTCTTCCGGCTTTCAATTGCACCGGTTAAGACGGCAATAAACCCTATACGGAGTAGGGGCGATTACTAATCGCCCGCTTGTTACGGTTCCAGCAAGCAGAATCTTCACGGATCAAACGCCCAACGTAAATCCATGTTATGGTATGGTATTATGCGTCTGCTGCTTGCCGTGCTGAAGACCGAACAAGCCGTGCGATACAAAATGCCACTACAACCTGCACCAAAAGAATGCCAAGGTTCAGCGCAAGTGGAAGTGCCCGGCTCATTTGAGAAAGCTGCCCGGCGATCCACCCCGCCGGCGTTGAAATCAATAGGATCACCGCAAATATGAAGCTGTTCATCCTCGCCCGTTCAAGGCTGGGCAAACTCACCGACATCAGCGACTCGCTTATCGGGCCCAGCATGGCCAACCCGAAGGCGTCGCAGGCTGCCGAGAAAAACACTGCCCACACCGCATTTTGGGATATTGGCAGACAAACAAGCAGCACCAAAAGCCCCAGTGCCTGCGCCAAAAGCCCGGACAGCAGCGGACGCCTGACCATGTGCAATCTGATGCGCGGGGCGATGAACAGGTACGTAAGCAACGAGACAGCTGTCTTTACCGTGGTGAACACAGCGATTTTCGAATCAGCAATGCCATAAGCGCCTGTCACAAACAGCGGCCAGAAGGTTAACTGTATGGTGTTGAAGCTGTTAAGCAGCGTCATCCAGATCACGCAAAGAAGAACCCGCTTTTGCAAAATCACCTTTACATACGAACGCCAGCCGCTGAGGGACAAGGATGCAATGGAGCGGCCTTTACACTCCTCCATGCGCCCAAGCCCGATGGCACTTTCGTGGGACAGGCGGTACTGAAACAGGAATTTTACCGTCATCAGCGTAAGGGACAAACCGTAAATCACCCGCATGGCAGGCACAAGGGTGAACCGGTCGATGCAAAGGCCCGCAATGGGCAAAAGAAGCCCCGCCAGCATCCCTGTCATATTGAGGATGGCGTAGGTATTCACAAGCTTATTAGGGTCGCCGTCTTCCACCATCATGCAGCTGAAGCTGTTCCCCGTCACCCGCCACATGCTGTTGAAAAACACCGCCACTAAAAAATACCAATAGCCCTGGGCGGCGGCCCAGAGCCCGCAGGGTATGATCCAGCACACAAGGCCGAAGACCAGCATCGACCGGCGCCTGCCGTATTTATCAACGATCGCGCCGGATAAAAGCCCCCATATGAACTGCAGTAAAAGACCCAGGCTTGCGATCAGCCCGATTTGCGCGTCACTTAAACCAATCGCAGCCATGTACATGGAGGCAAACGGCGTAATAAGGTAATAGGGGACAGCCCACAAGGGTTCTGCAAAAACACAAGCCCGTTGATTCCCTTTTAGTTCGCGCAGCGCCGAAAATAGGGAAGGTGCTTTATTCATATGCAATTCTCCTTTTGTTTTTTAGAGGACATCAGCTCCTTTCGTCTTATCGTGGCCGGCTGGTAACATAGGTGCCCCGCCAGACCTATTTGCCCGGAAGCGCAGATCATGTTTGTTTGACATATTGCCTCCTGCTTTATAAATCAGATACCAATAATACAAGCATTACCCCAAGGGGTGAAAAAAGGCTGCATGATGCTCATATAAGCCTTCCCCTTGAGGGGAAGGTGCCGCTCAGCGGCGGATGAGGTGGCTAGCTTCGAACGACTGTTCATCCATTTACACCTCATCAGTCGACTTCGTCGACAGCTTCCCCTCAAGTAAGCGATGATTATTTCAAGGTTGAGAGCAGGACAACACATTCGGGGAGAGAAAAATGGGTTATATACCTCTGAAAAACTCGCCAAC
>JAEZHM010000040.1 GCA_023416585.1 Bacillota bacterium
GTTGGCCATACTCTATATCCGTAAAGTTGTATTGCTCTTTCATCTCCCTCACCTCTGCTTAATTATACCATGTTTCCCCATTCCTTTTAATCATTGTTTACTTGAGGGGAAGCTTAAGACGAAGGAGACTGATGAGGTGTTTATGATGGCAATATGTAGTAGCAAGACACCTCATCCGTCGCTGCGCGCCACCTTCCCCTTAAGTAAGCGATGATTATTTCAAGGTTGAGAGCAGGACAACACATTCGGGGAGAGAAAAATGGGTTATATACCTCTGAAAAACTCGCCAACCACCCTGATTTATGGGATTCTGCGCCATTTTGGGCGCAGTTCCCCCTTGATTTGGCTAGATTCCTCCGCTGGAGGCGCACATGTACAGATTTGCGCTGGCAAACAGCATATGTGCATGGCTTAAGTTTTTAGCAAGTCCTTTGTAACGTGCTTTTTTCCATTTAAAGATGTCTTTGACAATATGGAAGGCATATTCCACCTTGCATCGGGTACTGGACTTTCGGCTTTCAAGCCTCTTTTCAAATTCATAGCTCATGCCATCCCCGTAGTGGCGCTTGAATGTTCCCCTCTGCCGGTTGATACGGTAGTCTCTTTCTATCCCGTCCTTTACATACTCTTCCAGTTTCAGATATCCAGCATCCCCATATACCACTTTATCGTCCTCTCGCAGCAACCCAGGCGCGACTTTTATCTCAGCCTCGTTGGCGGCAGTGACTGCCAGACTGTGGACATATCCGGCTCCTGCGTCTACGCCGATATGCGCCCGCATTCCGAAGTACCACTTCGTATTCTTCTTGACCGAGTGCATTTCGGGATCTTTTTCTTTCTTCTCGTTCTTGCGGGAAGAAGACGCCTCGACGATCGTCGCATCAACGATCGTTCCACCCTGCATCATCTTGCCTTTGTCGGCCAACATTTTGCTGATCTGTTCAAACAACTGTTTCTGCAGACCATTATCGTTCAGCAGTTTCCGGAATTTGCAAAGCGTTGTCGCATCCGGTGCCTGTTCCCCGTTGCTGAAGTCTATCCCCATAAACTGCTTCATGGCATAACTGTCATAGATCGCATCTTCCACTCCCTCGTCAGACAGGTTGAACCATGTCTGCAGCAAGAGCATCTTGAGCATCAGCTCGATTTCCTGGGGCCGACGGCCTCTTTTTCCCTCCGGATAGTACGGCTTTACGATCTCTGCCCACTCGCCCCACGGTACCATCTTGTCCATCTTTTCAAGAAAATCATCCCGTTTGGTCTTTCTCCGCCGTTGGCCATACTCTATATCCGTAAAGTTGTATTGCTCTTTCATCTCCCTCACCTCTGCTTAATTATACCATGTTTCCCCATTCCTTTTAATCATTGTTTACTTAAGGGGAAGGCTCATGATATACATGGAACAATCACCGTTTGACAAGTGCAGCTTTGGTGGCGAAAGATGAAAAATGGAACGTAACTTCTGTAGTTGTCATAGTACTGGCAAGCGTTGTATTCGGGATATTGCGACTTTGGTCAAGTGTTCCCAGTTATTGGTATTCAGTAACCCACGATTTCTGAAGCGGCTATTTTGAGGCAGTCCTTAGTGAAGCATTTTGTCGAGAGTACCTATTGACAGATTCGACCTGTGTAGGTATAATGTATAGCATAAAAGTGTTCTGATATGGAGAACGGTGTGATGAAAGAACCAAAGATTGGGTCGCTCGCCAAGGCTATGAAGGTGCTGGAGTGCTTTAAAGCAAATCCGGAGCTGGGCGTGACGGACATTAGCGAGCAACTAGGGCTGTTCAAGAGCAATGTATATGACATACTCTCGACTTTTAGGTCGCTGGGTTATGTGGCCCAAAACGAAAAGAACGGCAAATACCACCTGGGCTACAAGGTGCTGGAGCTATCCCACGTCATCACGGCTTTTATGGGGTTTCGCAAAACCGTATACCCGCAAATGCAAAAGCTTGCGCAAGAGGCGGGTGAAACAGTGTATCTGGCGATACCGGACGGCTTGGATGTGCTATATTTGGACGCTGCCTATCCGGGCCATGCGTATACAACCCGGTCCATGCTGGGTGAACGCGCCCCGATGTACTGCACGGGCATCGGTAAGGCTATACTCAGCCGCATGGACGAAGCGGTGTGGCGGCGTGCCGCGGAGCAGGAGCTCACCGCCTTTACGGACAACACCATCAAAGATCCGGAGGAACTAATCAGAGAGCTCACGCTCACGCGCGAACGCGGGTATTCGGTGGACAATATGGAGCACGAGCATGGCGTCAAATGCGTCGGTGTCGCAGTGCTGAACGACATGAAGCAATCCGTCGCGGGGATCAGTGTTTCCGGGCCATCGCCACGCTTTGATGCAGAAAAGATTGATGATTTTGCTAAACGGCTGAGCAACATCGCCGCCACGATCGGCATTTACTTCTAGACCAAATCCCGGAGAGGGTTGCCTCTCCTTTTTACGGAATAAATATCAGAACAGAGTTATGTAATACAGAACGGAGGAGTGTCCTTGAACACCATATCAAAGGGTATATGGCCAACCATGATCACACCATTTCGTGAGGATGGCGGGGTGGACGAAGCCGCGGTCAAGGCGATGGTTGATTGGTATATCCGTAAAGGCTGCGATGGGGTATTCGCCGTGTGCCAGTCCAGTGAAATGTTCTATCTATCCCTGGATGAGCGGACGCGCCTGGCCGAAACCGTGATGAAGGCGGCAGGCGGCCGCATCGACATCATTGCCTCCGGGCATATATCAGAGGGCATCGGTGATCAGATCTCCGAACTGCGAGCGATGAGCGATACGGGCGTGAAGGCGGTTGTCCTGGTTACGAATCGCTTGGCCGGCATGGGTGATGACGAAGAGGTGTGGATCCGGAACGCGGACAAGGTGGCAAATGCCCTGCCGGACGTCACGTTCGGACTGTACGAATGCCCATACCCCTATAAGCGCCTGCTGACACAAAGGACGTTGTCCTGGTGCGCCGCGTCGGGGCGGTTTACGTTCCTGAAAGACACCTGCTGCGATGCCACGCAAATACGGGAAAAGCTGAACTGGATTCGGGAAGCCGCGGCACGGGCGGGCGTACGCCCGATGGGTTTATACAATGCAAACAGCGCAACGCTGCTGGAAAGCCTGATGGATGGCGCAGACGGCTTCAGCGGTACGATGGCTAACCTGCACCCGGAACTGTATGTATGGTTATGGAGGCATTTCCGCACCGAGCCCGAGAAGGCCGTAAAACTGCAGGCACTGCTGACACTGCTCAGCACGTTGGAGGGACAGGGCTATCCCGTCTGCGCGAAGCAGCATTTTGTTGAGGAAGGCGTGCCAATGACCCTGCTGGCCCGCTCCATGGACGCGGCAGCGTTTGGGTACGCACAAAGATACTTTTTAAAGCAGGCGATGGTTGCGGAAAAGGCCGCCCGCTCGTGGCTGGCGATCGAATAAAGGAGGGGATGCATAATGGAAAACGGAGGAATCACATGGGATTCTAGAACGCCCTATCCTGCCGAAGCGCCGGTTCCTAAGGGGTTGGACTGCCGGATTGTACATAGGGCGGACGAGGATTTTCCATTTCTCCACGATACGATGGTCGCGCGCCTTTCGGGGCGATTGTTCATGGCGTGGTACAACTGCTCGGAAGCTGAGATCGTCGGCAAGACCGTGATACGCGGACGCTGGTCTGCGGATGGTGGCGAGACGTGGTCGGAGCCTGAAATCGTCGTCCAGGCGGAGGAATCAAGCCTGCACTGCGTTCCTGTCACATTTTTGCAGCACGGAAGCGGCGCATACGCATACGCGACCGTCATGCGCGCGCACGACCGGCCGGTGGGTCTCGTATGCGCGAAGCATGAAGGCGATACGTGGACGCCTGTTGCGCGGTATCCGGAGCCGGTTTTGTTCAACACGCTGCCCAATAGCCTGCCGGACGGGCGCCTGATCACCGGCGGGCGTATGGCTGAGCTGCCGGGAGAATTGCCGCTCGTACCGATGGTGGCGATTTTTGAGGACAAGGCCCCCGCCAAGTTCCGGTTCATCCGCCTTCCTGGGCCGTGGGAACACGGAGAATATCCGCTCGCCTATCCGGAGACCGCGCTGCTGACCGATGGCGCTGGTATCACTGCAATTTGCCGCAACGATGCAGGCGCACCGTATGTGTGGCGCTCGGCGGACGGTGAATTCTGGCGCGGCCCTTTCTCCGCCGGGCTGCCCATCGCGCCTTCCAAGGTGTGCGCGGGTACGCTTTTAGACGGCCGTCAATACCTGATCTACAACGAAAAGACGGAGAAGCAGGACCGCAGCCGCCTGGTAATGGCGGTACGCTCTGCGCCTGACCGTGCATTCGACGCTGTTTATCTGCTTCGTCACGGTTATGATGCGACGCTGCACTTAGGCCCATACTGGCATTACCCCTGCGCGTGCGAGGCGGACGACGTACTCTATATTTCCTGCACTTCCTCTCATGCCAGCAACATTCGGCACGGCGCGCTGATACGCGTACCGGTGTCATCGATATAGGAGGGCAAAATGCAAGGCGTTGTACGGAAAAGAAGAGGTGCGTTTTGGAGGGGTATCCTTAAGAATTGGGAACTGTACCTGTTCGTACTCCCTGCTTTTATCTACCTGATCTGCTATTGCTATTACCCGATGTATGGCGTGCAGATCGCTTTCAAGGACTACCGCATCGGCAAGGGTATCGAGGGCAGCGACTGGGTGGGTTTGAAACACTTTGTCAAGTTCCTGTCCAATCCCTCCTGCCGCGCGCTCATAGTGAACACACTGAAGCTGAGCGTGTACTCCATAGTCGTTGGGTTCCCTATGCCGATCCTCTTTGCCCTGACACTCAACGAGCTTAAGGCTGCGCGGTTCAAACGGATCGTGCAGACGGTTTCCTATGCGCCGCACTTCATCTCGACAGTAGTCATGGTCAGCATGCTGACCATGTACTTGAGCAAGGACTCCGGCATCATCAACAAGATCATCGGAGTTTTGGGCTTGGGACCATACGATTTTTTGACACGCGCCTCCTGGTTCCCTAGCATTTACGTGCTGAGCGGCATTTGGCAGAGCATGGGCTGGAGCTCCGTGATCTACCTGTCGGCGCTGGCGGGCGTGGACCCGGGGCTTCACGAGGCGGCCATGCTTGATGGCGCGACAAGGCTCCAGCGCATCTGGCACATCAACCTGTCCGGGATCATGCCGACCATCACGATTATGCTCATACTGCAGGTAGGTAATCTCATGTCCGTGGGCTTTGAGAAGGCGTTTTTAATGCAGAACCCGCTAAACCTTGAGACTTCGGAAATTATCTCGACCTTTGTTTACAAGATGGGTCTTATAAACCGTCAGTACAGCTATTCGACAGCGATCGGCCTGTTCAACTCCGGCATTAACCTGATCCTGCTTATGAGCGTGAATGCTACCGTGCGCCGTATGGGCAGCACGAGCCTTTGGTGAGGGAGGTAGGCGTATGAACAGTAAACCTGGTACGCATCCCCAGAGCACGGATGACAGGATCATCAATGGAGCAGCTTTCCTGCTGAGCGCACTTGCGCTTATCCTGACACTCTACCCGCTTATCTACGTGATCAGCGCATCCTTTAGTGACCCGGTCGCCGTGACCCGGGGTGAGCTGTGGCTCCTGCCAAAGGGGATAACGCTGGATGGATACGAGATGATCTTCGACTACAATCCAATCTGGACCGGCTACCGGAACACGATTTTCTACGCGGTGTTCGGCACGTTTCTGAACCTTATGTTCACGCTGCCTTGCGCGTATGCGCTATCGCGTCGGGATATGAGGGGCCGTACGGTCATCATGCTGCTGTTTACCTTTACAATGTTTTTCTCAGGCGGTATGATTCCGACTTATCTGTCCATGAAGCAGTTCAATCTCTTGAACACCATCTGGTCGGTGCTGGTGCCGGGAATGGTCAGCGTTACGAACATGATCATTGCGCGCACGTATTTTTCCACGAGTCTGTCGTGGGAGCTGCAGGAGGCGGCGCGCATCGATGGCTGCTCGAACACGCGGCTGTTTCTTTCAATCGTCATGCCGCTCTCAATGCCAATGATCGCGGTAATCACGCTGTACTACGTCGTCGGGCATTGGAACTCATACTTCAATGCGCTGATATATCTATCGAATGAGAAGCTATATCCGCTGCAGCTGTTCCTGCGCAACATATTGCTGCTCGATCAGATGACCGAGATGATGGAGGGGGATAGTGAGGCTCTGCAGGAGCTGATGCGGCGCATCCAGCTCAAAGAGAGCATGAAGTTCGGCATTGTGGTGGTCTCGTCGCTGCCGGTGCTGGTCCTCTATCCATTCCTTCAGAAATACTTCGTCAAGGGCGTCATGATAGGCGCCATCAAGGGTTGACCTGAAGGCGCGGACGCGCTTCAAAATAAAAAGGAGGAGAACCTATGAAGAGACTGTCCTGGATCCTGTGCTTGCTGCTTACGCTGTCGCTGTGCCTGAATGGTACGGCGTTGGCGGAGGTGACAGAGGCCGAACGCCTGGCTGAGGTGGTTGCCGCAATGGTGCTGCCCACGCCTGAACTGCCGCTGACCAATGAGGTGGTGACGCTTTCACTGATCTATCCCAAGACCTCGAACCACGGCGACTTTAATAACCTGTTTTACCTAAAAGCGGTGGAGAAGCTGACCAATGTGAAGATGGAGGTGCAGGGCATCGACAGCAATGGCTGGGCCGAAAAGCTGGCGTTGAGCTTCGCCTCAGGCGATTACGGCGAGATCTTCCTGAACGGCGTCTCCTTCAGCGACGCGGCAACCTTTGGGCAGGCGGGCATGCTGCTGCCGATGGAGGACCTGCTGAAAAAATACGCGCCCAACGTCATGAAAATCTTCGACACGCTTCCGGAGACCCGCCGTAACGTCACCAGCTCTGACGGCCACATCTACATGATGCCCGCATACGACGGGACGCCTCGCGATATGCTCATGAACGGTACCTACGACCAGCAGATCGACGGCGATTGGCTCAAGGCGGTGGGCATGGAAGCCCCCACGACCCTGGACGAGCTGTACGCCATGCTCAAAGCGTTCAAGGAGAAAGACCCCAACGGCAACGGACAAGGCGACGAGATCCCCTGGAGCTTCGTCTACGATGGCAACGGCTATAACATGGCGCTGGGTGCATTCGGTTTTGTGAACCTGCGCCACGATATCATCGACGGGAAGTACGTGTACGTGCCCGCGCAGGATAACTTCTACCACTACCTTGAGTTCATGCACAAGCTGTATACTGAGGGATTGGTGGACAGCTCGATCTTCACCCAGTCGAACGAGGAATACCTGGCGAAGCTGAGTGGGCTTAACATTGGCTACATGCCCAACACCAGCGCCACAGCGATTGGCAAAGACAAGTACCTGAACTGCGTATCGATACATCCGCTGACCAGCCAGTACAACAAAACGTCGATGCACCCTGGGCGCGCGCAGGAGGTCGACAAGTTCGGCATGTGCATCACTGATAAATGTTCTGAGGAGAAGCAGATCCTGGCGGTCAAACTACTCGATTACTTCTACAGCCAGGAGGGTACGTTCCTGACCAAATGCGGCCCGGAGTACGGCGCATGGGGCGACATGATTGACGGCGGATATGTGCGTAAAGTGGCCGCCGATGGTTCGGTCAGCTACGAACTTGTCTACGACAAGGATAAGTATGATAACAGCTATTACAACTTCCGCATCGCCAACGCTTTGATGAACATGCCCTTCTTCTACACCACCGCGCATGCGCAGGTGATCATAGGCGGTGACGCGGTCAACAACCACCTGACCGAGATGGTCAAAGAGAGCGGCATGCTGGCAGCACGGCGTGTCGGCTATCCGCAGATGGTCACCTTCACCGAGGACGAGCAGGACATTCTGGCATCCTATACGCTGATGGACAGCTATGTCGATCAGATGGTCGCCAAGTTCATCACCGGCGAAACCGAGTTGACGGATGAAAGCTGGAAAAGCTACAAGGACAGCATTGAAATGATGGACCTTAATGCACTAATCGAGGTGCGGCAGGCGGCATATGACCGCTGGAACAGTAAGTAACTTCTGGGCGGCAGCGCACAGATAAACATGCTGCCTTCTGTTTACCAGCGATCCTTAATACGGATAACGCTTGGGGAATACGTTCCCCAAGCGTTATTTTGCATGATTCAGATGATTTTTGGGAAGCTGCTCAAGCAGTGGGTATTAAGAAAGCTTTGTATTTTCTTGGTATAGCTCCTCTTGCAGTTGCAACACATCCTCAGAAACTACCTTGAGCGCCTTTCGGTCATAGGTTATCAGCCCATTGATCTCGCCCTCCACATCGGAAAGCTGTGTATACACCGCTGCACTTACGCCTTTGCGCAAAAGCGGCAAAAGCTGACGATGATACAAACGATGGAAGGCCTTGCAAAGCGCGGCCTTGTCCTTGCACAGCCGGTAACCAAACTTGCGTCCCTCTTGCGTGTGACCAGGCATGTTAAGCACATACCCGCCAAACTCGGAAATCAGCCCCACGCGATGATCGGGCCTTATGGTCAGACGCCTAAAATAAATGTGCACGCTTTTGAAGTCGCCTCCGCCTTGATCATGCCAGCCGCTGGCGTGGTCAATGAGGCGCGTGGGATCGAGCGCTCTTGCCGTCGTGCATGCCTTCAGCGCGTCGAACTGGCCCCAGCCCTCGTTGAAGGGCACCCAGCTTACGATGCAGGGATGGTTATAGAGGCATTGGATGGTTTCTTCAAGATCGCGTTCATAGTCGTGCCTGCCTTCCTCGGCCTGGCGGGCAAAGCGCGCGTAGTCGCTGTCCGGACGGCTGATGTTCACAAACGCGTTCAGGGTGACCGTGCCAAAACGATACTTTCCGCCGCCATTGACCATGTCCTGCATGACGAGCATGCCCAGCCGGTCGCAGTGGTAGTACCAGCGCTCCGCCTCGATCTTGATGTGCTTTCTAAGGAGATTGAAGCCCATCGCCTTCATGGCCTGAATGTCATATATAAGTGCCTCGTCGCTGGGGGCTGTCAAAAGCCCGTCCGGCCAATATCCCTGATCGAGTACCCCGGAGAGGAAAATCGGCTTGTTATTCAGGTACAGCCGCTTTCGTCCATCCCGGCACTCCCGAGCCTCTATTTTTCGCATGCCAACATACGAACGCACCACATCCCCGCCGACTCGTACTTCTACATCGTATAAGTGCGGGTTCTTCGGCGACCAGGGTGTAAAATCCGGCAATGAGAGCGTAACGGACCCCTTGCCTGCCCCTTCTGCCACCACATGGCCCGCATTCAGCAAGCGAACATGCGCCTGCGTTCCGTTATGACGCACATCCACCCGCACCGCCGCCTCATCGTACAGCGGCGTCAGACGCAGGCTTTGCACATATTCATTGGGCACGCTTTCCAAAAAGACGGTTTGCCAAATGCCGGACTGGGGCGTGTACCAAATTCCGCCCGGTTTCAAGCTTTGCTTGCCCCTGGCATAGAACGATGTGTCCGTAAAATCCCGCACACATACCGTCAGCTCGGCCGCGATGCCCTCCTTCAAGTGTCCGGTGAGCTCCACGGCAAATGGTAAAAACCCGCCTGTATGCGAGCCTGCAAGCACTCCATCCACATAGACCTGGCAAAGACAATCCACCGCCCCAAACTGCAAAAGTACCCGTCCGCGGTCAAAACCCTTGGGCAGCAGGAGTTTACGCCGGTACCAAAGAAAATCGCTGGGTTCCACGAGCTTTAGCACGCCAGATAGCGCGCTTTCCGGTGAAAACGGCACAAGAATCGTGCCGTCAAACTTATTAGGACAGCGTGGATTGACAGTGATCGCGTACTCCCACGGCCCATTCAGACTTAGATAGCTGTCCCGCCGCATCTGAGGGCGCGGGTATTCCGGTAAAATGTTTTCCATGCCAAGTAATTCTCCCCAAGGCGTCAAAAGAGCTGTGCTCTTCAGTTTTCTCATAGAGCCTCCCAACATAAAGCCGTATACAAGAATTGACAACTATACCGCGTAGTGTTATGGTTATCATAAACGATCCTGCAGGGGGATGCAATAGATGAAGAAGTCTATAAGCCGGAGAAACTGGGCCAATATTTGGATCATTGGTTTGGCAGGTCAGCTCTGTTGGAATGTGGAAAACCAGCTCTTCAACACCTTTGTGTACAGCAAAATCGCGCCAAGCCCCGAAATCGTGGCGTGGATGGTTGGTTTCAGCGCGCTTATTACCACCATTTCCACGTTTTGGATGGGCACGCTCAGTGACCGCATGGGCCGCCGCAAGCCCTTCATCGCCTGGGGGTATGTTTTGTGGGGCATCATGACCATCGGCTTTGGCGCTACACAGTTTGTGCCCAAAAGCCCGCTGATCGTTGCGGCAATCGCTGTCGTCGTAACGGATGCCATCATGAGCTTCTTTGGCTCTATGGGCAACGACAGCGGCTTTTCCACCTGGACCACGGACATTTCCAGTGAGGAAAACCGGGGCCAGCTTGGCGCGGTGCTCGCTTCCCAGCCGGTCATTGCCACAGTGGTGGGAACCATCGGGTGCGCGGCATTGATTGAAATCTTTGACTATTTCGTATTCTTCATCGTCTTTGGCGTACTGGTCTCCCTCATCGGCATATATAGCCTCTTTGCCATTAGGGAGAGTGGGGAAGCGAAGCCCAACGTCGATCCCAAGGGTGCGCTGCACCAACTGCTCTCCTTCTTCCGTTTCCGCGTACTGTTTCAAAACCGGGAGCTTACGCTGGTCATCGCGGCGATTTCGCTTTTCTTTATCAGCTTTAACGTTTACTTTCCGTATATGATGATCTATTTCCAATATACGCTGGGCTTTTCATTGAGCATGGCGGGCATCCTCATGGCCGTGCCGCTGCTCATTGCTGTCCTTATCGCGTTTAAGCTCTCGCGCTTTTTAAACCATGGCCGGATTCCCCAGGTCTTTTGCTTTGCAATCATCTTAAACTTCTGCGGCTTGATGTCTATACAGGCATCTGCCATGATCATGCAGCTTTTTGGAATTCTCTTAGTGGGGATTGGATACATCACCGTCATGCAGTGCATGACCGCCTGGATGAAGAATCTCTACCCAGAGGATAAGCGCGGCCAGTTTGAGGGTGTGCGCATCATCGCCTCTGTGCTTTTGCCCATGGTCATCGGTCCCTGGATCGGCTCGGCGCTCATTACGCGCTTCGGGTTAGACACCGTAATCCAATATGACTATGGCACTCAAATGGGCCGTGCTCCCACAGCCCGCTTGTTTTTCTTTGCGGGTTTCGTGGCTTTGACCGCACTGATCCCGCTGTTCTTTGCCGCCAAGCGGTATTTTAGGGGCCGGGCCGTTCCGCCGCTTCCTGAAGGCGTACTTCTCCAGCAGCGCATATCCGGCAATGAGCCCATTTTATCCCGGGATGGCACCCTTAAAGTGCGCGGCTATGCTACGGACGGCCACAGCGCCGCCTTCAACCGCAAGCAAGTCAAAACCAAGCTGAGGCTCAAGGAATGGGACTTTTACCAGGTGCAAAACGAGGAATATGTTTTGCAGATGACCATTGGGCACGTAAGCTATGTGGGTTCGGTGAGCCTGATGCTTTTTAGGCTGGATGGTACGCATAAGTCCGTGGCGGAACAGCTGCTCGTCCTTCCCATGAACAGGTTAAAGATGCCCGTCTCCCCGGAAAACGGTGATGTTTCGTACCATTGCAAGGATTTTGAGATAGCCTTCCGGCATGAAGACGGCAGCCGTCATCTTACCGCCAGATCCCTAAGTCCAAAGTTTGACTTTGAAGTAGATCTCACGCTTTCCGTTTTGTCCACCGGTCAGGATGCGATGGTCATCTCCACGCCGTTCTATGAAACCAACGAATTCTATTACAATTACAAGCTCACCGCCTTGCGTTCCAATGGGCATGCGCGCTTTTCAGGCCACAACGCCGATTTTTCCACCCCCGAATCCTATGGCCTCCTGGACTGGGGCCGCGGCGTATGGCCCTTTCGCCACGAATGGTACTGGGGCAGCGCTGGAAAGCTCACAAGTGAGCATAGCATAGGTTTGAACATTGGCTGGGGCTTTGGCAATACTTTAGCCGCTACCGAAAATATGATTTTCTATGATGGCAAAGGGCACAAGCTTCATGGTGTTTTCTTGGACCGCTTTGATCCGGGTTTAAAAACGTGGCACTTTACATCCAACGATGGCCATTTGACCCTTACCTTTGAAACGCTCTACAACCGCATCACGGAAAACAAGGTGCTTTGGATAGATAACCATTGTGACCAGGTCTTTGGCAAGTACTCCGGCACGCTCACCTTAGATGACGGGCAAGTGATCGAAGTCAAAGACATGTATGGCTTCTTCGAACATGCAAGGAACCAGTGGTAATACTACGAAAGAATAATGACGCTGTGTGATGTACTGTTTGGTTGTATGGATAGCGCCGATTGGATGGCGCACAAAAAACTGCAAGCGCAATTTTTACTTAATGCCTCGCTCATCATTTTTATGGTATTAGGTACAAAGTGCCCGTCCATCACATCCATGACAGAAAATCAACGCCCTGTCGATGGAGCATGGAAAGGATTTTACCCAGTTGAAAAGATCGGCAAACATCATGGATGGCGTCAATCAGTTTGTATGTATCATCCATATCCTTTTTTATGTCAAGAAATTAGTACAAGGTCTACAATCCGTTTACCAGCAGGTGTACCCGCCATCTACAGACAGAACGGCGCCTGTTGTAAACGATGAAGCCTCGCTTGCAAAATAAACAATCGCCCCACCAAGCTCCTCAGGCCGCCCCGGGCGCCTCATCGGCGTCATATCGATCCACTTACGGGATATCCCCTCTGTATCGTCAAAGATTGGCTGGGTCATAGGCGTTTTCATATAACCCGGAGCAATGGTATTCACACGAATATTATAGGGAGCCCATTCCGCTGCCAAGGACTTTGTAAGATGGATCACACCGGCTTTGGAGGCGTTATACGCGCTTTGATTTTGCGGTGTGTTTACAATTAAGCCGCTCATGGAAGAAATATTGATAATGGCTCCCTGCTTATTGGGTATCATGACTTTTGAAGCTGCCTTGGACATGATAAAAATCCCGTCCAGGTTGACACCCATGATTCTTTTCCAATCCGCCAAAAGCATGCTTTGGCTGTCCGCATGCAGGCTGATGCCTGCATTATTCAACAAAATATCCAGCCCGCCCATTTGGCTGTGCGCGGCCTGCACCGCACGGTCAGCATCTTGTTCATCGGTAACATCACACTTTATTGCCATGCACTTGGCCCCCATGGCATGAAGTTTATGTACCGCCGCCTCGGCCGCCGTATAATTAATATCCGCGATCACAATTCCGGCTCCGGCCTGCGCCATGGCCTGAGCCATGGCGTACCCTAAGCCCATTGCGCCACCGGTCACAATCGCAGTTTTGCCTGCCAGGGAAAACTGATCCATGATCCCCATCCGAATCCACCTCCGCACACAATCAGAGAGTATCGTTGCTGACTATAGGGTGTTACTACTCCGCTGAACAATGAACCGGTCAACTTCCAACGCGTCAGGCAGCGAGGCCTGTGCGCCAGGCCGCGTCACGGTAAGCGCGCCTACATAGTTTGCGTAGGTAACGGCAGCAGCGATATCGGCTGTTTGCAAATATTTTATCGTTACTGCTGCCATAAACGCATCCCCTGCCGCAGTGGAATCCACCGCATCTACAGGAATGGCAGGATAATTTTTGGCAGGATGATGGCCGTCATATACGTATGCGCCACGTTCCGCACACTTGATGATCACATACCGTGCATTGGTTCTCTCCATTAATAGCCGGGCTGCCTGCAAAGCTTTTTCTTCAGTATCCGGCATGATGCCGCACAACGCAAGTGTTTCTGTTTCGTTGGGGCTGAGGATCAGCACATCAGAAAGCTGTTCCAGCGGAAAAGCCTGTGCAGGTCCCGCGTCTACCACCACAGGGATATTTAGAGTCTGCGCGAATTGACAGCATTCAATCACCGTTCGAACCGGAACTTCAAATTGCAGGATCAGGGCATCGGGATGTACCTTTTCAATCAATGGTATAACATCCACAGAAGACAGGCACATGTTAGCCCCCGGATATACAAGGATCCTGTTTTTCCCGCCCTCTTCCACCAGGATGGCGGCCAGCCCGGTTGGTGCATGCGGGTCCCGCAAAATCCCCTGGGTGTGAACACCAAACTTTTCAAGCCCTGTTTCAAGGCGCTGTCCATTGTCATCCTCACCTACTTTTCCCGCAAAGTAGGCCTCCGCCCCCAGCAGTACTGCGGCAGCAGCCTGATTGGCGCCTTTGCCGCCGGCGCTATAATGATACGTTTCGGCAATGATGTTCTCTCCGGGGAGGGGTAGTTGTGCCGCGTACAGGGTCAAGTCCATGTTGATGCTTCCCGCCACAAGAATGCATGGCTTTTTTGTCATACTTCCTCTCCTGTTACCGGTACAGCGGACCGTAATCCTGGCATGTGCGGAAATCAGCACCTTCCAGGTCTTTTGTTCCCATTGCACTCCAAACAGCGGGACGATGAATTCGCTTTTCATCCACATTGTGCATAGCAACAGGAATGCGTAGCATGGAAGCCAGGGTGATCAGATCATCGCCGATGTGGCCATATGCTATTGCACAATGGTTGGCCCCCCAGTTTGACATCACGGAATATACGCTTTCAAAAGCGTCTGAACCGGTAAGCCTGGGCACAAACCAGGTAGTCGGCCAGGTAGGATCCGTGCGCTCATCCAATACTTTGTGAACATTTTCCGGAAGATCTACCGTATAGCCTTCGGCGATTTGCAATACCGGCCCGCGGTGCTTAATCAGGTTGAGACGGATCATGGTAACAGGCATGCCGCCCCTTGAGAGGAAGTTGGAAGAATAGCCGCCTCCGCGGAAATAGCCAGCATGGGCAGGATACCATGTGGTTGCCTCCAGGCAGCTTTTCGCCTCCTCATTGCTGATTTCCCAATAGGGCTTCATGGCAGGCTTTCCGTCCTTTAGCTGCCTGCCGGAGCCATCCAGCGATGCTGCGCCGGAGTTGATCAAATGGATGATGCCATCCTTGGCAATCCCCTGAAGGGATACACCGGACACCCGCTTTACAGCATCCGGGCTCCAATACGTGCGAACATCGGCAAACACTGTGGCAGCGCTTGTCAATAGGTGCCCGAACAACATGGAAATGCCATTCAGACAGTCATTTTCGGTTGCCAGGATATAGGGTTCACGAATCCCGTTCCAGTCGAAGGAAGAGCAGAGCAAGGCTTCCATGAAATCGCCATTGGGCAGATAATCACTCCACTGGCGCTGGCCCTGAAAGCCTGCCGCAAGGGCATGGTGGCCCATGGATTCTTCATAATAACCCATTTTTTCAAGCTTCGGATTGCCGATCATCAGGTCCCGGGCAATCAAAACCATCTTGACAACCATTTCCCAGGCATTGTCCTTGCTTTGCCGTGTGTGCTGGTACTCCGGCGGGTTGTTATCTGCCCCTTCCCGGCAATTTTCTCTTGTCCAGCGCAGTGCGCGGGCATATTCCTCCTGGTCATAAATTCCCGCCTCTATGCGGCGGGTGAACTCGCACATGTCGATACTTTCAAGGCGCATCCCAAGATACTGCTGCAAAAATGCATCATCCGTCATGGAGCCTGCAATCCCCATGCAAACGCCGCCCATAGCCAGGTAGGATTTCCCGCGCATCATTGCTACCGCAATGCCGGCACGAACAAATCCAAGAATTTTCTCGCACACATCCGGTGGTATGGAATCATCGGCTTTATCCTGCACGTCATGCCCGTAAATGCTGAACGCCGGCAGGCCCTTCTGGTTATGTGCGGCAATTACCGCAGAAAGGTATACCGCGCCCGACCGCTCGGTTCCATTGAACCCCCAAACAGCCTTTGGGATCAAGGGGTCGTCATCCATGGTTTCGGTGCCGTAGCACCAGCTTACCGTGACGGACAAAGTCAGGCCAACCCCGGCCTTACGGAATTTTTCGGCACATCTTGATGCTTCTTCCACGCCACCAATGCAAGTATCGGCCATAACGCATTCCACGGGCTGTCCATTAACGTAACGGAGGTTTTCACTGATCAGCGCAGCCGCTTTTCGTGCCATAGCCCAGGTTTTGGGCTCCACGTCATCCCGTACGCGCTTGCGCCCGTCAATCACCGGCCGGATTCCAACTTTGGGCATATCACCGTAAAATATCGCTCTATCCTGATTCATATGCGTTTTTACAACCTCATTTTCTATCATTTCTATATAAGGCGTTTGCTTCATGTGGTTTATAGCATATCTTGGCTATTTCAGACCGGCAATTTTTATACCTTCGACGATATAGCGTTGGAATATCAGGAATAGCAGGATCGGCGGTATGGATGTAATCATGGCCCCCGCCAAAATAACGCCATCCTTTAAGTTTTTTTCCGAACGGAAAAACTGCATCAATTGCATGATCTGATACATTTTTTCATCCGAAATAGTCATAACAGGCCACAAGTAATTTCCCCAATATCCCAGAAATGCCCCTACGCCGACAATCACGAAAACCGGAAGGGATGCAGGCAAAAAGATCCTCATATACGTTTTGAATCTGGTGCATCCATCGATCATGGCCGCTTCCTCCAAAGCCAGGGGAAAGTTCAAATAGAACTGGCGAATGAAGAAAATGTGACCGCCGCTCGCCAAACCGGGCAGGATCAGAACCCAGGCCGTATTGAGCATTCCCAAGCGCACAACGACAATAAAGGAGGTGATGAGAACTGAGATGCCCGGAATAAACATGGTAAGCAGAACCATTGGCCACAGTATTTTTTTCATTGGAAATTCAACTCGTGCAAAGGCATAACCGGCCATAGAATTGATCAGCAGCGTTCCCAATGTAAAAGTTATGCCCAGAGTAAATGTCAGCACAAGAGAATGATAGAATTTTCCGCCGGATAAAAGCGTAACGTAATTTTCGCCCAACCATTTCGTTGGGAAAAAACGCATCGGCATTGCAACGATATCCGCATGGCCTTTAAAGCTGGATATAATCATCCATACGAAGGGAAAAAGTGCACACAGGCTGATTACAAGGAAGACCATCGCATTGAACATATATGTAAAAAGAACGTTCTTTACATTGCTCTTCATTTTTTGCCCTCCTTTTCAACCATCAATGTTTTTATCCGAATTGATTGTCTTGAACACAATCCATGAAACTGAACCCAGCACCAAGGCCAGTATCAGTGCTCCTGCCATGGAAGGGCCAAGGAACAAGTCACTTGTAAAGCGGTTGTATAAATACAGCACAGGCATTGTCGTTATTCCCTGTGGTCCTCCGTTTGTTACAAATCGTGAAAGATCAAACATTTGCATGGCCGTTACAACGCCGGTGACAGCCAAATAGAAAAGAACATTCTTTAGGCAGGGAATCGTAATATGGACCAGTTTTTGTACCCATCCGGCGCCATCCAAAGACGCCGCTTCATAGTATTGGCTGGGGATATCGTTCATGCCGGCCAATAACACAAGAGCCTTATATCCAACAGCCAGCCATATGCTGGGAAACACCATGGCAAACATCGCCATATCCGGTTTTGTCAGCCAGGCTTGCGGCTTCACGCCGAAATAGCCGATAAGCGTGTTAAGAATTCCGCCACGGAAATTATAGATAAACACAAAGATATACGATACAATGATGCCTGATATAATCGTCGGAAGATACATAAGTGTCTTGGTGACGCTTGCCATCTTGCTGCCCATTCTGCGAACAGCGAGGGCGGCAATAAAGCCCAACACCATCGAGATCGTCATATTCCAGAAAGTGAATTGCACCCCTACCCAAATGGAATTCCAAAACCATGGATCAAAGATGATTTTCTGGTAATTGGCAATGCCAACGAAACGCGATTCTTGGTAAAAGCTCCAATCAAAAAAGCTCAAATAGAGTGTGGTCGCAACCGGGATAATCGCGAAAACCAAAATGAGCAGACATGCTGGCAAGGCCATGGCCAATCCCGTAATCCCATCGCTTTGCTTCTTTGTCAGCCAACCATTTTGGCGAGGGGTCTTAATCAAGGACGATGCGAGACCCATCGACGATTCCCTCCTCTATAAACGAAATGTGGGGCAGCACAGCCCAATACAAGCGCGCTGCCCCAGTGGCGGTCGAGTTATTTGGCAGGTTGATTATTCGGGTTTTTTCCGGCAAGATGATTAAGGGCAATGTAGTCATTGATTTCCTTCTCGCATTGCGCCAGGGAATCATCAATGCTCTGGCCGTTGGCAACCACGCGGGTAATGGCCTGGCCTACCGCAAGGGAGATCGCCCAGTCATGGCAGGGTTCGGGCACCACATAGGGCATGATTTCGTTGTTTAACGTAGACAGCCATTCGTCATTTTTCAACGTGGGATCCTGATTGATGGCCTCTACCACTGATTTGCGGGTGGAGCATTTGCCAAATCCGGCGCGCGTGCAAAAATCAATCATGATTTTGGAATCGCCGCCCAATAACCAGGAAATGAAATCTGCCGCTTCCTTCGGATGCTTCGTATTGGCATCAATCGCAAGGCCCCAGCCGCCCATTGCGGAAGAGCCCTTTGTGGGATCGCCTTCACGTGTAGGAATGGGTGCTACCTTAATCAGGCTTGCAACATCCGGATATTGATCACGGATCAACTGGAAGTTCCATGAACCGGCGCAGATCATGGCTACAGAACCGTCGCACAGGGCGTCAGTGACGAAGGGATTGCATAATGCCTGCTCAGGAACCACGCCCATCTCGTGGAGAGTTTTGAAATAGGACATAAGAGCACGGTAATCATCGGTGTTGACGATGGCCGCATCCCAGTTGTTGTTGATCGCAAAGCCTCCTGTTGTATTGTACTGAAGGCCATAGCTGGTCCAGGAAATATCGCCGTCATTCGTGTTTAGCTGAAAGCCAAAGGTGTATTCGTTGGTCAGCTTCTTGGCATAGTCATAAAGTTCATCCCAGGTTTTGGGAGCCCTCGCCGGGTCAAGGCCTGCCTGCTCAAACAAATCTGTACGGTAGTAGAGCACCTGTCCCGCTTCAGCTTGATAGGGATAGCCGTAATGCTGCCCGTTTACTGTTATCGACTGCCGGAAGTTATCCTGCAAGTCATCAAAGATAGCCGCATCAACAAACGGATCAAGCGGCTGTATGGTACCGCGCGCAACCTCGACGCCATACTTTGCCAGATTAACAGGGTATATGTCCGGGGCAACGTTGGCAGCCTGCGCCGCGATGATCTTCTCGCCCCATGTGGAATCCGGCACGTAGGAGACCTCTACGGTCACACCGTCAGCCTGCTCATTGTACTTTGCTACCCATTCGTCCATCCAGTTTTGCTGCCATTCGTCCCAAGGCTGCATCCACAACTGCAGAACGACCTTTTCGCTTTGTGCCAATGCGCCGCTTACGCTTGATAGAAGTACCAGCAAGGACAACAACAGTGCCAACGACCTTGACATGCCATTACGAGTCATCTACGGCTCCTCCTTAAATTTGGGATTCTCTCTGAATCCTCTTCGATAGGGGCATTATACATCACCGGGCCTATATTTGTAAATAAGTTTTACATAATAAATTTGAAATATTATTTCCCACTGAAGTGAATGACAAATTTACATTAATCTTCCTGTATCCATTATATTTAATGTATTTTTGTAAAACTGATTGACATATTTTTTATACCGCGCTTATAATAGATAATATGGATATTTCAGGACAAGTTGTGGAGGCATCCTCAACTGTCCGTACAAGATCAATATGGAGGGAATCAAATATGTTGGAGCATCTTCCCTATCAATCTGGTATTGTCACACGCCAAATATCGGCGGAAAACCCCAGCGGTGAAAAAGGTGGCGGAGCTCAGTGGGCCCCCAATCCGGAAGATCCCAACTTGTACCATAGCGATAAGGCCGTGAAATTGGGGCAGGGATGGAAAGTACGTCCGTTTATTCGCGTGAAAGCCGGTGAAACCATTACACTTGCCGACATTGACGGCATGGGGGCCATCACGGAATTTTTCTTTACCACCAACTATCCCCGCATGTCTGAAATGGTGCTTCGGTTTTACTGGGATGACGAGGAATTTCCTTCTGTGGAAGTGCCGGCAGGCGCATTTTTTTGCATAGGTCATGACAGCCATCCCCATACTGTTTTTTCCGATCCGGTTACCGTCATCCCTTACCGCGGCTGCAATAGCTACTGGTATATGCCTTTTAGAAATCATGCGCGCATCACGCTGACGCATGAAGGCAGCACGGATGCAGATGTCGTTGCCTATCGCGTACTATACCACCTTAAGGAAATTCCTTTAGACGCAGCATACTTCCATGCGCAATACCGTCATACCCTGACCACTGAGAAGCTTCCTGAACATGTCATCCTTGACGGAGTAAAAGGCAAAGGGCTCTACGTAGGCACATACCTGTGCTGGAATGCCCTGAGTACAGGCTGGTGGGGTGAAGGCGAAGTAAAATTTTATCTGGATGGAGACGAGGAGTTCCCCTCGCTGTGCGATAACGGTACAGAAGATTACTTCGGCGGTGCTTGGAATTTCGGTTACGATCCATTCCGCAGCGGTGCGCCGGAACAGCCGTTTAATTCGCCTTACCTTGGAATGCCCCTTGCTATGACCAATAATCCCCACGGCTGCAAAAAGTTCAGCCTGTACCGCTGGCATATAAGGGACTGCATTGGCTTTGAACAGGATATACGGGCAACCGTGCAAACACTCGGTTGGTGGCCGGACATGAAAACGTATCGGCCGCTTTGCGAAGATGTATCTTCTGTGGCCTATTACTACCAGTATGAACCTCATGAGAAGTTTCCGGAACTTGCTCCCATGACCGCCCGCTGGGAGCGGTAAAGCCATACAAGCCAGGCGATTGCTCCAGTAAAACAGCAGGACGCGTTTCCTATCGGAGCGCGTCCTGCTTATTAAACTACTAAAAAAGTCTTTTTACATGTTCATTTGGCTTAATTCTTTTCGAATGTAACGCCAAGCCAATGGACTTGATATGGCCGAAACTGCGAAAGCGTAAAATACATGGTTTTCCCGTCCCCGCTGATCATGTTGGGCAGCGAGTATGCGCCATAACAATGGGGCGGCTTGTCTTGAACGCTTGCTACCGGCATATACATTTTGTTGAACAGCGTTGCAGCCCGGCTCCAAGGCCCGAAGAGGCTCGGCGACTCATGGATCACAATCCTGTCATTGATCGTATCCAGCCCTGTCATTAGAAAAACATTCAGGTATTCATTATAGACAATGCCGATTTCCCGATTGCTCTGTTCCAAGACCCAAACCGCGTCCTTTTCATCCTTTGCCCAAACAGGCGCTCCGTATTCATCCATCCCAGCATAGAATGAATAGGCATCTTTATCCATTGCATCCTGTGCAGCCACACGCATTAGATAGGTTTCGCCATATCCGCCGCCTACATTGCCAAACAGATACAGCATATCCTTTTGCGCAAATGCTGTAACAAACTGGAACGGGCTGTTGCCATCAAACATTGGACCGGCGTAATCCCACGTTGCCCCTCCATCCCTAGAAACCGCCCAGCCGGACCCCTGGACATCCCTGTGCCCCGGAACCGTCCACCCATAAATTTCATGAACCCACATGTATAGCGTGTCCACCCCGTCCTTTTCCACGCCAAATCCACAGGAGGGGATCATTGCGCAGGTGTAGTCTTCTTCAGGCGGCAGTACTGAGCCACGCCCATCTTTGCCGATGAATACCTGATCAAACTTTATACCGTCAGCAGGATGGTCCACTGTACCCACGGATACCGCATTATGGATCCATGCTCCTTCACCGCGCGCACCGGTAAATGTGTCGCCGTATACACCATAGATTTTCCCCTTGAAGGCAAACAGGCTCCCCAGGTCGGTGCTCCCCATGCCCCAGCGCGATTGGGTCTTGTTCATGCTGTCCTCGCCTGTGATTGCGCCAACCATTTCGATCTTTGTGATGTCGGAAATGACTCCTGTGGGCCTGAGTCCTTCCTGGAATTGCAAGAAGGTCCCTTGATTCTTTGCGGCCAGGCCATAGCGTCCGTTTTTGAACGCATCGCTTTGATCTGTATACTCAAAGGCGGCTTTCCATAGCAGGCCATCATCGGAATAGCGAAAAGAATAGCTCTTCTCTTTTTTTACGATCCGAAGGTGGTTTACTTTCTCTTCAGGTACGAAGATTTGTGCCCTGCCGCTATCCATAAAGTATGGCTTACCGCCGGCTATGGAATAGAGCAGGAGCCGGTTCCCGTCAAAGGTAAAAAGCAGCCGCTCTACCTCACCGGATAGTGCAAGCCCCGCCTCGGCATGATTAAAAATATTCGTGACCGTGGTGTCGATCATCCAATCCTCAATCATTTCATGGCGCAGCAAAATGGCAGCCTCATCTTTTGCATCCGATTTCAGTACCATACGGGAATTGCCGATTTGTGCCTTGCCGCTCTCAAGGTTCCAAATACCGTCGATCGTTTTGTTGCTGAAATAGTCGCTATAACCATCGCGAATCATTTCAGAAATATGTTCAAAGGCAACCACATAGGCAGCCTCTTCGATACCTGATGCTTCATATGCCATGGCACCGTACTGGGCCTTATCAAATACCCCTGTTTTATCAACAAATTTGCCTGCATAGGTGTTTTCGTTCGCATAGAAGTAATAGGTGGGGAATTCACCATCCTGTGTACGCTTGGTGATCCGTAATGTGCGGTCATCGTTCCTGTGCAGCTTAAGTTCCAGTAGCGGGCCTGTGGGCTTGCCTTGAATTGCACCGCTCAGTTCAAAATGCACTGAGTTGCCATATCCGTTGCGTATGCCAAAAATCAGATAATTCCGATTGTCTGCATATAGTGCCAAACCGGCCAGGCTGTCTCCGTTTTGCATTGCAGAATCATAGGAAAGCATCCCTTCGAGCGTCCAATCCCTTTCCTTCTGAGGCCGCAGAAGCTTGGGCATATTCTCGCCGGTTGCGCCGTTCCTGACAGGCATCACAAAAACGCCCAGGCTCTTAAGCAGCGTCCAATCCTTTTGCTGCGCATCAGGAAAAGAAATTCGCTGCCCGTTAACTGCAAAATATTCATACTCCACAAACCACGATCTAATCACACTATTCTCGCTATGAAAAACGTCTGCTGGAATACCCGTATACCTGTTCATCAAGCCGATCTCTCCGCCGTCAAGCGAAGCATTCACATCTTTAAACGTAACAGGAAGGGTATCCCAACGTTGTCCGTCCATGCTCGCAAAGAAAGTATACACATGCTCATGCTTTTCTATAGCAAAATACTCATACTCGCCTTTTAGACAGCTTTCATTTGAAGAGGTGCTTGCCAGCACTCTTCCGCCGATCACGCCATAGCAGCCTGCGTAGTTTGCACTTTTGCTGCCGAACATCAAGTAATTTTGACTGTCGCGGTAAACGCACAAGCCGCCGTGGTATTGCCTCTCCTTATCAAAGTTGTCTCTTGAAATATGTGTTTCCAGCCGCCAATCACCTGCGGGCATTTCCCGCAAGAGCTTTGTGCCATGATCCTGCTTCTGATTCTGGACATCAAATTCATAAACCGGCAGCATCAATGAACTGCCGGGATTTATGTATGTCCAAGCAGGCTCCAGCCGATTGTAGGAAAAGTCATCAGCCATTGCCATGTTCCTCCCAAAGTACATTATTCCCAGTGCGATTATCAATCCCAAAGCAAATTGGGCCCATGTAACCCACATGCTTTTCCTTTTCTCAACAATCATTGCTTGCTTCGATCAACCTTCCAAGGCATTCCATTTTGCCTTATAACACTATGCCTTTTGTTCAAAAACGTGGTCCCCGCTATTTTCTCCTTCCTTGTGTAAAGTTCAAGTCATCCTTTATCATTATGCAACCCTTGGTTGTGCTTCATAAACTAAGTATACCATTAACTATTCTGACGTACAATATTAATAAGATAATTTTGTAATATAATTTTACAATAAAATATTTTTATTAGTGCACGACTTCTTCTTATAACCCAAATAGCCTTATTGCTATATTGTATGGGCATTTTTGCTTCAATTACGGATATGCTTCATGGAGGATTCAGAACATGCTTGGATTCATATAGCGTATTTTGTATAAGACCTTGCAGTAACTACTATTCTGTGAGATAATTACAGCAGGAATATATCTCTTTCCGGAAAGGGACAGAAATGGGAAAAAATGATTATTCAATTATCAAGGCTGCAAATCGAAAACTAATTTTGAACACGATATCCGAATATGGTGCAATATCCATAACGGACATGATTCATAAATTGCAACTTTCACGGCCAACGGTTGAGAGTACAGTTCGGCAGCTCCTTGAGGATGGTATTATAGAAAAGGCGGGACTAAACAAGGTTGGGGTAGGCCGCTCTGCGCAGCTATATGAGATTGGCCAGCAGCGCTACTTTTCCATTGGCTTGGATCTTGAATTCCCCGCTATACGCATTGCCGTGATTAACCTGAAGCTGCAAAACATATACAGTGACAGCTGGGTTTGTTCGTTGGAAGATGACACGGAGCATATCCTGGAACGCCTTATCGCTCGTATTCGTCTTGCTATTGAAACAGCTTTGGGAAGCAGGCAGAAAGAGCGGCGCTTGCTGGGTATTGGTATTGGCATATGCGGGCAAATCGACATGAATAGCAAAATCTCCTTGTTTGTTGAGCGTGTATCCAATTGGCGAAATGTACCACTGGTTAATATACTTAAGCGTGAGTTTAATGTACCGGTCAGTATGCGTAATGATGTGCACATGCTTTCATTGGTAAAAAGGGGTCAAAGAAATCGCGACGGGATTCTTAACTGCATTTATATCTGCCTGCGGTCAGGTATTGGTATGGCGCTGTTTTTGCAAGGGGATTTATTCAGCGGCATGATGGGCAACGCAGGTTATCTTGGGCACACATCGGTAGATATCTTTGGGCCTCAATGTCATTGCGGAAACCATGGCTGCTTGGAAAATTACTTATCTCCCAAGCAGCTGACTCATGAATACGCGCAAATCACCAACAAAACCGTAACTTACCCTCAGATGCTGGAGCTGCTGGAGAAAAATGATGCAACAGCAACGCAAATTATGATACGGGCGTATGAGATCTTTGGGAAAGCTGTTGCTAATGTTGTCAAGATCACTGATATACATAACATTATAGTGAATGGCCTTCCCGATCAAGGGGGTGGGATTTTGCTGCAGGCGTTTCGTACTGGAATTGCACAGGCAACCATTGATCCTATCATGAAGAATATATGCATATACCAGGAGGAACTAATGGAAAATGACGCTGCCAAAGGCAGTGCGCAAATGATGATTCATAAATTTTTTGCCGAACCACAATTACAGTTGATGCCTGACATGAAAAAGCCGGCCCGGCGTGGAGATGAGCAAGTTACATATCCTTAAGATTTTTGCGAGGTATTTAAGGGTTGGGATATGATATGGTCGAGCTTTGTCCGGTGTTGAAAAATGATAGGGACTGTCTCAAAAGAGAACAGACCAAAAAAAGAAATCACGTTCCGAGTAAACGGGGCGTGATTTTATGTTATAAGTGGTAGGCTTTGAAGTTGGCCCGGAACAAAATGATCTGAATACTCTAATTCCCCTGCTTGAGCGGATGGAAAAGGGAATCGGGCAAAGCTACGAAAACCTGATTGCAGACGCTGGATACGAGAACGAGGAAAAATGCGAATATCTAAAAGCGAGCGTCCAAATCAGCTACATCAAGCTGCAGGTTTACGAGAAGAGCAAAATACGGCGATGGCAGACAAACGGTTACCTAATAGAGAACATGCCGCATGACGCCCAAACAGATACCTATACCCGCCCAGGCGGCCATATCATGTGTCCCTGTCGGACTTAAGCATTCAAGCAGTAAGACGGGCTACGTCAGCGAGATCACCGTATATGAAGGAACATCTGTCAAGTTGTCCGCTAAAAGGTAAGTGTACTCACGCCAAAGGTAACCGAGAATTGTCTGTTTCCAAGCGTATGAAGGAACTTTGTGCTGAATCGCTCGCCAATATTGCCAGCCCGAAGGGTATCATCCTGCGAATTAACCGTTCGATCCAATCCGAAAGCATGTACGGCAACATGAAGGAGAATCTTGGGTTCTGGTGGTTCCGGATGCGTGGTGCACGTAAGGTTTTTACCAGTTTTGAACAAGCGAAAATATGCAGCCGAAACCGATTCGGCAGCGTTGCTATGCCTTGCTTCTCCGTTTCTTGACCTTTGCAGTGCTTACGATGACCTTCCGTATAGAAAAGAGGCTGTCTCCGCGATTTCTCTCGCTTTGAGACAGCCCCTTTTGCCGCCTTTTAACGGCAGCCCCTTTTCAGCAAGGGATGGAGCTGGGCGTCAGAGCAGCATGATCCTGGCGCGCCCGCAGGCCTCCAGGGTATCCTGGTCCCAGATGGAGGACTGCACCTCGCCAATGTGGGCCTTGTTTAGCAGCAGCATGCACAGGCGCGACTGGCCGATGCCGCCGCCCATGGTCAGGGGCAGCTCGCCAGAGAGCAGCATGCGGTGGAAGTTTAAGCCGCGGCGGTCATCGCAATGGGCCAGGGTAAGCTGCCTGTCCAGCGACGCGCTGTCCACGCGGATGCCCATAGAGGAAATCTCCATGACGCAATCCAGCAGAGGATAATAATACAGGATGTCTCCATTGAGCTGCCAATCGTCATAGTCCGGGGCGCGCCCGCCATGAGGCTGACCGGAACGTAGCTTCCCGCCGATTTGCATTACAAAGGCCGTGCCGTGCTCCCGTACAAACAAGTATTCCCGCTGCTCGGGGGAGGCGTCGGGGTAGCGATCCTCCAGCTCCTGGGAGGTGATGAAGCTCACCTCGCGGCGCAGCTGCACATCCACCTGATGAAACCGCGCGCGAACGGTGTCCAGCGTGTGGCAGATGCAGGTGACAATGGCCTGCACCGTGGTTTTCAGGTATTCTATCGTGCGATCCTGGGGGACGATAACCTTTTCCCAGTCCCATTGATCAACATAGAGGGAGTGCAGGTTATCCAGCTGCTCGTCACGGCGGATGGCGTTCATGTCGGTGTACAGGCCTTTGCCTGGATGAAAATCATAACGGTACAGCGCCATGCGCTTCCATTTGGCCAGGGAGTGAACCACCTCAGCGGTGATGCCGGTCGTCGGCACCTGAAAGCTGACAGGACGCTCCACGCCGCTTAGGTTGTCATTCAGGCCCGATGATGCGTCCACAAACAGCGGCGCGGAAACGCGCTTGAGGTTCAAGGCATTGGCCAGCGTATCCTGGAAGCTGCGCTTTATAAGCGCGATGGCGCTTTGGGTCTCATACAGATTCAGCACGGAGCTGTACCCTGCCGGGATCGTCACACGGTTCATAGGCTTTCGCACATCCTCATCATTTGATTAAACGCAGGCTTTGTTCGTCATTCTTTGGAACGCGCCAAAGCATAAACAAAACATTTCTGGGCTTTATGCAAAATCTCCTGCAAGATGTACCGTATTTTCCTTCAAATGAGGGTGTATAAAGCAAAAAACCACCGGCGTTTTACGCCGGTGGCAATGAGAATTGTTTTAGTTGACTACTTCACCGGTCAGCGCCTGCCAGCCTTTGCGCAGGGCTATTTGGTTGGTAACGCCATAATCCGGATCATTCTTTGAGACTTCGTCCATATCACGCAGGAAATGAACACAGTTCTGGCCGTTGAAATTGTTATCCTTGATGCTTTGTCCGCCATGAGCCACATTATGCATAGTGGCCGCGGTCCAGACACCATTGGGAAGCCGGACATAAACAAACTTGGGAGTCCAGGTGATTTTCCCTCCAAAGGCGGAAAGCATGCTGGCGGTATCATCGGCCGTCATGGGCTCGACATCCGCGTGCCGGCCCAGGGAGTACAAATGCAGCGTAAAGCTGATACCCGATGCGGGGTCATAAATGTAGATGGAGCTTTTTCCCCTGAGGGCAGGCTTGACGTCGTTGAACCAGTGCAGGAGTTTGACCTCCCCTATCGATGGAACGTTGTAGGCGCCGGGCTTCTGCGCCGAGTACCTGGCTGCGCTGCCTGAATAAAGCTTGGTTTGCGTTTGAACACCTGCCACGCCATCCGCCGTCAGTTTGTTGCGGCTCTGAAAGCTCTTGACCGCCTGAGCGGTCTGGCTGTCATAGGTGCCTGTGGCCTCTACCTGATACTCAAGCGATTTCAGTGTCGTTTGCAGAGATTTTACCGCTTCGCCCGATGCGCCTGAACGCAGAGTTGTATATGCAGCCGAAGCACCGCTGGAGTTAGAAGCTGTTCCTGCCGCCACAGCAGAGGAGGAGAACAGCGCATTGAAAGTCTTTGTGCCGGCAATGCCATCCGCCGCCAGTTTATTGCGGCTCTGAAAGGCTTTCACGGCTGCGGCTGTTGCGTTATCATAGGTGCCGCTTGCGCTTGTTAGGTAGTTCAGCTCCACCAGTTTCGCCTGCACCTTATCGACGTCTGAACCGGTACTGCCCTGGGTCAGCGTACGGGTGGCTGAGGTGCTTGTATCGGAAGAACCGCTTGTTTCATTGCCACTGCTGGATGTGTTGCTCCCGCTTCCCGCAAGTGCATACAGCTTGGCCTGGGTCTGCGTACCTGCTTTGCCGTCCGCCGTTAGATTGTTTGCCTTTTGGAATGCCTTCAAAGCCTTCAGCGTAGAATTGCCAAACTTCCCATCGGTGCCCCCGGTGCTGTATCCAAGGCTTGTCAGCGCGGTCTGCAAGCTTTGTACGGCGCTTCCGCTGTTGCCATAGACGAGGCTTCCGCCGTTACTCGTTGTACCCGCAGTGCCCGCGGTTGTGGATCCGCCGGCGCCAGCCTTGTTGTACAGAGCTGTCAGTGTCTGGTTTCCAGCCTTGCCATCGCTATTTAAGCCGCTTCCCTTTTGAAAGCTCTTGACAGCTTCCAAGGTTTTATCGCCAAACTTGCCATCCGCATTGCCTGTTAGGTAGCCTAGCGTTACAAGCGCGGCTTGCATGCTTTTGACTTGGCTGCCTGTATCGCCAAGCTCCAAGGTTGCATACCCTGCGGCAAAGGCGGAAGTGTGCAACGCTCCTGCCTGCAGCAGCAATATAACGGCTAATGCGGTCAAACGTTTCATGTATCGCATATTGAAACCTCCCAATCAATCACAGGAGGTAGTATACCAGAAAATTGCCAAAATGTGAATAAGCATTACAAAAATGTTACATTTTTTTATCTTCACATTTTTGATTGCCTATGTTTTGCGTTTCTCATGATTTGAAAAATTTTCTTTGTCAGCCTATTGACAGCATCGTAAATTACCGATATAATCGCATCGTAAAAACACGATTGATTTGAGGTGGTTTCATGGACCTTTCTAAAATCTGCAATGCGCTGGGCAACGAAACCAGGTATCAGATCGTAAAGGCTATGAAGGACCAAACGATCGGCACTTGCTGCGATAAGATACAGTACTTTGAGGATGGAATCAGTGTGGCGGATGTTGTGGCTACCACAGGCCTGGCGCAGTCTACGGTTTCCCAACACCTGGCGGTGCTCGAACAGGCTGGTATCATCGTGCGGGAAAAGCGTGGGCTATGGACATGCTTCTTTCTGAACAAGACACTTCTTAAGGAATTCGGAAAAGAAATACTCACAGCGCTGTGCGAGTAACCCTTCTTATTTACCACAATGCATCGTAAAAAGACGATATAGAAAGGAGCAGTTGACAATGGATCTTGTTTTCGAAACGCTCAAGAACACCGTGCTCTATGTGCTGAACACTCTTGTGCACAACAGCCCCGCGCTCATCCTGGGCATCTTGGTTGCAGCTGCGATACAGGTGTACATTGATCCGGAAAAGATGAAGGAATGGCTCATGCGCAAGTCTGCTGTATCCATCCCGGCTACGGTCGCGTTCGGAGCGTTCACGCCATTTTGCGCCTGCGGCACCATGGCTGTCGTGCTGTCGATGCTGGCAACAGCGCTGCCCTGGGGCCCTGTCATGGCCTTCCTTACGTCTTCGCCACTCATGAGCCCGGAAGAATTTGTGATGATGTATGGCATACTTGGGCCTGCCTTTGCCATTGCGCTGGTTGTGGCCTCCCTTTTGATTGGGCTCGGTTCAGGTTACATGACGCACCTTATTGAGAAGAAGACGCACTTTCTGTCGGGTCAGCTTCGCTTTTCATCAACGAAGGCAGCAGCAGAACAAGCGGTCTGCGGCTGCTCTGACGGTTTGAGCCCGGAAAACCCGGTGCTTAACAAGGCGGTCTTAAGTGTTAAGGAGGAGGGCTGCAGTTGTGAGGATGACTGCGGCTGCGTGAAAACCATCGATGGATGCGGCTGCGGGGAGATAGTGCTGGATCAACCCTCAGGTGTGCCGCAAATCGGAAATTTCTTCAGGAAATACAAGATCGACCAGGCCGCGAAAGCTGCGTTTGACGTTGGCATCAAGAGAATACTGCCATTCTTTGCGCTGTTTGCCGGTATTGGATACTTGATCAACCAGTTTATCCCCACGGCTTGGATATCGGCTCTCTTTGGCTCGCACAACGTGTTTGCCGTTCCCCTTGCCTCGTTCATCGGCCTGCCGCTATATGTAAATGGCGATTCGTCGATCCCGCTCCTTCAGTCGCTCATGCAAAGCGGCGTCAGCGGCGGAGCCCTGCTTGCCTTCATGATTACAGGCCCCGGTACCAGCGCCGGCGTGTTGGCGGGCATCGCTACGATTATGAAGAGAAAGGCGGTAGCGCTATACGCTGCATACCTGCTTGCGGGCGCGATCATACTGGGATATGCCTATGATATCATTCTTGGATTCATAGCATAAGCAAAAGCAGTTCTAAAAAGCTCCAATATGGCGGAGGCTGATGCAGGCTTTCGTGGTATAGAATGGAATATATAGTATAATACAAAAGTCTGATGGCAAGCTGCCGCCGGCGTGGAGAAGTACCCAGGCTGCCCAAGGGGCTCCCCTGCTAAGGGAGTAGGGTGCCTGGAATGTACTCACGCTCACCGCCTGCGAGGCTGTGGGGATGATGAGCATGGAGGTTATTCAATGAATCTGAATGCGTACCATGTGCCTGAAATTGATCAAATGCCCAATATTCCGCAGCTTCCTCTGCCGGATTACGCGAAGCTCAATAAGGCCTTCCGCGAAACGCTGCTGGACCCCAGCCAGCACGCGTTCACTTTTAATGCGGAAAACGGCCATCCCAATTTTGCCGCCTATCTGCAAAGCGACAGCAACGAAATGGTCACCTGGGGCATCCTGGCAGTCGGCGAATGGCTTTTGAACCGCGACACAAAGTGGATTCAGCCTACGTATACGGATTTTTACAGCAAAGAATACAGTGTGTTTCTCAATTCGCCAGGGCATCCGCGTATCGAGCACTGGTATATGTTTTATGTGAATACGCTGGCCTGTGCGGTGGCTGCCACGTTGTTTGACGGGGACGTGGAAGCAATGGCGCAAATCGGGAGCGCCGCAGACACCCTTTGCGCGCTGGCCAGACGGCTTGCGTATGATTTTAATCAGCAAGGATATTTCTTTGACCTGCAAACCGATTTTACCAACAAAGATATTTACCGCCAACCAGATTCCATCGCAGGCTTTGCCTATGCCATGCTGTTTGCCGCCGTGCGTGCCGGCCGCCCGCAATACATGCAGGAGTGTGCGCTGGCTATCCAAAAATATTTGTCTTTTGAGAAGAACCCCTGGTATGAAATACCTAACGGCAGCGCCGGCCTATATACCGCCGCTTGGCTTAGCGCACACGGCGCAGACGCTGACGTAAAAAAGGCCGCCGGCTGGGTTTTTGACCATACGGAAGGTGCGCTGCAGACAGGCAAATGGGGGAAAGAGGAGATAGGCGGCCTGATGATGGGCTGGCGTGGTGATGACCGCCCATACGCTTTGGGCAGTGCGTACAGTATGGAAACACTCATGCCGCTGCAGTTTATTCTACCCGCGGTACGTTATGAGCCGTCCCTGGCCGCGTCTGTCGCCAAATATGCGCTCAACGCGCTTTCCGCTTTCCAGCTTTTCTATGCCCAGGGCACCGAAAAGCTTATAGAAACAAAACCCGGGCTTTCCGCTGCCATCCCCTATGAAAAGCTCATCCCCGGCGCAAATGGCGGCCAGCCCGTCGCCTGTGGTGATTTCCACGGCCACCGCTCCATTTATGGCGCAGGCTATCTATACTGGGTGGAAGCCATGGCGGTCAAAACCAATGAAAGCAATATCCCGGCTTTTGACCTTTCCATCACCGACTGGCTGATGGACAAGGCCTACCCTGTGTTTTTGCTGCACAACCCCGAAAAGACAGACAGGCGGGCCGCCTTCGCGCCCGCCCCTGTCTGGTATAAGAAATGCCCCGCGCTTTTCCAAAATGGATATGAGCTGTGGGACTTGGTTTCCCTTAAGCGCATCGGCGGCGCGGATACTCCTGTCCCGCTGAAAGCAGGCGAAACCGCGCTGGTCGCCGCCCTGCCCGAAGGGGTTGTTCCGGTGAAGAATAATGGCCTGATCCTGGCGGATAACATCCTGCTTTGCAAGGCATAGCAAAACCGTGTATGCGCCCTTTGCAATGATTTTATGGCAGGAATTCTAAATGATATAAGACTCTCCATCCAGCTTCGTCATATCGATGATGGCCTTCATATATATGCCGTACTTGCTTTCAATCTCCTCGTGGGCAAGGTCGAATTTGCTCATCGGGTATATCTTAACAGGCAGATTCACAAATTTCCAAACGCCGCTGGCCAGCAGCTGTGATGCATTCCTCGCTCCGGCTGCGCTAAGATCATATTCTCTTGGATGGACGCTCAAGCAATCTATGGCTTTCAGATTCAGCTGCTGCACATCCACAAGCCTTTTTCCGCCTGTGTGGTAGGCGCCGATGCACAAATGGCCGCACTGCTTTGTGAGATTGATGGCCAGGTCCAGGGATTCGTTTGTTTCGCCCCACTCCATTACGAAATCAAAGCTTCCGTTGGGGTAATGGCTTAAAACCTCGCCGGCGAGATAAACTTCATCTGCGCCGTAGCGCTTGGCATCCTCCAGCGATTCCTTTCTTATGTCAACGCCTACCACTAACATGCCGCGCAGTTTCAAAAGGCCGATCACGCCGCAGCCCATATAGCCGCAGCCAATGACGCATACTTTTGTACCCGGCATGCTGCACCTTAGCTTGCTGACCGCACTCATCATACAGGCCAGCGGCTCCAGAATGATATCTTCATGGCGGACATTTTTAGGGAGTATGACAACGGTATCTTTCCTGGGATCGGCGACGGCGAATTCCACCATGCCGCCGGACCCCGGCAGACAGCTTCCCCATAATCCGCTGACATAATCGCCGGCCGAAAACCCGCTTACGTTCTTACCGACTTCCGCAATCTGTCCCAGCGGCTCATGGCCTAAGGTATCACCGGCTTTGGCATCCTTCCAGTTTTGATGCTCGGACATGCATACACCCACATAAATTTGCCTGATCAGAACCTGGTCATCGTTTGGGTGAAGATCCGTTACCTCCCTGACTGTACTGGTTCTGGGGCCTGTCATAACGATTTGCTTCATCATGAAATCTCCTTTGATCATTACATGAATGAGTCTGGTATCCACTTTCCCGTTTTGCCGCCTGTCTCAATGCCCTCCACCGGCTTATGCATATGGAGCGTCCGGCGGTAATCGCACCTGGCTGTTATGGTTGACGAAATGGCATACAAATGGTATTCTGTTTCTTATCGAGGAAGAGACGGAGCAGGGATATTTATGAAAAACGCATTGTTTCTTGTGGGCGGATGGGATGGCCATCAGCCTGAACTGGTTTCCAAACGCTTTGGCAAGCTGCTTTGTGAGGCTGGTTTCCATGTGCAATATGCGCATGATCACGGGTGCTTGGGTGACCTGGATGCACTCTTGCAGCTTGATCTGATCTTTTCCTGCTGGACGATGGGGGAGATTGAGGAAGAGCACTCCAAGAATGTAGCCACGGCAGTGGGCGCAGGCGTCGGGCTGGCGGGATGCCACGGCGGCATGTGCGACGCGTTCCGCAAGGACACCCGCTGGCAGTTCATGACCGGCGGCCAGTGGGTATCGCACCCGGGCGGCGACGGCATTGAGTATACGGTGAACATTACCTCCAAATCCGACCCCATCGTGGCGGGCATAGAAGACTTTCAGGTGCGCAGCGAGCACTACTACCTGCACATTGATCCGGCTATTGAGGTGCTTGCCACTACGCGCTTCCCCTCGGTTCCTTACTACCACATTGCAAACAAGCCTGTGGATATGCCGGTGGCCTGGACTAAAATGTGGGGCCTTGGGCGCGTGTTTTATTCATCCCTTGGGCACCATGACGACGTGTTTGTTAGTGCCCCTTCGGCCCAGGAAATCGTAAGGCGCGGTATGCTTTGGGCAGCCGAGGGAAAATCATACGCCAGGGAAAATGGCTTGACACCCGACCGTTTCCTGAACGCCGGGAAGATGTACTGATCAAAAGGAGCAGAAGTTTTTATCCTGCCTTATACGCTCCCGTCCATCTGGCCAAGCTTTTTTACACGGCGGCGGAACTCTTCGCTGGTGGAAAAGCTTGCTTTTAAGAACAGGTCAATCAGTTCCAAAGCAACGGTATGCCCTACGATCTGTGCGCCCAGGGCGATCACCTGCACATCGTCATGCTCCACGCATTGATGGGCGGTGAAAATGTCATGGCATACAGAGGCCCGGATTCCAGGCACCTTGTTGCAGGCGATGCAGGCGCCAACGCCGCTGCCGCAAAACATAATTCCCCGTTCACAGCTTCCGTCAAGGATAGCCCTGCAGACCTTTTTTGCAATGTCGGGGAAATCTACCGGCTCGGGATCGTAACTGCCAAAATCGGTGATTACATGGCCTCTTTCCCTCAAAGCGTCCAGGAGTCTTGCTTTCAGTTCATACCCCGCATGGTCTGACCCGATGGCGATGCGCATGGTGGTTTTCTCCTTATTATAGGTTCAAGAGAGCCTCCACTTTTCCTTACCTCCCGGGCAAAATAAGCCTGCGGGAGGCCGGGAAAGGTGGAGGCACCGCTATGTAAGCAGCCAGGGAAAACGGGATTATTCGATGCCCATCTTATCGGCGTAAGCGCGCATATGGGAAAGCCGGTTTTTATAAGCACCCAACAGGCCGTCGGCATGTTCCCTGAGCGTGCGCTTGTTGTTGGTGAAGCGGTGGATGCTGGTCGCGTAATCCACCTGCCTGATCCATTCCTCGGGAAGCGATGCGGTGCCATCCAGCGCGCCGGAGATGCCGGAGGCAACGGCCGCTACGCAGTCGGTATCGCGTCCGAGGTTGACTGCTGTCAAAATCGCCTGCTTTAAGTTGCCGCCGGTCATTTTGAAGATGCAGATGCCCTTGGTGACCACTTCGTTGGCGTAGCTTACGTTATAGGGCATGCCATACCCATTGTAGTAAGGGTTGAAGGCTTCCCGCAGATCCTTATAGTCGCGGCAGTCTTTCGTGTACTCCAGCGCGCCCTTTAATTCATCCACGAGGTTGATGCCGGCGTAATCGGCGTACCAGCCATCCTCCCGGCCGTCCACGCGCTGGCGCTCATCCAGGTTGTCAAAGACCGCCTGAAGCACGCTGTCCACCGTGGCGCCGGGCTTTGTGGCTGCGGCAATGCTGACTGCCGTCACGCACGCCCACTTCAAACCGCGGCTGTTGGTGGTCTGGTAAAGCTGGCCTACCTCCAGCACATCATCAATGGCGCCGCGCACATCGCCGGCATTGATGAGCCCGATGGGGTGGCAGGCGCGGGAGAAGCTGTTCAAACCGGAGTAGTCGCATAACCGCCCCAGCTCACGGGCAGGCAGACAGGTTTTAGCGGCTTTTAAAAGCTCGCCTTCAAACGGCTCGCAGATGCCGCCCGGCGCACCCGGTTTGATGTCACGCACCCAGATCTTGCGCACATCCTCGGCAGTAACCCTGTCGCCCTTTTCGATAATGGCGGTGATCATCAACTTTTGGCGGTCAATGCCGTCTTCCGTGGTGCCGGCCTCGCGCACCCATCCGTTATGATAATGCTCATAGGGGAGAAGCCGGTCCAGCATGCCGTACGTATCCACGACCTTCTGATAAGACCAGCCCTCCACCACCGCGCCCATGGCGGAACCGATATGCGCGCCGCATATACATCCATAAAATTTATCCCTCAATGTAACGCTCATGCCGGTTCACTCCTTACTCAATATCCATTTCGTTTGCGAAGGCGCTCATCTTGCGCAGCCTGCTCTGGAAAGCCTCATACAGACCGTCGGAACACTCACGCAGCGTGCGCTTGCTGTTGGTGAAGCGGTGTACGGAGGTGGCGTGGTCCACCTGCTTGATCCAATCTTCAGGCACACTGGCCGCTCCGCCCAGCGCACCGGTAAGACCAGCCGCCACGGCAGCCGCGCAGTCGGTATCACGCCCCAGGTTGACGGCGGTGATAATCGCGCGCTTCAAATCCCCGTTGCACATGCGGAATACGCAAATGCCCTTTGTCACGATCTCGTTGGCAAACGCCATGGCATAGGGCATGCCCACACCGTAATACATGGTATCCAGAACCTGGCGGAGCTCACGGTGGTCGGTGCAGTTTTGCGTCTTGTCCAGTGCCCGTTTCAGTTCGTCCACCAGATTGACGCCGGCATAGTCGCCATACCAGCCGTCTTCGCGGCCTTCCACGCGCTTGCGTTCATCCAGGTTGTCAAAAATCGCCTGAAGTACGCTGTCTACCGTTGCACCGGGCAGCATGGCGGCGGCGATACCCACGGCAGTCACGCACGCCCATTTGAGCGCGTTGGTGTTGGCGTAATGGTATACCTGGCCAACCTCCATCACATCGTTGATGGCGCCCCGTACGTCGCCGGCGTTGATCATGCCGATGGGGTGGCAGGAACGTGAGAATGTGACCAGGTTGGCATAGTCGCAGTAGCGCCCAATTTCCCGTGCCGGAATGCTGGTCTTGGAGATTTTTAGTAGTTCGCCTTCATAAGGTTCGGAAATGCCGCCCGGCGCGAGCGGATTGATGTCGCGCACCCAGATCCGGCGCAAGTCCTCGGCATTGATACGGTCGCCCTTTTCCATGATGGCGGTGATCATCAATTTTTGGCGGTCAATGCCGTCCTCGGTGGTGCCGGCTTCGCGCAGCCAACCGTTGTTGTAGTGCTCGTAGGCTACCAGATGGTCCAGCGTGCCATAGGTTGCCTCAGTCCTCTCGTGCGGCCATCCCTCGACGACCGCGCCCATGGAAGAGCCGATATGCGCCCCGCAGATGCAGCCGTAGAATTTATCTCTGAGTGTGACCATCATGCAACTTCCCCTTATTACATTGTTTTTCTTGCGGATGCCCCACGCCGGAACGGAGAGGTCTCCCTCCCCGTTCCGGGCGGGGCTGTCAGGACTTATTTACCGTACTTCTGGGCATACAGCTGGGTGACTTCATCGGACCATTCCTGGCCGCCCTTGCTCATGAAATCCGCCACAAACTGGTCGAACTCGGTGAGGGGCTTTTTGCCGGTGATGAACTCATTGAAGGTGGTAGCGACGTATGCGGTCAGATCGGCGTTGTACTCAAACTGCTTCTGGGAGATGAGCCCGCTGGCCTCGTCTTTAATGACGTTCCACTGCAGGGCGCCGCGGCGGGAGGGAGCCAGGTAGGTTTCCACCTTATACAGCGGTTGCTCGTTTTCAAAGAGGAAGTACCACTGGATCCACTTGTTGTCCAGGTCGAACTGGGGCAACGTCACATAGCGGCCATCGGCGGTCTTTTCCCAGTGCGTGCCTTCCACGCCGGTGTAAGAGGTCATCATGCCGTTTTCTTCATCATGGAAATAATCCATGAACTTGGCGGCGAGCTCGGGATACTTCGTGCTGGCCAGCACGGAAACGCCAGCCACAACTTCGGGAACGGCACGGTTGCCGGAAAGACCGGTGGGGCCGACAGGGGGAGCGATGCGGATGCATTCCACTTCGGGATTGGAGGTCTTCATGGCAGCTTCGCGCTGGGCTTCCCAGTTCCACCAGTGGGTGGTCATGCCAAAGCGGCTCTGCTCAAACTTTTGAATGAAGGTGGCGGGATTCTGGGAGGCGTACTCCGGATCGATCAGGCCTTCGGTGTACCATTTGTTCAGCAGTTCCAGCGCCTGCTTCATTTCGGGCTTGGTGGCCATGGGCAGAAGCTTGTCGCCATCCTTGTAGAAGTAGATGCCGGTGCCGGTGTTGGGGGCATTCCAGGAGGTTTCGCCGGCGATCACGCCGAAAGCGCCGAAGATGTACTCAAAGCCGTCCAGGCCCAGGCCGCTGATACCATAGGTATCCTTGATGCCGTTTCCGTCGGGGTCTTCATTGACGAAGGCTGTCAGAACATCATGCAGCTCATCCAGCGTGGTGGGAACTTCCTTGCCAAGTTTTTTGAGCCAGTCGTTGCGAACGACCACGTTATAGCGCTTGGTGGTTGTCCACTTCGGGATGGCGTAGAGCTTGCCGTCTACCTTGAAGTAGTCCAGCGCGCTTTGGGGAATGAGCTTCTTAATGTTGGGCATCAGGTCAAGGTAGGGGGTCAGGTCCAGCAGCGCGCCCTGCTCCGCGTAGTCGAATACGTCAGCTTTCACGTTGAAAGCAACAACGTCAGGCAGGTCCTTCTGGGAAGCGAGGATGATGTGCAGCTGCTCGGTGTAGTTGCTGGAAGGCGGGGAAACGAACTCGAACTGGATGCCGGTATCCGCCTCCATCTTGGCTTTAATGGGGTCGTCAGCGGGAGGCGCTTCAAAGCCACCCTTGGTGTACAGAACTTTGAGGACCGGGCTGGCTTCCGCGCCTGCCACGGCGGGCAGCAGAAGGGGCAGCATGAGAACCAGGGCTACGCACAGGGACAGGGTTCTTCTCAGGGTCATGTCTTTTTCCTCCTTTTTCTGATTAAGGCGCACTTATTACAAGCCATGCGCATACACGCAGGGCATGGCCTATCCAAATGAACCGGATTACCGGGAGAAGGTTTTGTCAAACGAGCTGCAACCTTAGTTATCCCTTGATAGAGCCAATCATAAGGCCTTTGACGAAGTATTTTTGTATGAACGGGTAAACGCACATGATAGGCAGCGCGGATACTACGATGATTACGTTGATGATCAAGTTCGCGCTGGGGCGCATGGGGTCCTCAATCAGGCCGCCCAGGGAAAGCTCTGCAACACTGTTGTTCTGCAAAATTTCGCGCATGAGAAGCTGCAGCGGCCACAGGCTTCTGTCTCTTATATACAGCACGCCGTCTATAAAGGCATTCCAGTGCATGACTGCGTAAAACAAACCGATGGAGGCCAGGGCGGGTGTGGAGATGGGCAGGATGATCTTGAACAGAATCCCGATTTCGGATGATCCGTCAATTCTGGCCGATTCGTCCAGTTCCTCCGGAATGCCCTGAAAATACGTGCGCATGAGTATCATGTTGTATACGCTCAGGGCGCATGGCAAAAGCAGCGCCCAGAATGTATCCGTGAGGCCCAAGGTGTCTACCACCAGGTAGGTGGGGATCATGCCACCGGAAAAGAGCATGGTAAAAAAGAACAGCATCATGATAGGGCTGCGTCCGGGCAGATACTTTTTGGACAATGGGTAGGCTGTCATCACAGTTACCAGTAGGCACAGCGCTGTGCCCAGGATGGTTCGCGATATGGTGATGCCGTAGGCCGATACCAGGCGCATGCTGCCGCGGAAGAGCCAGATATAGTTGTTGAGCGTAAGATAGCTGGGGATTAACAGGATCGACGAGGAAGCACGGTTTAAATCGGTGACAGGCGTTAGAGACATCAGGATCACTGATACCACCGGCACAAGGGTGGTCAAGGATACCACGGAAAGAAACAGCGCATTTACGAATCCGAACAGCCTGTCGCCCCGGCTTAAACGGGCGCCGCCCAATTTGAGGCCTGGCTTGATGTTCTTTTCTATATGCATATGGCTCATCCTTTCCTACGCTGGGGATACAACTTGCATCCCATTAAAACAGGCCGCCCTGCTCGGTTTTATTAACGAAATGGTTGGTGGAGAGCACCAGGACCAGCGCTACTACGGACTTGAACATGCCGGCTGCCGCCGAGTAGCCGAACTTCGTCTGCAATAGGCCGATGCGGTATACATAGGTGTCTATGATATCGCCCACGCCGAATACTGTGGGGTTGTACAAATTCATGATCTGCTCAAAGCCGGCATTGAGTATCCCGCCGATCCTAAGCAGCAGCATGATGGTGATGGTGGGGAGGATGGAGGGCAGAGAGATGGACAGGATGCATTTGAAACGGCTGGCCCCGTCGATGGTGGCTGCCTCATACAGCTCGGGGGAGATGCCCGCCAGCGCTGCCAGGTAGATGATGGCGCTCCAGCCTACTTCCTTCCAAATGTCGGAGATGACCACCACAGAGCGGAAATACCTGGTGTCACTGAGAAAGAAGATCGGCTTTCCGCCCAGTTTGATGATCAGTTGATTCAGCGGCCCGAATTCCGACAGAAAGTTGAACAAAAGCCCAAACATAATCACCCATGAAAGAAAGTGGGGGAGGTAAAGAACTGTTTGTATGGAGCGCTTCAGCATGCGGGAGCGGACTTCGTTCATCAGCAGTGCGAAAATAATTGGCACCGGGAACCCGAAGATGATTTTGTAGCCGCTAATGATGAACGTATTCCATACGGCTGATACAAACTGGTCGGAACGGAAGAGGTAGGCAAAGTTACCAAGGCCGATCAGCTTGCTTTTCCAAACACCCAGAAAAGGCTTGTAGTCCTGAAAGGCGATCACGAGGCCTACCATGGGCAGATAACAGAAAACAATAAGATAAACAAGACCTGGTATCAATAAAAGATAAAGATACTTGTAACGGGTCAGTGCACGGCTTAAGCGGTATCCTGCCCCTGGTCGCTTTACGGTCGTTGACTGTATCACCATGTATCGCCCTCCATGCTCGGTCTATGAAACGATTCAATGTGGTGACGATTTCACATTCCCATACGAATCGCACGTCATCTTGCCTGCATTATAACAAACCATATTTGTGATGTCAACATGGTTATCAACAGAATTATCAAATAATTTTTAATTTTTAGTGCACTTCTTATCCTATTATCATTGTGCAATCGAAAATCGTGTTGACAAAGAGCAGATACAGCTGATAGAATGTAAATATCAACAAAATAAGCATCGGGGATTATGAAAACGAATTCACATGCCGATGATTCTGAAACGACTGGGGATTTTATATGACCATTCGCATTTCCGACATTGCAAAAGCTGCCAAAGTATCGCCTGCCACCGTGGCCCGTGTGGTAAACAACAACGGCTATGTGTCAGAGGAAAAAAGGCAGCTGGTGAATAAGGCGATTGAAGAGCTGGGCTACGTGCCCAATAAAATCGCCAGTGGCCTCCGGACCAGCAAGCCGATATTTATCGGCCACGTGCTGCAGGTCTCTCCAGAAAACCCCTTCTTCGCCCGCATCTGCAACGCAGTGAATGAAACAGCCGAGAAGGCTGGCTACCATGTGCTTACAGCCTTACGGCAGCCGGATACGACAAGGGAGCGGGCTGCTATTGAAAACCTCATCGGCCTGATGGTGGACGCCATTGTGTTTACCGGGAATACGGCCAGCGACGCCGCCACCATCAACTGGATCCAATCCAGGGGCATACCCGTGGTTATGGTGGAAAGGCCGCGCTACGGAAGCCAGGTGGATGCTGTTCTGCTGGACAGCTTCCAGGGCGCCGGCATGGCCATGGAGCATATCATTGCAAAAGGCCATAAGGATATCGGCTTCCTGGGGCTCAAATATGAAAAGCATGAGGTGGAGTACCAGCGTTACCACGGGTTTTGTTCGGCCATGGAAGCCCACGGCCTGAAGGTCAGGGATGATTGGGTGCGTTATGCTCCTGACTATACCGTGGAATATGGCCGGCGGGCTATGGAGGAGTTGCTTTTAAGCAAGAAGCTCCCCACGGCACTGTTCGTCACCTCCGATGTTATTGCCTGCGGCGCACTTCAGGCGTTGTATGAAAAGGGCTTGCACGTACCTGATGATATGTCCATCGTCGGGTTTGACAACACACTTTCCTCTTTGTGCACACCGCAGCTGACCTCCATTGAAATGCAGCTGGAACAGGCGGGGGCAACCGCCGTGGAAATGATTGTGGAACGGAAAAAAGGCTCCCGCGTGGGCGTCAAGACGGTCATGCTCAGCCCCATTCTGGTGGACCGGGGCAGCGTAAAACAGATGCCTTAAGTCAATTCATAAATATTATCGGGTGGCTTGAATTTATTTCATATAAAACAAGGGTATAGGAGGCATTGGTGTGGCAACGATTTCATATCCAAAGCTGACAGTGGAACAAAGACTGAAACGCATTTCGCCCCCTGCCGGCAGGGCACGCATGGTGCTGGACACGGATGCCTTCAATGAAGTGGATGATCAGTTCGCGCTGGCCTACGCATTGCAATCGCCGGAACAAATCGATTTGCTGGCTGTTACAGCCGCGCCTTTTTTCAATTGGAACTCCACCTCTCCCGGGGAAGGCATGGAGAAAAGCTATCATGAAATATTCAAGATCTACAATCTGATGGGGCATAAAAACCCGCCGCAGGTTTTTCGCGGTTCCAACCGCTACATGGGAGCTGTAGACAGTCCGGTGGACAGCGAGGGAGCGCGCAGGATCATAGAGCTGGCGCTTGCATCCAAAGAAGACGATCCGCTGTATGTAACAGCTATTGGCGCTATCACCAACGTGGCCTCCGCCATAGCGCTTTGCCCGGAAATTATCAGCCGCATGGTACTGGTATGGCTTGGGCCCAACGCCTACTGGTGGGAAAATCACAAAATATTCAACTGCAGCCAGGACTATGGCGCGTCCAGCGTAATCTATGACAGCGGCGTGCCGCTGGTATTGCTGCCCTGCCACTCCGTCGCCTCGCATCTAATGACCACGCCCTATGAGATCGATGCCTGCCTGAAGGGGAAAAATCCGCTGTGTGATTATTTTTCGGAACTGTTCCATGGCCGTCACGAGCGCTTTGGGGAAAACAAGCCCGGCTGGTCCAAGGTTTTGTGGGATGTATCCACCATCGCCTGGCTGATAAACCCGGAATGGGTGCCGTCGAAGCTGATCCCCACGCCGCGGCTTCGGCCTGATTTTACTTATGATTTCAGCGAGAATCGGCATTCCTACAGGGAAGCTGTGTTCATCGACCGCAGTAAAGTGTATGTGGATATGTTCGCCAAGCTTTCCGCAATAGGAAAAACGCCGGAGCTTTTCAAATGAGCCTGGAAAAAGGGCATTCTCTGGATACGCTGTTTTTTCTGAACGACTGTACAGTAAGGCGTGTATCCAGCTATGACAAAAGCGGCGGCAATCATGATTGGATCGATCTTGAGCCCGGTGAAACAGCTGTGCTGGCGGATATAGGCGGTTGCGGCATTGTGCGCCACATCTGGTGCACCATCAATGCTTTTGTGGACGGTACCGGGCCAACGCTAAATTATCTTCGCAAGATCGTGCTTCGCGCTTTCTGGGACGGGGAAACGGAGTCGAGCATCGAGGCGCCCATCGGTGATTTTTTCGGCATGGGCCACGGCATGTGCAAAAACTTTGTCAGCGAGCCGCTAAGCATGAATCCCAAGGATGGCAGAGGGTTCTGCTGCTATTTTCCCATGCCCTTTGAAAGCGCCGCGCGCTTTACGCTGCACAATGAAAGCGAAGGCCACGTGAATTTCTATTACTATATTGATTATGAGGAGCACCAATCCTTGCCGTTTGGCTGCGGGCGCTTTCATGCCCAGTACCGCCAGGAGCGGGATACCATGGGATGGGCGCCTAAAGAAGCGGGCTATATCAAAAAGGAAAAGGCCGGGCCTCCGCATCCTGATTGGTACCCCAAGCCGTGGGCTGTCAATAACACCGACGGGCAAGGCAATTACGTGATCTTAAACGCCTTGGGCCGCGGCAAGTATGTTGGCTGCAACCTGAATATCGACGTGTTTGAGCGGCAGGCCAACGACTGGTACGGCGAAGGCGATGACATGATCTTCATAGATGGGGAGCCTTGGCCTCCATCCCTGCACGGCACAGGCACCGAGGATTATTTCAATACCGCGTTTTGCCCAAGGACGGAGTTCTCCGCACCCTACCATGGCATCACCCTGTACAGTGAGGATGAGGCGGGCCTCCCCTGGCGGGGAAAGAATTCCATGTACCGTTTCCACATCAAGGATCCCATTCACTTTTCCAAGAGCATCAAGGTGACCATAGAACATGGGCATGCAAACAAGCTGTCCAATGATTATACCAGCACTGCCTACTGGTACCAGCAGGAGCCGCATTTGCCCTTTGAACCGCTCCCGGATGTTATGAAAAGGCTTCCCAGATAAACTTTCGGAAAGAAGGTGTCCCGGTGAAGGGCAAGAACGAGGGGTTATATGCCATGGGCCCGCAAAAAAGCTACCCGCCGGAGGCTAGCCAGGCCGCCTTTCTGCTGGGCGGCATCGGCACGGGCACCATCTCGCTGGGCGCAAGGGGAAACCTGCATGACTGGGAAATATTTAATAACCCTGCTCGGGGCAATGATATCCCCCATTCTTTTTTTGCAATCCGGGTTAAAAGGGAGGGGGGAAATCCCGAAGCCCGTGTACTGGAGGCGGCTTTCCGCCCGCCATACACGCAGCGCAGCGGCTACCCTTCCGGTAAAGTGGGCGGATTGCCACGTTTCCGCACAAGCGCGCTGCGGGGAGAATATCCTTTTGCCTATGTCACATTTACCGACGAAGCATTTCCTGTGTCGGTGGAGCTGGAGGCTTTCACGCCGTTTATTCCCCTGAACGCAGACGAATCGGGTATACCTGTGGCGATCTTGCGGTATAAGGTGAAAAACATTGGCGATAAAAGCGCCGATGTGCTGGTGGCGGGCTCGCTGGCCAACATTTCAGGCTTCAATGGGTTTGACGCCTATGGCAATATGCAGACCGACGGCATGGCACAAAACGAGTACAGGGATGAAAAAGCGTGCAGGGGATTGTTCCTTTACAATTCCGCGCTGCAGCCGCATCTGTTGAATTATGGTAATGCTGCGCTTTTGACCAGAGACGAAAATGCGACAGCCAGGCCCTGCTGGCATACCACCGGAGGCTGGGATGGTTTGCAGGATTTCTGGGACCGGTTTTACCATGAGGGAAGCGTGAAGGAGAAGCCGGAAGACACATCAAAGACCGGTCCGGGCATGCATGTAGGTTCCCTGGCCATCCATTATGCGCTTTTGCCGGGGGAAGAAAAGTGTTTCGAGTTTTTCCTTGCCTGGTACTTTCCCACCCGCACCCGCTGCTGGGACGGCTGGCAGGAGAAAAAAGACAACCTCATCGTAAAAAACTACTATGCCACGCTGTTTCGCGATGCCTGGGATGCCGGGGTCTATACCATTACAAACCTGGAAAGGCTGGAAAAGCATACGCGCGATTTTCACCGGGCGCTGTTTTCCAGCACATTGCCCGATTATGTGCTGGAGGCTGTTTCCAGCAACATCACCACGATCCGCAGCAATACCTGCTTCCGCTTGGAGAACGGCGCTTTTTTAGGCTGGGAGGGCTGCAATGACCATACGGGGAGCTGCTTTGGCACCTGCACCCACGTATGGAACTATGCGCAGACGGTGGCGTTTCTCTTTCCGGAACTGGAGCGTTCCGCCAGGTGTACGGAACTGATGCTGGAGACGGATGACGAGGGGATGATGGCATACCGAACCAACCAGGTGTTCGGGCTGCCCAAGTTTCAGCGTATGCCCGCTGCCGACGGGCAGATGGGTGTCATCATCCGCCTGTACCGGGAATGGAAATTGAGCGGCGACAGCGATTTTTTGAAAGCTGTGTGGGAAAAGGCCGCTAAAGCGCTGGATTTTGCTTTTACCCATTGGGATACAGACGGCGACTTGCTGTTTGATGCAAGCCAGCATAACACCTACGATATCGACTTCCACGGACCCAACCCTTTAAGCGGCACCATGTTCCTGGCGGCATTGAAGGCCGGGGCGGAGATGGCCGGTTTTGTTTGTGATGAAGCTCACAGGATCAAGTTTGAAACTGCCTTCCGGGAAGGCTCGCGGCGGATGGACAAGCTTTTGTGGAATTCGGAATATTACATTCAAAAGCTGAAGGATGTGAACGAGTACCCTTACCAGTATGGCGAAGGTTGTTTGTCCGACCAGCTTCTGGGCCAATTCCTGGCATGCGTCACCGGGCTTGGTGATATTTTGCCCAAGGCCCATATCAAAAAAGCCCTTCAATCCATCTATAAATACAACTTCCGCACATCCTTTCAAAATGTGGCGCACATCCAGCGGACATCCGCATTAAACGACGAGCAGGGGCTGCTGCTATGCTCCTGGCCCCGGGGTGGCCGGCCCAAGCTTCCCTTCGTCTATTCTGATGAGGTCTGGGCAGGGGTGGAATACCAGGTGGCTGCCCACATGATCTATGAGGGCATGGTAAAAGAGGGCCTGACGCTTGTGAAGGCGCTAAGGTTAAGGTACGACGGCTATAAGCGCAGCCCATGGAACGAGGTGGAGTGCGGATTTCATTACGCCCGTTCCATGGCCAGTTGGGCGGTATTGACGGCTCTTTGCGGCTTTCAGGCAGATATGGTAAAAGGCATAATGGAATTTGACCCAAAGATCAACCGGGAAAATTTCAGCTGCTTTTTCAGCACCGGCAAAGCCTGGGGCATTTACCGCCAGCACATAGATGATGATGGGAAGGTTGCTTACAGCGTGGAAACACTCTATGGAAGCCAGGATGTTATTGTCAAGGCCGGCGGTCAATCAGATGCCGTTCATAAGGAGGGGTGCGCCATATGAAGACAGGAAACGAGCGGGTGGACAACCTTATTGCGCAGATGACGCTGGATGAAAAGCTGCTTTTGGTTCACGGGCAGATTATGGATCCGTACCGGGCCAATCAGGCCGGCTTCCTGGCCGGCTGCCCGCGCCTGAATATCCCGCCGGTCTTTATTGCCGATGGCGAGTCCGGCATCAACACCTCCTGGGAGGCTACGGCGCTGCCCGCCAAGGTGGGGCTTGCTGCCTCCTTTGATGTGGAAACGGCAAAGAAGTACGGCCGTGTGCTGGGAGAGGAGGCAAGGGAAAGCGGCATGCATGTGGTGCTTTCTCCAAGGGTCAACATTGTCAGGGATTATATCGCGCCTGTGGGCCGCAGCAACGGCGGCAATTATCAAACCTTAAGCGAGGACCCGCTTCTGAACGGATGGATGGGTGCGGCGGAAGCGCAGGGGATTCAGGAAAACAATAACGCCATCGCCAATGTAAAGCAGATGTTCGGCTCCTCCAGCGGCACAGCCCAGGGTGCGGGCAACTGCATCATAGATGAGCAGACGATGCATGAAATTTATATGAAGCCCTTTGAGTACGTCACCCGCGCCGGCGTTGGCTCAAACATGACCAATTATAATCAAGTCAACGGAACATGGACATACCGTTATACCGATTTAACCCAAAAGCTCTGCCGTGACGCCTGGGGCTTTTCCGGCTTTACCATTGACGATTGGTACTGCCTGTATGAGCCGGAGGCCATACAAGGCGGCGTTACGCTGGAAATGCCCGGTGAAGACGAATATGGCTCGGGCAGCGAAGACAGCTGGTACGGAAAGAAGCTTAAGGATGCCATACTCGATCCCCAAAACCCGGTAACGGAGGAGGACCTCGACCGTGCCGTAGGGTATCTTTTGTGCACCCTGGACCGGTTCCATATGCTGGATGCAAAGCGGATCCCCGGGCCTGTGGGTGACGCGGTGAAGTACCGGAGCGCAAAGATTGCCCGTCTTGTGGCGCAAAAAGCCGCGGTGCTCCTGAAAAATGAGGAGAACATCCTTCCGCTGGACGTAAATCGGGAGACAATCGCTGTCATCGGTCCCACGGGCAGGCAGCAGGTTATGCCAATCTTCAAGGAGGCCGCCAACGGCTTTGATGGCAGGAAGACAGGCCCCTTGCAAGCCTTGCAATCACGCACCGGCAAGAAGGTGCTTTATGCCGTGGGCGATGACCTGGAGGGTGCATTGATCCCCATGGAGCACTTAAAAAGCCGTGACGGCAAACAGGGCTGCGTGAATCTGGATATATCCCTGGTCCTTTACGATACCCTGGGTAACGGTGCGGTCAAGGAGCCCATGGAAGCGGCGCTGCCAATGGGTACGGTGAATTCCGTCTGCTTCACCGGCAAAAATGCCCTCCCGCCGCCTGCCGTAGGGCAATTGGATGGCAGCGGCCGCAAGTATCAGCCTGCTCCTTTCTATGTCATGACGGGCAAAATCTGTCCGCAGGAAACCGGTCCTTACCGCATCAGCCTGCAAAGCAGCATCCCCACCGTGGAGGAGTTTGAAAAGAATCATGTTACTTCCGCCGACATGCAGATTTCCACCAGCGGCAATCTGTATGTGCGCTTGGAGGCGGGCGGGCTGTATGAGCGGGTGGCCATCGGCACGCGGGTGGGCATGAACGGCGGCGCTGTACCCAACAGCGAGGTAGTGCCCTGCCTGGATGGCTTCAACAACGCGGGCGGCGAAGTTTTTTTGGAAAAAGGCAGGGAGTACGATTTCATTGCTACCACCCGCAGCATTTACAGGCTGCCCGTGCAGTTCCGCCTTTGCTGGGTGACGCCTTCCATGCGGGCTAAAAATGAGCGGGATGCGGTTTCTGCCGCCGCCCAAGCTGATAAAGTACTTGTATTCGCCTGGCACCATAGCCCGAATGAAACGCTTGAGCTTCATGAAAATCAAAACGAACTGATTGAAATGGTAACCGCCGCCAACCCGAACACGGTGGTCGTTTTGAACACGGGCGACCCGGTCGCCATGCCGTGGCTTCACAAGGTGAAAGGCGTATTGCAAATGTGGTTCTCCGGCCAGGAAGGGGCGCAGGCTACGGCGGATGTGCTGACAGGTGCGTATAACCCTGCCGGGCGGCTGCCCGTGACATACCCCAAACACATTGGAGATTACGCGGTGCATGAAAAAAACCATCCTGAGCGGCAGGCGATGGCCGGGCGCGGCAGCCACAAGGACCATGTAGCCGCCAACACGGCTCATTTCACTGAAGGCATATTCATGGGGTACCGCCATTTTGACAAGGCTGACGTTGAACCCTTGTTCCCCTTCGGCTTTGGCTTGAGTTACACAACGTTTGCCTATGAAGCGCTTACCGTTTCCAAAGCGGAAGACAGCGGGCTTCATGTGCGCGTGACCATACGCAACACGGGCAAGGTTTTTGGCGAGGAAGTGGTGCAATGCTACCTGGCAGCGCCCAAAAACGTGCCGGAGGGCGTGCAATTTGCCGAAAAAGCCTTATCAGCCTTTGACCGCGTCGGGCTGGATGCCGGGGAAGCAAGAACGATGGAATTGAAAATCGGCCCGCAAAGCCTATGCTATTGGAAAGTCATTGAAGAAAACGGAAGGCTTGATGAAGGAGAAGGCTGGCAGCGTCTGCCCGGCACATGGACGGTGATGGTTGGACCTTCTTCCCGCCAGCTGCCGCTTATACAAACGGTTGAGATTTGAACCTGAGGTGGTATTTTGGGCGTTCGGCTAGGCATTGATATTGGCGGCACCAAGGTAAACATGGGCTTATTGGCAGAGGATGGGCAAATCATCAGGAAGCAAAAGTTTGCCGTGCCCTCCCAAATTGGCTGTGAATCGCTGATGGAGCTAACGGCGAAAGAATGCGTAAGCTTGCTGGCAGGGTGCGGCATGCGTATGGCTGACGTAGGTTTTATGGGCATGGGTGTGCCGGGTTCCGTAGACAGGGAGCAAAGCGTTGTGCTGCATGCACCCAACCTGCATTTTGTGAACACGCCCTGTGCTGCCCTGATGGAAGCATACTGCGGCATACGCCCAAAGATTGTGCAGGACAGCCGCGCCGCGGCCTGGGGGGAAGCGTGCTTTGGCGAAGGCCGGGGCAGTGAACTGTTGGTGTGCATCACCCTGGGTACAGGCATTGGATGCGGCATTGTGTTTAAGGGCGCCATCTTAAGCGGTGCTTTGGGCACGGCTGGGGAGGTGGGGCATATTCCCGTTGTACAAAACGGGCGGCCTTGCGCCTGCGGAAGGTTCGGGTGCATGGAGGCTTATGCCTCGGGATCAGGCATTGCCCGCAGCGCGGCGGAACACCCTGCTTTCTCCGGCAAACAACTCACCAGTGAACAGGTTTTTGAACTGGCGCACAAAGGGAATGCGGATGCCTGCGATCTGATAAACGTCGCTGTCAGCGCGCTTGGCCAGGCGCTGACGGCTGTCATCAACACCATTTCCCCCGACGCGCTGATCTTCAGCGGCGGCATGTGCACCCAGCGGGAGTTGTTTGTTGATCCGCTGACCGCATATCTTCGCTCCCACGGCTATGGCCTGGCTGTGGACGGAAGGCTGAAAATAGGCGTATCCTCCCTGGGCAGCGACGCGCCCATGATCGGCGCGGCGATGCTGGATAAAGCTATATGATGCTGAGGCCCGCTAGGCGGGCCTTTTTCTATGCTTGCAACAAGCGGCCGGGCAGGACGGCTTCGCAAGGCTGCTTGCAGGAATCATGATACGGACCGCACCATGAAACATACCTCCACTTACGCGCGCATAAGCTCGTGCGTATGGAGGTGAGGCTTGCATATGCATTTCGTGGTTAGGAATCAAGCGCCCCAACGCGAATTGCTTACCGGGCTTACAAACGAGCAGGTGATCGCTTCTCGTGAGAGTCATGGCAGCAACGTGCTCAAGCAGGTAAAACAAAAAGGGCTGCTCTCACAGTTCTTTGAGAACCTTTCGGACCCCATTATCAGGATACTGCTTGTCGCGCTGGGGATCAATCTCATTTTTACATTGAACGGGGCAAAATGGTACGATTCTATAGGCATTGCACTGGCGATCTTTTTGTCTACATTGGTGGCCACACTTTCTATGCATAAGAGCGAAACGGCTTTTAAGAAATTGCAGGAAGAAGCTTCCCAAATCACATGCCGGGTGGTTCGTGCCGGTGCGACACAGCTTATAAGCATCGGGGAGATCGTCGTCGGAGACCTGGTGCTATTGCAGCCGGGTGAGCGGATTCCGGCCGATGGCGTCATTCTGAGCGGAGAGATGGATGTGGATCAGTCATCGCTCAATGGCGAGACGAAGGAAGCGCATAAAGCGCCGGGCAGGCAAGGCGGTGAGACAGAATTTTCGAATACAACCCACCTGTTCTCGGGCAGCGTAGTTTGCGCGGGCGAAGGCGTTATGCGTGTAGAGGGGGTGGGAGATAAAACCTTCCTGGGCCGGCTGGCAGGGGAAATTCAAGAAGAAACGCGGGAAAGCCCGCTGAAACTGCGCCTTGCGCGATTGGCCGGCGCCATCAGCAAGTTCGGTACCGCAGGGGCATTGCTGGTTGCCTTTGCGGACTTGTTTCATATATTTGTACTTTCCAGCGGGTTTAATTTTTCGATCATGCAGAATATGATAAAGGCCCCCGGTTTTCTGATTGCAAGCATACTGCATGCGGTTACATTGGCTGTTACAGTGATCGTTGTGGCGGTGCCCGAAGGGCTTCCGATGATGATCACGGTTGTATTGTCGGCCAATATGAAGCGGATGCTGCGTGATAATGTGCTCATACGCAGGCTTGTAGGGATTGAGACGGCGGGCAGCGTCGACGTATTGTTCACCGACAAGACAGGTACGCTCACAGAGGGTCATTTATCTGTGGCCAGTATTGTTAGGGGGGACGGATACCGCTATGAAGATCCCGGCAAGGCAGCCGGCGACTCGAACTATTGGAAAATACTGCATACGTCGCTTAGGTGGAACAACGCCGCGGACATGGCAGATGGTAAACCGGCAGGCGGCAATACAACTGACCGTGCATTGCTGCAATTTCTGCTGGATTCTCCCGACCCGGGCGTGCGGGTACAAAAAGGCAAAATCATTCCGTTTGCAAGCGAAAACAAGTTTATGGCAACGGATGTTTCCGGGGATTACAATCTTACATTGCTAAAGGGCGCACCGGAGCGGATCGTCGCGTGCTGCACAAAATACATTGCTGCCAATGGGAGCGAGCAGCCGATGCTCGGCCATGCGTCCATCAATCGAACCATATCCGAGATGGCCGGCAAAGGCATGCGCATCCTGGCGGTGGCAGCTTCATCCACACCGGTTTCAAAGTCCGGAGATTTTCAGCAATTAACCCTTATCGGGCTGATCGGGATTAAAGACCCGCTGCGTCCGGAAGCGGCCGGCAGCGTACGTGCTTTGCAGGAAGCGGGCGTACAGGTGATCATGATTACCGGGGACAGCAAGGAGACGGCTGAGGCCATCGCCCGTGATGCGAAGCTGCTTGTCCGTGAGCAGGATTTGATCATGACGTCTGCGCAGCTGAACGCAATGAGCGATGAAGCATTGCAAAAAGCGCTGCCGGACATACGCGTGATTGCCAGAGCGCTGCCCAGCGACAAGAGCCGCCTTGTAGGGCTTGCGCAGCGGCGCGGCTCCGTGGTGGGTATGACGGGTGACGGTGTAAATGATTCAGCCGCATTAAAGAAGGCGGATGTGGGTTTCGCCATGGGCAGCGGCACAGAGATTGCCAAAGAGGCAAGCGACATCGTGATCCTGGACGATAATCTTGCTTCCATTGTCAAGGCGATGTTATACGGCCGCACCATTTTCCGCTCGATCCGCAAGTTCATCGTGTTTCAGTTAACAGTGAACCTGTGTGCCGTTGGTGTCTCCATCATTGCGCCTTTTATCGGCTATGAAGAACCGCTGTCCGTTTTGCAGATGCTGTGGATCAATATGGTCATGGATACATTGGCCGGGCTGGCATTCAGCGGCGAACCGGCTCTGAAACGGTATCTGCGTCAAAAACCGAAGCGCCGTGAGGAGCCCATCATCAACCGTGAAATCGCCGGCCAGATTGCCGTAATGGGGGCATTCACGATGCTTTTGTGCCTATGGTTCCTTGTGAGCGGCTGGATACAAGCTATGTTCCCGCCTGTGAACGGAAAACCCATCATATTGACGGCGCTTTTTGCCGTGTTCATCTATGCGGGCATCCTCAACAGCTTCTCCGCAAGAACCGACAGCATGAACTTGTTGGATCATATTCTGGGAAACAAGGCGTTTATCGTCGTCATGACGTTTGTGTTCCTGGTTCAGACTTGCCTGCTCTTTTGGGGCGGCAGCCTGTTTCGTTCTTATGGCTTGACACTTCACCAATGGTTTTTCTGCATCGTGCTTTCGTTGATCGTTATTCCGGTTGATCTACTTAGGAAGGCCATACGAAAGTGCATGAGCAACGGCATGTAATTTGCGCTTGATTACTCGCTTGCTGTGATAGTCTGTTTTTTGACCCGGAGGATAACAAAGAAAGCAAAAGCAAGATAGGCTGCCAGCACAAGAACATACGCGCTATACAGAATAACCGGCGAAATATCCAGCCGGTCCAGCGCTTTTTCCAGTCCGAATGATGATGCCGCCACCGCCATAGAAGCTATGACAGCCGCCGGGATACGGCGGACACGTTTGGCAAAGAGGACCAGTGCTCCGGTTGCCATCAGCATGGCAAGCACTTGCTGTGCCTTGACAAATCCCCAGATCATGTGCCGGTCGGCACGCAGGCTTTCCATCAAAATCTGTGTTGTGCCATAGAGCAGAAAGAAGAGCATCAAGCCGTCACCGGAAAGCCCCTTCTTTCGTTGGTTTAGAATGATCAGCGCAGTCAAAATGAAAAGCGCAATCACCGCTTCCATCAGCCAAACGTTGAGCACCCCGCCAAAGTTCCCGTCCATGACAAACAGGCCGGAAAAATCCACATCCATGCCAAAGCCCATCGTTGTATACTTTTCGCCGATCCGGGCTATCAGGACAAAAGCGGCCAGTGAAGCCGCAACAGCATCCATAAATCGCGTGCCGTTCGTTTTTTTCGAAACCAAACGGGCCGCAAGCAGCGCGCCCAGCAGCGCGCCGGCCATGGACATGCCGCCTTCCCAGAGCCTTAAAAAGGCCAGGCTGCCTGTTTCTTCCGCATAAAAGCTGATATTGGCCAGGCAATAAAGCGCCCGGGAAAAGCTAATGCCAAACAAGAGTGATAACGCCGAGAACTGGGCTAGAGGAGGCCTGGGCTTTACGTGCCGCGTTAAAAACGCCGCCAGAAGGATGGCTATGACTGCGCCCAGTGCCAATGTACAGCCATACGGCCATACCTGCAACTGATATGATGCAGGAGCCTCGCCTATATAATAAGCGTTCTGCGCTTCATACAGCATCAACCCATCCGGCACTAGCAGGCACAGCACAGCCAAGCCAAGCAGAGCAGCCATCCAATACAGCAGAATCTTTTTATGTTTCATGTCAGTCTTCCTCATTTGGCTTAAGGCGTTACGGCACTGGCCACATAGATGATATCGCTCTGGGGGCGTTCGTTGTTGGAAGTCTTGTTGTCGAGGTATTTTCCGTTGAAAACCATCACACAAGACTGGCCGCCATCCAGATTGTAGGCAAACTTCACGCCAAGGGTGCCCATGAAATCAGCCATTTGCTGATGCGTGCAGCATTTGATCTTTGGCCCTTCCACCTCAACAAACACATAAGAAAGCGGGCCTACCTGCGCGATCACCGAGCGCGGCAGGCGGTTTAAGCCATCAAAAAAATAATCGTCGCGGACTTGCGCAACTTTGCCGTCAACCACCAGCGCGGGGCCAAAGCTGAACGCATTTACGATCGTACCGCCATGATCTACATAGGCCTGTATCTCTTCCGCTTTGTTTTCTGAAGTGAAGATATGAAAATCGCCCTGATCGTCAATGATGAGCACGTCTTTCTTGGGGTCGGCGTCATTGCGGTACATTTCTCCCTGGCGATAGACAAATACATCCCGCGTGCGCTGTACATAATATTCGCCATTGATTGCAAAAACCGCATTCATGGCTTTTGCCATTTTGATCGGACGGGCAATCGAATTCTGGTTTGGCTTGCCGGCCACAGCGGTGCGAAGCTGCGTAGGACTCTTTACCGTTACCCATACAATGTGATAATAAGCGCCGCCCACCTCCCGTTTTTCCACTTTCACGCTCAGGCTCTCGTCTTGAAATCCATCGCTTGCAAAGCCATTGGGGTTTGGCACGCATCCGCCGGCGGAAATGTCCAGCGGAAGGGTAAAATTGTTTTCACAAAAGGCGGTCATGGGCATAAGAAATAAAAGCAGCAGGCAGATCAGTCGTTTTAAACTCATTGGTTTCCTCTCTCTCCATCCATACTAAGAGATGAAAATTCTGTAAAATAGTATACTTCTTTTCAAATTCTGTTGTCAAGCGATCCGCCTGACAATAAATTGGACTTATTAATACGATTTGGAAATCAGGGCTTGACATTGTCCAGGAAAGCATTTACATTGTTTTCATATATTGTTTAAAGACAAGCTTTCTTCGGAATTTGCGCCTGCAGGCAGGCATTATGAGGCTGCTTATTATGAAACGGGAGATAACTTATGGGAAAATGGACCCTGTTGCTGGCAGTATTCCTAACTTTATCATTCGGCGCTCAGTTTACAGCAGAGGCGGATGATACCCAGGCATCCGAAATAACAAATCTTGCGAAGATCACCGCATCGAACAACGGGATCAACATTAACTGCCTTACGGACGGCCGTTATATGACCGCATGGGCAAGCAAGAAGGGCTATGCACAGTTTGACCTGCCTGAGGACGCGCCTTGCTATGGCGTATACTTGTGCTTCAGCGGCAAAACAGCCGGGTACTCCGTTCAAATTACGGATGATTCGGGCAATTGGTTAGATTTCAAAACTGTTTTGCCAGGCGGATATGAACACCAGTATGTGTTTTTGCCGGGCGTAACTTCGCTTCGCGTGAAGGCCGGCAATACGGGCATCATAATGTCTATTGCGGAGATTCACTTGATCGGCGAAGGCCGTACGCCTGATTGGGTACAGCAATGGGAAACGCTGGAGGGCAAGGCGGATATGATGCTGCTCAGTGCCCATCCGGATGACGAGTTTATCTGGTTCGGCGGCGCGCTGCCGCTTTATGCTGGTGAAAGGGGCCTAAAAGTACAGGTCGTTTACATGACCTGCGGCGCGAACAACCGCAGAAATGAGCTGCTGGACGGCCTTTGGACAGCCGGTGTACATGATTATCCGGTGATAGGCTCTTTTCAGGATAAAAGCGCGAACACACGCGATGAAATGTATTCCCACTGGGGCGGAACAAAAACCGTCTATCCCTGGCTGGTTAACCTTATGCGCCGCTATCAGCCCGACGTGCTGCTTACCCACGATGTAAACGGTGAATATGGCCATGGCGCCCATCAGATAGCCGCATACGCTGCGATCCATTGCGCCGCAAAAGCCGCACAGCAAGATTACGATCCATCATCCCTTGAAAAATACGGTGTCTGGCAGGTCAAAAAGTTATATCTGCATCTGTATAAGGAAAACCCCGTTGTGATGGACTGGCAGGTACCGCTTGACGCCTTTGTCAACCGCACTGCCTTTTCAGTCGCTGAGGAAGCGTTATCAAAACACAAATCCCAGCACCCGCTTAATGACGATATGGCTGAATCCGGCCGGTATGACTGCCGCAAATTCGGTTTGTACATGAGTACAGTTGGTGCGGATGTAAAGAAAAGCGATTTTTTTGAAAATATTCCGTGAGGCAGCGGAAAAACAAAAGGAAAGAGCAGGATGTGGGGGTTGTTATAACGAATATCCGGCGGAACCGGTGTATGTTATATTGGTTTTGCTTAATACGGAAGAGGTGTGGCTGTCTTCATGCGGCGGTTAACTAAATTGCCGGCCGGGGCGTTCCCCGTTTCGATTTTTATTCTTTATATGGCCTCTTATTCAGGGCAGGCTGTTTATGGATCGTACCTGAATCTGTACTTGGCCTCCAAGGGTTTTTCCCAATCCCAGATTGGTCTGACCGTATCGGTGTCCACATGCTTTGTGATGTTGTTTCAGATGCTTTGGGGGGCGCTCAGCGACCGGGCTAAAACCAAGAATACCGTCATCCGCGGGCTGTATCTGTTAAGCGCCATCCTCATTCTTTTCTATTACACATCGGTCAATTACTGGATTGTGCTTACAGTGCTGGCGTTGTATGCCTCTGTATTCACAGGGGTGTCCCCTCTGCTGGACAACGTTGTTCTGGAGCTGTCCGAAGGGCAGACGTGGAATTTCGGTCAGATCCGCACCGGCGGCACGATCGGCTACTGCATTGCGGTGCTTTTGACCGGTTTTGTGATCGGCGATAACTATGGGCGTATTTTTGCCATTACTTCGGCATTCCTCATGTGCTGCTTTTTGCTGATGCGGCGCGTGCCAAACGTATCGGGCCACCGGTCCGGAACGGGAAGGTCCTCGTTCCGGCTGCTGCTTAAAAATAAGCCCTTGATGGTGGTCATGGCATATTACCTGGCCTTTTCCCTGGGCTTAAGCCTCTTTTACAGCTTTTACCCGATCCATTTCACGTTGATTGGCGGCACCAGCGCGCAAGTAGGGATCATGCTGTTTTTCTGCGCGGTTACCGAGATCCCATGCCTGATGCTGGCCGGGCGTGTGGTGAAGCGCATCGGCCTGGACAGGGTGCTGATCATTTCGGGGCTGGTCACAGTCATCCGCTGGGTGCTGCTGTTTTTTGTGAAAAATCCCTTTGCAGCGATATTAGCCAACCTGCTGCATGGCATAGGCTATATCGGCTTTTCTTACTGTGTGGTGGTGTACATCAATGATCATGTACCAATGGATTTGCGAGCCACGGGGCAGAGCTTTAACGTTTTGATAGGCAACGTCTTTTCCCGTGTGATTTTCGGCTATTTGGGAGGCCTGGCATCCCAGGCGCTCGGGGTCAACTTTGTCATGCTGATGTCAGGCATCGTCTTGGCCGGGGCAACGGTTTTGTTTGCCATTTGGTCATCGCGTCACCGCGAGGGGTTTGCCTAAGCTGGCGGCTGGAACACGGAGGATGACTCCTCATGTCCTTGCCTGATTTAACAGACGGCACATAGAATTTCCTTACATGCTTTGCCGCCAGCTAATTTTTCAACGGCGAAGAAGGTATCCGCCATCCACGACGACTGTGCTGCCTGTCATATAGCGAGAGGCATCAGAGCATAAAAACAAAGCCACATCCGCGACCTCTTCCGGCTGCCCTACGTGGCCGAGCGGGATTTTGGCATTCATTTCTTCAAGCTTTTCCGGGGTAAAGTGAGGATTCATATCCGTCATGATGGCGCCTGGGGCAAGGGAATTTACGCGTATGCGATGGCCGCACAATTCACTGGCAAATGACCGCATCAATGATTCCAGCGCCGCTTTTGTACAGGAGTACATTGCCTGTCCCGGAAGCGCCTGCAGTGCATTGATGGACGTAATAAACAATATGACGCCGCCTTTTCCTTGGGAAATCATCTGCTGCGATATTTGACGGGCCAACAAAAATGAACCGCGGAAATTCGTATCAAAAAGTGCATCTATGTCCATGGCTTCGGTTTGCTTGGGCGTTTTAAACAGCGTAAATGCCGCGTTGTTTACATAGCAGTTGATTTCACCAAACGCCTTTGCCGCCTCTGCCACTTGCATTACATCCTCTTCCCGTGACAGGTCTGCTTGTATCCATTCACATTTTCTTCCCAAGGAACGGATCTGTTTACACACTTCCTCCAGCTTTATTATATCACGGGCTGCCAGCAGCACATTCGCGCCCCGGCGAGCCAGTGTCAATGCGATGGCTGCGCCTATACCCTTGCTTGCACCCGTCACCAGCGCATTTTTTCCATCCATAGAAAATATATCCGACATGTATTTCACCTTTCTTGGAGTTGCATTACCCGCCCAAACACTTAGGCGCGCCTGTTGATGCACGGAGAACAAATTCCGTATCAAGGATTCTCTCCGTGCGCGCCTGGTCCGGTTTTCTGGGGCCTTCCTCTATGCATTTGATCAGCATTTCGCTGCCTGCCTCACCCATTTGATAGGCAGGCTGGCGTATGGTTGTAAGTGGCGGCGACAAGAGCCTTGACAGCGGCAAATCATCACAGCCGATCACGGACACGTCCTGCGGAATGTGCAACCCATTTTCCGCTATCGCCTGGTATGCGCCATACGCCAAATAATCATTCAGTGCTTGTATGGCAGTGGGCGGTTCCATTTGTTCCAGTAGAGTTCGTGTCATATAATAACCGGGGTTTTCGGCATACACGCCCTGTACGTTTTCCTGAAGGTACTCGGGGTTTGGCTCAATTCCATTTTTGGCGAGCACATCCTGATACGCACGGTAACGCATTTTGCAGCCGCGCCGGTCAATGCATATAAAGCCAATACGCCTGTGGCCCAAATCGATCAAGTGCTGTATCGCTTGACACATGCTGAGGTAGTCCGTTGTGTTCACGCAGTCCAGACCCTCGATTTGCGTCTGAATGCACACGATGCGCAGGGTATTTTGATTCAGCTGGCGTACCAGGTCTTCGTTCTGCAGGAAAGCGCTGATGAGGATTACCCCTTCGACACGCCTCTGGGCCATATCCTCCAGATAACTTCTTTCCCGGTCATGATCAAAGTTGGAATTGCAAAGGTACATGGAATACCCTTTGTTGACCAGCGTATTTTCCACGCCGTGAATGATATCTGCAAAAAACGGATTGGCAACATCCGGTATGATCAGTGCGACAGTCTTGCTGTGCCGGCTTACAAATCCCTGGGCAAGCTTATTCGGCACGTAATTTGTCTTTTCGATAATGCCAAGTATCCGCTGACGAGTTTTTGGATCAACCGGGCCTTGCTTGTTAAGCACGCGTGACACAGTGCTTACTGAAACGTTCGCCATTTTAGCAATATGCACAATGGTAACTTTCTCTTCCAGCTTATCCATGAACTCGCATCCTCTCAAGCATATATCCCACACCGGCAATGAGAGACTGCCCTGCCGCAGGTTCGCTGACGGCAGGACAGCCCTGCTTCCGAATGTAGTTACTTGACGCTGTTGAGGGAAGTAGCGCGAGCCTGCTCCAACTCCGGCCGCAGAGCAAGGTAGTATTCCAGCAACCCGTCATATCCCATGTCTTTCGCCATGGAAATCATTGTTTCCTTCAAGGATTCGTATTCAGCATCATCCTTGGCAAAAATCATCTGCCAGGAGTATTGCTTGAGAATATTGCCAACCTGATCCCTGACCGTTTTCATGTCCGTACTCAAGGCAGGCGCGGTGTAAGTGTTTCCGGGAATAACGGAGAGCATATCGTTCATTACCAAGTACTCCTTGGTATAGCGTGCTCCGCCCATGTTCTCGGACCAAATCTTGTCCAGCTTGGACATTGCGTTGGCAAGCGTGGACGACCAGTTGGCATATTTGTACGCTTCACCGAAGGGGCCGGTTTCCGCGTTGGACAGAGGATACAGGGACAATCTTTGGAAACCATCGGCAAAATTGGAGCCGCCCCAATCTTCGGGAATGTCAATCTTGTTCATGGGCAGCGCTTGCTTGCCCAGATCAGTGAGATACGGCTTGTTTTGTGCATCATACTCCCATGTCAGCCCTTGAGGTCCGTTGTACAGCGTCATGACCCCATCCGGCGTAAAAGCCCAGTCAAGGAAATCAAGGATACGTTCGGGAGCACGGCAGTCTTTTCCCAAGGCAAGCACCGGCCCGTTCGTTCCGCCCGGCGAGAAGCCTGTGGAGGATATTCTTTGATCCAGAAGCGGCGCCATTTCATATCCGATACCGGCATTCACATGGTCCAGTGTATTAAACGCATTCTTGGCCTCCCAGTACCAGTTCGAGTAGAAGATCTGCCCGGCCCCAAACTTTGCGGAGGCGTCTGTGCCGGTTTGCGTCAGGGAGTCCGGATCAAGCAGGCCGCGTTGGTTCAGTTCGTAGAAAAACTTCAGGCCCTTAAAGTAATAGCCGTCTTCCTGCAGCACATGCTGGTAGTTTTTCGCCAGGTTGTCCACAAATACAGTGCTCTCGCTTGTCAGCGGCGCATACCCGTACAAGCCCAGGAAATTCTGCACATGTGCTATGCCAGCGGCGTTATCCATGCCGTTGTGGATGGAAGCGCCATAGGTCACCTTTCCTTCCTCTGTCTTAGGATAGGCGGCCTTCATTTTTTCAAGGCATGTGATAAGGTCGTCCATGTTTGCCAGCGGAGGTGATCCGGCTCCAAGATAATAGTCATAGCGGATCATGACGCCATAGTCCACTTCCGACGCATTTTGGGAAAGCGTCGGGCTCATCATGGATACGCGGGTGGGAATTCCGTACATTGCGCCGTCGCTGCTGAAGCTTTGCATGCGCTGCACGCCCACAGGGAAGTGCTCTACAAAATACGGCATGTTGGTCTGAAAACGGCTGTCCTTTCCCAGATCCATCAGCAGCCCTGCTTTCATGGCCTGCTGAAATTCCTGGCCGGGGCTGCCGAAGATGACCAGGTCGCCCAGGTTGCCGGAGGCCGCCATCGTCTGGAATTTCGCGCCGGCATTGCCCTCGTTTGCGATGATATTAAGCGTCATATTCCAGCGGTCCTTGACATACTTGCCAAACCAGCCAAGCTGTTCGCCGGAAGCGCTGGCGCCGAGGTTTAAGACGTCGATGGTGATGGGCTGATCAAACTCAGGCTTGCGAAGTGCCGCAGCAGCCGACGCGCTCGGGCTTGCGAAAACAGCCACCGTGCATAGGACCAGAACCAGGCAAAGCAGTTTCCGAGGTTTCATGTGACATCCTCCCTTGTTGTTTATTTTTATGCGGATGGATGCTCCGCATTATCCCTTGACAGCGCCCATCAAAATCCCCTTGACGATATACTTTTGCATAAAGGGGTATACGAAGAGAATTGGCAGGATGACGATCACGGATACCGTCATATTCACAGACACCGGGTTTTGCTGACGCATCAGATCCGCCGCCATCTCCGCATCCTGGGAGTCACGAATGAGGTTGGCAAGCATTGTTGCCTGGTTGATGTAGCGGTACAGCGTGTACTGCAGCGTATTCAGCTTGCTTGTAGTCATATAGATCAGATTATCCTGGAAGGCATTCCATTGGCCGACCGCAGAAAAGGTTAGGATTGTTGCGATGATCGGCATGATGATTGGAAGCACTACCAGGCAGAAAATTTTAAACGGGCCGGCCCCGTCTACCTGCGCCGCCTCCTGCAAAGACGCAGGCGTGGATTCGATATAGGTTTTGACCAGGATCATGCTATACGGCGAAACAATGGCGGGCAGGATGTACACCCAGAAGTTGTTGATCAGGCCCAGCATGTAAATGTTCATATAGGCCGGAATCAAGCCGGCGCTGAAATACATGGTCACGATAACAAACCGGTACCAGAGCTTGCGCCTCCAAAAGTTTTGTTTGGAAAACAGATATCCCAGAAAAGCGGATGCCAGCACGGTACAGGCGGAGCCTATCACTGTACGCGCAACGGAAATGAACATGGCATTTCCTAATCCGGGCAGCTTTAACACATCGCCATAATTGCTCAAATGCAGCCCCCGCGGAATCCAGGTAATATCGCCTGCGGCGCTGAGGTTGTTTGCGCTCAGGGAATTGATGATAAGGTAATAAAACGGGTACAGGCATACAAAAGTCAGCACTAGATAGAGGATGGTATTCAAGAAATCAAACGCAGACGCAGCGCGCGTTCTTCTTCCAACGTGACGGTAAGCACCCATACTTCCATCCCTTTTCTCAAATGATCGTTTCTCCGCGTACCAACCGTGACAGCCCGTTCACAGAAAACAACAGTGCCAGGCTGACAAAGGACTTGAGCATGCTGATGGCCGTTGCCAGTGAGATGGAGCCATTGCCGATGCCGATGTTATATACGTACAGATCCAGCACTTCCAGGCTCTTTTGGGTGATCGCGTTCTGGAAAACAAAATACTGCTCCATGCCGTTGTTCAGGAAATTTGCAATGGATAGCAGAAGAAGCACAAAGTATGTAGGCAGAAGCCCGGGGATGGTCACGTTCCATATGCAGCGGAAGCGCCCCGCGCCATCCACCGTGGCAGCTTCATACAGCGCCTGGTCTATGCCGGCCATTGCGGCCAGATACATGATGGCGTTCCAGCCGATGTTCTTCCATACGCTCCACGCCACCATCTTCAGCCATACATTGGAACCGGACGCAAGCCAATTGACCGGCTTATCAATTATGCCAAGCGATAGCAGCAATTTGTTGTAAACGCCCGTGTTATAAGAAAAGAGGGCAAACGCCATGGAATAAATCAGTACCCAGCCGATGAAATGCGGCAGTGTCGTCATGGATTGAATGAACTTCTTCAGGCGTGCGCTTCTGATTTCGCCCAGAAACACGGCAAAGATAACTGGCAGCAACGAAGAAAGAATGTTCAATCCGCTGATGGCAAACGTGTTTTTCAACACGCGAACCGTTTCACGCACCTGCGCTTTATTGGAAAAAAGAAACCCAAACCACTTGAAGGAAACAAAATCGCAGTTCTCCAACCGGAAACCCGGCTGATAATCGTAGAAGGCATAGCGCCATCCCCATAACGGAAGATAAGAAAACACAAACACAAGCGCTAGAAACGGTATTGCCATGAGGAATAATTGCCGGCCTTCCCTTTCCATGCAGGTTCGCCTGTGTGCCGGCGCCGACTTTTTGAAGAATCGCTTGGAAGTTCCAATCACGGATTCCCACCTCCGGTCAGCGTTTCATTATTTTTCCCTGGTGTCTGTAAGCAGCACGGTTTTGATCTCAAATGCGCCCAGTGTGTCCAGCGGTTCAGCAGCGGGTGTTTCGTTCATGTTGACGCACAAGACGGGGGTAAAGCCCAAGCTGGTTTGGATCTTAAGCGGACATGCATCCGGCGTTGGATTATACAGGCGCGCGACAACGCCATCCCGCGTTGCGGCGGGAGCCAGCACGGTGAGTATGCCGCTGCCCTCTGTCTTTACCCAGCTTATATCTGCCGGTTCTCCGGAAGCGCCTTCGCCCTTACGCACATACACGGGGTGGCGCCTTTCCCAGGGCATGCGCGCGGCTTGCTTCCAGCTGCCCTTCCCCGAAGTGAAGCAGAACTCGAAGTCTGTCTGTCCGGCATTGGTAAAGCGGTAATCTCTTTCCGCGCCGTTGCGCACATCCCGGGCAAGAATCACATATGCGCTGCCTGGAATGAAGTCTAAGGCCGATTGATTGGAAGCGGCCATCAGGAAGCCGTCGTCTTCCTCCACGGCGAAAAAGCCTTGCGCTTCGCGATACCGGTGGAACAGTTCAAGGGAAATTTCATCGCTTCCGAAGCTGGGAGTTTCTTTTTCCATATACTTGCCATACTCCTGTGCTCCGTAAGGCGTGCCATATATGATTTTGCTATCAGGTCCCCGGCGGCATAAAGCCATTTTGATCTGAACATCCGGCGTTCCGGGCCAGTTGTAACTTAAGTTTATCAGGAACTGTTTTTTATCGCTTAACAGTGTCAGCGTTTGATATACCTTAACATCCAGGATCTCGGTGATAATCTCGATCTGTGTCAGCAGTGCATCTGAGCGCTTGATGCGGACGGAGCGGACGTTGTTGCCGGACATGTCCAACAGTTCCTTTTCTGCCTGACTCTCGCTCCCGCCAAGGGAAGTATCCCTGAGCGCCAGCAGCATCAAAACATTTCCGTCCCGCATCCATTCCTTACCGGCCTGATTATCATACAGGCTTTGGATACATCCGGTTTCCTTGTCCACCGACAGCCGATAGAATTTGTTTTCCACTGTTAAGGTTTTTTCTGTATCGCAAATCTGGGTATGATTTTCCAGTGGAGCAGATCCATGCCTGATTTTGTAGCTTGACATACCCATTGAAGGAATATCCCGCGCAAGGAATTGCCAGCCTTGAGATGTCTTAACCAGCGGAGATTCGCGCCCCTGTGTGTCCACGGCGACATTGCCCGCGCCAAGCATATCCTGCGGCACGGTAACCACTTCATCTCGCTCCCAGTTCATGGTATTGAAAACAGAAACCATGTCTCCGCTGGTTTGCGTGTATTTGGCCAGCGCGGCAAGGCTGAAATCAATCAGCGCATCGGCGATCTTCAATGAGGCGCGCTTATAGATCATGCGGTCAAACTCGCTTTGCGCCCCCTCCACGCCGCCGAAATTGTGATCCTGCGTTATGACCTGCAGCCGCCAGGCATATTCGATCCAGCCTGAAACCGTATCGGGCGTCATTTCAAGATCGAAGTAGCGGCGCTCGCCTCCGTTACCGCCTGGATCCTTCAGCGGATGCTTCTTGAAGCTGAGCGATACCGGCAATCCCTTAAGGCCACAGATGGTTGCCAGCTTTTCAGCATCCGTCAGCTTGCGTTCAACCTGTTTATCCAAAAGATAAAACTGAACATTCATGGCCGAGCCGTGATGCCCCCACCGGGAGGGGAACTCCCCGCTCAGACAGCTAAGGCCGGTGACGGGCATCCGCTCCAACACACGGCGGGCATTCACCAGCTCAAAGTGATACTCCGGGTAGCGCGTTTCCAATTCTTTAAGAAAGGCTCCAATCTCATAGGACACGGCATGCGTCCCAACCCGGGCGATAAAAGTGCCGGCCGCGCCCATATCACCCGCGGAGCACCCCAGCAATATCACGTCGGACGCGATATTCTTTTTGGTTTCACCAAAGCGGGAAACAACCTGATCTACATCATAATAAGCGTAATGGCCAGGGAAATTGTACATGATGATCTCCGTGCCATCCAGCCCGCGCCAGCGGAAGCGTGATCCGTTTTTGAAGCCGCGCGCGGAAAGATAATAATTGACACCCGACTTTTTATAGATTTGCGGGGTCTGTTCGGCAAATCCGGGCAAATCGGGATGACAGCATAGATCGCAATCAAGACCCAGGATTTCCTGAATGATCTTGCGCCCATACAGCACATTGCGCACCAGCGACTCGCCGCCCACATGGTTTTCCAAACGGTCGGAATAGCTGGCGGCCATCTCAAACTGCCCTCTTATAAAGGCCTCTTTCAGTGCCGGCATACGGTGGGGATAGTGCGCGGCGTAATATTCCAGAAAGCGTGCCGTTTCTATCATAAAATGAAAGGTGGGTTCATTCTGGGAGCGTGTCAGCGCGTTGTCGATAATCGCAGCGCCTTTGCTTAAACAATCCGCCTGGGCTCCGATCCAGTACAAATCCAAGTGGGATGAATGCAGCACATATACGTCTGTCTTTTTCATAGGTCACCTCTCCCTGTTATTTTCCACATGACTATCCTGCTTAACGGTGCCAGGATACTTGTGGAAGGATGGTCTTGGCCTGCGAGTCCGCTCAGTTTATGGTCATAATGCACAGAATGGTAAAGTTACCATTTGGTTTATATTGATTATAACATCGGTTTTTGGTTTGTCAACCACTCCATAAAGAAAATTGTTTAGCGTTTCGAGGCATAGCATGTAAGTCGCAAAAGGCAATGCATTCAGGGCGGCGATAGCATGCCTTAATTTGCAATACCCTTCAGAATGATTGCAACATGGGAAAAGCATCACAATAGAAAAGCCTGCCCGTAAGGAGGGCAGGAGGATGAAATGCTGTATGGGATAACACATGCTTTAGGGAAAGCCTCATTTGGCTTGCGTTAAGCGGTCTATTGTGCTATGATAGGCAAAACATGGAAGAAAAGATACGGCATTTTATACCCAAAATCTAAAACGTTTTCGTAGGTGGGAGGGTCTTCTATGCAACACGGGTACTTTGATGAAAAGGCCAGGGAATATGTCATTACCAACCCCGACACGCCCGCGCCGTGGGCCAACTACCTGGGTTCGCCGGAATACGGGGCGATCATCACCGTGAACGCCGGCGGCTACAGCTTTGTCAAATCAGGCGCCGGCGGGCGGATTCTGCGTTACACGTTCAACCAGTTTGATGAGCCGGGCCGCTACCTGTATTTGCGGGATGACGAAACCGGTGATTTTTGGTCGGCCACATGGAAGCCTGTTAAAAAGCCGCTGACGGACTACAAGACAATCTGCCGCCATGGCACCGCCTATACTGAATTTGAAAGCGTGTACGCGGGTATCCGCACATGCGCGCTGTACTATGTGCCCATGGGCGCAACCCATGAGGTGTGGCGGCTGAGCATTGAGAATACGGGTGACAAGCCCCGCACCGTCTCCGCGTTCAGCTACTGCGAGTTTACCAACGAAAACAATTACGAGCAGGACATGGTTAACCTGCAATACACGCAATTCATCAGCCGTACGGAATTTAACAGCGACCATATCCTTCAGCACATCAACGAATACTGGGATGCCAAAGTCGGCTTTTCCAACGGCCGGGAACGCTTTTTTGGCCTTGCCGGCGCGCATGTTGCAAGCTTTACCGGCAGCCGCGAATCGTTTTTGGGCCGGAACCGCTTCCATGCGCCGCAGGCCTTGCTGGATGGCCGCTGTGACTTAACTCAGTGCTACAACGGTAATCCTTGCGGCGCGCTGCACGCCGCGCTCACGCTTGCCCCTCATGAAAAGCGCACATTGGTGTTCCTGCTTGGCCAAAAGACGGAAGAGGAAGCGCGCGCGCTTTTGGACCTCTATGGTGTAAGCCCTGCCGCCGTCGTTGATGCGGAGCTGAAAACGTTGAAATCCTACTGGCATAACGAGCTGGAAGGCTTGCAGGTAAATACGCCGGATCATGCTTTCAATGTGATGGTCAACACATGGAACGCCTACCAATGCTTCACCACCGTGGTGTGGAGCCGCGCAGCCTCGCTTATGTACTGCGGCCAGCGCAACGGCTACGGCTACCGCGATACCGTGCAGGATATACAAGGCATCATCCATCTTGACCCTGCGATGGCTAAAAAGCAGCTTACCTTTATGCTCTCCGCACAGGTGCATCACGGCGCGGGCCTGCCATTGGTCAAGTACAGCCACAACCCCGGCCATGAGGATACGCCCGAGCAGGAAAGCTATGTCAAGGAGACCGGCCACCCCCATTACCGCGCGGATGACGCGCTGTGGCTGTTCCCCACGGTGTACAAGTATGTGGCTGAGACTGGCGACCTAAAGTATCTAAACGAGGTGATCCCTTTTGCGGACAAGGAGGAGGGCACGGTCATCACTCACCTGCGCCGTGCCATACAATTCAGCATGACGCATCTGGGCCCGCACGGCATGCCTGCCGGACTGCACGCGGATTGGAACGATTGCCTGCGCCTGGGGGAAAAGGGCGAAAGCACGTTTGTGGCCTTCCAATTGTACTATGCCATGCGCCTTATGCTTGAATTGGATAAGGGTGACGCCGCTTATACCGCTTATCTTAATGAGGAAAGCGCCAAGCTGTTAAAAGCGATCAACGAATTCTGCTTTGAGGGTGACCGGTTCATCCGCGGGTTCACCGAGGCAGGTGCGGTCATCGGCAGCAAGGAACACAAGGAAGCCGCCATGTGGCTCAACCCCCAAAGCTGGGCTGTGATAAGCCGTGCCGCGAAAGGAAGCCAGGCGGAGGCAATTATGCAAACTGCCTTTGACAAGCTCAACACTCCCTACGGCATGCAGATCATGGCGCCCTCCTACCGCTACGAGGCGTTCGACGGCGCGCGGATGCTGCTGTTCAACCCCGGAACAAAGGAAAACGGCAGCGTGTTCTGCCAAATACAAGGCTGGGCGATCCTGGCGGAGGCGCTGCTTGGCCACGGCAGCCGTGCCTTCCAAGTTTTCAAGGAATCCTCCCCGGCCAGCTTTAATGAAAAGGCAGACCTGCGCGTGATCGAACCATATGTGCACGGGCAGTTCATTGAAGGTTCAGAAAGCCCCTTCGCCGGGCGCGGTCACGTGCACTGGCTCACCGGCACCGCATCAACTGTGATGGTAGGCTGTGTGGAGGGAATATTGGGCCTTCGGCCAACGCTAGATGGCCTTGTGGTATCGCCATCAATTCCTAAAGAATGGGCGGGCTTCACCATGCGCAAGGTATTTCGCGGCAAATCGCTGCGCATCACCGTGGATAATACGGCGCACCGTGAAAGCGGCGTGACCCGGCTTGTGTTAAACGGTAAGGAGCGTTTGCCAGGGATGATCCGCGACGAGGAACTTGAGGAAGAGAACGATTTGCTTGTGGTTATGTAATGGCGTTAAGGCATTAAGCGCATCTTTTACTCCTTCCGCCGCCTGCGGGCGGCACCATTCCATCTTGCTCAATCAACGCGCTGACTCGCTGCCGGTCGTATCGCTTGTTTCGCCAGCCTCCTTCACCCCTCCCTTATCCGCCACCGGTGGGGGTAGTGTTCCGGAGCCACTGGCGGCACCTCGGTTACGAAGCCTCCAGGAGGGAGCCTCTATCAAAGCCTTCCCCTTGAGGGCTCCGAAGCCGAAGCGCCGCCAGTGGCGGATGAAGCGAGGTGGAGGAGGCTGGCGAAACGAGCGGCGGAAGCAAGCCCCGCCCTACGGCAGGCGGGGCGCAGCGAACACCGCGACGATTGAGCCAGATGGAATAGGTGGCGCGCACGCCGGATGAGGTGTTTGGTCCCCAATATTTGTTCAGCTATCACCACCTCATCAGTCTCCTTCGTCTTAAGCTTGCCACTCGGCTTGCTCAATCGTCGCACCAGTTCGCTGGCGCTTCTGGCGCTCGTTTCGCAAGCTTCCTCTTCTTCGCTTCATCCGCCACTGGCGGCGCGAAGACTCGGAACTCAAGGGGAAGCCATGTCGCTGTCGAGCGGAGCGAGACTGAGGATTGGCACGTTCGCAGTGCGAAGATTGAGCCAGATGGGATTACTGTCGCCGCAGCGACGGAAGGAGTAACCACTAAGGCAATACGATATTTGTATTGATACGAGCCGGTCGTTGAAAAAACATGTATATTCATCTGGAAAACATAAAAAAAGTCTTGACAAGTGAATACGTCAACCCTATAATGAACACTGTTCACTTTGGGAGGTGGATCATGAATAACGTCGCGACGTCAAAAGAAGCATTACTTGATATAAGCATCCGCTTGGCATCGGAAAAGGGCTTCAGTTCTCTCAATATTCGGGACATTGCAAAAAATGGCGGCGTCTCTGTGGGCTGTGTCTACAATTACTTTCCGTCAAAGGCAAGCCTTGTAGCCGCAACGGTTGAAAAAATTTGGGAGAGCATATTCCATCATGCAAACCTAAGCGGTCAGCCGGCGGGGTTTCTAGGATGTGTGCGCTGGATTTTTGACAGCATTCAAAGCGGTTCAGAGCGGTATCCAACCTTTTTCACCCTGCACGCCATGAGCTTTACCGCCAGGGAAATTGGCGATGGCCGCGCGGTGATGAACCAGTTTTTTGAACATATGAAACGTGGGCTGCTTCAGGCCCTTCAGGACGATCCGGACATTCGGAAGGATGTATTCCATGAAGGCTTTTCGAAGAGTGACTATGTCAGTTTTATCTTTGACAATTTGATCATGCTGTCTATGAAGCAAGTGCCATCGTGCGAATTTCTGCTTAAGCTTATTCAAAGGTCAATTTACTAAACCGCCGATTCGCCTGCCATACAGGCAGGCATTTAAAGGAGCTAAAGTGAACGGTGTTCACTATATCCGGGTACGTAAACCTCATGACAATCCAGCCCGACCGGTTTGATTGAATAGGGATAGGAAAGGAAGATCGAATATGCAGGCGATCATGGAAACAATCTTTGACATTATCTACTTGACAACGGTCATCACCATTGGGATCATGATGATCAAAAAGGGAGGAAAGGTGAAACAATACCTTCTGTTTGGAATCATGGCGGTAACATTGGGGGTGGGCGACGCGTTTCACCTTGTTCCCCGCGCCTATGCGCTGTGCACCACGGGCCTTAACAGCTATGCCGCCGCGTTAGGCATTGGAAAACTGATCACTTCCATCACAATGACATTCTTTTACGTTCTGCTCTACCATGTCTATAGGTTGCGGTATGGAATACAAGGGAAAAACGGATTGACCGCAGCCGTCTATGGGCTGGCGGCGGTAAGAATCCTGCTGTGTGCTTTGCCGCAGAACGCCTGGACGAGCGCGAATGCGCCGCTTAGCTTCAGCATTTACCGGAATATTCCGTTTGCGCTGCTTGGAATTCTTGTGATTGTACTTTTTTACCGCAGCGCCAAGGAGCACAACGATCGCGCGTTTCGGCATATGTGGCTGACTATCGTGCTTAGCTTCGCGTTTTACATTCCCGTCGTATTGTTTGCCGATACAATTCCCTGGGTGGGCGTTCTGATGATCCCCAAGACCTGCGCGTATGTCTTAACAGTTCTCATAGGCTATAATGACATGAGGCGGTGCGCTTCTTCTTTCACTCAAGCATAAGCATGGAACGGCGCCCCTTCCCGTTCAGCCATGCCCGCCGCCCGGATTACAGGTGTAAATCACCTTCCGCGTGTAGGCATGCACATAGACCGAGTATTCCGCGCTGCCCCGGTCATCCAGGTAATTGAACTGCCAATAGGGGGGATCAAATCCGGAACCCGTTTCCGCGAAGCGGGTATGCAGCGTATAGGCGGATGGATCAAATTCCGGATACTTGCTTTTCAGCGTGCTTTCTCCAATGGAGAGCGCATCCTCCTTGGAAAGCGGGTTTGCCATCTCTTCAGCGCTGTAAACAGGCGCTGGGGTGGGCGTGGAATAGTCTATTTCGGTAAGATCCGGCTCCCACCCCTGTGTGGTATAGATCACCTCTTGGGTATAGGCATGCACCATCACCGTGAATTTAACGATGTCAAGGTCGGGGTGGTCGGACCGGGGCGCCATAAAATCAAACTGCCAGTAGGGCTGCTCAAACTGTGTGGGTTCGTTGTCATGATAGGTCGTACTCACCCTGTAGGCGGATGGGCCGGCGAAGGCCTCATATTTGCTTTCAAGCGCGCTTTCGCCGATGGAGCGCGCCGTATTTTTGGATATTTTGGTCATGCCCTCATAAATCTTTTTGGGGGAGGGCGTGCCGCGGGGTACCTGTCTGGAAACGGGATTCTCCTTGTTCTTATTGGCAAGGCTCTTACCCGCGTCCAACAGGCCGATGGTGATGTCGCTCTTTTTCACATTGCCGTAATAGGCGCCGCCCCGAAGCACCGCCACAAAGTCTTGCGACACAGTCAATTGAATGATGATTTCCTCATCTTTTTTAAGGGTGCTCAGCACGCTGCCGTCTTGGGGATAACCGTCATATACCTTTACGCCATCTTCCCTGGCATAGGCAACGCCTGTCGCCCCGGAAGCGATTGGCTCTTTATACGCGTAAGTTTCCATCTTGTCGCTGACGATCAAATCGCCTGCGATCGTCCAGCCCACATACTCGCCGTCGCTAACCTGGGACCAAATTAGGCCATCGGCCTCGAAGCTGCGCACAAGCACCATCAGCTTGTCTTTTGCGCCCAGCTTTAAGGTGATGTAATGGTTTTCCGCCGTGGCGGCCGTGGGGCTAAAATACAGCTGTACAATCTTGTCCTTTGCAGTTGCGGTATAATAACCCGCCACAAGATCCTCCAAGGAACCGTTTAGCTCGGGCACCGAATCGTTTTTGAATTCAAGCGCGCCGGTCTTCACCCAACCCTGGATAACACCGTCAGACGCGTTGCTCCAGCCGCCGACGGCGTAATATACCTCCACCACCGTGCTCTTTTGCAGGCTGCCGGTGATTATGGCCGATGATTCCGCATTTTTGTATACCGGCTGGTCGCTTGCAAGCACCGCGTATACGAAGCTGTGCCGCGAGGGAGAAGCGTCCTTCTCTTCCCGGGTTTCGGGCTTTAGGGTGGAGGTGAGCACATAGCCGGTTTCATTGTCGCCATACGTAATTCTCGTCCATTCCTGGCCGCGCGTGAGCACCGTGAAATAACTGGAATCAAATATCTGCCCGATAATTTCCGCGTCTTCGCTGGGTTCCTTACGCACAAAGGTGATGGGAAGGCCGGGATACAGCAGATTCTGCGTTTCGTTGGCGGCGCCTTTTCCGGCATCTACCAGATAAACGCGCCTTACAAAGCCCGTATGTTTTTTATAGGTCACCTGCGCCCATTCTCCATCTGCATAAAGAACGGTCACAATTTTTTTGTTGGGGATCATCATCACAATGGATGACGAATCGCTTGCTTCCTTGCGCATTTTCAAGGGGCCTGATGGGGTGGATACCGTTGCCTCAACCATTGCTTCTTTGATGGGGGCAGGGGTTGCGGATACGGATTGCACAGCTTCCCCGGCACACCCGGCCACCGGAATAAGAATCATTACGCCAAGGACAAGGGCTGGCAGGATGCCGCCTTTTATTCCTTTTTTCCGTTCCCGCATCGGCCTTCCCCTTTCATAACTTAAGTCCTATTTGGCCCAAAAGTCCTTAAGCAGCAGGACAATGGTGAACTGTCATTTTATATACGCGCAAAAAAATCACTCCCAATATAACATGGGAGGAAGATACTGTCAATCCGTTTTTGTAACAAAAATGTAACAATATGGGGAGCGAAGAATGGTATCCCGCTTATACATCCGTATATTTGCCGCCAAATACCGTGCCGCCTGATTTTTCATAGGAAGCGGTATGTGTTTCCGCTTCATTCAAAAACATCTGATTGCGGTAATGTTCATAATAGTACGCCTTCATCGTCATCAAATCATTCCTGTACTTATCAACCTCCATGGCGCATACGCGCATGAACAGCAGCCTGTCCAAAGACACCACAAGCAGGCTTCCCTCCTGAATGGCATCCTTTAAAAAGAAATCATAATCCAACAATGCGATGCTACGCCAGATCTCAAATTCGTTTATCACCACGCCAAGATCGCCGTATATGTCTTTCCGTTTGCCCGGGTGCTTTTCAGCAAGCGCAAGGTAATCTTCATTGGATATGACCAGATCAATATCCGCGCCGGCTTTTCTCATGCCGTAATATTCCATGGCCATGCCGCCTATTACAAGCGGTTCGCGGACAAAAGCCAAACCAATGCTGTTCAACCTTGATTCGATTCTTTCAACCACCTGATTCATACATGGCCCTCCGCTAAAAATACTGTCCGGCGGGAACTGCTTTTACCGGAATCAGCAATTTGAAACTGTTCACATCCGGATCCTGAAAGAGCTCTTCGTATACCTCAATGGTATCATAGCTGTCTATTTCATATCCCAGGCTTTTGGCATAACCAACCGTACCGGCATAAGCATCCGGTGTGGAGATGGAATCTGGAACGTTTGCCTGCAAGAAGTCTTGCTCTCTTACATATCTTTTGATCATGCCCGGCGGCGCTTCGGCTGCTTCGCTTACACCGATGGATGCAATATACCTGAACCTGCCATTATCACAGGTTTCATGCTCACATATGCCGTACATGTTGATGGGGTTTAACACTTGTTTGATTTCTTCGGCACGTTGAAGGAATCCGCTCCACAACCTGCCAACGGCTCCGTCCAGGTCCCACGTTACGGCATCGCATTCCATGCCAATCACATGAAAACCGCCCATATGCATCAGGCTGAAATTCATCTGATGGTTATCTTCGCTCGACCGCTATTGTGAAGCTGCAGTTTTTTCATGGGTGGAGGGGAGCTTTCGCGGCGGTATCTATTGGGAGACATGCCGTATACTCTTGTGAATGCGCGGGTAAATACGTCATGCGATTCAAACCCGTATTCCAATGCGATGCCGGTAATGGTCTTGCTGCTTTTAAGCAGCTCTCCGGCCGCCAGTGACATTCGTCGCCTCAATATGTAAGCCCCGACCGTATCGCCGGTCAACCGCCGGAACAGCCGGTAAAAATGGGGTACCGAAAAACCCGATTCGCAGGCGATGTCATACAGGCTTATGTTTTCAGCAATGTTCCTGTCGATATAGTCAAGTGCCGCAAGCATATGCTTATCCTTTGGCATCGTATCACCCCCGCGCAATCATCATAGCACTTTTGCGGGATTCTTTCTCGATGAATTTTATCATGTTGAAATATAAAGCAGTAGATCAGCACAGGGGAAAATAATAAGGGGACTGTTCCTTATGTTCTCATATTCATGAATCAACAAAGAGAAACATCCCTTTTACAATACCGATGATTTTGGCAGAAGGCAAAATGGAATGGATTCCTTGATGGGCCATTATCACCCTAAGGGATGATGATGGCTTGTATACCTCCTTCCGCCGCCCGCGGGCATCACCATCCCAGCTGGCTCAATCGTCGCGGTGCTGCGCTAACCAATCCTCAGTCTCGCTTCGCCAGCCTCCTCCACCCCTCCCATTTCCGCCACAGGCGGGGGCGGGGTTACGGAGCCTCCAAGAGGGAGGCTTTCCAAAAGGCTCCCTCTTGGAGGGGGCTGCCGACGAAGGAGGCTGGAGGAGGTCTTAAGCATCAAGCTGAGTTTTCGGCATTCTGAACGCAACAACCTTTTTGGATACCTTACATGATTACTCCTCACTCTTCAGAAAGGAATAGAATCCGTCTTCTTTCTCTTTGTTGGCCTCTGATATCTTTCCGAGCGTGGCGGCGTAGAAAATGAATTCCTCCTGCCCGTCCAATGAAAAGAGACGGTCGCACGCATCTGTATCCAACGCGGCGATGGCGCAGGTGCCAAGATTCAGCGCGGAACAGGCTACGTACAGGTTCTGCGTAATATGCCCGGCATCGATCAGCGCAACCCGATGCGCGCTTACGCTGTACCGCCATTCCGCCCGGTAAGGCACTATACTATAGAAGAACACCGCGCCCGATTTTCCGCACCAGGTCTGGCCGGCCAGGGCACTGCTTACGCTGTCTTCAAGCTGCATGGATACCGACAGCAATTCCACTTCATGGGTCATGGGCAGGTAATGATAGAACCCTTTCTTAAGGCCATCCACATGCATAACAGCCAGGTAACACTCAAACTCATGGCGCGCCCCGCCGCAGGCAACGGTACGCAAAGTGGCGTAATTCTTTCCGCGTATGCCCCTGATGCCCTGCTGCGCCCACAGCAAAAAAGATAGCTCCAGAAGGGTGACGGGTTCCGTGGTATACACCCGGCTGCTTTTGCGATGCGCAAACACCTGAAGGATATTATTATTAAGCGGCAGGCTATCAAAATCACGGGGAAGAACAACGCGCTCACCGCCCATGGAAGGCTTGACCAGGGGCGGCTGGGGCTTTTTCATCTCCTGGTCAGATACGACATCCTCATCGCTCCAGTTAGCTTTCATAAAATCTCTTCCGGCCTTGATTCTTTCATCCGGTTGCTTTTTCTCCATACCGGTATCCTCCTGATTGTTCTTAATTAAATCATCATAACACAGATAGATGGAAAAAAACGATAAGTATACAGATAGGATGGAGAGATCTGAGTTCTTTTCATAGTTTTGCATTCAAATGAAATGAACTGGAAAGCTGCCATGGAACCGCAGCTATAGAAGGTGGAGGCGGCTCATTTTTGGCATTTGGTCTGTCGCCCCCTATAATTAACTCATCTGTCCCTGGCAATAATAGAATGTCATAATACAGTTCGTTCGTCAACAGAACGATCATCATATCACGCATATCGTGTATTATATAAATCAGCATATAGAACTATAGTTAGTCCTATTCTTTAAAAATCTCCAAAAATATAGTATGATAAACAAAAAGACATTATAAAACAATTAGAGACACCTAATGGACGGCCCCTTTTGTAAAAGAGCAAGCTGATTTTGACTAATTTTTGTAGAAAGAAATGTGATATGTATGAATACTTTTCTAACTACTTTCACTCAAAGGTTGACAAGATCACAATACATTAAAGGAATAGAAAAAGAATTTATTAGTAAGGAAACAAATCCGTATTATAATCATCTAACATTTAAGATTAAAAATTTAGTTGAATATATTCAAGTAATTACAGCAATAGCAAATGTTCATCATGAGAGATTTCTCACTACAAAAAAAGTTTATAGAGGAATAGCTGATTCTGATTGGAAACTTATACCCTCGTTAGCTCGAAGTAAAGCTAAAAACTCTTTATGTGCTGAGTATGATATGATTTCTGAGATGATATCTGAAAAACCCGATGAATTTAAGAGTCTTTCGCATAATTTTGAAGTTATTGCCAAAATGCAGCATTATGGTTTGCCTACAAGACTATTAGATTTCTCTTTTAGTCCATTGATAGCATTATATTTTGCTTGTTGTGATAAACCATCGAAACCAGGCAGAGTAGTAGTCGGTGAGACAAATATATATCATTATAATGAACCGGTCGTTGAAGCTATCTGCGGGCTATATAAACATCCATATTGTCATAATATGTTATTGGATGATTGGCTAAAAGAATATAATATAGAGCCTAATAGTTATATGAGAATGTTATACTTGTACGAAAATGATACTTTATTAACCTTTGTTAAACCTCTTTATATAAATGAAAGAATGCGCATACAACAGTCAGTATTTGCCATTTTTACAAATGAAATTATTGATTTGGGCTCATATTCTACATATTATGGCGATAATGATTTTCCATGTTACAATGATGAAATTCAAAAGTATGAGCCTATTAATGAAATATACACCAATTACATATATTCTGGTGATAATAGACCGCAATTCTATGTGGATCCCCAAATTGTGGACACCATTTTGTGTTGTTACAAAAACAAAGATAATTATACATATAATGCTGAACTTATTACGAAAATGTTTATAAACAGATTTGGCTTGAGTGAATATATGCGAATGATTGAGCCATATGATGTGTCTTCAAATTACTGCAGTATAATAATAGACAAGAACAAAAAAAGATGTATTATCGATGAGCTTTCAAAATTGGGTATTGATAAGTCCTTTGTTTATCCTGAACTTGAATATACTGCAGAAAAGGTAAAGAAAAATGTAATTGGGTAATTTCGCATTGCATTCTTGTGTAATAAGGCGAGCTAATTTTGTATCTGCCTATAGAAATACACATGGATATATTCTTGCTGTAGGTATAGTGAGGCAAGAGCACCATATTAATAACCCCCTGCCAAAATGGCAAGGGGCTTTGCTATGTTACGCTATACATTAGTACCGGGGACTCTGTCTGTTATAGCAATCACTGCAATATGCGGTCCTATTGCCGCGGGACTGGAAAGGCACTTGAGTGGGGTGTCCGCAGCCATCGCAAATTGCATCATACATCTGGCGGTCGCCTGTTCCCCTGTTGTTTCGGCCATCACCATTGCGCTTGTTGGCGTGGCAGGCGGGGCAGCGGGTCGGCTCATTCTGAAAGCCTTTCTTAACGATGAAATCTTGTTCAGAAGCGGAGAATACGAATTCGGTGCCATAATCACGGAAGGTAAGGGTTTTGTCGGTGTATATTGAGAATGCCTCCTGTTTTTGCCCAGCCGTTTTCATTTTCGTCGTTACAAATGGCCCTACAAGCCGTCACTGGACAAACAAATGAAATCAAGAGGTACACTTGGAATAACCGATAAGTAAGCTCAATCAGTACGGCACAGTTTTCAGCCCATGCAAACATAAAAAGAACCATGGTTTGCATGCAAAAATATATTTGTGAAAATTTTAATTAAGTACTTGACAATCAATATCACTATTGATAATATTATCACCGTTAATAATAATTCTATAGAAAAGCTGTGGTGCAATGAAAAGAAATCTAATAGAAATTATCATGAATCCAACGAGGCAGCGGATCATTCAGTATCTGATCATTCACGGGCAGGGATCAACCGGCGAAATGCTTAAGGAGCTGCAGGACATCCCTCCCGCAAGCCTGTATCGCCATGTCAAGCTGCTGTTTGATGCGGGTATGATTGAGGTTGAAAAGGAAGAAAGAATCCGCGGCGCTGTAGAAAAGACCTACCGGCTTGTGAAAAATCCAGATACCGAGGTGAACAATCAGGATATTGGGGCCATGTTTCAGACGGGGCTTATCTCACTCATGACTTCTTTTCAAAAATACTTTGCGCAAAGCGGCAATGACCCGGTAAAAGACATGCTCACCTTTTCCAATTCGACGATCATGATGACCGACGAGGAGTTCCTTGACTTTCTGACGAGGCTGAGCACGATATTCGGCGAAGCCATCCAAAACAAGCCGGGAAACGGCAGAAAACCGCGAAGGCTGACACTGATTTCTTCTCCAAATGAAGAGGAAAGGAAAAATAGGGAGTGAATTTTATGCTAAGCATCAAGAATCTTACCAAAACCTATAAGGGAGGCAAAACGGCTGTTGCGCATTTGTCTCTTCAGGTGGAATCGGGCGATATATTTGGCTTCATAGGCCATAATGGAGCCGGAAAAACAACGACCATCAAGGCTGTTGCAGGAATCATCGACTTTGATGAGGGAGATATACTGGTAGACTGCGTATCCATCCAGGATGATCCCATGAAATGCAAATCAAAAATTGCCTATATTCCGGACAATCCGGATTTGTATGAGTATCTGACCGGAATACAGTATCTCAATTACTTGTCTGATGTTTTCGGCGTCTCCAAGCGGGAGCGTGAACAGTTGATCAAAACATATAGCGAAGGTTTTGATCTTACAAGTGCCCTGGGCGACCTGATTTCATCGTATTCCCACGGCATGAAGCAGAAGCTGGCAATTATCGGGGCGCTGATTCACAGCCCCAGGCTTATGATACTGGATGAGCCTTTTGTAGGCCTTGACCCGAAGGCGATTGTGTATCTTAAGGAAGTCATGCGAAAGCTTTGCAGTGCAGGCACCGCGATTTTCTTTTCCACCCACGTGCTGGACGTGGCCGAGAAGCTGTGCAATAAAGTGGCCATCATCAAGGAGGGCAAGCTAATTGCATCAGGCAAAACGGAAGAATTGACGGGCGGCAGGTCGCTGGAGTCAGTGTTTATGGAGGTGGTTGTGAATGCTAAGGCAAATCAGGCTGCTGGTTAATATACAAACGTGCAATTTGTTTGGGCTTAACGAGTTTCGTTATACGAAGGATGTACAGAAGAAACACCGCTTTATCGGCATGGCGGCTGTATGGGCGCTGCTTACCGCAATGCTGGTAGTGTTTATTGCCCTGTTTTCAGGCGGGCTTATCAAGATTGGGCTTGGGGAAGTCGTCCCCGAATATCTTTTCACAACCGCAAGTCTTTTGATTTTGTTTTTTGCGATTTTTAAGGCGGGCAGCGTTATTTTCCAAATGAGAACATATGAAGCGCTCATCTCGCTGCCTGTATCAAAAACCGCAATTGTTGTCAGCCGCTTTCTTAGCATGTATATCACGAATCTTCTTATGATCTGCTTAGTGATGCTTCCTGGTATTGTGCTATATGGTATTTGGATGCTGCCGGATTTCAGCTTCTATATATACAGCATTCTGGGTACTCTTTTCCTGCCTCTTCTTCCTATTACGGTCGCCACCATTATTGGCGCGTTCATTACCGCCGTAAGCTCCAGGATGAAGAGAAAAAGCCTCATGAATTCCCTGCTGACTTTGCTCTTGGTTGTCGGGTTATTTTTTAGCACAGGCTCTGCCAGCAAACTGGAGAATTTCGGCGAGGAAATGCTGAAAAACCTTTCGGCTGCTATAACGGATCAGATCCAGAAACTGTATCCGCCTGCCGTCTGGTTCGGAAGGAGCGTCGTTTTAGGAAGTCTGCCTTCGTTCTTGCTCTTTTTCGGTGTTTCGGCTGCGCTGTTCCTTGTGATGGTTTTTGCGGTTCAGCACTATTTCACAACCATCTGCACCGCGCTGAACGCAACTACCGCAAAAAACAATTATAAAATGCGGGGTCTGAATACAAGTTCGCCTTTGATGGCCATGTTCCGCCGCGAGCTCAAACGGTATTTTGCTTCAAGTATATATGTTACCAACACCATCATAGGATACATTTTGATGGCTGCATCAGCAATCGCACTGTATTTTGCTGGGCCGGATAAGCTGGAAGCTGCGTTGGGCTTTCCGGGGTTGATCAGTAAGGCGTTCCCTCTGTTTCTTGCGGCAATAGGGTCTATAACGACGCCCACATCCTGCGCCATATCCATGGAAGGGAAGCAGTGGTGGATAGCCAAAACCATTCCGGTAAGAAGCAAGGATATTTTGAACAGCAAAATATTGGTGGCATTGGCGGTTGCGGCTCCGGAATATCTTGTTGCGGTTGTTTTCGGTTTGCTGGCAGTGAAGCCTTCTTTCATAGGGGCCTTATGGATTACCGTCATTCCGGCCGTCTATATTGTATTCATGGCAGTGGTTGGCATAACGGTTAACCTGAACATGCCGGTGTTTAACTGGGAAAACGAAATGAGGGCGGTGAAGCAAAGCGCTTCGTCATTGGTTACCATTCTGGTTGGCTTTGTAAGCTTTTTGCTGCCGATTGTAAGCCTCTTGGCAACGGGTAATATTTCATCTGACTTGGTTATGCTGATCACTTTCCTGCTCATATCGGCAGCAACGGTTATCCTGTACATCCTGAAAGATAGAAAAAGGATACTGTATATTGGATAAGCATTATTCAAGGCCAAACGGAGCACGGTTCGCTCTTTCACCACCGAGGCATGTACGTGTTCGACACATAACCTATCCTCTGTGTTGCAGATGCGGCGGGGCTGAGGAATATAATAAAAACCCCCTTGCCAATATGGCAAGGGGGATATGTTTGCTATGCCTTAATAGCGGGGATTCTGCCTGTTATAGCAATCACGGCAATACACGGGCCTGTCGCCGCGGGGCTGGAAAGGCACTTGGGTGGGGCGGCCGCAGCCGTCGCAAATTACTTCATACATCTGGCGGTCGCCGGCGCCCCTGTTGTTGCGGCCATCACCGTTGCGCTTGTTGGCCCTGCAGCCGGGGCAGCGGGTGGGCTCATTCTGAAAGCCCTTCTCAGCGAAGAAAGCTTGTTCAGAGGCGGAGAATACGAATTCGGTGCCACAGTCACGGCAGGTAAGAGTTTTGTCGGTGTACATTGAGAATACCTCCTGATTTTGTCCAGTCGTTTTAATTTTCGTCGTTACAAATGGCCCTACAAGCTGTCACTGGACATAGCATGAAACCAAGAGGTACACTTGAAACAACCGATACGAAAGCCCAATCATTATAGCATAGTTTTTTGCCAATGCAATCCTTTGTTCAAAAAATATTTCCAATTGAGAAACGCAAGGGCCGGCTGCTTACATTGCTTCACGAAGCTTTTCCTTTCCCCTTCTCACCATGCCGCTGACGGAACTGCGGGTTACATTCAGGCGCCTTGCGATCTCCTCCGAGGAAAAGCCATGCAGGAAGAGCATCACGACCGGCATGCGGTACTTTTCTTCCAGCGAGCAAAATGCGCAGCTTAAGTCCATGCGGAGCACGGCACGCTCCTCCACACCCTCTGCGGGCATGCGGTCCAGTATCTCATCTGCCAGTTCTTCGGGCCGGCGCAGCCTGACCCTTCTTATGTTGTTGCATTCGTTCAGAACGATGCGGATCAGCCAGGGCAGAAAGGATTCATCCTTTTTAAGGCTCCCGCAAAACCGCAGGGCCTGCAAAAAGGCTGACTGAACGGCATCCTCCGCGTCCATTTTGTTGTGCAGCCTTGTATAGGCCAGGCGGTACATGTACAGGCGGTGTTTTATATAGCACCCGCCCAGGATGTCCTTTTGCATATAGACACCTCACTTTCACAAAGGGAGAGAAGAACGGAGTACATCAGCTAACTTCTATGGCGCTGAAGGTAACGGGCTACACATAGTGATTGAAACGTTTATATTGTGTTAATGACGTTTCTTTTACTCCTTCAGTCGCTGCGGCGACAGCTCCCTCAAGAGGGAGCCTTTTTAAGAGCCTCCCTCTTGAGGGAGGTGCCGCCCACAGGCGGCGGAAGGAGTAACCACTGTGGGTAATAGCAGGCAAAACGGTTTGGTACCCGCTATTTGAAAAAGTAGGATGTCACAAGTTCTCTTCCTTCAGCGCTTCCACAATGTTCTCTTTCCGAACCTTGCCCGAGGCATAGAGCATGGTGGCAAGAACGATGGCCAATATCATCAGCACAGCGGCAACATAGCTTTTCCAGGGCAGGGAAAAGGCGAAGTCTATCACGGTCCGGTTGATGCTAAAGAGGATGTAGGCCATCATAAAGCTCAGGGGCAGCCCGTACAGGAGACCCTTCAAGCCGTAGAAGATGCTTTCGTACCGTATCATTTTTAAAAAGCTGCCGGGGGTCATGCCCACCGAGCGCAGCATGGCAAACTCCTTGCGGCGCAAAGCGATGTTGGTGGATACTGTGTTGAATATATTGGCGATGCAGATGAGGGAGATGAGGGTGATGAAGCCGTAGATCAGGACGCCTAAGAACATGTTGCGGTTTCTTTCCGCCCGTGCTGCGCTGTGAACGTTGAAAAGATAATGATCCAGGATATTATTGCTTTCCATGATGCCATTGAGCTTTTTTTCCAGCTTAAGGTCATCCCGGGCTGCCGTCAGGTACACCGAATGCTGCACAAACTGTATCACATCCGGCTCCTGAATATCCGCTATGATCGCGTTCAGTACCGGCTTGCTCATGACCATGCATGTATGGGAGAAATAGGGTGTAGTAACGCCCAGGGGGCGTTCCGCGGTCAGCGCGCCGATGGTGACCTTAACCGGAGTGCCCTCCGGCTGCGATTTACGGGTGAAGATATTGGAGGTAAGAACATCCCCCGGCTTGTAATTGAAAATCTGCCCGGTTACCTTTTTCTGGCTGCCATCTTCCAATTCAATGCGCGCAACGCCATAGTTGATGAGGATGCCGCTTGGATGGCTGACATCCATATAAGGTGCGACATCCACCCCAACCTTTAAGGCAAAGGCTTCAAAGACAGCCTGATCCAGTGCCACAAAGCCCAGGGAGAATGGATAGGGGCCGTCTCCCTCATATTCCGCCACCAGCACCTGCCTTGCCTGATTGGTGAACCGGTTAAGATTGGTGTCCACTGTCACCCACAGCCTGTCGGCGAACACCGCTTCTTTGGCTTCGGAAAGCTTTGCAATCTCCTGGTTGGCCGCCTGCATGACGGACTGGGAAACCTGCGGATAATCCAGGGAAATGTCGTAATTGTAGCCTTCGTCCATGGCGCCGGCAGTGACGCCAAGCAGGGAGATGTATTGGGACACCGTTAAAAACAGTGCCAGGCTGATCACCAGGGATGCGACGGTGGCCCTGTATTTCTTTTTGCTGCGCTTTAAGTTCTTCAAGGCGATTTCCGCCTCAAAGCCAAAAAGTTTTCTTGTCAGGCGGGAGGTTTTGACCATCCTGTTGGTGAGCTTTACCTCGTGGGTCAGGCGGATGGCTTCCATGGGAGTGATTTTGGAAGCGCGCCTGGCGGGAATATAGACCGACAGGAAGATGGTGACCAGGGAAAAGAGCACCGTTACACCGATGGCCCACCAAGGCAATTGCAGTAAGAGCTCCGCGTCGCTTCCCACGTATAGTACTGACCTGATCAGGGGACTTAGGAAGTGCAGCGTGACCGCGATGCCGCCCGCGCCGGCGGCCAGCCCCAAGGGGATGCCGATAAGCGATATGACAAGGCCCTCGAAATAGATACTGGAGCGCTTCTGGGCAAGGGTGGCGCCCACGCTGGATAAAAGCCCCAGCTGCCGTGCCCGCTCGGCCACGGATATGGCAAAGGCGTTGTATATCAGGCATACCGAGGCTACCACGATTACGCAGATCATAACGATCATCATGCTGTACACGAACTGGCTTAATCTGTCGCTTCCCATCACGCCGTAGTAGCGGAGCAGGTCGCCGTTGTATTTGATGTCGTATTCTGTCTTGCCAATGGATGCAGCCAGGGCCTTCACATTTTCTTTCATATCCTGGTTGACTTTGGGCACGGTGAGCCATACGTCCACCTTATCCTCCGGGTTCAGCTCTTTCCAATCCATGTATCCCAGCACGCCGTAGCCTGCCGACCAGCTTTGTTCAAATGAGGGTTGGTCAATGACCCCTACCACGGTATACATATTGGAAACGCCGGGAACGAAGGTCTCGATGATTTTTCGGTTGCCGTGTTCATCCCCCTCGTCCTGCAATGGGGCGTTTGCTTCAAGGGGCAGGCCGTCTGCGGAAAGCCGCGATCCTGACTGCAGCGAAATGGTGTCTCCCACCCCTATATTGATACCGGAAACCAGCATCCGCCGGGAAAGGACCACCTCACCGCTTTTTTGCGGCAGCCTGCCGGATAAAAGGCGGATGGACATCTGAGAGTAGCCTTCCGAAGTGTATTCCCGTAGGAAATAGAACCTGTCTTTTGAGTCCTCCACCTTGGTATAGCCCACATCCCTGCCGAAGGTACAGAACTCAACATCACCGCTTTGCAAAACGGCCGGAGCGTCCGCCGCCCTGATCCCGGATATGTACGCATGCCAGTTGCCGCCGGCTGCAATCGCATCCTGCTGGAAAAGGCTGATGAAAGAGGCCGACAGCGCCGCCACGGCGGTGATCATGGCTACCGACAAAATCACCCCAATGATGGTGACAACGGTACGCTTTTTATTTTTCAAAAGGCTGCGCAGCGTAAAACGCCTCATTACATTCATGAACGCGTCACCTCATCCGAAACGATGCGGCCATCCTCGATGCTGATGATCCGGTCGGCCTGCAGCGCGATGTTGCGGTCATGGGTGATAAGCATCAGCGTCTGCTTGTAATTGCGGTTGGAGGTTTTTAAAAGCTGCACGATATCGGCGCTGTTTTTGCTGTCCAGGTTGCCGGTGGGCTCGTCGGCCAGCACCAGGGCCGGATTGTTGATGATGGCCCGGCCGATGGATACACGCTGCTGCTGCCCGCCGGATAATTGGTTGGGCAGGTGGCCGCGGCGGTCATGAAGGTTCAAAAGGTTCAATATTACTTGAAGCTGCTCATGGTCCGGCTTGCGGCCGTCCAGTAAAAGCGGCAGGGTAATGTTCTCTTCCACGTTGAGCACGGGGATCAGGTTGTAAAACTGATAGATCAGCCCCACCTGGCGGCGGCGGAAGATGGCCAGGCGCGTTTCATCCAGCGCATAAATATCGGTGTCGTCCAGGAACACCTTGCCTGAGGTTGGCCTGTCAACGCCGCCCAGGATATGCAAAAGCGTGCTTTTCCCTGAGCCGGAGGAGCCCATAATGGCTATGAACTCACCCTTTTTTACAGTGAAGGATACGTTGTCCAGCGCCTTTACCGTATTTTCCCCGGTTCCGTAGTTCTTGGTCAGGTTTTCCACTCGTAAGATTTCCATCGTTTGTCCTCCAGCCTGTGTGCTGATATATAAATGGGCTTGCCTTTGCGCTCGGCCTTGAGCAATTTCATTGTACGGCGCAACCGTGACAGCCCGGTGACTTTTTCGGTGACAGTTTTGTCATTATTCACATGGAGAATAAGGATTGAGTTTGTGGTTGCATAATGGGTATTAGGAAAGCTCTGAAAATGCTGAAATGCTTAAGACCTCCTCCAGCCTCCTTCGTCGGCAGCCCCCTCCAGGAGGGAGCCTTTTTTTGAGCCTCCCTCCTGGAGGGAGGTGCCGCCCGCAGGCGACGGAAGGAGGTAAAAGGGCTGTCATTTCATCCCTTGGAACAACGCATGCATAAAAGGTATTCCACGCTAAAAGGAGCCCTTTGCTTAAAAAAAATTCCCTACCTGTGCTGCGGCTGCCTTAAAAAACGCAGCACAAATTCCCCGCCCTTATCCGGGTGGGATTTTGCTTCCACCGCTCCGCCCTGGCCTTCCACGATGGCGGCGGCCATGGCCAAGCCGATGCCCACGCTGTCGTCGGAAGCATGCTTGCCCCTGTAAAAGCGTTTGAATATGTGGGGAAGGTCGGAAGGGTCTATACCGGGCCCGGTATCCGTGATCCTCACCTGGGTAAACAGCGGGTTTTCTGAAAAGGCGACGGTGATTTCTCCTTGCAGGGGCGTATATTCCACACAGTTTTTCAAAATGTTCAGCAGCGCTTCTGCGGTCCAGGCTTCGTTGCACCATAGGGTAATATCTTCCCCGGAAAGGTTCAGCTTCTGTTCCTTAAGCTCCATGGGGATGCGTAAAGGCTCCAAAGCTCTGTCCAGAAGCTTTTTGGCGGCAACGGGCGCGGGCTCCATCCGTGTGGTGCCGGCATCCAGCTTGGACAGTTTCAGAAGGGATGTTACCAGCCACTGCAGCCGTTCCAGCTGCATACGTATGCGCTGGGTAAAGGTGCACCGTTCCTCCTCCGTCAGTCCGGCATCCAGAATCAAATCGGTCATCATGAACATGGAGGTGAGCGGCGTTTTCAATTGGTGGGAAATATCCGACAGCGCGTCGGCCATGGCGGTCTTGTCCCTGCGCAAAAGCTCGTTCTGCTCTTTCAGCGTTACGGTCACCTTGTAGATTTCGCTTTTTAGAATGGACAGTTCGCCTTCTTTGTTGTCGCGCACATCCAGGGAGTCATCCCCCCGGTTGATCCTGGCAAGATAGGCGCTTAACTTGTCGATTTGCTGGTACCTTTTTAAGGTATATACAAGCAGCAGCGCAATAAAGCCAAGGGATGCGGCCCCCGCGATGTACACAGCCGCCTGCGAAAAGATACAGCAGCCGGCGGTTGCCGCGGCCCCCAAGGCTAAAAGCAGCATCAAAAAACGGCGCAGCTCCGGGTTGCGGTACATGCGCATATCAGTCACCCGTCCTGTACCCCAGCCCGCGTACCGTTTGTATGATCTGCGGGTTTTGGGGGTCTTCCTCGATTTTCTCACGAAGGCGCTTTACATACACGCTTAAAGTATTGTCGGTTACAAAATCCCCGGCGATATCCCAAATGCCCTCCAATAGCTGCGTACGGCTCAGAACCTGCTTGGGATGGGTGGCCAGGGTGAGCAGCAGCCGGTATTCCAGCGCGGTGAGGGGAATCTCCTGGCCATTCCTTGTCACCTTGGCCTGCCTGGTATTGATGGTGATGGCGTTAAGATGCAGTTCATCCCGGTTTTCCGCCTCCTGCCCATAGCGGCGCAGCACCGTGCGGAGCCTGGAAACCAGCTCCCTCACGCGGAAGGGTTTTGTGATGTAGTCGTCGGCGCCCATATCCAGGCCCATCACCACATTCACCTCGTCATCGCAGGCGGTCAAAAATACCACCGGCGCGTTGGAGCTGGCTTTCAACAGGCGGCACAGGTCATACCCGCTTCCGTCGGGCAGCGACAGATCTAAAAGATACAGATCAAAGTCCGCTTTTCCAATGACGTCCCTGGCCTGCGCCGCCGTATAGCAGCTGCTTACCTCGTAGCCTTCCTGCCGCAAGGTGTATTCCAGGCCGATGACGATCGTCTTGTCATCCTCCACCAACAGGATCCGCTTCATGGCCATCCCCCTTTTTTCCATTATACCTGTTTTGGTTGTCTTGCGGGTGACAAATTCGTCATGTTGGGGGAAAATGGAACGAATCAGTTTGATTGACGGAAAGAATTGACTTTGGTATAATTCAATCACAAATGAATAGCGCGTGTATCTGCATGGTAACATGCGGCGCCACTAAAGCGTCATGGGAATGCGGATGAAATTTCCGGGCTATCCCAGTAACCGTGAAACGGACGAACGGGCATAAAAGCCACTGCCGCAAGGCGGGAAGGCGCCCAAGTAGGATGAAGTTAAGCCGGGAGACCTGTTTACACGTAAGCGCTCCTGGGGATTGGGACAAGCTATGCATAGACGGGGCCTATGCCTGCTTTGGTTGTCTCTCTCTATAGGGGGGGACAACTTTTTTGCTCCTCTCAATCTATTCATTTGAATATTTGAAAAGGGGTCATCACATGAAAGGAACCAAGATTCTATCCCTGATCCAGGCGGTTGTCCTGTTGCTTTGCCTGACATTATCAAGCGCTCTTGGCGAAGCCACCTCCCCGGTAACCGTAAAAGACATGAAGGACCGGGAGATAACATTGGATGCACCCGCTACGCGGATCGTGGCGCTGACGGCTGCCGACTGCGAAATCCTCTATGCCCTGGGGGCAGGAGATACGCTGGTGGGCCGCGGCGAATACTGCGAGTATCCGGAACAAGTGAAGGAAGTGCCCTCCGTTCAGTCTGGCTTAACCACCAACATTGAGCAGATTGTAGCCCTTAAGCCCCAGGTGGTGCTCATGGGCACCATGGCCCAGACGAAGGAACAGGTTTCTGCGCTGGAAGCGGCCGGCATCAAGGTGGTTGCCAGCGAAGCCGCCAACATCGCCGGCGTCTATACGGCCATTGAACTGATCGGCGCGGTGACCGGCAAAACGGCCGAGGCAAATGCGCTGGTGGAAAGCATGAAAGCTTCCTTTGAGGAAATTTCCAAAAAGGCGGCTGGCGACGGCACCAAAACCGTTTACTATGAAGTGTCTCCCCTGCAGTATGGCCTGTGGACGGCCGGCAGCGGCACCTTCATGGATGAGCTGGCCACGATGGTTGGTCTCAAGAACGCATTTGCCGATGTTCAGGGTTGGGGCGAAATCTCCCAGGAACAGGTGATAGAGCGCGATCCCGATTACATCGTCACCATCTCCATGTATTTTGGCGAAGGTCCTACCCCGGTGGAGGAAATCAAGAGCCGCGAGGGCTGGCAGGATTTGAAGGCTGTGAAGAATGACGCCATCCTCAACGCGGATTCCAATGAAATATCCCTCCCGGGCCCCCGTTTGGTAGACGCGGCGCAGATGCTGTTTCAGTTCGTGTACGAGCCGGAAACCCTTGTGCCGGCGGCGTAAGCTAATATGAGATTCCGGGTAAGAGACGAAGGTTTGTCTCTTGCCCGGAAATTGAGGTAACTATGGAAAAGCGCAGGGAAGGCTTTCGGCCCTATGAATATGCCTTGCTGACAGCGGGAACCTTGTTGGCGATGCTGTTATGCGTGTGCCTTGGCAGCGTGAATATACCGCTTAAGGATACGCTAACCGCCGTCTGGAACACAATCTGGAGCCTGCCCATACCGGAGGGCGTTTCCCGCTCCGTGATTGTATTTGTGCGGCTGCCAAGGGTGATCTGCGTCGCCTTGTCGGGGGCAGCCTTGTCCCTTTGCGGCGCGGCCATGCAGGGGTTATTGCGCAATCCCCTGGCGGATGGGTCGACCCTCGGGGTCTCCTCCGGCGCATCGCTTGGCGCGGTCATTGCCATTGCCTTTGGGCTGACCATACCCGGCATAAGTTTAGGCGGAGTTATGGTGCTAGCCATGATCTTCGCCTTTCTGTCGCTGATATTCATTCTGTCCCTGGCATACAGGCTGGACCATACTCTGGCCACTAACACCATCATTTTGATCGGCGTTATTTTCACCATGTTTGCCAGCAGCATCATCAGCCTAATCATCACCTTCTCCGGGGAAAAGGTGAAATCCATCATGTTCTGGACCATGGGCTCCCTGGCCGGCAGCAGTTATCAAAACGCGCTGGCGCTGCTTGCAGCCCTTATTGTCTTTGGCGCGCTGATGTTATCCGGCGCCAGGGAACTGAACGCCTTTGCCGTAGGGGAGGACAATGCCCGCCACGTGGGGGTGGACGTAAAGCGGGTGAAGCTGAAGATGCTCATTTCCGCCTCGGCGCTCATCGGCGTGTGCGTGTCCATCGGCGGGACCATTGGGTTTGTGGGCCTTGTCATGCCCCACATCATGCGCATGATCACAGGACCCAACCACAAGCGGCTGCTGCCGGCCAGCATGTTTGGCGGGGCCATTTTCCTGATGCTGGCTGACCTAATCGGCCGTGTGGTATTAAGCCCGCTGGAGATACCCATCGGCGTGATCACATCCTTGATCGGTTCCATCGTGTTTGTGTATATCTTCTATTCCTCAAGAAAGGGGAGCTGACGCATGCTTCAGGTTATGCACCTCACGGTCCGGCACGGCAGTCTCGCCGTGCTTGAGGATATCGAGTTTTCGCTTTCGGAAGGGCAGTGGCTGATGGTAGCCGGGCCTAACGGCGCGGGGAAGACAACGCTCATAAACGCCATATCCCAGGGCGTGCCTTACAGCGGGGAAGTGCGCTATAAAAATCAAAATGTGAAGCATATGCGCCCTTCCGCCCTGGCCAGGGAAATCGGTGTTCTTTCTCAAACCCACCAGGTGGGCTACGCTTTTACCGTGGAAGAAGTGGTGAACCTGGGCCGGTATGCCCACCAAAAAGGCCGCCTTTCCTTTACTGATGAGCAGGGGGAAGAAAAGGTGCGTAAGGCCCTTGAGATAACAGGCATGACGCCTTTTATGCACCAGTCGGTGCTCACGCTATCTGGCGGCGAACTGCAGCGCACATTCCTGGCTCAGGTGTTTGCCCAGGACCCGAACCTGATCCTTTTGGACGAGCCGGCCAACCATCTGGATCTGAAATATCAAAAGCAGCTGTTTGAACTGCTGGAGGAGTGGATCAAGCAGCCGGGCCGGGCCGTCATCTCCGTGGTGCACGATATAAGCCTGGCCAGGGCTTATGGCACCTGCGCATTGCTGATGAATGAGGGAAGGCTGGCAGCCTATGGAAACAACCGGAAAGTTTTGTCCAAAGAAAATCTGCAAAACGTGTACGGCATGGATGTGCACGGTTGGATGCGGAACCTGCTTTCCCAATGGGAAGAATAGCGAAGTATACTGGCCGGTCTTTTGAAAAACAAGCCGGACGATACTCTATGACTTTCCTTTCCGGTTGAAAAAGCACCGGCCTTTTGCTATACTGGATGCGGGAATGAATGTCTCCCGTGGCGTTTGCCAAAACCGCTGAAAAGCTGATGACTTTTGTTTGAACAGAATTTGTCGGCTTTATTGTTTTGCGTCTATGGAGGAACCTTATGCGGGCATGCCTTGCCGTTGGAATGGGCGGATTCTTGGGAACCGTTTTACGCTATCTTCTTTCGATGATCCCGCTTGCAGACAAAACCGGTTTTCCGTTTATCACGCTGGCGATTAATGTTCTCGGCGCGTTTGCAATCGGCCTTCTTGCGGGCATATCTTCAAAATACACAGGAGCGAACGCTGATTTGATGGCTTTCCTCCGCGTAGGAATCTGCGGCGGTTTTACCACATTCTCCACATTTGCTTTGGAGATTACTAACCTGTTTGGTGCAGGAAAAGCGTGGGTGGGTATCACATATATTCTGCTCAGCCTGCTCCTAGGCGTCGCCGCGGTTTTATTGGGGAAAGCAGTTACAGCGTAATGGACTGTCGGCTACAGAAACGGCGGAACACCGTATGCTGGTCAGCTTATCTGCCAGGAGCCTTTGTTGCTTGGTAAATCTATCTTTTGCTGAATCTGGAGGATCAAATGGTTTTCCATTACGCTGCGATTTTAGTAGAAACTACTTGACAAACAATAGATATTAAAGTACACCGTCTTTCAATGCACAGCATCCTATCTTGCTGCGTGATTACCAAATATCATGAACATGCTTTACGCATTTTCCTGGAAGCAGCCGGTAATGAGACATGGAATGGACGTGTATCGCTTGTTTAAAAGCATTGTATTGATCGGTATGCCTGGAACAGGGAAAAGCACCGCCGGTGTAATATTGGCCAAGCAGCTGGGCTATGAATTCTTGGATACCGATCTCCTGCTTATCAAAAGGGCAGGTAAAACGCTGCCTGAGATCATGGCTGAAAGTGGCGTTGATGGCTTTTTGGAGATGGAAGGCCAAGTGGGGGAAAGCATTCATTGCGAAAAATGTGTGATTGCAACAGGCGGAAGCATGGTGTTCAGTGAAAACGCCATGAAAAACCTTTGCAGACAAAATGTAGTCATATGGCTGGATACGGATCTTTCTGTGCTGCAAGAGCGGATAAATGGCAGCGCCGACCGGGGCATTGCAGCGGCGCCTGGCGCGACGGTTGCCGGTATCTATGATGCGCGCAAGCCTCTCTATGAAAAATACGCCGATATCCATATACTTTGCACGGGGAATACGGACCATGTTGTTGCGCAGATCAAGGAAGCGGTCAGATTAATGATATAATCTGCCGCCTTTCTTTAATGGCCGCCGGTGCGCTTTTTCAAAAAGGCTTTTGTAAAGAACAATGCGCCAATAATCAAAATCAAAATAATCAATGCCGTTGTATCATTCATCGTATCATCTCCTTTCATTCATCATTTTCTTGCTATGACTGCTAACAGCGTATGCGGCCGCGAAATGGTAAGCCAAAGCTAACCGTCATTCAAAAACCGCCGAGCAAAAAGAAGTCTGATCCAGGAAGGAAATGGCATAAGCTGCAACGAAATGGCACACGAGTTGATGGCGGGAGGAGAGCGCAATGAAGGTATTGGTTTACGGCGCCGGCGTGATCGGGAGCTATTTGGCCCATGTGCTGTGCGAAGCGGGCAATGACGTGACCATGCTCGCCCGCAGCATACGCAAAGCGGAACTTGAGCAAAAAGGGCTGGTCATCCGCCATTATCTTCAAAAGAAGATCACCGCCGACCATCCGCGCATCGTTGATAAGCTGGGGGAAGAAGCCTATGATATCATTTTTGCCGCCATGCAGTATCAGCAGATGCGGTCCGTACTGGATGATCTGGCTGATTCCAGAAGCCCGCTGGTAGTTCTTGTTGGCAACAATCTATCCGCGCCTGAAATGGAAACCTATATAAAGGAGCATGCCGCATTCCCAAAAACAGTGGTATTTGGATTCCAGGCCACCGGTGGAAGGCGGGAAAACGGTGAAATAGTCTGCGTCCGCAAAGGGGCAGGCACCTTGCACTTGGGCCTTGCACATTCCCTGCCCGACGAAGGGACCAGATCAGCGCTTCAAAATGCCTTTGGGAGTGCGGAATACCGTCTTGCCTTCCACCCTGATATGGATGGGTGGTACAAGAGCCACCTGGCGTTCATACTGCCAGTCGCCTATCTGTGCTACATCCTGGAATGCGATCTAAAACGGGCCGGCCTTGTGCAGCTAAAGCAGTGTGTGGATGCAGCCGGAGAAGGGTTTGGGCTGTTGCGGGCGATAAACATCTCCATCCTGCCGGAAGGGGAGGATACGTATTTTAATCAAGGGCTCAAACGCGCGCTGATGACAGCCATGCTGTGGATCGCGGCAAAGACGGCGCTGGGCAGGCTTGCCGCCAGCGATCATTGCCGGAACGCGGCGGATGAAATGCGTGCGTTGGATATGGGGTTTGAAGCCATACGGAAAAGCAGGCCGGACTTAAGCATGGCACGTTGGGATACGCTTCGCTCGGCGATGCCTGATTGGGACGCCATTTCTTTGCAATACGGAAAAGAAGGCAAACATGCCTGAAACCAGGCATCTCTATATTAACCAGCGTTCCCATTGCTGTGAGCCTGCTATTTCATAAGGATGCAGGCGGCAGCATTTGAATAATGGCAAACCGGTTTTGAAAATTGGCGTTGCGCCAAATGCTGGTAATATGCTATATTCAATGCAGATGATGGAGTACGCAACCGGAGGGAAAAGGCTATGCAAACCGTAGACTCCTTTGTGAATGTAGACGGCCAGGTGTTTTATAAGGTGGAACATAGTCAATGGCTGGCGCCTTTTTTCATCAATGTTGTTTCAGCCAGCGATGTGTGGATCTTCATGTCCTCCAAAGGCGGGATCACCGCGGGCCGGAAGGATGCGCAGGGCGCCGTTTTCTCCTATGAAACGGATGACCGCCTGCACGATCAAAAGAATACGGGTTCCAAAACGATTATCAGGACAGGGGAACAATTGTGGGAGCCCTTTGCGCGCACGACCCTTAACAAGTGGCGTGTCACGCAGAATTTGTACAAGGCTGTCCAGGGCACCGGCGTGATTTTTGAGGAGATCAACGAAGAGCTGAAACTAAGCTTTTCCTATCAATACGAAAGCAGTAAGCGGTTCGGCATTGTAAAGACGTCGGTCCTCAAAAACCTGTCCGATAAAGCGGTGCTGGTTGATATCCTGGACGGATTGGAAAACATATTGCCCTGCCATGTGGACAAGAATTTGCAGGCAGCCTCTTCCACGCTGGTGGATGCATATAAGGCCAACGAACTGTATCCGGACAGTAAACTTGCGACCTACGCTTTGACGACACTCATCAATGATACGCCCAACCCCATAGAGATCCTTAGGGTCAATGTGGCTTGGACCGATTGTACAAAGGCCCAAATTGCATTAAGCTCCCAGGTGGTGGACGCATATGTGCGCGGCACGACCTACCCATATGGCGAACCGGCTTACGGGTGCAAGGGCGCCTATTTTGTGAACTACCGGGAGGAGCTTCACCCTAACAGCGAGTGCACGCACCATATTGTGGTGGACCATGGGTATGATCATTGCGCCCTTGTAAAGCTTTCAAAATTGCTATCAGCGCCTGTTGGCGAGGCACTTAAGTCGGATATCCAAAAGGGCAGAGAGCTTTTGAACCGTTACGTGGCCATGGCGGACGGCGTGCAAAATACCGCCGATCAAACAGCGGTGCACCACCATTACCTCAATACTTTATACAATGTGCTGCGGGGCGGGATATTTGCCGATGGGTACGCGCTGGATACGGAGGATTTTCTGGATTTTGCCCTTGCGCGAAGCTATGCGACAGGCAGCAGCCAGGAGTTTATTGAGAAGGTTAAAAAGTGCCGTACCATCCATGATCTGAAAACAGCGTTTGAATCCGATCCGCAGGTTTTGCGCCTTGTGCTGGAATATTTGCCGTTGAGCTTTTCCCGCCGTCACGGCGACCCGTCCAGGCCCTGGAACCAGTTCCAAATCAGGCTGAAGGACGAACAGGGGAAGCCTGTCAAGCGTTACGAGGGCAACTGGCGTGACATTTTTCAAAACTGGGAGGCATTGGGGCTGTCTTTTCCGTGCTATTACGAGCACATGATCGCCATCTTCGTAAACGCCTCTACGATGGACGGCTTCAACCCCTACCGTATCCACCGCAACGGCATCGACTGGGAGCGCCCGGAGCCGGACAATCCTTTCAGCGGCCTGGGTTACTGGGGTGACCATCAGATTATCTATTTGCTGCGCTTATTGAAAGGCCTTCACAGCCATTTTCCCGTTAGGCTCCGCGAGCTTTTGCGCACGCGGGTGTTTTCCTATGCGAATGTGCCTTATATCCTAAAGCCCTATGAGGAGATCGTTCTTGACAGCAAGCATACCATCGTGTTTGACAGGCAGCGCGACAGTGAAATCACGGCGCTTTGTGAGGCGATGGGGACGGATGGCCAGCTGATGCTTCAGGATAACGATGTGTATTGCGTTGGCCTCATGGAAAAGCTGATTGTCCCGCTGCTTAGCAAAATGGCCAATGTGCTTTTGGGCGGCGGCGTGTGGATGAATACGCAGCGCCCGGAATGGAACGATGCCAATAACGCTATCGTGGGCATCGGTTTGTCGATGGTCACCATCTACCACATGAGAGCCTATGCGCAGTTTCTTTTGGCGCTTGTTCAGGAGGAAGCGGATGATTTTGTCATCTCCAAGGAAGTGGCCGATTGGCTGGAAACCTCCCTTGACTTCATGAAATCATACGTAAAGCAGCCAGAGGGCAATGCAAAGATGCTTCTGGATGGAATGGGGAAGGCGTTTTCCGCTTACCGTCAGAACGTTTATCACAATGGTTTTTCGGGCAGCCGGGGGCTGCAGGCGTCCAACTTAAGAGTTTGGCTGGAGCAATGCTTATCCTTGCTGGATGATACCATAATAAAAAACAGGGGCCCGTTGTTTGCCACATACAATCTGCTGCATAACGACGGCAGCGTGGAGCCCATGCGCCCCATGCTGGAGGGGCAGTCTGCCGCCATTGGCGCGGGTCTTGTGGATGCCGGCGATATGGAGGCGCTGCTTTTGGAAATGGATAAGGTTCTGGGCAGCGACCGCCATGGCGCCCATTACCTATACCCAAAGCATATGACCGTTCCTTTCTATAAAAAGAACAGCTTTACCGCGCCCATCGATGCTGACGGTACAATTGTCTGCCGGGATGAAAATGGAACGCTTCATTTTGGGGTAGGCTTAACAACACAGAAGGCTTTGATGAGCGCCCTGCAAACCTCCTCCTATACTATTGAGCAGCAGCAGTTTTTGCTTGAGCAGTATGAAAGCCTGTTCGGGCACCAGCGCTTCACCGGGCGCAGCCAGGTGATGTACAAATATGAAGGGATCGGCTGCATCTACTGGCACCAAAACGCGAAGCTGGCCTTGGCCATATTGGAACTGGCCATTGCGAACAGGAACGACAGAAGCAAGGCGCAAACGGTTTTGGATGCATACCGGGAAGTGATTCAAAATTTCCTCTACCGAAAGGATTCCACGGCCTGCCAGGCGATCCCCATCGAGCCGTACTCCCACTCCTCCTTTGACGGCAAAAGCCAGCAGCCAGGCATGACCGGCCAGGTAAAAGAATCCGTGCTGATGCGGCGGGGCGAGCTTGGCATCCTGGTGGAAAATGGCTGCCTGCTCTTTGACCCCTGGTTTGTTAAACCCGATGAGTTTGATGAAAAGGGCTGCTTGTCCTTTACGGTATGCGGTGTGCCTGTCCGCTATATGCCATGTGAAAAGAACGATGGCTGTATGGATATCCATTATTCCAGCAGGGAAGTGGAACGCGTACAGGGATACATGCTGCCAGAAAGCATCAGCCAGGTCGTCTTTTTCCGGGAGGATGTTATTGCCGGCATTGAAGTTAGGTATTGCGCGGAAAAGTAATAGATGATGCGGCGCCTCTGTTGTAAGCAACAGAGGCGCCTTTTATTTGAAATCAGTGGTGAAGTCACGCACAAAAACGGCCATACCAAGTAGTTGTGTTCGATATGAAGCTTGGCTTCTGCAGTGATGGAAAGAACCGGGAAATGCATTTGTGGAGCACAGATTTCTCTCTGTATACGCCGGATGGTGTAGAATTGGCCAAATCAGCCAAGAACCCGGATGTGAAGGAGAAGGTGCCCGGTTTATCACATAACTACTCCATGTACACGGAATCATCTGCACAGATAGCCGTTCAGTTTGACGGGGTTACTTAGGACACTACACTGGTCCGGTGTCAAATCATGAATGCTTATGTGTTCAACGATAATCAGGCAAAAAGCTGCGTCTGGTTCGATCCCGCGAAGTAGCAGGCATTCTGCTTATTGAGAATTGACAAATAGTAACTGGTTACTTATAATATAAGTAACCAGTTACTATTTTTGAGGTGAATGATCATGGGCGATGCGGATAAAGCATATGTTTTCGGGACGATATTCACGCTATCCAACAAGTTGCAGATTGCCGGCGACCGGCTAGACCCGCAGCTGTCGGTAAAGCAGTGGCTTTTCCTTGCCGGCGTATTACGATGTGAAAGTGATATGCCTACGCTTTCCGAAGTTGCCGCACGAATCGGAAGCTCGCGTCAGAACGTTAAAAAGACAGCATTGATTCTTGAAAGGCAGGGCTTTGTTTCCATAAGAAAGGATGAAGCTGATGCCAGAATGATGCGCATCCATTTGACAGAGGCATGTAGGGTTCATCTGAAGAAACGTGAGGATATGGAGAAGCGCTTTATTGAGGAGTTGTTTGAGGGGGTCGGTGAACAGGATATTCTAGCTTTGCGTGCTGCTCTTCAAAAGCTTGAAAAAAACGTGATAAGGATGAGGTGAGTTGTATGGAGAATTCGGTTGTTCAGGCGTTCATGAACAAAACAAAGCTGTGCAATATGGGGGAAAGCGGCAGGGAAAAAGGGATGCCCAGGCCTGACTTTGAAGAAAATCCAAAAGGCGAGTTCGAGACGATTGTTCTGCCTGCTGCCGATTCATTGGCCATACCTTACGTGGATGTGGTGGAAGCGATTCAAAAGCGCGAAAGCGTCAGGGAGTATGCTTCCCTTTCGATGTCTATCAGCGAACTTTCGCTTCTGCTATGGTGCACGCAGGGAATCAAGCGGGTCATTCCAAACATTGTCGCCCTGCGAAGCGTACCCTCGGCAGGAGCAAGAAATGCATTTGAAACATTTCTTTTGATTAACCATGTGGATGGATTAGAGAACGGCTTGTATAAGTATGTTGCGCTGAAGCATGCGCTTTTGAAGCTGGATTCAGGTAAAGACTTATCTGAATCCTTTGCGCATGCCTGTGATGATCAGGATCAGGTGAAGAACAGCAATGTTACGTTTATCTGGACGGCGGTTCCTGACAGAATGACATGGTCATATGCCGACAGGGGCTATAGGTATCTGTTTATTGATGCCGGCCATGTATGCCAGAACTTATACCTTGCCGCTGAAAAGCTTCATCTGGGCGCTTGCGCAATCGGTCATTTCGATGACGACAGGTTGAATGAAATGCTCGGTATTGACGGCGTTCATCAATTTGCTGTATATGCAGGCACGGTGGGAAAAAAGGCATGAAGCCCAAATGGCGGGCAATGCTTAAGCATTGCTTTTGTGCAACACCGGGCTGGAGGAGCAGTGGAATAAAGCATATGCTGCTTCTAACCGCCGTTATAGCGATTGGGTTCTTTGCCGTATCTTTCGTATCGTTGTATGTGCTGGACTGGAGAATGTACAACGGTGCGCCGCTTTCCGAATTCACAGAGCATCTAGACTTTAGAATACAGCAGCTGATGCGGCGGTACACAATTCCGGGTGCGAATATCGCAGTGGTGCAAAATGGGAAAATTGCGTACATGAAGGCATACGGTGATGCTGACCGGGCATCCTGTATCAAAATGGCGAAAGAGTTGCCCATGCGCACCGAATCGATTTCAAAATCGGTTACGGCGTGGGCTGTTATGAAGCTTGTTGAGGAAGGCAAGATTAACCTTGATGAGCCAGCCGGCCGCTACATAAAGGATTGGAAATTCCCGGATTCCCCCTTTTCATCTGATGGTGTGACGGTGCGGCGGCTGCTATGCCACACTGCGGGGCTGCCGTTGGGGAATATTTTTGCTCGTTACAATCCACAGGAACCCATCCCTTCCCTAAAGGAAAGCTTGACCGAATCGGCGGTATTGTTTCAAAATCCGGGAGAGGGCTTTTTCTATTCCAATGTCGGGTATCATCTGCTGGAGCTGCTGATGGAGGAGGTCACAGGAAGGGATTTTGCGCAATACATGAAAAGCGAAATCCTCGCGCCTCTTGGAATGAACCATTCAGACTTTGAATGGAGCGATGAGAGCCTTGCCGCCGTTCCGCTGGGATATACGCTAAACGGAAAAGCGGTTTTGCCCTACCGGTACCCGGACAGGGCGTCGGGCGGGCTGATTTCTACATCAGAGGATATCGCCCGATTTTGCATCGCGGGAATGCCCAATTTTTCAGAACAGAAAATACTATCGCGTTCCGGCGTAAAGCAGCTTTATGCTCCGCAGGCGAATCAGCTTGACGTGTACGGCATGGCGTTTGACGCTTACGGTTTTGGGTATTACACCGAGCACGGTTTGGCGGTGTCACACGGGGGGCAAGGCTATGGTTGGATGAGCCAATTCTACGTCATGCCTGACACGGGCGATGCGATTGTCATGCTGACAAACAGCCAAAGAAGCTGGCCGTTCATTGCCGGTGTTCTGAATAGCTGGTCACGGTGGAGGGGTTTCCCGCCGCCCGGCATGACGCGCATTCTTCTAGGGGAATGTGCTGTATGGGCTTTGGTTGGCGCGCTTGCAGCCTTGACTCTCATACTGGCCATCCGTATGGGCATTCGTACCTACAATGGCAGCATGAAATTTGCTCCGCTTAGGAGGGACCGGCCTTATCTACTTCGAATAACGCAGCTTGGAATCTCCATTGCATCACTGGCGGGCTTATTATGGTGCGCAAGTCAGCCGTATCTGTTTGTGACAGCGGTGTTCCCGGCATCATCCGGCTGGCTTGGTTTATGTGCTGCCGCCCTGATGGCAGTATTGCTGATCACATCATTTTTCCCTGAAAAGGGGAACCAAATCTCTGATATAGAAGGACACCGGTACGTCGGATGAAAACATGCCTGTCCTCCCGCATGACAGTCCCGCAACGCGGAATGGGAGGCAATCCTCCGCTTGTGCCGTTCTGCTTGACATTCCCTTTCTGCAAAGCTATAATGTACGCGCTTACATAATCGCGGGAGGGGTGGCGGGGGCATGAATGTGTATGATCTGGCGAAGCGAATCGGCGTGTCCACGGCCACGGTATCACGGGTGCTCAACAACAGCGGGCCTGTGAAGGCCCAAACCCGCCAGCGGGTTCTTGACGCGCTGGAGGCGAGCAATTATACCGTCAACGATGTGGCCCGCTCACTGGCCATGCGGCAGACGCAGACTGTGGCCATCCTTACCACGGATGTGCGCGAATATTATTACTCCCACACGGCTTATGCCATTGAGCAGCGCATGGCTGAAACGGGCTATCATGCTTTTTTGTGCAACACGGGCGGTAATGCCGCGCGGCAGGCGGGGTATATACAAACCATGCTTTCCAAGCGCGTCGTCGCGATGGTGGTGCTCGGCTCATCCATGCGCGATGATGTTTTGGTCGCCGCGCTGCTGAAGGCTTCCCGGAGCGTGCCCATTGTCATGACAAACGCCAATCTGATTGCGGAAAACACATACTGCATCGAGCGCGATGACGCTGCCGGCATCCGTTTGGCCATGGCTCGGCTCATGGAGCGCGGTGCAAAGTCCATTTGCTTCGTTTCAGATTACCTGTACCACAGCGATCAAATCAAACAGCAGGTATTTCGGGATATCGCAGAAAAAAGCGGCCTGAAGCATGCTTGTTGCGCGCAGGCAGAAGAAACGCCCAGGGCGGAAGGCTATGTGTGCTCCAGCGACATGGTTGCAGCCAGACTGATCAAGAGCCTTGGTTCCGCCGGCGTCCGCGTCCCCGATCACGCACTGGTCATAGGCTATGACAATACTGATCTGGCAAAGCTTGTTACGCCTGAGCTCACGAGCGTCGACAGTGATATTGCACGGCAGTCGCAAATCGCCGCCGATACCTTGCAGGCGCTGCTTACAGGCGGCGAGCGCCCGCAGAATCATGTGCTCATCACACCGACGCTGGTCATACGCGAAAGCGCGTGAATCTTATTTTTTATGAAATATGTATGCGCATACATAATTACATGAGAAGGAGATATCTGCAATGCATACCTACAAAAATCAGGTCTTTTTCGAGGGGGAAAACGCGTTTTACCGCGGCAACATCCATTGCCACTCCACCACTTCAGACGGCAGGCTTAAGGCGGAGGAAGTGGCGCGCCGCTACCGGGAAGCTGGCTACAGCTTCCTCTGTTTCACCGAGCATGAACTGTTTACCGCCAGGAGGGATCTTGGCGCAGACGGTTTTTTGGTCATACCGGCCGTGGAATGGTCATGTTCCACAGACGGTATGAGCATCGCTCCGCACCAGTGCCACCACATCAACGCCATCGAAGGGACCGCCGCCATGCTGAAGTCTGCTCCCATGGGCCGCTTTCAACCGGGCGACATCATGCCCCGCATCCCGTTTCAGGGCGAAGATAGTGTGCGCAGCATGTTGGATGTGATCCGCGGCTACGGCTGCATTGCCATATACAACCATCCCGTGTGGTCACGGGTGCGGCCTTCCGACTATGGCCTGCTCAGCGGGTTCGCAGGCGTGGAGGTGCACAATTACGGCTGCGAGCTGGAGGACTTTACAGGCTTTAACGAGACGTACTGGGATAATCTGCTAAGCGACGGATCGCGCGTGTGTGCGGTGGCGACCGATGATAACCACAACGCGAGACTGCCTGATGACTCCTTTGGCGGCTGGATCATGGTCCATGCTCCGGAACTTAACCAGGATGCCATTATTCAAGCCATCATGGACGGGCATTTTTACGCTTCCAGCGGCCCGGAGATTTTGCGCTATGGCGTAAGGGACGGTATGGCCTTTGTGGAATGCAGCGGCGTAAATCAGGTGAATTTCGTCTGCGGCGGCAAAATCGGCTGCGGTACGACAACATGGGACCTTGCAGGGGGAGACGGTGTGACATATGCCGAGCACCGCATCAGCGGCCGTGAGAGCTATATCCGCATCCGCTGCCAGCGCAAGGATGGCAGGATTGCGTGGAGCCAGCCTTTGTTTCCGGAGGCTCAGGCTTAATGATCGCACAAAGCACCATAAACACCAAGAGGCGCACACTTACAGTGGCGTGCTGCTGGCTTGCGTACACGGCAGTGTACCTGTTAAGAAACAACCTCCCGGTAGCGCTCAAGTACATTGAGGCGGAATATCACATCTCCCGCGCCTCACTGGGCCTGCTTTCCAGCGCGTTCCTGTGGGTGTACGGCCTGGGCCAGCTCATCAACGGCTATCTGGGAGATAAGATCAGCGCCAAGTACTTCATGCTGATTGGGCTTTTGATGGCCTCCGTGATGAACATACTGTTTGCTTTTACCCACGCGTATTGGATGATGGTGCTGTGCTGGGCATTCAACGGCTGGTTTCAATCGATGCTTTGGGGTCCCATTACCAAAACCATTGCCAACTGGTACGAACCGGGGAAGAGCGGCGGCGCGATGATCGCCGTCAGTACGTCTACAGCGGCCGGTGCGCTTCTGTCGATGCTGATATCGGGCCATCTTGCTTCAAACACTGGCTGGCGTAACGTATTTCTGGCGCCCGCAATCATTGGCGGCGTATATCTTTTGATTCACATGCTTGTTTTTGCGGACAGGCCGCAGGACAATCTTGTGCGCAGCAGGGCTTCCATGGATACAAGCAAGCAGCCGCTGCTTCCACTGAAACGAATCCTCAAGCGGCGCGATGTGCAGTTTGTCACCATAGCCTGTTTTTGCCAGGGGATCGTTCGCGACGGCATCTCCCTGTGGGCCGCGATGTTCTTCATGGAGGCGTATGGGCTGGATATCAAGCAGGCCGTGCTGTTCATGCTGCTCATTCCTGTGGCAAACTTCGCAAGTGTGATCGGGATCGGCTGGCTGTATCAAAAACATCCCCTTGGGCTGGAACGCCTGGCTGCGATGACGTTCATGGCGGGAGCGCTAATGACAGGCGCGCTGTTCTTTTTGTGGCATGCCGGTGCGGTGGTCGCGATGGTGCTGCTGGCATTGGCCTCGGCTACCATGTGCGCTGCAAATACGCTGCTGCTTGGCGTGTATCCGCTGTTTTTTGCAAATGAAGGGCGCGTGTCCGGCGTGGCTGGGTTTCTGGAATTCAGCGCATACATGGCCGCTGGCTGCACGGCGGTGCTGTCAGGGCTTTTGCTGGACCTGATGGGCTTTCAGAGCGTGCTCGTGCTTTGGCTTGGCGTTGCGCTCATCGGCGCGCTTGCGCTTTTCATGGCAAAGCGGGTTCAAAGCAAGGCGCGTTAACAGATTTGGTGTGATTTTCTAAAGCGGCCCGGCGCCACGATAAAGCGCTTTTTCAATGCCCCGGGAAATGCCAAAACAGGGCCCCGCCTCCTGACAAGAGGTGAGGCCCTGTTGTTATGATTTGTATAGATCCCATGTATCTATGATCATGGAAACCGGATTAGATGCCGTCAATCCCCAAGGTACGCTTTTTTCACATCCTCATCGTCAAGCAGCGCTTTTGCGTCCCCGGTTTTCACAATATACCCGGTCTCCAGCACATAAGCCCGGTCGGCAATGGAAAGGGCCATGCTGGCGTTTTGCTCCACCAGCAGCACCGTGGTCCCGCCTTTTGATATCTTAACAATGATATCGAAAATCTCGCCCACCAGAATGGGGGAAAGGCCCATGGACGGTTCATCCATCAGCATCAGTTTCGGCTTGGACATAATGGCCCGGCCCATGGCCAGCATTTGCTGCTCGCCGCCGGAAAGCGTGCCGGCCATCTGCTTTCTGCGCTCCTTCAGGCGGGGAAAGCTTGTAAAAACCCGCTCCATATCCGCTTGGATGCCCTTGCGGTCCTTACGGGCGTAGGAGCCCATTTCCAGGTTTTCCAGCACGCTCATCTGGGAAAATATCCGCCGCCCTTCCGGCACCTGGGCCAGACCCATCTTCAATATGTCGTGGGCCTCAGCGGCTTGAATTTCCTTGCCCATGAAGGTGATCCTGCCGCTTTGACCGCGGATGAGCCCGGAAATAGTGTGGAGGATGGAGGTTTTGCCGGCGCCGTTGGCGCCGATCAGGGTCACGATCTCGCCCTCGTTCACCTCAAAGCTGATGCCCTTGAGGGCGTGAATGGCGCCATAGTAAACATTCAGGTCCTGTACCTTCAGCATTTTGCAGCCTCCTTATCGCCTGTGCCGCCCAGGTAGGCTCTTATGACCTCCGGGTTGCTCTTGATGGCTTCGGGAGTGCCCTGAGCGATGATGTGGCCATAGTTCAAAACGTAAATGCGCTCACAGATGCCCATGACCAGCTTCATATCATGCTCAATCAGAAGGATCGTTACCGAGAAACGCTCCCGGATCAGCCGTATGGTCTGCATCAGTTCCTGGGTTTCGGTGGGATTCATGCCGGCCGCAGGTTCATCCAGCAGCAGCACCTTGGGATTGGATGCCATAGCCCGGCATATCTCCAGCTTGCGCTGCTGGCCATAGGGCAGGGCGCTGGCTTTATGATCCGCAAGGTGCTCCATATCAAACACTCGCAGCAACTCTCGGGCCCTTAGATCGCAGCCCTCTTCTTCCCTGTTGTAGTAGGTGTTGCGCAGCGCGCCATCCCACAAGGAGTAGTACATCCGGCTTTGGAATGCCACCTTGATGTTCTCGATCACCGTCATGGATTTGAACAGGCGGATGTTCTGGAAGGTTCGGGCGACTCCCTCGCTGGTGATCACATAAGTGGGCCGGCCGGAAATGCGCTTGCCCAGCATTAGAACGCTGCCTTCCGTCGGGGTATACACACCGGTCAGCAGGTTGAACACGGTAGTCTTGCCCGCGCCGTTGGGGCCGATCAGGCCTACAATCTCGTTATCGGCAAGCCTGATGTCAACCCCTTCCACCGCACGAAGGCCGCCAAAGCGGACACCCAGGTTCTTCATCTCCAGCACCTGAACATCATCGTTAGCGGAAGGGTAGGGCGGTATGTCAGGAAGGATGGGCCCGGCTTTGCGCCGGCGCATAAGCTGCTCCACACGTCTGGCAAATGTTTGAAAGCCGGGTATCACCCTGGCAATCAGGCTGCTTAATGAGAATTCCCATATGCCAAGCAGCCCCTTGGGCCTGAAAATCATCATGACGATAAGCAAAATAGCATAGGCCAGCTGGCGGTATTCCACCAGCTTCGCCATGGCAAACTGAACCATCGTGAGGCCGATGGCCGCTACAACGGAACCGGTGAAGCTGCCCATGCCGCCGAACACAACCATCACCAAAAACTCAATGGAGGTGTTAAAGTCGAACTTGGTGGGGTCCAGCACGCCTACCGAATGGGCGTACAATGAGCCGGCCACCCCTGCAAAGAAGGCCGATATGGTGAAGGCCATCATTTTGTAACGGGTTACAGGCACGCCGGCCGCATCCGCCGCCACCTCGTTTTCCCGGATGGCGATGATTGCCCGGCCATGCCGCGACCAGGCCAGCATGAAAAGCAGCGCGACCACCAGGGCCATGGTCCAGTAGGAAAGGCCAAAGCTTGTATACAGCGTAATGCCGAACATTTTACGCCCGCCGCCGGTCCATGGCGCGAACACGGTGGTAATCAGCACCCGAATGATTTCCCCAAATCCAAGGGTGATAATCGCCAGGTAATCCCCGCGCAATCGCAGAGCGGGGATACCGATCAGATAACCGATCAGCGCCGCGGCCAGACCACCGGCAATCATGGCCAGCGGGAACAGGTAGGGATTGTTCTGCGGCAGCACCTGGGTGGTGATAATGGCTGAAACATACGCGCCCACAGACATGAAGCCCGCGTGCCCCAGGGTCAGTTCCCCCAGCACACCGGTAACCAGGTTCAGGCTTGTGACCATGATGATGTTGTAGCAAACCTGTGTAAGCAGCGCCTCCAGCGAACGGTTTCCGCTGCCCAACAAGAACTGGCTGATCAAAGTAAAAAGGGCCGCAACGGCAATCAGGTTAATGAGTGATGTAAAGCGTCTGTTTTTTTTCATGTTGGCGCATCCCTTTATACTTTTTCACGGGTCTTTTTGCCCAATATTCCCGAAGGCTTTACGAGCAAAACGAGGATAAGAATGCCGAACACCATGGCATCCACATATTCACTGGCGTAATATTTCATAAAGGTTTCAGCAATGCCTATCAAAAAACCGCCCAGGGCAGCGCCGGGGATGATGCCGATGCCCCCCAGAACCGCTGCCACAAAGGCTTTGAGGCCAGGCATGGAACCCAGCAGGGGCTTGATGTACACTACCTTCTGGGCATAGAACAGCGCGCCGATGGCAGCCAGGGCACAGCCTATGGCAAAGGTGATGGAAATGGTTGTATCAACATTCACGCCCATCAGTTTGGCGGCGCCAATATCCTCGCTGACCGCGCGCATTGCTTTGCCTGTGCGTGTCTTTTTTACAAATGCCTGCAGCGTAACCATCAGCGCCAGGGATACCGCAAGCGTCAGCACCTCCAGCAGGAACACAGGCTTTCTGCCAACCTTGAACAGCGCGATCTTGGGGATCAGCGTGGGGAAGGTGATCTGCCCGCTGCCAAATACAAGCTGTGCCGTGATCTGCAGTGCCATACTGATGCCGATAGCTGTGATCAGAGCGGATATGCGGGGGGCATTGCGAAGTGGTTTATAGGCTACGCGGTCCATCAGTACGCCCAGGGCGACGCAGGCGATTACCGAAAACAAGATGGCAAACACCGCCGCAAGGACAGGATGGGATGAGGAGGCGGCAGCTACAAGCGTTGTGGTGGTGATCCAGAAAACCGCGTAGGAACCAACCATCATAATATCGCCATGGGCGAAATTGATCAGTTTGACAATGCCGTACACCATTGTATAGCCCAGGGCAATCAGCGCATAAATGCTGCCGATTTGCAGCCCGCCGATCAAGTTCTGCAGGAACAATTGCATAGGATCACCCTCTGTAAAAACGTAAATCGCGGAGGGCAATAGTTATCGCCCTCCGCCGCGATTCCAGCGAATGTATTACGGGTCAATACGCGTGATCAGGACAGGCGCGCCATCCTTGAAGCCCTTGATAAAGGCGGACTTGATGGGGTCGTTATGATCGTCGAATACGATGTGGCCTGTAACGGCATCCACATCGGTAGCCTTGAGCTGGTCCACAATCGCCTGCTTGTCAGCTGTAGTGCCCGCTTTTTCAATGGCACCTAACATGATCTTGGCGGCGTCATACCCCAGGGCGTTGAACCCTGCGGGAGCCTTGCCGTACTTTTCGGTAAAGGCCTTCACAAACGCCTGGGCGGCAGGGCTCTGGTCATCGGGGGAGAAGGAGTCGCAATATACCGCGTTGTTGAGCAGTTCGGGGGCATCCACGAGCTGCTGCTCAATGTTCGTCCAGCCGTCGGCGCCCATCATGGTGGCATCCAGGCCTACGTCCACAGACTGGCGGAGCACCAGGGCGGCGGTTTCATAATAGTAGCATACGAACACGGCGTCGGGTTCCGCATCGGCGATCTTGGAAAGCTGGGGAGTATAGTCGGCGTCGCTTTCCACGGCGGACTCGGCGGCGACCACCTCAAGGCCCAGTTCCTTTGCTTTGGCCTGGAATGCGTCGGAAAGGCCGATGGAATAATCGTTGGTGTTGTCATACAGAACGGCAACCTTGGCTGCCTTCAGGTTCTCTTTAGCATACTGGGCCATAAGCTGAGCCTGGAAGGGATCCAGGAAGCAGGCGCGGAAAACGTTGGCGCCGGCGCTGGTCACGTCATAAGCGGTGGCGGACGCGGTGATCATGGGCATATTGTCCGCGGCGGCGCGGGTGGCGACCGCCAGGGTGGGGGTGGTGGTCACAGGACCCACCAGGGCAACAATGCCTTCGGATACCAATTGGTTATATACGTTGGTGGCTTCCACTGCGTCGTGGGTATCATCCATCCAGGTGATTTCTACCTGGCTGCCGGCAATGCCGCCGTTTTTGTTGACTTCTTCCACCGCCAGATCGACGCCGGCCTGAACCAAAAGGCCGTATACGGAAACCGGCCCGGTCAGCGGTGCGATACCGCCTATTTTGATCGTGTCGGCCAGTGCTGAGGTTGCGCCCAACAAAAGTACCAGAGTCAGAACCAGGGCAAGAACCTTCTTCATTTTTCTTCCTCCTTCATGAGAAACCCTTAAGCAGGTTTCTCAAGCCCCTATATAAAATGGATATACTATGATTATAGTATTAATAAACGCCAGATTTCAAGAAAAAACAGATAAAATACAATAACATCCAAAAGTTTCCATGCGCAAAAGGTGGCAAGCTTTTACATATCACTTTTTAACCAAATTATAATGACATTTCAAATCCCTTTTTACCCATTTGGCATTATATTAACAATGTCAAATAAATGGTTGGAGGCATCGCATGAAAAGCAGGCTTTGGAGCCGTAACTATTCAACACCTGTATGGAAGGATGATGCATTTGAAAACACATCACCTATTCCGGAATAACGTGCAATTCATTCTGCTTTAAAAAACAGGGCGGATTCCTTCCGAAAGGGATGCGCCCGGTTTTTTTATAGCCGTCCCGTGCGTTTCATGCGAAGGTTTTCTTGTCAGCTTTAAAATTTTATATAAAAGGGGATTGACTTCTTTTTGCCATGATGTTATTATCCATTCAGTGATAAATGTTAGCGCTAACATTTTAAAGAGGAAATAGCATGGCCACACTGAAGGATGTTGCAACCACTGCAAACGTGTCCCTGATGACGGTATCGAGAGTCATCAACGAGCCGGAACTGGTAAAGCCCGCCACCCGCAAGGCGGTAGAGGAAGCCATACAGAAAACGGGGTATGCTCCCAATTTGACAGCCAAGGCGCTGGCTAAAAAGCGGCTGGGGGTTGTTGACGTTTATATCCCTGAGCATATCGACCTGAGCAATAGCTTTGCCATGCATTTTATCGCCGGCATCAGCGACGTGCTCAGCCGCCACATGTATTCATTCCTGATCCTGCGCAGCCGGGAAACACCCCACCGCTGCGACGGATACATTGTGATGGGCCTTATGAAAAACGAAGTCCAGACCATGGCCCAGTATGTGAAGGACCGCAGCTGCCCCATGGTGCTTTTCGGCCACACGGATGTGGAAGGCATTCATACCGTGGATGTGGACAACGTAAAGGGCATCCAAAGCGTGGCGGAATACCTGCTTAAAAAAGGCCACCGGCATATAGCCATGATCAACGTTGCGGAAGACAAGGACTACACCCAGGACCGTTTGCAGGGCTACCGCCAGGCGCTGGAAAACGCGGGGCTTCCCTACCTGGAAAGCCTTGTGTACACCGCGGCCAATAATGAAAACAGCGGGTGTGAATGCGCCTTGAAGGTGCTGAAAGAGCAAAAGGTTACGGCCATCCTGTGCGCCACGGATGTGCTGGCTTTGGGCGCGATCCGGGCTGCCAAATCTTTGGAGTTTGCGGTTCCGGAAGAGCTGTCCGTCACCGGTTTTGACGGTCTGGGCTATCAGCTTTTGACAGAGCCGCGGATTGTGACCGTCAGGCAGCCTGTCTACGAGGCGGGGCAGAAGCTGGCGCATCTTCTGATCGAGCAGCTGGACGATCCCGGCATGGAGATCACCCATACCTACATCCTGCCTGAACTGCTCCTTGGCAGGTCTGTCGCGGAGGCGGCGGAAAAGAGCAGTTCCCATACATATGCATCCCATGGTGACTATATTAAATAAAGGAGGTCCCTTCAAATGAAAAAGATCCTGTCGATCCTGTTGGCCGTTACACTGGTTCTCGGCACGGCCGGGCTGGCCTTGGCGGAAGCGCCCAACACAGAGCTTTCCGGCAAGCTGGTGGTCTGGTCTTCCGGCGATGAATTAAGCCGCTTCGTGGAGGGTTTCAACAAGGTATATCCCAACATTCAGGTTGAGATCACCGTGATCCCCAACAGCGACTTCCTTGCCAAGCTGGAGCCCGCCATGGCAAGCGGTCAGGGCGCGCCGGATGTGTTTACCGGCGAGTCCGACTATGTGAAATACCTTGTGAACACGTCTCTGTGGGACGATCTGACCAAGGAGCCCTACAGCGCGGGCCAGTATCTTGATAACATCTGGGACTACGTGAAGAGCGTCGGCACCGATGCAAACGGCATCCTAAAGGCGCTTAGCTGGCAGGCCAGCCCCGGCTCCATCATCTATCGCCGGGACATCGCCGAGAAATATCTTGGCACCGGCGACCCCGCGCAGGTAGGTGCCATGCTCACCTCCAACGAAAAGATGCTGGAAGTTGCCGAAAAGATCAAATCGGGCTCCAACGGCGCGGTGAAAATGTTCGCCACCTGGCAGGACATTTTCAACATGCAGTTCTCCAACCGGGCAACCCCCTGGGTGCAGGATGGAAAACTTATCATCGATCAATCCATGGTGGACTTCTTCGACGTGGCCAAATCCATTGCCGCTAACGGGTATGACATCAATACCGACCCCTGGTCCGCGGAATGGAGCGCTGCCGTGGAAGGCGACGAAGTCTTCTGCTATGTGCTGCCTACCTGGGGCTATCAATTCCTCATCAAACCCAGCGCCGTGAACACCAAGGGCAAGTGGGGCCTATGCCAGAGCCCGGTTCCCTATGTAAAGGGCGGCACGTGGCTTGGCGTTGCCAGCAACAGCCAGCATAAGGACCTGGCGTGGGCCTTTGTGGAGTATGTGACCTGCAATACCCAAGCGCTTAAGGCTTATGCGTCCCAATACGGCGAGTATGTATCGAACAAAGCGGCGGACGAAGCCCTGGCCAAGGACGCCGGCGAGGAAGTGCTGGCCGGCCAGAACCTGTACGCCTTCTACAGCGAACAGATGGCCAAGATCCCCGGCGACTGCATGACCGCTTACGACCAGCAGATCAACAGTGCCTACCTCACCGCCGTGAAGGCCTACGCCTATGACGGCATGTCCCTGGAAGATGCCTTGAAGCAGTTCAAGAGCGATGTGCTCAACGCGTATCCCGATCTTATCGTGGAGTAATCTTAATAAACCGGGCGGGGCAGGCGATGGCGTTTGTCTGCCCCGCCCATCCTTATTTGGAAAGGAGGCGGCCTATGAAGGGAGCCGGCGGTAAAATCGACCGTAAACAGCGCTGGGGTTATGTGTTCATCGCTCCCTACTTTCTGGTGTTTCTCCTTTTCGGCGCTTACCCTTTTTTGCACACCATCCTGCTGAGCTTTCAAAGCTGGGACGGCCTTTCGCCTTCCTCTCCCGCAGGGATGAGCAACTTCATCCGCCTTTTGGGAGATACGGTGTTTCTTACTTCCCTTTACAATACAGGCCGCATCTGGCTTGGCAATTACATTCCTCAAATTCTTTCCGCCATCATTCTTTCCGGGATATTCACCTTCAACAAGGTCCGGGGCATGGCCTTTTTCAGGGCGGCGTACTATCTGCCCAACCTGATCACCGCCGCTTCCGTGGGGCTGCTGTTCAATCTCCTTTTCGGCGGGGACAAATCAGCGGTGAACCAACTGCTGATAAACCTCGGCGCCATCGGTAAGCCCATCGGATATCTTACCAGCAAGGCCTATACCTGGGGTATCGTTTCGTATATCCAATGGTGGATGTGGTTTGGCTATACCACCATTTTGATCATGGCCGGCATGACCACCGTGGACCGGGCCGTGTATGAGGCGGCCATGGTGGACGGGGCCGGAAAGAGCGCGACCTATTTTTATATCACCCTGCCCCTTATCCGCCCCACCATTGTTTATTTGACCATCACCTCCATCATTGGCGGCATGCAGCTTTTTGACGTGCCGGCGGTACTTACCGACGGGCTGGGCGCGCCGCAAAAATCCATCCTCACAACGGCCATGTACATATATAACCAGGGTTTCAAAAACCACAATTACGGCTACGCCTGCGCCGTTTCGGTAGGCCTGTTCCTTCTGGTAGCTGCCCTGTCGCTGCTGTCGCTGCGGGTTATGGCGGGAAGGGGGCATCAAAATGACCCCGAATGAGACATTCCGGCGCAGTGTTCAAAAGACGCTGATGTATGCTTTTTTGATCATCCTTGTGCTGCTGTCCGTAATCCCCTTTTATATGGTCCTTATAAACAGCACCCATTCCAGCTTTGACATCGTTACCAGGCTGAACCTGCTTCCGGGTAACAAGCTCGTGGACAATTACCGGACCATGATGGAAAAGGCCAACATCTGGCAGGGCTTTTTCAACAGCCTCCTGGTAACCGTCCCTTTCACGGTCTTTACGGGCTATTTCGGCGCGATGACGGCCTATGGCTTCGCAAAATACCGTTTCCGGTTTTCTCACGGCCTCTTTTTGACAGTGCTTGTTTCAATGATGCTTCCGGCACAACTGAGCATCATCGGTTTCTATAAATTGAATTTAAGCCTTCATCTGCTCAATTCGTATGTGCCCTTTATCGCCCCCGGCATCGCCAACGCCACAGCGGTTTTCTTCCTCAAAGGAATCATTGAGCAGAGCATCCCCGATTCGATGCTGGAAGCCGGACGCATCGAAGGCTGCTCTGAAATGCGCATCTTCCACCGGCTCATCCTGCCCTGTATCACCCCGGGCATCGCCACCATGTGCATCTTCCACTTTGTATCCAGTTGGAACAATTACCTTGGGCCTTTGATTATCCTTTCTGAAAACAAAAAGTATACCATGCCGGTATTGATCGCCATGATCAAAGGGCTGTACAAGACCAATTATGGGGCCATGTATGTGGCCATCGTCCTTTCCGTGGCGCCCATCATCGCGCTGTATATTTTCTGCTCCCGGTTTATCATAAATGGTCTGACGGTCGGGTCAGACAAGTAATTTGGAGGAATTTATGCAAAATATCAAGTGGATCTACTCCAACGAGCAAGCCCAATGGGCGGAAAAGGAAGGCAAAAGAGGCGGTGGCAGACCCTCCCTTTCGCCAAACGGCCAGTCCTTCCAAAAAATGAACGGCTTCGGAGGCTGCTTCAACGAGGCAGGGTATCAAGCTCTTCTAACGCTTGACGAGGGTGACCAGGAGGCCCTCCTGAAGGACCTTTTTGAGCCTGGCCCGGGCCGCGTACATTTGACCCATTGCCGCCTGCCCATTGGTGCCAACGACTATTCCTTGGATTGGTACAGCCTTAATGAGAACAAGGGCGATTATGCAATGGAGAACTTTTCCCTCGCGCGGGATGAGGAGCTGCTGATACCTTATATCCAAAGGGCCAAGCGGTACAATCCGACGCTTAAGCTGTTCGCTTCCCCCTGGAGCCCGCCCACCTGGATGAAAGACCCGCCTGTCTACAACTGGGGTAAGCTGATAAAAACCAAAGAGAATTTAGCAGCTTACGCATTGTATCTGGCCCGGTTTGTGGAGGAATATCAAAAGCGCGGCATTCATGTGGGCCAGATCCACGTTCAGAATGAGCCGGTGGCCAACCAGAAATTCCCTTCCTGCATGTGGACGGGGGAAGAACTTCGTGATTTCATACGGGATTACCTGGGCCCCACGTTTCAAAAGCGCAAGGTGCCTGCCGAAATCTGGCTGGGCACCATCAATGCCCCCGGCTGCGATTACCGCCGCTTGATATTTGATAAGTTTGCCACGGAAGACTATGATTACTTTGCCAATACTGTGCTGATGGATGAGGAAGCGCTTAAGTATATCGCCGGCGTCAGCTACCAGTGGGGCGGCAAAATCGCCATACAGCGCACATTTGAAAGCTGGTGGCCCCGCGTGCGGCTGATGCAGTCGGAAAATGAGTGCGGCTTCGGGGACAACACCTGGGAGTATGCCAGGTACAATTTCACCATGCTGAAGCACTACATCTCCAACGGCGCAGAATCCTACATGTACTGGAATTTGATGCTGCCTCCCCTGGGCCGCAGCACCTGGGGAGATCCGCAAAACGCCATGATCACAATTGACCCCGCGACGAAAAAGGCGGTCTATAATCCTGACTATTATGTCATGAAGCATTTTTCGAGCATTGTACCGGATGGCTCTGTCCGGTTGGGTACAAAGGGACCATGGGCGGCGGACACTGTGGCGTTCAGGCTGCCCGAAGGAGGATACGCCTTCATCGTCTTCAATCCCTTCCAGGATATCCGCCGCCTTACTGTGGAGGTGGAGGGCGAAACCTGCTCATTTGACCTGGAACCCCAAAGCATCAACAGTATATGCGTGGGAGAATAAACCCGTATAGGAAATTTCTCGTGATGGCGCGGCTCTAAGCGTCATGGCCGCTCAGCATGCCCCTTAACATTACAGGATCAAGATTCATCGTTTCCGACGCTTTGCCGTTGCATAGCAGAAAAAACCGGCAGCGTTTCAGCGATACCCCGATCTTCCGCAGTACGTCGAATGTAATGGCGCAATGACGCCTCGCCTCAATGATCCGTTTGGCATAGGTAATGCCGATGCCCGGCACCCGAAGCAGCGTTTCATAATCGGCGGTATTTGCTTCGACCGGATAAAGGTGCAGGTTGCGCAGCGCAAAGGCGGCCTTGGGATCGATATCCTCCAAAAGATAGGGCGCCTGATCCGGCACGATTTCGCTGGGCAAAAAGCCATACAGCTGCATCAGACGGTCGGCTTGGTAAAGCCGGCTCATCCGCCAGGTGGGCGTCTCTGTGAAGGGAAGATCGTATCCTACAGCCGGCTGCCCGTAATGGAACGCCGTATAATACACCCTTTTCAGGCTGTATTTCCTATAAAGAGCGCTGGAAAGCTTAAGTATGGTGCGGTCGTCCTCGCCTGTGCTGCCGGCCATCAGCTGCGTTGTCTGCGATGTGGCAAAGCGTGGCTGATGATATCCGCTTTTTGCCCGGGCCTCTGCGATCATCTCGCTGATTTGACCCATGGGGGTCAATATGTTGTTTTTGTTCTTTTGTTTGGCAATCATATGATATCCTTCGCTTTTTGCCACCTCGATGTTAACGCTCAGCCTGTCGGCGTATTTCCCGGCTTCCCGGATAAGCTTTGGATCTGCGCCTGGCATAATTTTGGCATGCACATAACCGCCGAACAGGTGCTCATGTCTTATGATCTTGAGGGTTTCAATGATCAGCTCTTCGGTGTAGTCGGCGTTTTTATAGATCGCGGATGTGATAAAGATGCCGCGCCTGTGAAGCTGTGCTTCCCGCACCGCCACGTCCGCCAGCTCCCTGGGCGTCATTACATACCGGCGCTTGCATTCGTTGCTTACGCGGCAGTTGCAGTAGGCGCAGTTGAACACACAATCGTTTGCCAGAAAGACCTTGGGCACCTTTGGCGGGGTGGCCTTTGACTGTATAGAGGTTTTGATGGCGTTAAGGTCGGGTATGCAGGCGTTATCATCGTCCGACACGTCATAACGGGCATCTTCGCGCATCTGTGAAAGCCTTTCGCCCAAATCCAAGCCTTGGCGAAGGATCATGTTTGCCAAGCTGATCACCTCGCCGTTATTTTACCACAGAAAACATGATATATGCAAACAAATGTTCGCTATATCATGTGTGTGTTTTTATGGACAAATGGAGTTTTCAGTGTTTGTATAATATTGTAAGTATTTTGCCAAACAAGCTATTGCCATGGGCACGTCGCCAAATGGTATAATATGGCTGTAATCTCACAAAAATATTGGAGGATAGTATGTTTAAAAACATTGCAATACAGAAGTATTATGAACCGAGGACAGAGTTTTTCTCATTGATTTTAGGAGGGTGGGTATGGAAGGATCTGTGGCACAAATCGCCATGGAACGGCCAGGGTTTGCATGGCTGAGAAAGCGCTTTTTGAAGAGGCCGGTTAACATAAGCAAGGTTCTGGCGCTTCGTGAGGCGGAAAAAAGGGTCGAAAAGATGCATATGGCGCTGGACGAAAGAAGAAGAATCAGCAGCTTGCTGTAATAATAGACAAAGGACGGGAGATTCATCCCGTTCTTTTTTTATGGCGCTGTTCGAAATAATACTGAAAAAATATTCTTCCGGAGAATCTATGACAAACAGATGTCAAGGATTATTGTTTATACTAGAGCCATCCTGACAGAAAGGGGCTAATCCCAAGAAAATCTACGTGGTATGAAATCTGGAAGGCACCGCCGGGATCGTCGGCATGTTCAAGCAATAGGAGGGTGGGTATGGAAGGATCTGTGGCACTGTTCGCCATGGAATGGCCAGGGTTTGCATGGCTGAGAAAGCACTTTTTGAAGAGGCCGGTTGACATAAGCAAGGTTCTGGCGCTTCGTGAGGCGGAAAAAAGGGTCGAAAAGATGCATGTGGCGCTGGACGAAAGAAGAAGAATCAGCAGCTTGCTGTAGCAATAGATAAAGGACGGGAATTTCCCGTTCTTTCTTTTTTGTCTCCGTTTCCAATGAGGCGGGTTGAGTCAACCCCAATGACAAGTCACGCACGGTAACAGTCAAATCATCATTCAGACCAGGTGTTGGTGGGTATTCTTCTGGCACTTGATTGATTCACTGCCGGAAGGCTTCAAGAAAAGAAAAGAATCAGCTTCCAGAAATCCATGACAAGTAGATGTCATGGATTCCTGTCTATAATGTATTCATCTGGAAAGAAAGGGAAAATTCTCATGAAAATCTATGTAATATGTGATCTGGAAGGTACAGCCGGGGTTGTAGACATGTTCAAGCAATGCTGCTTTGACGGAGCGTATTACCAGCAGGCCCGCAGGCTGGCAACAATGGAGCTCAACGCGCTGGTAGAAGGCGCACTGGAAGGCGGCGCAACCGAAATAGTTGCCTGGGACGGGCATGGAGCGTTTCCGGGAGGTCTGGATGTGGAGTTGCTGCACCCCCGCTGCCATCTGGTCATGGGCGCCGGAGACGGCGGACCGGAAGGGATGGACAAAAGCTTTGACGCCATGTTCCTATGCGGTCTGCATGGCATGGCCTTTGCAGGCAAGGGCGTTCTGGCGCATAGCTTCAATGGAAACATCAAGGGCATGTGGATCAATGATATCAAAATGGGAGAGATCGGGGTCAATATCCTGACGGCTGCTTCCTATGGCATTCCGACGGCGTTTATTTCCGGTGACCGCGCCGGTGTGGAAGAAGCCAGGGCCCTTGTGCCGGAAATTGAGGGTGTGGCTGTGAAGGAAGGCTTTGCCACTTCGCCGAAATTATTTACACAGGTTCCAAGCCTTCACTTATCTCCAGAGAAAGCACGCATGTGCATTCGGGAGGCTGCGGCAAGTGCCGTAAAAAAGATCGGGCACATAGCGCCTTATAAAATGAGAGGCCCATATACCTGTCGGACAGAATTCTTCGATCCGAAAATGGCGGAACAGGCTGCCTCTGTTTATGGAGCGAAGCTTCTTAACGCGAACATGGTCGAACACATCTCAGAAGGAAATGTTGTTCCGATTGTTGTGTAGCATGAAATGGTAAATTGTTCAATAACCACTAAAAGAGGTATGTCCTATGCGGCTTCACCGGCTTATCGCGATCCTTTTGTTATTGGAATCGCGGAAAAAAGTAAAAGCCAAGGATCTGGCAAGCGCCTTGGAGACGTCCGAGCGCACCATCTATAGAGACATTGAGATCCTTTGCCAGTCGGGCGTCTTGATCTTCTCCGACTTTGGGCCCACGGGAGGGTTCCAGCTTATGGATGGCTATACGTCGGGGCTGAAAAACATGAATGGCGATGACGCTGTGGCTTTGTATCTCAGCGGTGTTGCGGCTGGCCCGGAAGCCGGGGCCAGCCTGCAGTCCACCCTCAGCAAATTGCAGCAAAGCCTGCCAAAGCAGTATTCCAGGGACATCCGCAAGGCCATTTCCCAGTTCTACTTTGATCCGGAGGGCTGGTTTATACAAAGAAAACCCGTCCCGTTTCTGGATGTCCTTCGCCAGGCAATTTGGCAGTCGCAAAAGCTGCGCATCACGTACCGCAGGTCCAGCCTGGGGCATGAGGAAACGACGCAAAGGCAAATCCGCCCCTATGGAATGGTTGTCAAAAACATGGAATGGTACCTGGTTGCTTATTGTGAGGCCAGCAAAGGAATGCGGGTTTTCCGTTGTGACCGGCTGCTGGAGGCTGAACGCCTTTCGGAGAACTATGTTGTTCCGGAGGATTTTTCGCTGGAACTTTTTTGGAAAGATTGGGTAGGGGAGTTTTCTGGCATCATTTCCGCAGGTCAGACGGCTGATACGGAGAGCATTGAGCCTAAAAAAGGTGAATAGCGGCTCAATCCATGGTCTAGTTCACAGGCCTTGGAATATTGGAGGATTGAATGTATGGCTAGCCGGGTACGTTCCGGCAGCTTCTTAGTTCTTTTTTATTGTTGCGCCTGATATGGCGTCGGTTGCGTTATTCCTGGAATTTGTCTTCTTTTCCGAATAGGCGATGGCCGTACTGCTGAACAGCGTTTGCTGGTCCGTTACGGAGGCAATCCCATTCACGGTCAGATGATTGGATTTTTCGAACAGACGCATTGCGGAATATGTGCCTTTCCCATAGTTTGGGGTTACTTCTTTTTTGTAGAAACCCAGCTCTTTAAGACGCGTCTGCAAGGCCCTTACCTCATACCCTGTATCGCCCTTGCGCAGCTCTACAAACGGGTACTTTCCATTTTCCCGGAGCATGGCGCCGATTTGATACCACTGCTGCAAAAGTTCTTCCGGCGTATAAGCGGATAAAGATGTTGTGGCCAGCGCGGAGGTATCCGAAGGCGAGGCCGTTTCGCTCATGGCAGTAAAAGCGCTGCACAGCAATAGAACAGCCGTCAATAATCCAACGATTCGCTTCAAAAAATTCACCCTCCTTGTCTTACTGTTGAAATGGCAGCAGAGCAACTGATTTTGCTAATACCGCTCAATACTTAATAACCAGAAAATGGGTATGTGAACCATTGTAGTCATATAAAGAGCACATCCCGCCCGTGAACTGGGCGGGATGCTTTTTGCTGGCTAATTGCGGCCGTTTTTCTGGCTTCTTCTTTGTTCGGTAAAGAGCAGTGAGAGGAGAAAAACCAACAAACCGGATAGGGAGAGCAAAAGTCCCATTCCTGCCTGCGGGCCTCCGCCGAATAACCGGTACAAGAAACCGGATGAGTTTTCCCGCATCCCTGGCGTGAGCACATGGTCCGTTAGCGGGCCGATCAGCAGAAAGGATAACGGTGCCGTGCCGCCCGAAATTTGATATATGATGGAGAAAACCCTTCCCTGCACCCTGTTTGGAACGCGGTTTTGCAGTTCAGTATGGAACAACGCGCCTGCAATGGGCAGCGGCATCATCAGGAAAAACAGCGCTGCAGACATCAACACCGGCTGTCTTGCCATTCCAAAGACGAGCATCCAGATCCCGTTCCAGGCTACGGCCAGCTTCAGAAGGGCTGCGCTTTTGTTCCTTACATTTTTTACGGCGAGGATGGCCGCTCCAAGCAGTACGCCGATACTCATAAGGCTCACGCTAAGCGACAGCATAGGCGGTCCGAATCCGGCGGCGAGCAGGTAGGGCGTAATCAATTCTAGCGGGCCGTTCCATAGAAAGTTAAGCAGCCCGAAAAATGCGGCAAAAAGCAGCAGCTGCTTATGGTGCCTTAGATATCGGAACCCTTCCGTGTTTCTTTCGGCGGGCTCTTTTTCATCAGGTTCTGTTTCTACAGCGTAAGGGATGCGGGCAAAGACCAGGATAACCATGGAAACCAGGTATGTCATAAGGTCAAAGGCAATGACGCTTACAAGCCCCCACCGGAAGAAGAACAGGCCGGCAACGGGGGGCGCCACAATGCCGGCCGGGGGAAAGAGCATTTCCTTAATCGCGTTCACCCTGTGCCGGTTCTCCTTTTGCGTCAGTGGCGCAACCGTGGCGTTGGCGGCCAGGCTTTGGAGCGACGCAAACAGGCCCTGAAGAATGACTACCGCATACAGGACGGCAGCGCTGAAAATATGCAGCGACATGGACAGCACGAGAAAAACCGAGCCCAGCGCCTGGACGGTGTCGGCCAGGATCATGAGCGCTTTCCGGGAAAACCTGTCCACAATCATCCCCAGAAAAGGATTCAGCAGAAGCACTGTGACTTCCTGAAAAAATGGAATGAGCAGAATCTCCGCTGTCCTGCCCGATTGCTGGAACAGCCAGATGCCTATGGCGAACGCGGTACACCTGCTGCCTACCAGGGAGATCCCTTCCGCCAGTATAAGACGGAATATGGAACTGTGAATGACCACAGCAAAAAAAGGGCCTGTCTTTTTCACAACATCCTCCGATTGGCAAACAAACCCTGCCGCTTTTACGTGCAGAGTTTCTGATTGCCTGATGATTCTTATCAATCCCGGTCTAAAGCCGGCAGACAAACTTGGGTTACTTGATAAGCTTGAGGAGGAGGATGCTCAAATCCGATTCCCCTTTCAAGGTATGCTGATATTATACTATCATAGCATAGGCTATGAGGCAAATGAAACATGCGCGGGGCATAAGAAACGGTGGGGCAAAAGGGTCGTCAGACAGTGTCACAAAGCCCGCCGTAGCAGGGCAAAGCAACGTTGCAATCCTGAAAAACAGGTTGATGATCAGGGCCATACATGACCGGCTTTACAAATGTGTGCCTGTTGGGATCGCCTAAAGGATCACCCGCCAGCTCCTTTGTTGTGCGTGCGTGATACACCAACACATCATTGCCTTGGCTGTCGGTGGTAAAGCTGTTATGGCCGGGGCCAAATATGCCTTCCTTCTCGCATGTCACCATCACGGGAACGGGGGATTTTGACCAGTTTTCGGGCTTTAGCAAATCCGCGTTCTGAGGGATGGATATTAGGCCCATGCAGTAGTTGTGGTCGGTGGCGCTGGCGGAATAGGTAAGATTAATCATGCCGTCATGGAAAAGCACCGCCGGCCCTTCGTTGACAAGATAGCCTATGCATTCCCAGTCAAATTCCGGTTTGGACAACAGCACAGGAGCGCCGGCTATGGTCCAGGGGTTTTCCATGGACGCGATATATAGATTTGAGTTGCCGGGGATTTTAGGGTCGCGCTGTGCCCAGACCAGATATTGAATGCCATGATGCATAAAAGTGGTGGCATCCAGCGAAAAGGTTTCCAGCCCTGTTTTAACCTGGCCTTTTTCGGTAAAGCATCCTTCCAGCGGGTTGGGCGATTCGTTTTCCAGCACATAGATGCGGTGGTCAAAATGACCCTTTTTTCCGTTTTCGTTTCTTGCGGCCGCAAAATAGATGTACCATTTTCCAAAAAGATAATGGATCTCGGGCGCCCAGATATTCTTGCTGAGGATGCCGGTATCGTGCCGCACCCATACGGTTTTTTCTTCCGCCGATGCCAAACCGTAGATGGTCTCACTCCTGCGTAAAATGACTTTATCAAACTCCGGAACGGAGGCGGTAAAATAGTAGAATCCATCGGTGTGCCTGTACACATGGGGATCGGCCCGTTGTAATATGAGGGGCTTCTTCATCTCATGGAACATATTATTCCCTCCGGCGAAATATCTTAGATATATCTAAAACAATTTAGCAAATCCATGCATTGCATTATACGTGCTGATGGCCGTATGTGTCAATCTATTCCGAATATGCTTCGCAAACGTATGTGAAAATATCGATTGACTATGAATTGAGCAGTCCTGTTTTGTGAAAAAGAGTGCAAATTGGTGGTGTTGTAATCCGATTCGTGAAAAGATAAAAAGTATAGCAGCAACCATTGACATTCCCACTTTTTTGAGATATCATAAAATTACTTAAGAAAGCAGCGTATTAATTTAGATTAGACTAAGATAAAAGAAAATGGTGGTGCCCAATATGCGGAAAGTGATCGTGACAATGCTTGCGTTGATTTTGGCTGCAACATGTACAATGCCTAAGGCCCTGGGGGAGGAAGCGCCCTTGTTTCGCGAGACGTCGGTGCACGATCCGTCCATCCTTCGGGCGGAGGATGGATATTTCTATATTTTTGGAAGCCACATGGCGGCTGCCAGGTCGCTGGACTTGATGGCCTGGGAAACCATATCCACCAACGCCCAGGAGGGTTGCAAACTGGTTGACAATGTGCAGCAGGAAATGAAAACCGCCCTTACGTGGGCGCAGACAAATACCTTCTGGGCCCCCTGCGTGCAGCGGCTGAAGGATGGGCGCTATTACATGTACTATTGCTGCTGCCGCGGCGATTCGCCGCTGAGCGCCTTGGGTCTTGCGGTAAGCGATAAGCCCGGGGGGCCGTATAAAGACCTGGGGGTATTTTTGTATTCCGGCATGCAGGGAGCGGGCGCCGACGGCACCCGGTATGATGCTACAAAGCATCCCAATGTGATTGATCCCCACACCTTTTATGATAAAAACGGCAAGCTGTGGATGGTCTACGGCTCTTATTCCGGCGGCATTTATATCCTGGAAATGAACGAGGAGACCGGCTTTCCTCTGGAAGGCCAGGGCTATGGCAAAAAGCTGCTGGGCAAAAACCACAGCCGCATCGAGGGCCCGTTCATCCTGTATTCCCCAGAAACAGACTATTACTACCTCTTTCTCTCCTTCGGCGGTTTAGACAGCAAGGGCGGATACAACATTCGCGTGGCGCGCTCCAAAACCCCCGACGGCCCTTATCTGGACGCCAAGGGGCAGGACATGATAAAGTGCGGCGGCCGCTCCGGTTCCTTTTTCCTGGATGTGGACATCGTGGACTACGGCACAAAGCTGATGGGCGGTTATCAATTCATGGCCCTTGAGGGGGAGGAAAACCGCATGGTGGTGGGGTATGTATCGCCGGGCCACAATTCCGCCATTTATTTGCCTGAAACCGACCAGTATTTTCTGGTGTTCCATACCCGCTTTTTAAATGGCGGGGAAGCCCATTCCGTCAGGGTGCATCAATTCTACTTCAATGAAGCCGGCTGGCCTGTCGTTACGCCCTACCGCTATGCCGGTGAAAAAATCGCCCCGGTTGCTGCATCGGACATAGCTGGCGAATTCAAGGTGATCAACCATCAGTCTGACATCAATGCAAAGCCCCACCGCTCCGTCAGCGTTATGCTTCATGCGGATGGAACCCTGTCCGGAAACGGTGCCGGTACATGGCAGAGCTTATCTGATAATCGCATGGTGATCACCCTGGACGGCGTCGTTTATACCGGTGTCTTTGTAAAGGCGTTTGATACTCAGCAAAAATCATGGACCATCACCTTTACCGCCATGTCGGAAGCGGGCATCGCCCTGTGGGGGAGCCGCAATACAGCGGCGCAGTAGTAGTTTTTTGTATCCTTGCCTTGCCGCTTTGCGATATTCGCTGACGGCAGGGCGAAAAGGCCGGCAGGGGGAATGTACATGCAAAGACGTTTATTGGCACTGATGACCGCCCTGATATGCTGTATGCTGGCGCTTCCGGCTGACACCCTTGGCGAATCCGTGATCTATGACTGGATGATTTTTGAGAACCTGACGGAGCCTGCATACACAAAGGTATTAAGCGGGTACACCTTTCCTGTCTATCAGGGGGAGCCTGTTGTAAACCCTGCGGATGTTGCCCTGAACGTCGGGGATTCCGGGGAGGCCGCTTTATCCGCCCCTTATGACGGGCTGTATGAGATATGGTTTACCTATCAAAACACTTCGCAATCCGTTTTGCCCACAGAAATTACGCTTACATTGGATGGCGCGATTCCTTTCTTTGAGCTGCGCAGGTTGAAGTTTGAAAGCAAATGGGTGGATGACGGTAAAGTTTTGCTGGACCGATACGGCAACCAGGTGGCGGCTACTCCCTATGCTAAGAATGTGTTTCTTGGCAAAGGCCTTGCAGATTCCGCCGGCCGAACGGCTACCCCCTTTCTTTTTGCCTTGAGCAAAGGCGAGCACACCCTTTCCCTTTTGTGCAATGACGGGGCGATGAAGGTAACTTCCATCACGCTCAAAGCCCCTGTTCAGATACCCGCTTATGAGCATCATGATGCGCCCGGCGAAAACATGATTTTGATAGAAGCGGAGCGTCTCGCCTGGCGCAGCGCCAGCGACCTTCGCGGCGCCAGCGAGTATAACCCCCAGTTGTCTCCTTATAACGTAGATAAAAAGGTCATCAATTATCTGGACGGCGCTTCTTTCAACATGGCGGGGGACAAGGTCGCCTATGCGTTCACAGTGGAGCAGCCGGGGTATTACCAACTGGGTTTCTATTACCGGCAGAATACCAAGTCTGATTTCCCGGTGTATGTGGATGCAGCCATTGACGGTGTGGCTCCGTCCCAGGCTGCGGGGAAGATTCCGTTTGCCTACGGAACCGGGTTCCAGTTCATGACAGCCATGATAGGCGGCAAGCCCATGACGGTGTATCTTGACAAGGGCACGCATACGCTGTCCCTTCTAATCAATTGTGAAATACTGACGCCTGTATATGAGGGAATCAATCAGCTGCTTCGCGAGATCAACGGCCTGGCGCTGGAAGTGGTCCGCCTGACAGGCGGCATTACCACCGACAAGTACAGGGATTACAATTTGACCACGTATATTCCCGATCTGCAAAAGATTTTGTATAACTGGGCGGACCGCTGCGATGGTATGGTGGATAACATGCGCCCGTATGCTTCGGGCGGCAATATGGCCCACTTTGCCAGCCTGACTGTGGCGGCAAACCAGCTTCGCGCGCTGGCCAAGGAGCCGGAGGACCTTCCACGCAGGCGCAGCGAACTAAACACCGGGCCCAATTCGGTGGCCAGAATCCTGGCCCAGCAGCTGCAGTCCATGACAGACAACGATCTTTCCATTGACCAAATCTATCTGTTCCAGCAGGACGCGGTTTTGCCCGAAAAGGCGGGCGGCGGCGTGCAGGCGCTGGAGGGAATCAAGCGCTTTGCCTCCTCCTTTGCAAAGCAGGATTACCAGGCGGGAAAGGCGGACAATGGACGCCTTCAGGTATGGATGGCCCGCCCGCGCCAGTATGTGGAGATACTGCAAAACATGATCGATACCAGGTTCACGCCCAAGACGGGTATCGAGGTGGATTTGTCCATTATGCCCGACGCGCAAAAGCTGGTATTGGCAAACGCTTCGGGCACATCGCCGGATGTGGCCATCAGCGTGCAGTATGTTATTCCTTCTTCCTTGGATATAAGAGGCGCGCTGTATGACCTGACCCAGTTCGATGATTTTGCCAGCGTGGCATCCAGGTTCCCATCCGGCCTGTTCATTCCCTACATTCTGGGAAATGGCGTCTATGCCATCCCCGAAACCATCAACTTCTGGGTTATGTTCTACCGCACCGATATTTTTCAGGCGCTGAACATACCCGTGCCCGATACCTTGGATGAGGTCAAGGCCATCCTGCCGGAACTGCAGCGCAGGAATATGAACTTCTATTTCCCCACGGCGGGCATGGTCGGCATGAAGGTTTTCCCCGGCACGCTGCCGCTGATCCTTCAAAGCGGCGGTTCCATTTATGGCGATACCCTGGGCAATACCACCCTGGATACGGAAGCGTCTCTGAAAGGGTTCAGGGAACTGACGGACCTGTTTACCATTTACAATATGCCGCCGGATGTGCCTGCCCCCGGTTTCTACCAGCAGTTCAGGGATGGCACGCTGCCTATCGGCATTGCCGACATGGCCACATATAATCTTTTAACCAACGCCGCCCCTGAGATTTCCTCCCTATGGGACATTGCCCTTTTCCCAGGCCTTACAAATGAGGATGGGATTGTGGAACGCTGGACCACCGGCGGCGCGGAGACCGACATCATGTTCAAGAATACCGGCATGGCCAAGGAAGGCTGGGAATTTTTGAAGTGGTGGTCCAGTGAGCAAACCCAGGCGGAATTCGGGAACACGCTGCAAAGCACCTATGGCTCCGAATATATCTGGCCTACCGCCAATACCAAGGCTTTTGCCCAGCTTCCCATCCAGTCCAGCCATAAAAAGGTGATCACGGAGCAATCCAAATGGATGACCGAGGCGCCCTGGGTGCTGGGGACCTATATGCTGGAGCGGGAGCTGTCCAACGCGTATATTACCGTGGTGGTGGATGGCACCGAACCCCGCCGGGCCATGGATACGGCGGTAAAGCGCATCAACCGCGAAACCTACCGCAAGCTGGAGGAGTTTGGCTATTACAAGGACGGCGTCATGCTCAAGGATTTTAAAACGCCGAACGTCCAGGTGATTCTCGATATTCTTGCGGCAGCGGGTTTAAAACAGGGAGGGAACGGCGAGTGATTACAAAAAAGCGCACCGCGTACCTCTTTCTGGCGCCCTATTTGCTCCTTTTTGCCATATTCATTGTGATCCCCACGGTGACGGCCATCGGGCTTTCCTTTACCAACTTCAACGCGATCCAAATGCCCGGTTTTGTGGGGCTGACCAATTATGTAAGCCTGCTCACTCAGGATACGGTTTTTTTGCAGTATGTGCTGCCCAACACGGTGATCTTTGCCATGATCGTAGGTCCCCTGGGGTACATGCTGGCTTTCTTTCTGGCTTGGTCGCTGAGCCAATTGACAAAGGCGCCAAGGACCATTCTGGCCCTGATTATCTATTCGCCCTCCATGACCATGGGCGTGGCCATGACGGTGGTATGGCGGATCGTTTTCCTTGGCAACCAGGCCGGTATCGCCAACTATGTGCTGACCCAGCTTAATGTAATTACCGATCCCATCATCTGGATGCTCAACACCACTTACCTTTTGCCCATCGTGATCCTCATCGCCCTGTGGGCCAGCATGGGCGTGGGCTTTCTTGCCATGCTGGCCGGCGTATTGAATGTGGACCCGCAGCTGTATGAGGCCGGGGCCATCGACGGCGTCCGCAACCGTTTGCAGGAGGTATTCTACATCACCATTCCGGCCATGAAGCCGCAGATGCTGTTCGGCGCGGTGATGAGCGTGGTCGGCGCTTTCCAGGCCGGTACCATCGGTACCATGCTGACGGGGGCCAACCCCACGCCTATGTATTCCGCTCAGCTGATGGTCAACCACATTGAGGATTACGGCTTCATCCGCTATGAAATGGGCTATGCCGCCGCGGTTTCCGTTGCATTGCTGGGCATCATATATGCCTTTTCCTTCTTTGCAAAGCGGCTGTTTGCCGAAAAGGATTAAGAGAGGAGGGAAGCCTATGGCGATCACAGGGTCAAGAACCAACCCGAAAAGGTTTAAAAAAAGTCAAATACCCATTTATCTGTACATGATTCCCATTGCGGCCTTTATGGGCGCGCCTATCCTGTATATTATTTTCCATGCCTTCAAGCCCATGGATGAGCTGTTTGCCTTCCCGCCCCAATTTTTCGTAACCAATCCTACGCTGAACAACTTCCGCAGCCTGTTTGCAGCCACCGCCGGGGCATCCATCCCCATCACCCGGTACATTTTCAACTCGGTGTTTGTAACGACGGTGGTGGTGTTCTGCTCGGTGTTTTTCAGTACCATGGCGGGGTTTGCCCTCTCCAAGCTCAAGTTTAAGCTCAGGGGAACCATTTTTGAAATCAACAACGCCGCGCTGATGTTTGTGCCTGTGGCGGTGACGATACCAAGGTACCTTACCATCAGCTTCGGCGGGATTCTCGATACGTATTTTGCCCATATCTTTCCGCTGCTGGCCATGCCGGTAAGCCTTTTCCTCATCAAGCAGTTTATTGACCAGGTGCCCGATTCCCTGCTGGAAGCTGCGCAACTGGAAGGGGCCAACGCATTTTCGGTATACCGAAGGATCATTCTTCCCATGATCAAACCCGCGGTGGCTACAGGCGCGATCCTGGCCTTCCAGCAGTCGTGGAACAACATTGAAACCTCCAGTTTGTTCACCTCCACCGAAGGCATACGCACCCTGGCGTTTTACATGAACACCTTGACCCGGGCCAACCTTGCCGCCGGGCAGGGTAGCGCGGCGGTGGATACCATGGCGGGCCAGGGCATGGCGGCGGCGGCTTCGCTGATCATGTTCATACCCAACCTGATCCTCTTTGTCATACTGCAAAGCAGCGTCATGAACACCATGGCCCACAGCGGCCTGAAATGAGGCTAATCGCTGGCTCCCGCCCTAAGCTGGATCCATTTGTTTTTGAACAGATACCCATGTTGCTCACCCTAAGGGATGAAAATGGTAGTCTTTTACCTCCTACCGCCGCCTGCGGGCGGCACCTCCCTCCAGAGGGAGGCTCTTAGAAAGGCTCCCTCTTGAGGGGGCTGCCGACGAAGGAGGCTGGGGGAGGTCTAGCACTTCATCAACAAAGCACTATTTTCAGGGCAGTATTAGGCCGGGCGGCAAAAGTGTTCACCAATCCATGCAATTAACCAGGAAGCGGGTGTTCTATGTGAAGAAAGCTGCGGCAGCATGCATATGGATGGTGGTTTTGCTCGCTTATATAACTGCGGGCTATGCTGCCACCCCTTATAAAACCTACACGAAAAGCTGGATATACGGCCTTTCGGAAACGCAGACAGCATATGAGCCCGTGGGCACCCTGATAAAGTTCGGCGACGAATCTTTGAAAAATGCCAGCGACATGCGCCTTGGCCCTGATGGAAACCTGTACATTGCCGATACAGGCAACGCCCGCATCCTGGTGGTCACCAGGGAGGGCGAACTGGTGAAGGAGATCAAGGATAAAAAGAATATGAAAGACCCCCAGGGGGTTTTTGTAACGCAAAACGGCGATATGTACGTTGCCGATGAAAACGGCCGCAAGGTATCCGTATTTGACAAGGACGGCAAGTTTCTGCGCAGCTACGAAAAGCCTAACCATCCCCTTTTTGGTTCTTCCTCGCCCTATAAGCCCAACAAGGTGGTAGTGGATAAAAGGGGCAACCTGTATGTCAGCTCCACCGGCAACACCAACGGCATCGTGCAGATTTCACCCGTAGGCGGAGGGGAGTTTTTGGGATACTTTGGGGCAAATACCACCAATCCCTCCCTGATGGCCAAAATTAGAAAGGCCATCTTTACCGACGAACAGCTAAGCCGCACGGCGGACATCGTACCCACCAGCGTGGTGAACCTTTCCATCGATCAAAAGGGCATGATCTTCACTGTGAGCCAGACGAGTGACATGCATACCCTGCGCAAACTGAACGTGGCAGGCAAAAACATACTGGATCCCGACTGGTACGACAACTATCCGGCGGCGGTGACCACCAACAGCTTCGGCAATATCTTCATGGCCAGCAAGAACGGCTATGTGTATGAATATACCGCCGAGGGCGCCATGATCTTCGTCTTTGGCTCCAAGGACGACGGCCAGCAGCGCACCGGCCTTTCCACCAACGTTTCCGGCATTGCGGTGGATGACGACAACCGCATCTATCTGCTGGACAACGTTCAAAACACGATTCAGATTTTTGCGCCTACGGAATTTTGTGATATGGTTCACAAGGCGTTCGTGTTGTTTCAAAACGGCAAGTACGAGGAAAGCAAGGAGCCCTGGCAGCAGGTGCTGCGCATGAACAGCCTGTTTTCTTACGCAAACGCCGGGCTTGGCGAGGCGCTGTACAGGGAAGGCGACTATGAAAACGCGCTGGAAGCCTATAAAAACGGCGGATCCTTCGAAGGGTATTCCGACGCGTTCTGGGAACTGCGCAGCGACTGGCTTCATAAATACCTTGGCACAGGCATCATTGGCATTGCGGCGCTGGCCCTTGTCATAGCCGTGCTCCGCCGGGTAAACAAAAGAACCCATTTCCTTAAACCCGCAGGCAGGCTATTGCATGCGGCCGGCAGCGTGAAAGTCATCCGCCAGACGGGGTTCAGCTTCTATATGCTGAAAAACCCCTACGATGCCGCCTATGGCATCAAGCGGGAGGGGAAAGCCAGCGTATGGTCCGCCATGATCGTCATGCTGCTGTACTTTCTTTTGTATGTGGTGGAGAAGTATTACTCCGGCTTCCTGTATAAATCGGTGCCGGACGGTTATTTTGAACTGCTGCTGGACTTTGTGAATGTCTACGGCATCTACCTGCTGCTGGTTATTTGCTGCTATCTTGTATGCACCATCACCGAAGGGGAAGCCTCCTTCAGAGATATGTTTATCGGCGCCGCGTACTCCCTGGCTCCGCTGCTGATATTAAAGCCCGCGGTGATCGTATTGACCAATGTGCTGACCTACAATGAATCCTTCTTTATCAGCATCACAAATGTGGTGGCATACGGCTGGACGGGCATCCTCATGTATTTGTCCATCATGTACCTGAACGACTACACCGGCAAAAAGACGGTGAAGGTGATCATTCTTACCTTGTTCACGGCGCTGATCTGCGTGGCGCTGCTCTTTGTTACGTATGTGCTCATTACCCAGTTCGTTGACTTTGGCAAAGCGATTTATGGAGAGGTGGTGTACCGCTTTGTACGCAGGTAAAGCTGTGGTCCGCCTTATGATGCTTGTCATCCTGCTTCTTTTGCTGTGTTTTTCCGCCATGGCCGAGACGGCAGCCTTGCCGGGGGGCATTTCCCCTATTCCTGAGGGATATGAACTGGCAGCCGAAAACAGCAGCTGGAAGCTGTATCTTTGCAGGAGCAATCTGGGCCTTGTGATGGAAGACGCCAAAACGGGAAACAGAATGTTTTCCACTGTGATAAACGCGGATAAGATGAAGGACAACGACCTGTGGAAAGGGTTTTACCAGTCGGGCATTGTTCTGGAATACATTGAAGGCAACATTGCCAAATACCCCTGGGCGAACCTTGTTACCACGCCCCATGATTTAGCGGTCACGCTTTTGCCCGACGGCTTTACGGCGGATGTGCATTACACCGAGCTTGGCATTTCCTATCAGGTGACCGTCACCCTCACAGATAACGGCCTGAACGTGTCCATCCCCCAAAGCGGAATTCATGAGGAGAAGCCGGAGCAGTACACGGTCGGCAGCTTCTATGTATATCCCTTCATGGGATATTCGTACCTGGGGGAAGACGGGGGATACATGATCATCCCCGACGGGCAGGGCGCCCTGATCGATTTGAAAGATAACGAAGGCCGCTTTACCATGCCCTTTACCGGTACGGTCTACGGCAGAAACATCGGCCTGCAGGACACGGCTTCCGGACAATTGCAGTATTCCCTGTACGGCTTCCCTACCAGCAACGATACGGAACGCGTGATGATGCCCATCTTCGGCATGGTGCACAACAACAAGAAAATGGGCTTTCTGGGGGTCATAGAGGAAGGGGACGCCTCCGCCAGCATACAGGCGTACCCCAACGGCGTCCAGCGCATGAAGTTCGACTGGGTTTGCTTTAAGTATACCTACCGGGTGGTCTATCCCCAGCAGACGGGGCCCAACAGCGGCACCATCAACATGCGCACGGAGCACGCCAAAACGTTTGATATTCTGCAGCGCTTTTTGTTCACTTCCGGCGAGGAGGCAAACTATACGGGCTTGGCCAAAGCCTACCGCGCCTATCTTCGGGAGAAGGGCGCATTTGAGCATGCCGACGGGCTGCGGGAATTTGATGTGCAGGTGGATTTTTTAGGCGGCGAGCGCAAGAACGCCGTTCTTGGCAAGCAGCCTGTATCCATGACCACGGCGGATCAGGCGGAAAAGATACTGTCTGCCTTGCAGGATGACGGCGTTGCAAACATTCTGTCTGTTTACAAGGGGTGGCAGGACAAGGGCATCATGGGCGGTCTGCCCACAAGCGGTTACCGGCCGGCGGGCAACCTTGGCGGACCTCCGGGGTTTGAAAAGCTGTATAAGTTCTCCAAGGAGCGGGGAATCCGCCTGTACCTGCTTGCCGATCTTCTGGCTCTGAACCCGGCGGAAAATCCCGCCCTGACCTATGACGCGCTGAAAAAGGTGAACAGCAGCACATTTTCCATGTACCAGTACGCCATGGTCTATAACGAGCTGCAGTTTCTGACCCCCTCAAAATCATTGGAATTCGGGCAGAAGCTTTTAAAGGAAGCCGGGGAAAGCGGCGTACCGGGGCTCTGCCTTACCGGCACGACAGAATTGATGACCGATTACTACTATAACCAGAAGTATTACGACAGCAGCGTGTGCGCTGATTTCTACAGCCGTCTGGCTTTTGCTTCGGCGCAGGCGATGCCCACCGTGCTACTAAACGCCAACGCCTATCTTTGGCATAACGCCAACGCGCTGGTGGGGCTGCCCATCGGCGGCTCTGATTACCTGTACGTGTCCAGGGAGATTCCCTTCCTGTCCATCGCATTGTCCGGCAGCATACCCTATTACGCCGAATATACGAATTTCCAGGCCAACACCAAGCGGTTTTTCTTAAAGCTGATCGAGCAGGGGGCAAGGCCTTCTTTCTACATTACGTGGGAAGATCCCATCGAATTGCAGGAGACCAATTCCTACGATATTTATTCTTCGCAGTTTGAAAAGTATCAGATCATGATCACCGGCTGGTACAAGGAACTGAAAGCGCTGCACGACCTGATCGGGAGCAGCGCCATTGATACCCACATTCGTGAAAACGATATGGTGAGGGTGACGTACGAAAACGGGCTGGCCATCTATATCAACTTTGGGGAAAAGCCCGCCGCGATGGATGGCATCACTCTGGAAAAGCTCAGCTACAAGGTGGTGACCGGTCATGGCAAATAAAAGAAAGGTCCATCCCCATTTGAAAAAGCGGCTGACGAGACGCAGGCTTCGGGAATGGCTGTACGGGTATCTGTTCATCCTCCCCTGGATTGTGGGCCTTTGCATCTTTTTTCTGTATGCCATGCAGCAAAGCTTTTTCTATTCCTTAAATGATGTGCGGCTTTCCAACGGGCTCAGCTTTACCTATGTGGGATTCCAAAATTTCGCCAATGTGTTCGTTCTGGACAACAATTACCCTGTGGCGCTGGCGGGCTTTGTCATGACCATCATTATACAGCTGCCGGTGATTGTTTCCTTCGCGCTGATCATGGCGCTGCTGCTAAACAGCAAGATTAAGGCTAAGGGGCTGTTCCGGGTTATTTTCTTCCTGCCGGTGATCATCGCCACCGGCCCTGTCATGCAGGAACTGACCCGGCAGGGCGCTGCGACGGTGCCCATGGTGAACAGCGCTTCCTTTATGCAGGCCATTGGAAACGCGGTGCCTTACTGGCTGGCCGATCCCATCCTGGAACTGTTTTCCTCGCTGATATTGATCCTTTGGAACAGCGGCGTGCAGATTTTGATTTTTATCGCCGGTCTGCAAAAGGTGTCCAGGGAAATGTATGAGGCGGCCCGCATCGACGGCGCGTCGGGCTGGGAATGCTTCTGGAAAATTACCCTGCCGGCCGTAAAGCCGCTGATCCTGCTCAACGCCATCTATACCATCGTGGCCATGGCCACAGGCGGCCAGAACGAAGTGATCACCATCATTTACAACACCATGTTCAATTCAGCGGTCGGCAGGGGATATGGCTTTGCTGCCGCCATGGCCTGGGTGTACGCTTTCGTGGTGGCGCTGCTGCTGGCCATCGCCTACCTGATCCTTCGGGAAAAGAGCGACAAACATGTTGTGTATGAGCAAAAGCGCGTAAGAAAGCAGGGGGTCAGAACATGAGCGTCGTTTTGAAAAAGAAACCCCATTTTCCTGGCGCACGCAGGGAGCATACAAAAAAGTTTCTGCTTGGCAGCAATGAAAAACGCGGCTTGCTGATGAGCTTGGTAACCTATGTGCTGCTGATCAGCATCGCTTTCATCTTTGTGTATCCCGTTTTGTACATGCTCTCCACCAGCCTGATGCCGCGCCAGGACCTGTTGGATTCCTCGGTCAAGTGGATTCCATCCGCTATTTATGCCAAGAACTATCAGGATGCCATTGCCACCATGGAGTACGGCCCCTCCCTTTTCAAAAACCTTCTCATTGCCGTGCTTCCTACCATCGCCCAGGTATTCATCTGCTCCCTTACGGGCTACGGCTTTGCCAGGTACGCGTTTCCGCTGAAGAAAATGTGGATGGGCCTTTTGCTTTTAAGCTTCCTCCTACCGCCCCAGGTAACCATGATGCCGACCTATGTGCTGTTTGACAAGCTGAAGCTGACGGGAACGCTATGGGCCTTTATTGTGCCGGCTTTCTTGGGCCAGGGCTTCAAAAGCGCCTTGTTCATACTGATCTTTTACAACTTTCATCACCAGGTGCCCAAATCCCTAATCGAGGCGGCTGAGATCGATGGGGTAGGGCACATCGGCGGGTATTTCAAGATCGCCGTTCCCCTTTCCATGGGCGCCGTGGTGGTGGTGACGCTCTTCTCCTTTGTTTGGTACTGGAATGAAAACTATCTGATCAATCTGTACTTGGGCTATGCCAATTCCAGGTCGGGACTAACGACACTGCTACTCGAGCTGCAAAGGTTTCAAACGAGCTACGAAGCGCTCTATTCCGCCTGGGAGACTTCCCCCAACAGGCTTAACGACGCCATCCGCATGGCGGGCACCATGCTGGCTATCGCTCCGCTGCTCGTACTGTATTTTGTGCTTCAAAAGCAGTTCGTGCAAAGCGTGGACAAGAGCGGCATCACCGGCGAGTGACAGGCACCATTCAGCCGTATCATCCCTTGGAATCAAAGCCGGAAAGGCTTTTGAGAAAATCAACAAGGAGGTATCCCCATGAAGAAACTGTCCCTGCTTTTGACCCTTATCATGGTCATGGCAACGCTGCTTCCCGCATTTGCTGTGGCTGAAGCTGGCACCATGCCGGCCATGAACACCACCGACCAGATCAAATTGACCTACGCCGTGTGGGACGACTACGAAATGACCCAATACCTGGCCGACAAGTTCCATGAGCTGCATCCCAACATCACCATCGAGGTGCTGAAGCTGGGCGGCACGGATGTGTACATGTCCAACCTGGCCAACCTGGCCGCCAACAACGATTTCCCCGACATGTTCCAGCACCTGAACCTGGATACCTGCATTTTGAACGGCTGGTTCAAAGACATTACCCCCTATTGGGAGAATGATCCCGAGGCGGCGGAATACTACGACTCCCTGAAAAAGGTCGGCTATCTGGACGGAAAGCGCACCTTCTTCATGGCGGCTGAATATCTGCCCATCACCATCTACCTGGACCAGGCAGTTTTTGAAAAGCTGAACGTTCCCATGCCCGATGCCAACTGGACCTACGAAGAGATGCTGAAGCTGATGGAGGAGTGCACCTCGCCTGAAAACGGCATCTGGGGCTACAACTCCTTCCTGGGCCTCATCACCATCGGCCCTGTCGCGTTGACAGACGGCGCTTTGGCTGAATTCGGCTGGGATGGTGAAGCGTATCACTTTGAAAGCGGCTGGGCCGAATCCATCGCCACCGAAGCGGAATATCAGCGTCTGGGCTACCGTGCCATCCAGACCAGCGAAGCCTGGGCAGCCGTGGCCGGATCCAACGACGTATGGCCCGGCAACTCCGGCCATGTAGCCATTCAGCATGACGCCTGGTGGACCATGAACAATATCTATACCCAGTCCGATACGTTGGAGCGGGGCATCAAAATGGTTCCCTACGCGCCGCCCGCCAGCGAGACGGTGAAAAATTCCAACGCCGTGTCCTTCATCGACTTTGGCGCCATCTCCTCCACCACCAAGCACCCCAGGGAAGCCTATGAAGCCCTGAAGTTCATGTCCTGGGGCAAGGATGGCTGGCTGGCCCGCTGCGATGGCTTTGCGAACCTCAAAAATGAAGCCGGTGAAAAGATCTACCGTATGCCCAACTGCCTGCCGCTGACCAACAACGAAGAAGTATGGGCAGCCTACCGCAAGCTCTTTGATGACAGCGCCTATTGGGACGGCTTCTTTGCCAATGCCCGCCGGCCCGTATCCCTGGGCGGCGTCGCCATCCCCGGCTTTAACACCTTCCTGAACGAAGTCTATTTCAATGGTGAGTACAATGGCGTGGTAGGCATCGAAGCCGCTGTGTTCCAGGGCGTTGCCGATCCTTACGACTATACCGATGCGCTCAACGAAGCAGGCCGCCGCTACTTTGACCAGGTCATGGATGAATTCAAAGCGGTATACGGCGAACCCAAATAAGTGGGAATGTGACCGGGGCGGCGGCATGCCCGCCGCCCCATAGAATGTTCATACTGCCCCGAAATAATTATTGACGCTACGATAGACCTCCTTCCGCCGCCTGCGGGCGGCACCTCCCTCAAGAGGGGGGCTTTCCAAAAGGCTCCCTCTTGAGGGAGCTGGCGCCGCAGCGACTGAAGGAGTAAATGGACTGTTATTTTCATCCCTTGGGATGATGCTGGCATCATTGGTAAACAAACCAAAACTCAAATGCTTCGATGTCAACATTTTTCTGTTTTACCATTTTATTTTCGTATGTCGAGCGTAGGGCTGGGGATTGCTCCCGCCGCCGATTGCAGGCCATATGATACCGTTGCAGACGGCGAACGCCGCCCCCGCCCTCGTATATAATGTCACAGTACAAGCCGGGTATAAGGAAATGGATTTTTGAAATCTGAGGGAGGGCGTAGCCCGAGCGAAGATTTCAAAAATCGCGCGGCATGAACCTCTGGTTTGTGGTATTCTGGCGTTACGCTGAGTCCATCGATGCATTTATGTTTTGGAACACTATAACAAACCCCGGTAGGCATTGGAGGACCAATTCCTACCTTGCCCGAGCAAATGGACGCAAAACCAAAGGTTTTGGAAGCAGTAGCGAGGGTAAAACGCCACAAACTCGCGATAGCGTGAAAGCAGGCTGAAAAAGCTTTCCCATAGGGAGGAAAACGGCCTGATTCGAAGAACTTAAATAGGATTGTCTTGCTTTTAAGCCGTTTTCGACGTATGAATTCTTGGAGGATCTGAATGATACACATCCAAAAGCTTCGGGATGGGCTGCCCCTCTTTCACGCCTTGGATTCTGAAACACGCATATCCATTGTGGAGATGCTCAGTGTCAAAGGCCCCCAGCCCATGACCGTCATTTCCCAGGAGCTTAAAATTACCAGCGGCGCGCTGACGCCCCATATCAAGGCCTTGGTGGAATGCGGGCTGGTGGATGTGGAGATGTCTGTGGGAAAGCATGGCCTGCAAAAGGTGTGCAGCGTTGCGCAGGAGCGTATCATCATCGATCCCACTCCCTTGGATGAAGGGCGGAACATGTACGAAACGGAAATCGGCGTCGGGCAGTACACCGCGTATGAAATCTTTCCAACCTGCGGCCTTGCCACCAGCGACCACCTGATTGGCGAGGTGGATGAGCCGCGCTTCTTTGGTTACCCTGAGCGGGCCACTGCCGGGATTCTTTGGTTTGGCAAAGGGTATGTGGAATATATGGTTCCCAACCTGTTAAGGGCAAACCAATTGCTGCTGGAGCTGCAAATATCTCTTGAAATCTCCTCCGAAGCGCCGGGCGTCTCCGAAGACTGGCCCAGCGACATCTACTTTTCCATTAACGGCAGGGAACTGGGCTATTGGATCAGCCCCGGCGACTTTGGCCGCACAAAAGGCATTTATAATCCCGACTGGTGGTTCAGAAACTGGAACCAGCACGGTTTGTTCAAGCTGCTTTCCGTCAACGACAGCGGGTCGTTTATTGACGGCTTCAAGATTTCCAACGTATGCCTATCCGACCTGGGCATTGATAATAATACCAATACGATGACTCTGCGCTTAAGCGTGCCGGACAAAGCCCGCAACCAGGGCGGGCTGACCATTTTCGGCAGAGGGTTTGGCAATTACCCGCAGGATATCAAGGTGCGCATGCACTACCGCGATACGGGAGAAGAAAAATGAAACGCTTTTGGGTTTTACTCCTTTGCATGCTGTGTTTTGCATCCTCGTCGCAGGCACAGGGTGTTATTTGGCATGTGGATACACAATCTAAGGGCATTGATATCAGCCCTACACTGTATGGCGTTTTTTTTGAAGATATCAATTACGCGGCGGATGGCGGCCTGTATGCGGAGCTGCTTCGCAACAGGTCTTTTGAATACCGTAATTTGCAGAATCCTACCCGTTACGACGCGCTGACGGGTTGGATGTTCAACCACAGGAACAAGGCTGCGGGAAATGCGGAGCTTCAATCTGAAGCGCCGATTCACCCCAATAATCCGGATTATATGCGGATAACGGTGGAGAGCGGCGATTACCGCATCATAAACGCGGGCTTTCCCAAACAGGCCACAAGGCCGGGTATCCTTGTGGAAAAAGGCGCGGAATACCGCTTTTCGGTATGGCTGCGGCAGGTGAACTTTGACGGCGAGATACTGGTGGCCTTGGAAGATTCCAAGGGCGAGCTATATAGCAACGAGATTGTGATTAAGCCTGATGGTTCAGGATTCAATAAATATGATGGCTATCGTTTGACCGCGGCTGCGGATGGAACCGTGTGGCTGCGCATCATCGCTCGGGGAACCGGCACCTTTGATATGGACATGGCTTCCCTCATGCCTGTGGATTGCTATGGCGCTGCCTGGCAAAACGGCGGCCTGCGCAGCGATCTTGTGAACACACTGAAGGCGTTAAAGCCAAGCTTCCTGCGTTTTCCCGGCGGCTGCATTGTGGAAGGGTCGTATTACAAACGGAATGTTTACAGCTGGAAAGATACCATCGGCCCCCTGGAAACAAGAAAGGAAAATGAAAACACCTGGGGCTATATGCAGTCCTATGGGCTTGGCTTCCATGAATATTTCCAGATGTGTGAAGATATAGGCGCGCTGCCCCTTCCCGTTGTGCATGCCGGCGTTTTGTGCCAGGCAAGGGGAACCGATGAACTTCCCACTTCCAAAGCTGAAATGGAATCGCATGTCCAGGATGTATTGGACCTGCTGGAATATGTCCTTGGCAGCGCGGATACCACATGGGGTAAAAAGCGGGCGGAGAATGGACATCCAGCACCCTTTGATTTGCGCTACCTTGCCATCGGCAACGAAAACTGGGGTGCGGAATACTTTTCCCGCTATGAACAGATCGAAAAAGCGGTGAAGGCAGCCTACCCTGATATCGTTTGCATCGCGGCAGCCGGTCCGGTAGCGGATGGGGGACTCTTTGAGGACAACTGGCGCAGGATCAGGGCCGGGTTCCCGTCAGACATGGTGGATGAGCATTACTACATGGCATCGGATTGGTTTTTGCAAAACGTAAACCGGTACGACCATTACAATAGGAACGGCAACCCTGTTTTTCTGGGCGAGTATGCCGCCCATGAACCGGCTGTATCGGGGAAGCGGCCCAACAACCTGTATTCGGCGCTTTGCGAAGCCGCGTACATGACAGGCATCGAGCGCAACAGCGATCTGGTTCGCCTGGCCTGCTATGCACCCCTGTTTGCCAGGGATGGCTTTGCGCAATGGACGCCGGATATGATCTGGTTCAACGAAAGCGATGTGCTTAAGACCCCGAACTATTATGTGCAGCAGATATTTTCCACCACCAGGGGTGATTATCTGCTGGAGGATGCGTGTGAAGAAAATGGGGTATACACCCTGGCAACCGGCAGCAAAAGCGCCATTCAACTAAAGCTGGTGAACGTTTCCGGCGAAAAGAAGGAAATCGAAATTGATCTTAAAGGCAGCGCCTTCACAGGGGAAGCAAAAGGCCTCGTGATGGGCGGTGAAAGCAAAACGGTTGTCAATACGTTTGGCAGTCCGTTTAAGGCCGTTCCGAATGATTTCCAAGTGGATTTTTCTGAGGGAAAAGCTTGGATTGATGTTCCGGATTATGGGCTTGTCAGTATAACTGTACCGGTGTTGTAAAAGGTGCTTTTTGACCTGCCGTTTTAGGCAGGGTTTGTATTCGTGAATCCCAAGTGATTATATTAACCGCTAAACAAAACGGTCAGTAATCCGTGTTATACTGATTGGAGATGCTATTACAGTGCGAGTATATATTGACACGATTTGTATAGTGATGTAAATTAAACCATAAGAGCATTAACCTTATTATTTAATCAAACGCTAAAAATGATGAGCCCAATGGATATTGGATTTTGCAGGTAGTGCACAATATATTTTCTACAGATCAATAACGAGGTTTCGGAGGGCGAAATGTTCGAAGCAATAACATTTGATTTGATGCTTGAAAATATTAGGGAAAACAGTATAAACTCGGATACCATTGGGATTTTGCTTGCTAGGCCGAAATCCGATGCGGGGGAAAGCATAATTAACAATTTGCCCTACTATCATCATCGTTCAGGATACAATATCAATTTCTATTTACCTGGATATGGAGCATTTTGGCATGAAATGTACCCAGACGAAATTGATGTAGTTAAGATAGAGGGTAATCAATGGTCGTTTAGCAATCAGAAATTTGTTGAATTCATTTCATGTATTGAAGGAAAATCACAGTGGAAATACTCTGGAGAGAGTGAATTGTTGCTCGTTGAATTTCGTAATTACTTTTTCAGCTTTTCAAACGTTCTTCGTTTTCACTTGGATGCTATGTTGCGGGATGGAGTTGTTCCGTCAATTAATGCTTTCTTTGAAGGCCTTTTTAGAGAAATTTCTAGAGGAAGAAGTTTATCTCAGATTAGTGGTGCAGCTGGTGTTAAAACTCTAGGTCAAGTGACTGTTGAAAGCGTTATGGAAGTGCTCCCGAGTTTCTTTGGCGGATTTATCAAAAAGGGGAAACACTATATAGTCCATGATTATTCGATTAACTCCCTTTAGAGTATTCAGCGATCAATCTCGAGTACATCAATTATAGAAAATCGCGGGGGGACGGGCCATAATGGACTTAGGTGTTCTTAAATAATGAGATACAATAAAGAATGACTGTTTGTATCCATATTAATATAGAGCCATCTTCAGCGTTCAACAAATAGAAAAGTTTATAATGGCATAATGAGATTAAGGGACATAAATATCATAAAAGTATATTCAAATGTATTGGGGAGTTGTATGAAGTATAAGGTTTTTTATGCATGGCAATCTGATTTACCCAATAAGGATAACCGCTCTTTTATTCAGAGCAGTTTGGACAAGGCTTTAAAGTTCTATGCGAATATGGGAGCAACAGATATTGTTATTCCTGATAGGGATACAAAGGGTATAAGTGGAACACCAGACATAGCTAATACGATATTATCAAAAATTGATGGGTCTGATATTTTTGTATGTGACATTACTTCTGTAAATATGAATGAACAAGATACAGAAAAAACAGATAGACATGGTTCATCCTCGATGAATATTCCTAATCCAAATGTAATGTTTGAGCTAGGCTATGCATCCAAAGCCATAGGGTGGAATAATATTATATGTATATTGAATAAGAAATATTGTAGTTATGAAAATGTTCCGTTTGATATAAGGAATAGAAGGATACTTGCATACGATTCATCTGAAGAAAAGGGCAAACAGAAATTAGTGAATAGTCTTGTGGCTGCAATTGAATGCATACATAAAAGTGGACTAATGGCTAAACCATATAGAGTATTTAATCAACATAAAATAACTAAATCACTATCAGGAGTACTTTATCAAATATGGCTTATGTGCATAAGTCGTGAATCGATTAATGAAAAGGAAAAAACAAATGAAGTAGATTACTTGCTTTCACTAAACTATGAAGCAATTAGAAAAATATTATTGCATAGGCAAGAAATAATGGGTATTTATGCAAAAAACAATCTTGCATACATTCAGGAAGAACTTTATGGGGTATTACCAGTAATAACACAAAACGATGTCTTTCCGAATGAATGGACGAATATCGTTTTGCGATTAATTGATTGGCATAAAAAGTATTTGCGCTTAATCGGACCCAATTCTCCAAATAAATATTATATGTCAAGCGCTGATTATTCAGGTAGGCTAGATGTTAATCACAGTATTATAACTTTTGCAGGAAAAACAATACATAAATACTTGCTTTTTGAAAAGGTTTCTAATCGACTACTATATCAAATGACTACGGATGATGAAGATATAGAACACTTATGTTCAAGCTATCGTATGAATTTAGATTCTATAGAATTGTATACAGATTGTTTTGACGAAATCATAAAAATAAGTAGAGAATGGTTAGCCGTAATTCAAGAAAACAATAATATTTTTAAAAGAGAATCTTGATTAATCAATTTTTGCATACATAGAAGTATTTTATCTATGGTTAACACAGGGGACGGTTCCCGTGGTCACATGACTGGCATTCACCATTCGTATTTAACAATAATTGCTCTGCTGATTCTGGTCAATCTATAAAACAACAAACCCCATGAATTGTCCCCTTGGTTTCTATTCTATCCCTTGTATCCTTACGTTTCTCTTTCTTTGGGTCCAGGGCTCACAGATATTGGCCGCTTCAAGGGGGATATGTTGGGTGAGAATCAAACCTCCGGCGCTTCGCGCCACCTCCTTTTAAAGGGAGGCTTGAGGAGTTGGGGAAATCGAAATCCCCCCTACTCCTTCCTGCGCTTTTATCGGTTTGACACGGTCACTCTCAAGTTGGATTGTTATTTCACTCGGATCAAGGTTTCCTTGTTTTTTCTCAAACCACATTAACCGTCTCCCTGGTTTATGTAACTAAGCTAAATGGTGTTGATATGTATAGACTATTGTATAGAAAATTATTGTAAAGGATGCTACGATAGTACAAAATATGGATAATTTTACATGTTGTGTTCATGTGATGTAGATTTGTAACATAAAACTGAAAGGATGTATTTATTATGCCTGATATGACAGAAGATGAGAAGTTGCTACAAGCAGTAGGGGACACAGGATTTTGCCTTGAATACGATGTTTATTACATACTGAGGAGCCATAGATGGAACGTAATAACTAATCGTTATTATATAGATGATATCAAGGGATCTGAAAGAGAGATAGATATCGTCGCATATAAAGGTAAAGAGATAGAATGTGTTGTTTACTATACCGTTCTTATAATTAGCTGCAAGATGGCGAAAAAGAGCTTATGGGCTTTTTTAACACATGAAAAAGAGCAGGAAGACCCAAATTTTAACTATATGCCAATTCATAATGTATCTTCAGATAAAATCCTTAACTATTTCATTTCAAATGAAAGTTCCCTATATATCGAAAGATTAGTTGCTGATGATAAAGTTAATGAGCTATATAAGATCGATCATAAAGTTTTTGCATTTCAGCAACTTAATCGTGAAAGTTACAAGACTGAAGATGACAAAAAGATTTATGAATCAATTATTACGACAATTAAGGCACTTGAACACGAAAAGATGAATCATAAAAATACTCGAGTTAAGGATGACTGTACTACATTCTACAATTTTAACCTTATTTCCATATTTGACCATGGAATGAAGGAAATATTCTTTGACAACAGTGACAAGAGTGTATTATCTATTGATAACATTAAATATGTCAATCGACACATAATTAATAATAAGGACAACTTTTATATGGTTCATTTTATTGATAAAGGTGCATTTGAACATTGTCTAGAATTATATGATAATTTATTTATAGAAAACAATAAGGTATATAGTGGACTTCAAGATGAATTCTATACTTCGGTGTGGGAGCAGCCTAAACGTGTTAAGCTTTTTTGGAAGCAGTTTGAAGATGAACTGTCAAGAGAAATGAAGTACTTCTTAAGAAATTCAATGAGCGGTATTCCCGAACAGTATACATACACTGATGAGTTAACCCGTGACAATAATATGCTTTATATACATATAGATTCATTTTGGAAGGACGAAGAGTTAAAGCTAATAATTCGTATGAATGAAGATAGAAAATTTAAAGAAGAGGTATCGAAACTTCTTATAAATTACTATCAATATTTTGGGGATTTTAGGCTTGCTGAGGCATATTTGCCTTTTTAGATTTGGGGAAGATACAGAACTGATGTTATTCAAAACATATAATAACCACGGGGACGGCTCTTTCGGTTACTAATTGACTGGAGCTCTCCATTTATATTATATATTAATTGATCTGCTGACGCGGGCCAATCTTTAAACAGCGAACCTTACGAACTGTCCCCTTGGTTTCTGATCCATCCCTTGTTTTCTTACGTTTCTCCTTCTTTGGATCCAGGGCCCGCCTCCCCCATCTGGCTCAATCGGCGCATTACTCGCTGCCGCTCGTACTGCTTGTTTCGCTAGCCTCCTTCGTCTCGCTTCATCCGCCACAGGCGGCGCTTCGGCTACGGAGCCTTGGTCGTCTCAAAGGGGATATGGAGAGTGCAGGGAGGAGTTAAGGGGGGACATCGAAATCCCCCCTACTCCTTCCTGCGCTTTCGTCTTCTTGACTCTCACTCTCTCAAGCTATTTTGTTCTTTCATTAGCATACCCAGATTTCACTTGCCAAGATTCTTCAGCGTTTCAATCATGGGAATCAACTTGTCAGTTGCCATACCCTCCAAGTCTATGACAGGGATATCAAACAGCCAATAGTCCCCTGTCGCGTGGTTATCACCGTCGCACCAAACATTCAGGCTGCCTCCGTCGCCAAAGAAAAACTGCGTCGCAAATTCAGGAGCATCCATGCCCTCTGCAAGTTTTTGATACGCCGCCGCCTTGATTTCTTCGGGAATTTCACCTTCAGCCCCTGCAATTGTAAAACCGAATTTTCCGTCAAGCGCCAGCTGTTTGAACGCGTCCTTGTCCTTTATGAAATCCCATAGATCCCCCGCATACGTATCGCCCGTTGCCAAGCTGAAAAGCTGTGTCCGTATGGAATTGACGGGGTAAGCCGCGCCTGCGGTATAGGCGGTATTATATGTCCTTATGCTCAGCAAATCCCCGGATACAACTTCAAAAACAGGCCTAATATCGTACGTGGTATCGCTCGCAGCATCCATCGTCGGCTTGAGGCAGAAGGTTTTTAATGCTTCATTCAGCTTTGCTTGAATACTATCGTCTGTCAGCCCGCTCACTTCAACATAACGCGCCTGCGTGGCGTCATCGCCGTAGTTTTCAACAGCTTTTACATCAAACGTCACATTGCCCAAAGCATTTACTGCGGGAGATGTTTCACCGGCTGCAGCATTTTTGTCTTCCGCCTTGCCTGCGCTTACGCTTATGTCGTTTACAGAGCCGTCCTCCATAAATTTGAACAGCACAGCCGTATCCTTATCGCCGGTGGTGATGACCGTAAACGTGCGGGTGGCGTCCGGGTAGTCCGTATTATGATCTATCCAGGTTCCGTCATTGATGTAATATTTCCCGCTGCCTATGTCCCGATAGGTGGGTACATGGGTATGTCCGAAAACGACCACGTCCACGTTTTCGTTCGGGTTTTCCAGATACTGCGTTTTTGCCTGCTTAAAATAGTATTCCCAGTCCAAGGTTCCGGATACCGCCTCCAGGAAGCTGTTGGGAACCTTGATATGATTGAGCGTCTGACGCTCAGCCCATGTGCGTTGAATATTTTTAAACAGCACCGGCGCGGAAATGGTTCCGTCCTCCTGCTGACCGGGATAGAAATCGAGGTAGGTATACGCATCATTGAATCCGGCGATGCGCACATCGAATATTTTCTGGTCCAGGCTCTCGTTGGGCGTCATCCTCATGGAGATATTTTTGAGAAGGGAATGATAAATGTAAGCGCCGTACTGATCCGTATCGGTTTTCTCCGGTACGATCGTTACCACAGGCAGGTCCTTTTTAACCGACGGGCGGCCTTCAATGACCCAACTGGTGGCATAGCGTGCGTAAAAGTATCCGGCGGGCAGTATGGTATCGCCGTTGCCGCACAATGCTGCGTTTGAAAGCGTATCCGGCGCGGAAAAGACGTCATAGCGGTGGCCGTGCTCGACGACGATTTCATTCCGGTCGCCGGTATAGTAGGCGCCAAGCCCTCTGACGTCCCTGGCCTGCACAATACCGGGCAGCGCTTCGTCTAATATGCCCGATTCCAGCAGCATGTCGTGATTGCCGGGCACATAGACCAGCTTGATGCCGGCACTCATGACGCCCTTCAGCGCATCCATGATGTTCTGATTGTTCGCGATCACTTTGCGGTAAAATTCCGCGGAATCAGAGTATGCCGGATAATTCAGCGGCAGATACCATTCGTCCAGGAAGTCACCGGCGATGACAAGTTCCCGAACATCAGCCGTTGCTTGCAGCCGCTTTAAAAATTGCAGCAAGTATTCTTTGTTGGCCGCATTCTCGGCAAAGGAGTCGTCAATTCCCAGATGAATGTCGCTGATGACGGCGATCTTGTTTCGGGTATCGTTCGCTTCCCAAAGCGGCTGCAAGCCATTTGATGTCTCGGTCAGCGCGGCGATTGACAGGATCATCAGTACGCATATAGCGGTGAACAGGGTAAAAAACCGTTTTTTCATATGTATTCCTCCAGATTTTTATGGTTAGCGCTTTGCAGCGCAAGCCCGGCGGTATGCCATCAACCCCAGGGGAAATATTGGTACTCCAGTTTCGTTACCTGGTTTGATTCGTCAAGCGTTAAAACAGCAAAGAAGGTAAACGGCTCCTCTTTTCCCTCGTTTTGCGCAGCGAACCATTGCAGAATGTCTTCGCAGGGGAGGTTTACCACGATGTTATCGCCGAAATCCTCCGGCATAAGAACCTCGCACGTATCCGCCAGCTTAAGTTCTACCGGGGTTTCCTCGTGAAAGCCCAATACATCCAGATCCACTTCGCCATCATCATCTTTTAACTGGAAATCCCCAAAACACCCGTTCACCACGATAAAGGACGATGCGTCCGTTTCCGCCTGCGAAATGCCCATGACGTAGAAATATGGGTAGCTTTCCGGATTGATCGCTGCAGCTTTCTCCGTATCGCTGCCCTGTGCCAGCGCAAACGTGCATCCAAACGCGAATAAGATCGCCAATGTAAGACAAACCAGCTTTTTCATGAAACAAAACCTCCATTCATAGCTTTCGTTCCTGCAGGATGCCAGAAATCCTTTTTCGTGTGCGCATGCTGCAATCGCTTACTGATCGCTTTCCATAGACTGCAATGCTTCACCCTTCATTCCTTGTTTTCTCTGTTTGAATCTTCTTGGGCCAGTTGCAGATGCCCACATCCAGCGCACGGGGCTTATCCAAGTGGAAGTCGGCGTAAATGCAGTACCAGCAGCTCTGCTCCGCCGCGCCGCCCCGTGGTGTAAAGGCGGGACAATGCTGCCTGGGCCAGACGTTGCCGCCTGCATTGGGGGCAGACAGCGGCCGGTCTTCCCGCCGCCTGGCGGTCTCACCCATAAAAAAGCGCTCCCTTCTCTTTCACTGCTTTCCTGGCGGGAGGATAGCATCAAAAAGAAGGGAGCACCCGATTTATGCTTAAAAGACGCGATTTTCTACTTAAAGTTGTCGCATTTTGGAAAAAATATCTCTTGACACGCGTTTCTAAGCGGGCATCATACCATCATCCGAACCTTGAACATGCCGCCCGCCAGCTCATATGTAAGTTCACCGCCACATTTTAGCACAAAATCCGCCACGCTTTGCGTGCCCCTGCCGTGGCCTTCCACGCGAGATTTGGGTAAGCCGCTTTCGTCCAACAGGACCTCGCCTATGTAGGGGTTACTCATTTCAAGAATGAGCTGACCCGTATTCACAGCGGTAAAGCGCACCACAGGCGCAATCTCCGCGGTCAGGTTGGAAACGGCGGTAATGGCGTTTTCCATCAGGTTGGATACAGCCATTGCCAGCGAAAGCTCGTCCACATGGAGCTTATCGGGGATGTCCAGCCTAAGAACGCAGCAAAAACCCCGCTGCCGCGCAAGCTCAGCATAATAAGATACAGCAGCGTTTACCGGTACGTTCTGGCAATAGCTCTGCGGTTTTTGCGGCAGTGCCTCGCTCTGCCGCTTAATGAGGCTGGCGGCCTTATCCGCTTCACCCTCCTTCAGCAAAGAAAGCAGCGTATTGTTGAAGTGGCGGCAGTCATGCTGTACGATGCTCATCTGCCGCACAGCCTCATCCATCAGGCTGAGCCGCTGACGGGTCAGCTCCCGGTCAGACTGCATTTTCAGGTTTTCCATCCGCAGGGCTGATTCCCGCAAGGTCTTTTGCAGCGAGAAAAACATGGCGAGATAGACGAGCGCCGTTAGCATGACGAGCAGAAGAAGCGGACCAAAATCCTCCGTAAGCGTCCGCTCCACATCGTCGCTTGACATAAAGTACCACGCAAAATTAGCAAAAAGGCCGGCTGCCACAAAAAGGTAGACGCTCCAATGCTCCGCCGCCTGACGATAGAGCGGCCGCAGGCGCTTGCGAAACAGCAATATCGCGGCGGCGAATAGTAAAAAGCGCAGCACCGTAATGGCGTAAGATGGGTACGGTAACAGATCACAGAGGTAATAGCTTAAAATGACTGTGATGGCGTAAACGTTCATGGCTGTGAGACAGTTAAACAGCCACTGCATAGGCGTTTCCCGAAAGAGAGGCTTCACGGCGGCGCCGATAAAGATGAAAAACAGGATATCCAGCTTTCCCAGCGTTGTATAGTCATTTCGCAGATAGAAAAAAACGTTCAGCATAAGATCCAGCGCGACGATGGTTACCAATGCCGCAAACATTGCCCGTAGGCTGTATTTAGGCTGGGCCAGCGTAAACAGCAGCGATGCCAGCATGGCGTTTGTCACAATGGAACGCAATAAATCGTAGAACTGCATGCTCACGCCTCCCCCAGACGATAGCTCATATAGGTGTTCCGCGCTGATGCGAACTGCTTGCCGGACACCGGCACGAAAACGCCGCATTGCAATGTAAAACCGTCCTTGGTCAGCCGCTCCACGCGGCTCATGTTCACCACAAAGGCGGCATGAGGCTGAATAAACCGCCGGTCACGCATAAGCGGTGCGACATGCTCGGAAAAGCTGCCTTGGATCGTTGTGGTTTCTACCCGTTCGCCGCTTGCCAGCGTGTATATGACCGTATGGCGCGCGTATTCGCAGCAGGCAACGATACCGATGGAGAGGGTTCGCAGGCCGCCCTTCGTTTTGATGGTAACGGCAGCTTCTTCTCCGTAATCCACCTTCTCTGATGCCAGTTCCAAAGCGGCAAACAGCGCTCCCGTATCCACGGGCTTGAGAAGATAGTTAAGGGGGTTGACCGAATAGGCGTCCAGCGCAAAGCCGGGTTCGGTGGTGATAAAGATGATCTGCGCGTCGGTACTGATGCGGCGTATGCTCCGCCCCAGTTCCAGACCACTGATCATGGGCATGACCATGTCCAGCAGGAATATGTGATAGGTTTCTGTTTCACAAGCTGTCAATAGCGCGTCCGGGTGGCTGAACTCCCGAAGTTCGGCGTTTATGCTGCGCTCTTCCAGGTATTGCCTGGTAAGCGCGGCGATGCGCTGAAGCTCGGGCTCCATATCGTCGCAGATAGCAATTCTCAACATAACGGCTGCCTCTCTGAAAAGGATTCTTTTGTGAATCGGCGGGCTTTTTTGTATCGGCTGGGATGCGTCATGTCCGCCCGAAACGAGCAAGACTAGGGATACGCCTCCATGCACAGTACTGATTGACGCGCCGCTTAAGCATGCTCCAATTGGAGGATTTATCCTAAACAGAGATGTATCCGCTGAGGGTGTTCAATCGCTTCATCTCCCCGTAAATGCAATTTCATACACCCAATCATATACAGTATTCTGCAGTTTTTCAAGAGATGGCGGGAAAAGGCTTTCGCAAAGCGGACCAGTACCAGTATTTTATCAACTACAGAAGTTACGGAATACTGGAAATGAATATGTCAGTGGCAGAGGACTGCAATCGCCTGCCTGTACCGGGATACGCTCGTCCTTCCTGCTTCCTCCCACTCCGGGACGTGTCATCCTGAGGGTTTCGCCCGAAGGATCTTTTACAGCAAACTTATATACCAAGGGCAAGATCCTTCGGGCGGAGCCCTCAGGATGACAGACGGGTGGGGGTTGGTTTGTTATTCCGTAACTTCTGTAGTTGAAAGTCCACTAGTACTATGACAACTACAGAAGTTACGTTTCATTTTTCATCTTTCGCTACCAAAGTTACACTTATCAAACGGCGATTTTCCATGTATATCATGAGCCTTCCCCTGGAGGGGAAGGTGGCGCGCAGCGACGGATGAGGTGTCTTGCTACTACATATTGCCACCATAAACACCTCATCAGTCTCCTTCGTCTTAAGCTTCCCCTCAAGGGGAAGCCTTCTCTGGTCTTTCCCCTTGTCCTTTTTCACGGCATCTTCATTGGAATACTAAGCAATATGCCATCACCTGTATTTAGCCTATCATGTTCCGCTAGATCCTTCGCCGCTCCGCGTACTCAGGATGACAGCGATGGGGCGTGGTGTAAGGATGTAATCAATGATAGGTGTGAAAGCAAAGTGCAGTAAGAATAAAACGGCGCAGATTACTCTGCGCCGCCTTCTATGTAATTGCGTAATTTATTTGCCAATCGTCAGGGATGGTTTGCGGTTGGCATAGGCTTCTTCAATAGCTTCCAGAATGAGGCCGTGGGCATCGGAAAGGCTTATGGTAGCCTGTGAGGTTGCATCGACCAGCACAGCCTTGTCTTCTTCGCTCATAGCGGCCAGCGCTTTGATATCATCTTCATTTTCGGAATTGAGCTTGATGGGCCGGCCATTGCGGGTGGAGGTATACTTGCCGAACCAATCGCGAATCTCCTGAACGGTCTTGCCTGTGAACATTGCTTCATAGGCATCCATCTGCTTGTACCATTCGTTCTTGGGATTCATGTCATAGCTGTCGCCGCGTTCGCGCTTGGTCTGCCAGCCGTTTATTTCCGCTTTCACAGAATCCTCGGTATTCTCTGAAACGCCGGTTACAGCCTCTTTCTCATGGTCAAACACGTTGTAGCCTTCCTTGCCCGGCCAGCCGGAGAAGTGGGGCATGCTCGCGCCGTCATAGTTGGGGGTGCTGATCTCGTAAATATCCACATTCAGATCCAGAATGCGGCCCTCTTCGTCAAACAGGGCGGAGGCCATGGTCACGTTAAAAGAATAGACCTGTGTCTCGGTGGGGTCTTTGCCGGGGCCGACGCGGAAATTCGGCACGGAGCCAAAGCCCATGTATACGGTGCCGGAACCCACTGTGGAAGGCTCTTGATCGGCGGGTTCTTCTTCCTTTGCTTCCGGCAGCGTCACAGCAGCCCCGGCCTGCGCAAGAGCATTGGCCACGGCGGTAAGCATGCCTGTGGAGGAGAAAGTGGCGCCGGACTTAACATCCACACCTGTAACAGTATTGGCGGTAATGATAGCGGGAAACACGGCATCCACCGCTTCGGTGTAAATATCTTCGGTGTCCTCTGTTTCCAGAAGCTTGATGCCTTTGATTGCACCGCCTTCAATGGTCACTTCCACCTTTAGGGGGCCGTAAAGGCCTTCGCCTTCACCCGTGTAAACTCCGTCCTTATAAGTGCCTTCAGCTGTGATACCGGTAGCCATGGCCAGTACGGGGAGGGCGATGAACAAAACAGCCAGAAGTACGGACAGGATCCTTTTCATGGGTTACCTCCTAAGAATTATTCTTATTTAATGATATTGAATAAAATATAACAAAGATTTGGGATGCTGTCAATAGTTAACCAATAATGAGAATAGTGAAATCGCTTAAGGTTGTCATCAACCGCAGAATACATAAGGAGCCGCCGGTTACGGCAGCTCCTTTGTATCCTTTTATAACACCCTTTGCGGACTCTCTACATAAGCAATCAGCACCTCAACGTCCTCCAGTTTCTTCCCTTACCCCTTCAGAGCGCCTGTGGTAAAGCTCTTTTGAATTTCGCCGCTCATCAAAAGATATATGATCAGCGTGGGCACCGTAGCGACGACCAGCCCGGCGCCCAGCGCGCCCCAGTTGGTGGCATACATGCCCACCATGCCCATGATGCCGACCGTCAGTGTCTTCCACTGGGGCTTGCTGATGAACGAAATGGCGAACATCAATTCATTCCAGCAGCTTAGGTACGTAAAGATTGCCACGGTGGCGATGGCCGGGCGGATGAGGGGAACCATGATCCGGATGAATATGCCATAGATGCTCATGCCGTCCAGGCACGCGGCTTCCTCCATCTCCCGCGGAATGGTTTTGAAAAAGCCCACAAAGATGTAGATGGCCATGGGGATCGCGAAAGCCACATACGGCAAAATCAGCGCAAAGGGCGTATCGTACAGGCGGGTGCGCTTTAAGAAAATGAACAGCGGCACCAGCGTTGCGTGCAGCGGGATCATCATACCCATGAGAAAAAAGAGAAGCGTGCGGTTGCTCCATTTCCACTTCATGCGTGCGATGGCATAGGCCGCCATGGTGGAGAGAATGGTGGAAATGAAGATGGTGGATACCGTGACAATGGCGCTGTTGAGCAGGAAGCTTGCCACATTTCCGTTTTCCAGCACGTCTGTAAAGTTCTCAAAATGAAAGGGATTGGGCAGCCCCAAGGGGTTGGTCTGAAAGATTTGGATATTGTCTTTCAGCGAAAAGGTAAACAGCCAATAGAGCGGAAAAATCTGCACCAGCGCGATTGCGATGAGCACCGTATAGAGGATGACTTTTCTGGTGGTCTTTGAAAACCTATACATGCGCATCCTCCTTAAAATTCAAGGTCTTCCACCTTGAACAGCCGCTGAACGCAAACCGTGAACAGCAGGCATTCCAAGAGGATGAAGATCGCCATGGAGCTTCCCATACCGTAGCGGTAGTTCAGGAAGATGTTGGCGAACATAAGTGTGGTGGGCACCTCTGTGGCATGGATGGGGCCGCCCTTGGTGAGCACATAGATCAGGTCAAAGGTTTTAAGGGACCCGATGAGCGCGAAGGTTACGCACACCTTGATCATTGGCATAATGAGCGGAATGGAAATATGGCGGCTTAGCTGCCCTTTGGAACAGCCGTCGATTTCAGCCGCCTCATACAGCGTGGAGGGAATGGCCTTGACGGCGGAGTAGAGCAGCAGCATATGATAGCCGATGTACTGCCATATCAGCACAAAAAAGACAGCGCCCAGCGAAATGGTGGGATCGCCGAGCCAGCTGTGCTTCCAGCTTGCAAGCCCGATATTTTGGAGCAGCACGTTGAGCATGCCGTTGTTGGGGTGATATATCTTCATCCACAATTGGCCGATGACCGTAGTGGAGATGATGACGGGAATAAAATACACGTTCCGAAAGAGGCCTTCAAACTTGACCCCGCGGGATATGAGGAGCGCCAGGCCCAGGGCCAGCGGCACCTGAACAAAAATGGATAGGCCCGCCAGTATGGCCGAATTGATGATTCCTTTTACAAAATAGGTGGATGGATTGGAGAACATTTCAATGTAGTTGGCAAAGCCAATAAACGTGCTCTTGCCGGCGCCGTTCCAGTCAAGCAGTGAATAATACCCGGAAAAAACGATAGGCAAAATCACAATGGATGAAAATACAAGGAAAGCCGGCAGCACAAAGATCGCGATGGCCCCCTTGTCCCTAAAGACCTTTTCCACTTCATCAACCCCTACAGCGAAATCCCTCATTTTAAATGAAGGCGCTTAATGGTATTTTATTCTTCAACGATTTGCCTATCCCTGGCAAACCTCCTTCAGTCGCTGCGGCGACAGCTCCCTCCAGAGGGAGCCTTTCTAAGAGCCTCCCTCTTTAGGCTCCGTAACCCCGACCCCGCCAGTGGCGGAAATGGGAGGGGTGTAGGAGGCTGGCGAAACGAGCGGTGGGAGGGAGCTCCGCCCTTCGGCAGGCGGGGCGAAGCGAACACCGCGACGATTGAGCCAGATGGGATGGTGCCGACGAAGGAGGCGGAAGGAGGTGAAAGGCACACGATTTTATCCTTTAGGATGGTGCCAGCATCGCGGGCATCCATACCAAATCATCAACGCAGCATAATGTAAACTATCATTTTAGACACTATCCCCTACGAAACAGGTTCCGTAGGGGATAGCGTTCAAAAGTTTAGGGATGAACCTTGTCATGCGGGAGTATTACTTCTGCAGCTTTTCCATTTCAGCCGCGAAGTTTTCGGGGGTGAGCTGGCCGGCAAAAATCTCCTGCACAAGGCTCTTATGGCGCTCAGCGGCTTCGCCGGAGAGGAAGGTATCCCACGCGAGCACGGAGGCTGTGGACTTGGAAGCGATATCAATGATGTTCTGCACCAGCGGGCTTACCGTGATGCCGGTCATATCGATCTTCCAGGTAGCAATGCCGGCGCCCAGCTTGAAGCTTTCTCGGGACATGTTCTCGGTGATGTACTTTACGAATTCCACGGCCAGATCCTTGTCCTTGGCGTTGTTGCTGACCATCAGGCTGTCGATGGCGCCGCCCAGGATCTCGGTCGCTTCGCCCTTGCCATCAGCGATGGAGGGCCAGTTCACGGCTACAACCTTATCCACAACCTGGGAAAGTTTCGGATCCTGAATTTCGCCGGCCAGCCAGCTGCCAATATAGATCATGGGAACCTGGCCTGCCAGGAAGGGGATCTTGGCTTCGTCATAGGTCAGGGCCAGAGCGCCGGGATCGAAGGCACCGGCCTTTACCAGGTCATCCAGGTATTTCGCGGACTGCACAAACTCGGGCGCGTTGAACGTGGAGGCGCCGGCGAGGGCTTCGTTGCTGAGCTTGGCACCTGCGGTGCGCACGGCGTACACATTCTGGTAGAACATGGCCGGCCATCCATCTTTGGCGCCTACGGTGAAGGGAACGATGCCCTTGGCCTTGAAGGCAGCCACGGCGGCGAGCAGCTCGTCGTTGGTGGTGGGTATTTTAACGCTGTTGGCATCGAACAATTCCTTGTTGCAGTACAGCGTGCCTACCCACTGGATGAACGTAAGGCCATAGGTCTTGCCCCCGTAGGTTACGTTGTCCAGAGCGCCGCCCAGCAGGCGGTCACGGGTTCCGTCAGCAAGGTAATCATCCAGAGCGAGCACCTGACCTGCTTCCACAAAGGGCTTGGCGAAGCCGCCGCCCCAGGCAAAGAACACGTCGGGCACTTCGTTGGCGGCCATGGCGGTCTTCAGCTTGGTCTTGTAGGCTTCGTTTTCGGTGGCGTCGATCACGACTTCAACGTCGGGATGCAGTTCCTGCCACTGCTTCAGTACGATGTTGAAAGACTTGGCGTTTGCATCTGTTTCGGTGGTCCACAGGTGCCATACGTTGAGCGTCTTCTTTTCCTGTGCCAGCGCGCCCCCGCAAAGGACCAGGGAGAGCGTCATGACCGCGACTACGGCCACAGCCAATAACCGGGAGAACCTTTTCATGGTTGTACCTCCTATTGAATTTTCTTGGTGTAATCATCATACAGGAAAGGCTTTCCCAATTACATATAGAAATTTTACCACAACCTTCAATTATTTGACTGTTTTTCGACCTTTTTAGCCATGATCTGCGCCGGATCGATATTGTTTGATGGTCATGCCCGTGTATTTCTTGAATAAAGTCGAGAAATAGTTGGGGTCGTCAATGCCAACGCGGACGCCGACTTCATAGGCTTTCACGTTTGCGTCATCCAGGTATTTGCGGGCCTGTTCAATGCGCTGCTTGTTTACATAATCGCGGAAGGACATGCCGGTATATTGCTTGAAAATGCGGCTTAAGTAGGAAGCGTTGAAGAAAAAATGCTTTGACGTTTCGTGCAGAGAAAGGGATGGCTCCGAAAGGTTAACCTGTACGTAATCCACAATGTTTTGCATCTGCCTGGAAACCGTGTTTTTGCGTATGCTTTCCAGCGTGCTGGTGGCTTCGCCCAGCAGATTCAGCAGCAGATCCCTGATGTCCGCAACCGAATTTAATTCAAACGTCTGCGCAATCCGCTCCTTCAAATTCATGAAAGGCTCCACACGCATGGCGTACAGGCTGGAGATTACCTGCACCGCGCGCAGGCGCGCATTTTCAATGCTGTCATTGGCGTAAGAAAAATGCTCTTCCACCCATGCGCGCACGTTTGCATTCATGCCGCCTCTTAAGAGGAATTCCATTTGAGTAAGCTCCGCCATAGACACCGGAATGGGCACCGACAAGGAGGGCTTGTCTTCTGCAAAACCCAGATCCTGATAGTAAATCACTTGATTATCGCCAAGGAAGGTGTGGCAGTTTACAGCCCGCAGCGCCTCGGCATATGACCGGCTGATGCTTCCCATGCCTTCCGCCATGGAACCTACGCCGATGGCATAAGGAACATCCAGCGAACTAACCAGAACATGCGTAAGCTTATCAAAGTCTACGGGAGTATCCTCTATGTGGCTGCATAAAAACACAAGCTGGCTGCTTTCCGAAAGAAATACGTGATTCGGTTCCAGCGCCTCCCTGGCCATATTCCCGACCGAATACAGGGTGAACATTTGCTGCATGGTGCTCAGGTTGTTTTGAAGAAGCGTGGCTACAGCCACCTGGAAAAATTCTCCGTTCAGCTCCAGCTTGTAAAAGGAAAGCTTCTCCCGTATTGTATCGATGTCCATGGGCTTTGTGACCAGTTCGTTCAAAAAGCGGTCGCGCAAGGCGGGCATGCTTTGCGCAATCTGCCGCTCAATTTCCGTGCTGGAAATTCCGCCGCCTTGCTTTTTATGTATCTTTTCCCGCACGTTGGATAGGATGGCGGAAAACTCTTTTAAGTCCACGGGCTTTACCAGATAATCCACAATGCCGATCTTGATCGCCCGCTGCGCATGTTCAAAGTCGTTGTAGCCGGTGATGACAACCACCTGCACGTTTTCATCCATCGCAAGTATGCGCTGCGCCATTGTAAGCCCGTCCATCACGGGCATGTTGATGTCTGTGATCACGATATCTGCCGAATGCTCATCCAGATATTCCAGAGCTTCCAGGGCGAAGGAGGCCTCCTTCACCACCTCGTATAAGCCGGCTTCCTGTTCCAAATACCGCCTGAGCAGCATACGCTCAAGCGATTCATCCTCCACGATCATTACTTTCAGTTTCTGCATATTAAAGCCCCCTGGTCATTTTAATGGAAATGGTGGTGCCTTCGCCAAGCGTACTGTTTAATGTAAACTCGCTGCCTTCCCCGCACACGATGGCAATGCGCCGCATGGTTGCGCCAAGGCCTATGCTCTTTCCCTTGCGTACTTCCTCCAAACGCTCTTGCGACATGCCGTTTCCGTTGTCGGTTACTTCTATCCGCAAATCATTTTCTGTAACCCAGGCCTTGATCAAAATGAGCCCATCTTCCTCCACGCTCATGCGGATGCCGTGATAGATGGCGTTTTCCACCAGCGGCTGCAATATCATTTTGGGCAAACGCACGGACAGCGCTTCCGGCTGAATGTCATATTCCATCCTGAACATGCCATCATAGCGAAGCTGCTGGATATAAATGTAGGAACGGATGGACTCCAGCTCTTTTTCCAGCGTGATCAGGTCTTCGCCGTTGTTCAGGCTGCTTTTGTAAAAGTCGCCCAGCGCCTTGATGGTTTCGGATACCTCGGCTGTTTTGCCTATCACAGCCAGCGAGTTGATAGTGTTGAGCGTGTTGTACAGGAAATGCGGGTTGATTTGCGCAATGGTGATTTCCAGTTCGGCGCGCCGCAGCGCCTTTTGTTCTTCAATGATGTCTGATATAAGCTGCTGTATTTTTTGGATGGTGGTATTGTACACATCCTGGAACCGGCCGATTTCATCACGTGTTTTGATGGTGGTGACGAAATTAAAACTCCCGTTGTATACGCCTTCAATGGACTCGATCAGCGATTTGACGGGGCGCGAAATGTACCTGGAAATCCAGAAGGAGCCGAATATAAATAAAAAGCCGTTCAGCACAATCGTGAGCGCGATGATGGTCATATACATGCTTATGGGAAGGGGCGCGTTGTACACCGGTATGCAACGAACAAACGTCATGGACAAGGCATGGTTCCTAAGCCCCACCAGCACGTAGTTCTTATTTTTATGGCGTTGGATGACGGAGAACGTGTCCCCCTGAAACAGGGAAGATATCTTTTGGGGGTCGATCAGCCCGCTTTCATTGTTCCACAGCACCAGGGTGCCTTCTTCGCCATCCAGGATTTGTATGGGTTCTTTCCGGGGATTGAATATTTTCTCAAACTCAATGTTGATGCATAGAAGGCCGATGGGCTTTATTGTTTTGAGGCTGTTGATGATCCGCATGAATGAAAAGTACTCGATGCCGTTGTTAATGAGCCCGCCCGCGTTGCGTGTTACCACGTAACCGCCGTTGCGCGCCGCAATGGTTGGATAAATAGGCGAATGCTGGATGGCGGAATAGGTAAAGGGCTGCAATGTGTTTTTGTCTGAATAATAGCGTATGCCGTCCGGCCTGAATATGTAGGCGGAGGATACAATGGGGTCCAGGTTGACCGTTTCCATCACATAGCGCTGCGCGATCCGGTCTGATTCCCAATTGTAATCCGACAGCGCGCTTTGAACCAGCTGGTTCGCGATGATGGACATAGACAGGCTGTGGATATATTGCCGCGTCGTGTCGAACGTGCGGTTGTCCGCCTGAATGGATTCCAGTGCGATGTCCTGCATGGAACGGTTGGTTACATAATCGCGGGAATATAGAAACACCACGGCGCTGATGGAAATGCTGATGATCACAAGAACCGTATAGCTGAACATGATCTTTTTGCGAAGAGACAGCTTCATCGGATCATCTACCTTATTCATTTTGTGTTTTATATGGTCATCATAACAGATTCATGCAATGCGCGCAATGTGGTTGTTACTGTCAAAGGATATATTTGGCACTGTTCCACTTTTTTCTACATATAGGCTATGATACAATATAAACCAATGACTACAGGTCTACGGGGAGTGGGAAAGCCGCCAAAGAAGATGTGCCAAATTCGCGGCTTGGTTTGATTGGGCAGGCCCGAATATTGGATGAGGAGAGAAAATCGTGCCTGATGAACAATGGTTACATGAAATCTATTTGGCGCGCTATAAGCAGCTCTATGCCATCGGGCGCCTTTTTGTAGGCAGGGAGCCTATGCATACGCAGGCGGTGGAGGATATGGTGCAGGAGGCATTCTTGATCCTCTGGAACAAAAGGGATAAGCTTTACACGCACCCAAACATTGGCGGCTGGCTGGTGGAAACAATGCGTGGGCTGATGCTGAACTATTTGCGCAAGCGAAAACGGCGCAATGTGCATTTGGCATTTTCGCTGGATGAGGAAGGTGCGGAACCGCGGGTGAATGCCGCTGCCTTTGAACTGCCCGAGGATGCGCTGATGCAAAAGGAAAACCTGGAAACGCTCAAAACGCTCCTCGGCGAAGAAAACGCGGCGCTGTTTTACAGCTACTGTGTGGAGAATAAAAGCGCCGTTGAGATTGCAAAGGCATTTGGGCTGGGGGAAAGCTGTGTCAGAATGCGCGTGATGCGGCTTAAAAAAACCATCCTGGAAAACAAGGATTTGTTTATGGCGATCATCGCGGTTTTGCTTGTGATGAAATAGCGCGTTCACGACATAGCACAATGAGAGGAGGCATTTCAAGTGCGGGAGATGACAAGGCAGGAAGTTGTTAAGCTATTGCGCGGCCAAATTTTCTCGCCCGCAAAGAAAATAGATATGCCTCTTGTGGATGAATGCCTAAAGTACCTTGACGGGGAGTATTCTTCAGGCAACATACCGAATGAGGATATTGTCTGGACGCGGATCAAGGCGCGGCTGAACGAAAAGCATAGGCGTATAGCCCCAACGCGCCGCGTGCTTGTGATAGCGTTGATCATGGCGCTTTTGCTTGCGCTGCTTGGCGTTGCGTACGCCATTTTCGTTAGAAATGTGTTCAATTTTTATTTTGACGCAGGATGGGAAAAGTCCAAAGGCACGGTGCAGGACAGCGCTTATCAACTGCTCAACAGCAACCTTCTGCACACAAGCTTTGCCCATACGGATCTTAATGTGCTGGAGGCCGTGTATGACGGGCATGAGCTGCGGGTGGTATACAGCCTGTGGTGGCGCGACGCTACGGAAACATTTCCGGTCATAGAAAAAGTACGAGAATTTAAGGGGAAAAAGATAACGGAAATAGACGCAAGCTGCTTTGCGACGGACGGGATTGCGCAGATGTGCGATTGGCTTTGCGTAAACGGCGAATCGGTGTATTTCTACGATACATGGACGGTGATGGGTGACAAACCCGGGCAGGTGCTATACTATTTGCAAACAAATCTGTTCGAATATGATGTGGATATTGGGAATGAACTTACCATCGGGCTGCCGCTGTTGAAGGTGCCATATACCAACGCCGATGGCACCCAAACCATGGTGCACCTTCCAACAGAGGAAACCACCTTTACCATTCCCGTGACGCGGGAGGAAGGGCTGAACTATAAGCTTGTGCCCATGGAGCCGCAAACCATCGGCGGTTATCCGATGCTTGTTACCACGGGCTATTTCTCCCCCGTAAGCGGGATCATGGGCATAGAAATACTAGACATCCAGCATGAAATGGCCTACAAGGATTATGAGAACGAATACGCTATCACGCAATACGCATCCGATTGGCGGTGGGGCGGTAAGCTCTGCGACATGGATGGGAACCCCGTTGGCATCACCCAGGGAGAATCCTGGGGTCCAATGTGGGGCGAGGATGGGTCTGGTAAATGCATCGCCACCTTTTCCATTACACCGCCCGACGCGTGGCCCGAACAAATGCAGCTTGTGCTCATGGATGAGAATGGCGAACCGGTCAAGGACAAGGCGCTGGCGTTCTCCATAGAGCCTGATACCAAGTAATGTCTTTACGGATAAAGCATACGGGATGAAAAACAATCATCCCGTATGCTTTTTTTGTTTGCCTGTGACGGAATGAAAGCCGGGCGACATAGGGAAGGTGAAACGCAAAAATAAGGAGGCGCTTATGAGAAAAATCTGCGTGATCACCTTGCTCGTTTGTCTCACGCTGCTGCCGCTTGCAGGATCGGCGCAAACGTATATTTCCATAGCGGAGATGAATGAACATCCTTTAGAGCGATGGATACAAGCTTATGAAACACAGTGGCGCACGATTGAAATTAACGTGCTGCCTAAAATACCGCAGGTGAATAAATTCCCGGTTCTCAAGGTTATGCGCGATTTACGGATTCCGGATATTTCGGGGCTTGGGGATGGTTGGAGCGGCAGCGTGTCTGAGCTAAGCGGCATCTTTCGGGCAGATCATGGCTATATTGCAAAAGTAGAACAAGATGAAAAGCAATTCCCAAATGCCAAAATAATCTCAAAGAGCTACTATCCGCCTTTCGATATGGGGGTCATCTATGGGAAAAATGGTTTTTTGACATTGGGTGAAATGATAAACCGGTTAAAATTTATTATGAGCGTTCTTTCAGAAGATGGGGAAGAGTGGCGGTATGAACAGCCGGAACAAGTTTTAGTCAACTCGGCATTGGACTTGGAAACGGGAGAAGTCCTTAGGCCCGATAACTATTACATCAATTTGATTCAAAAACTGCATGGCATCCCGCTTTTTTCACATGTGCTGTTTTATGCTGAAAACACCACAATCCAAGAGATTGCATTGTCTCCCCACATATTATTATTTCATCTTTTTACACCGGAAAACGTTGCTGTTTCCTTTCGGAAGCTCAAAGTAAGCGAAGTACTTTCCGATGATGTTCCATTATGCGATTTTGAGCAAATACAGGAGACGATTGAAGGTGAGATTCTGGCAGGGCATATACGCAAAATTTTTGATATTGAGCTGGGATATACGCTCTACAACGAGCCTGGAATCACGACGCGTTCAAACAACCGGGAAACGCTTAAGTATTATGCGGTTCCGGTATGGAAAGTCAACTGCTATTACGTTGAAAGCGCAAAAAAAGAAATGCGCGATTATACGGGGAAAGATGTTCCGGAGCGTGGGGAGATAGAATATACGTCGCTCATTATTAACGCCCAGACAGGAGAACTGTTTGATCGATTTGATAAGCAAAACGACCGTGGAGACTATCAAGGCTTTCTTTCATGGGATGATGTGGGAGGAAAGCCGTGAGAAGCAAAATGGTATACAAAATGAAAAACGGAACATTCTGTATGCTTTTATCTATTTGTCTGTGACAGAATGAAACCCATGCGACATAGGGAGTGTGAAAAGCAAAAATCAAGGAGGCGCTTATGAAAAGAATCATCGCCATGGCCCTTCTGGCCTGCTTTGCGCTGCTGCCGCTTGCGGGTAAAGCGCAAACGTACATTTCCATTTTGGAGATGAATGAACATTCGCCGGAGCGCTGGACAAAGGCCTATGAGACCAAATGGCGCACAGTTGAGATCGATGTGCAGCCAATTGTGCCGCAGGTTGAGAATATGCCGATTATGAAGGTTACCCCGGATTTGGAGGTGCCCGATATCTCTCCTCTGGGTGAAGGGTGGACAAGCAAGCAGGATGAAGAATTCGGGATATTTTACTTGCTTCTGAGCGGAGGTACTTATCCTGATGCGTATCGCGCGGAAAAAAAGTTGGGTGGAGTCATTACGTCGGCTCACTACTTTCCGCCTTATGACATGGGCAGGGTTTATGCTGAAAACAGTGATATTACACTTGGCGCCGCAATTGATCTGTTAAAGAGCGCGTTGACGACCATCGGCGAAGATCCGGAAGATTGGTGGTATAACCGGCCGATCGACGTTCTGTGCAACAGGATTGTCAAAAAGAAAACCGGTGTACACTTGCTGCCGGGGGAGTATGCTATCTCACTGGATCAAAGCTTGTCCGGGATACCGCTCCTTTGCTGCTATGTCAACCAAACGGTAAAGCGCAGTATGAAGGAGGAAGTAGGCTTTCATGCAGGTTTTCTATATTCCATCCGCACACCCGAAGCGCTGGATTTCTGCTGGTCAAAAGTAAAAACAATGGATGTATTGAGCGAGGATGTTCCTTTGTGCGATTTAACCGCTGTTCAATCCGCGTTGGAAAAGGAGATACATGCAGGCCATATCCGCAAGGTTTTTGACGTTGACTTGGGGTATGCGTTATATAACGAGCCGGGTGCTGTGCGTGGTCCCGATCATCCAAAGGGGGCTATATACTATGCGCTTCCGGTATGGCGGGTAAACTGCTACTACATAGAGAGCGCCAAAAAGGGAATGCGGGACTATACGGGATTGGATGTCCCCGAACGCGCTGTAATAGAATATATGACGCTGCTTGTAAATGCCCAAACGGGCAAGCTGATTGACCGCGCTGATAAGCGGAAGGATGCCGGCGCTTATAAAGGGTTTATATCCTGGGATAAAGCGGGCGGCAAACAATGAGAAAGGAATGGAAGCGCGCCTCTTCTTCGCCGCTGTTTCTCCTGTCTACGGCCGTGTTCTTTCTTTGCCTGCAAGGCTTTGCGCTGCCGGCCTTCATTCAGGATCGTATCCTGGAGCCGGTAGAATACCGGCAAAGTGCCCTGGCGCTTAGCTTGGGCAGCTTCTTCTTTGGCGGCGTGATCCTGCTTCTGCCCTTTCTGGCCCCCATGGCCCACGCAGTAAGCCAGGTGGACGACCTGCGCTCCGGCATGATGCAATGGTGCGTTCTTCGAAGCTCTGTGGGCAGGTATGCGCGCAGCAAGATGGTATCCTGTTTTCTTGCTTCCGCCGCCGGTATGGGGGGCGCTTTTGCCGTGCACGCCGTCTTGTGGAACCTGCTGGCCGTTCCTTATGACCCTATCATGTACCCGGCGCATGAGATTGGTTTCTTAGAGGAGAGCTTCTTCTTTAGCTGGGCAACCGTTGAGCATGGTATGCCGATCTATGTTGAGATTTGCCTTGGGCTTGCTTTCTCGGCCGGAATTTGGTCGGTTGCCGGCTTGGCCGCCGCTGTCTGGGTTCCTGACAAGCTATTGGTGGTGACCATACCCGCCTGCGTATATAAATTATGGGGTTCACAGCTTTCTTACTACCTGTTCGGCATCCGGCTTCAGGGCCCGGATACCCTTTTCAACGACGCGCAGACCATTCCCCGCATACTTGAAGTATTGGCCGTCTATGGCGTGCTGCTGGTGGTCAGCGGGGTTGTCTATTATGCCGGGCTGAAAAGGAGGGCATGCCATGCATAGAAGGCTCCGCGCCATGTTTTCGCTCCTTGGGGGGCAGATGAGCGACTGGCTGCATTCGCCAAGAACCGCCATCATGGGGCTGGCCATCCTGATGCTGACGTACGTGTATACAAGAAGCTACAATGGTATGCTGGAGAATTCCGCCCTTACCTCCCATGCGGGAGAAGCTTTCTACGTATACCTGTCCACCGCGTTTGGGAATGTCACATTGACCAGCGCGCTTTTCCTGATCATGATCAGCGAAATCCCCAGGCGGATTCCATTTCAAAATGTCATGTTGATACGCTCCAGCCGCTTGAAGTGGCTTCGGTCGCAGATCCTGTTCTGCTTTGCTGTAGTGGCGCTGATGATGGCGCTGATGATTGTTTTCAGTATGGCGCTGACCATACCATACTTATCTCCCGGCAGCGGCTGGAGTGATTTGGAACGCATTGCGGCAGACCCGGACGCCGCCTTAAGTGTGCAGCTCGTGCCGGAGTACATCCGCGCCATTCCGCCATTTCAGGCCAGCCTCGTTGCCGCCGCGATCCTCTTCGCCTTCTGGTTTACGATGACGCTTGTGATCCTCCTATGCTCCTTGGCGGGCAGGCCGAATCTGGGACTAACCTTGTATGTGTTTCTGCTGGTGCTGCATGTAACCGTCATGTGGGAATACCTTCCTCCCGGCCTTCGCATCATGCCGGTCAACTTTTCAACAGTCGCAGGCGTGGCCTCCCTGTACCCCGATCATGAGCTGGAAGCAATCTCAATCGTGTTGATGGCGTACGCGGCGCTGGACTTATGCCTGATGGGCGTCATGCGTTTGCAGGTACGCTTTATGGATATGCGATTTACCGAAAAGGAGAAAACATAATGGTTACGGTTGAACGCCTCACAAAACGGTATGGCAAGGCTGTGATTTTCAGTGATATCGATCTGTGCCTGCGCCCCGGCCCCATTTATGGCCTTGTGGGGGAGAATGGCTGCGGCAAGACCACCCTTATGCGCTGCATCTGCGGCTTCACACGCCCCAGCAGCGGCAGCGTTACGGTATTTAACAAAGTGATCGGCAAGGATGTGGATTTCGCGCCCTCCACCGGCATCATTATCGAAAACCCCGGCTTTCTTTCCGATTTAAGCGCGCGGCAGAATCTTAACATCCTTGCGGGCATCAGCGGCAAGGCCAGCAAGGAACGCATTGATGAAGTGATCCGCCTGGTTGGCCTTGACCCAAACGACAAGAAGCCCGTGGGCAAGTACTCCCTTGGCATGTGCCAGCGCCTGGGCATCGCCCAGGCCATCATGGAGGACCCGGAGGTTCTGATCCTGGATGAGCCTTTCAATGGCCTGGATAAGCAGGGTATCGCGGATATCCATGAATTGCTTGCGAATCTAAGGCTGCAAAGCAAAACAATCCTGCTGGCAAGCCACAGCGTTCAAGACATCAAGCAAGCGTGTGATGTAGTGTATGAATTCCAACAGGGGAAATTGGCGGAGCAGATTTCTGCAAATGAATAATGATACTTAAAAAATAATTTTTTAGGATCATACCAATCATGAAAAACGTACGTCTATAGGGGTGAAACCGGTTATCAAACACAAAAGGGGGATTCTTGTGGACGAACAAGCCTTTTCGCAGCTTGTGCTTGAAAATCAGGAAATGCTTTTCCGCGTGGCATATACAATCCTCCGTCACCAGGAGGATTGCAAGGATGCCCTGCAGGACGCGCTACTCAAGGCCTGGGGGAGTATTCGCACCTTGAAAAGTGCGGACGCGTTTCGAGGCTGGATGGCCCGGATCGTCATCAATTGTTCCAGGGATATCCAACGCAAGAGAAAAATCAAAACCGTAGAGCTCAGCGAAGAAATACCTCTTCTTCAAGCGCAGGCGGAGGATGAGGCACTTGCGGCGGCGCTTATGCAATTGGATGAAGGGCTGCGCCTGCCCATTACCCTGTACTATACGGAAAGACTTTGCGTTCAGGAAATAGCCGATGTGATGCGCATCCCCCAGGGAATGGTGAAAAACCGTTTGTTCCGTGGCAGAAAAAAACTTGCCGTTTTGCTGAAACAATGCCGTAAGGAGGAAGAAGCATGGATTCACGGAAAAGAATGCTCAAGGCCTATCCAGCCATGCCCCAGGAGTTGAAAAACCAATTGCTGTATACATTAAAAACCATTCAGGCTAAGGCGCAGCCGGCCCCCGTACTTAGAGCAAAGCGTTTGTCTTTCGTAACCGTTATGGCGGCGGTTTTGCTGATAGCCGTAATTGCCGCTGCCGTAGGCAACCGTTTGGGCGTATTCCAGTTTATGGAGCGCATGTCAGGGCAAAGCGGCGTGCTCGAGGGCGCCGGGAAGCTTGTGCAAACGGATCTTGGCAGCCTGGATATGTCCAATACTGTTCTCACCGTGGAGGAGGCGGTATATGACGGGGGCAGCCTTCGCGTGGTGTACAGCGTTCAGGCAAAGAACCTGGCCGCAGCGCCTACCCAGGCGGATATGGCTAATCCGGAAAGCGCTTTGCGCAAGGCGTTGGAAGGTGACGGGATCGGCCCGGACGGAAGCTGCGACTGGTTCGTTTTAGACGGGACGGAGTATTCCATGACTGACGGCTCCACCGGTGATGCGGTTTTCGATGAGGAAAGCGGAAAACTCTTCTGCTATCTGGAGATACAGCTTGCTTCCGCCGGCATTATTCCCAAAGGCGATCTGGTTGTCAAGCTTCCCCTGGCGGGAGAAATAACCGCAAGAAAGACACTGGACTTTTCCGTAAAGGCAAGCACCGCCCCGCAGCCAAAGGCTTCCCTGCAAACGGAGCATGCGGCGGTAACGCTTTTAAGCACGTTTTTGTCCCCTGTTCGCACTTACGCCAACATCCGCATCGAAATGAAGGATGGGAGCACCCTTGCGCAGGCGGACGAAGTGTTTGAAACATGGCGTGACGTTGTGCTTACGGATGCGCAGGGAAAGGAAATCAGCGCCCTTGAGGATCTGTTGACAGCCAATTATGAGGATGGAAAGCGCGTGGATTACAGCTGCACCTTCCTGCCTGTTGACAATGAGGAAGTGTATCTGACGCCCATCATCATTGATGAAAATAACAATTGGGTAGGGGATATGAGTCAGGCATTACGTTTAAAGTAAGGAGGAAACGAAGATGAGAAGATTTTTCGGGAAAATGCTCTCCCTTGCGGTGGCCTTCGTCATGATGGCAAGCGCTATACCTTCAATGAATGCTGTTGCCCAAAGCAAAATGGATTTTACTGCGGCCGATTACGTAAGCCTTCCCGATCTGCGCAAAGAGGCTATGTCCGGCTGGCATCAGACCTATACCGCCAAAGGGCGTGAGGTAATTGCCAATGTGGACATCCGCTGGATGCCGGAGGCTCAAACATGCCCCATTGTGCAGGTGGAGGGCTGGGGGAAGCAGGCGGATCCGAAGGCGTTTGAGCCGTATAAGGATAAGCCGAACACCCGAAGCGCCCAGCGGGATTTCCTCATCGCCGTGGGCTTGGTGGATCGTGATACCAAGGTGTTTCCGAAAAGAACCAACTATCATGGCAGGACGGTCACACCCCAGCAGCTTACCTTATATGGCGGTGAAGTACCCGCCGAGACGCCGGAGAATGTAGATCTTGACTACGCTGGATTTCTTCAAAAAGTCAATGAGGATATCGGCTCCTTTTCAAAGTTTAAGCTGGATGACTTCAGGATCGATACGGTGAGAGTTGAGGGTGTTACTTACCTGGCGAAAGAAAAAAATGGGGAACTGGTAAAGGGCGATCCCTTTACGAAAATGGGTGACTATTACCTGTATGCCAAGCAGCTGTTCCACGGTATCCCGGTCATAAGCCCACAAGCTGGAGGGATAAACTCACCGGGCGGCTACTTGAGATATTTTTACGGGAACCCCACGTACTATCATTTCACCCTTGCCGGCTCAGTAGAGCTTGGGGTGCATACGAAGGATGTCCCGCTGCTTTCCTTTGACGCCATCAAACGCGTGCTGGAAAAGCAGATCGAGGAAGGAAAGCTTCGCGGCGTGGATGAAATGGAGTTTGGCTATATCGCCTTTTATCAAGGGAAAAAGGACAACCGCACATGGCTTATGATGCCCGTGTGGAGGATCAAAGGCGGCTACACCGAGGACCCCAAAAAGGAAAAGGTCATGCCTTATCATGATGAGCGGGATAGGGACGGTTCCCTCACCGTGCCTATGGGATACGGGGATTACTTCTACTCCGCCCAGACGGGTGAATTGATTCCCACTTCAATCCTCACCGAGCGGGAGGACCCGCTTCCCGCCAGGGAAATCGTAACCTGGGAATCCCTTAAACCGTAATGGATGATGAGCTCATCCCATACACCGGCGCCGTAGGGGAGATTAATCACCCCTACGGCTTTTTAGGCAAAGGGATACGATTACTAGACTTAAGCTTTGCGACGATTGGTTTGCATACAAAGGAGCCGCCTCTTGAGTAAACGCTGATTTATACGGAGATATGTCATTTTGGACGAAACGAAGAATCTTGAGCCCTTGCTGCACAAAGATTCTTCGGTCGCTTCGCTCCCTCAGAATGACACGGTGGCGCTTTCATCAGTGCTTACTTGAGAGGAAAACCGGGAATGGTGCAGTCATATGAAGCTGCTGTGGGGCAGGGAACTGTTGGGTTGGGGATAAGATTATATTGAAATTGTTACCGAAGGAACTATCCCCGTGATTGCATCGTCGCTTATGCTATTGTAATGCGCCCTCATAAGGCGGCGTGAAATCGTGGGGCGCCTTGACCTTGGCGCGCCGCTCATTGAAAAATCCGAATAGGGGACCAAGGCGGCAAGCGGCGCGCCGGGCCAAAGCGCCTTGCAGAAACACAGGGAAAGCTCCTTAAATGGTCGGATACATACCATGGGTATCGCCAAAGAAGAAAAAAACACAATTTGATATATAGGTTGGGCGGCAAACCGTATGCAAGGTTGACCAAATAATGCCATATACAGTAAAATACAGAAGATGCACAAGCAATACACATATACAAATAGATTGAGGTAGGTGTAAGTCATGAAGATGTTTTGTATTCTTCTGCTATGCACAGCGTTGCTTATGGCGGGGCCGGCAGCTTATGCCGGTGATGTCTTAAAAAACCCGCAAGTGCATCCCGATTTGCAGGCTTTCTATGAAGGTCCGCTCAATGAGAATACGATAAGTGACTTGTTTTTGCGCTTTGGAGTAGGTAGTAATGGCATTGCCGGGTTCGCACTTTGCTTGTATCAAGAGGATCTAAAAATTTTGAAACCCACATTGATCATGCCTTACTTAGAGCCGCAGCCCAAACGGCTTACCGCAGGGGCCTTGTATACAATGGAGCGTTTTACTATGCTGCACGGTCTTGTCGATGCTGTCCTGACCCATCCGGATGCAAGGGGCTTTATCGAAGTAATCTATTTCGATTTGCAGTTCTGCGATTTTGAGAAGATAAAAAGTAACCAGTTGGATGATATGCTAAAGCAGCATTATGTTGCCGCCTATTCCGTGGGGCAGTGGTGCACCTCTTGCGAAACGGCAAAAGCGGACATGCAGAAGGACCCTACCTGCTTTTTCCGATTAGCCAATGCGTATGAGGGGCAGATGGATCCCCTTGAACTGTTTGGCCCGGCATTTTCGGATTTTCCCAAAGCTTGCAAAAACGAGGATGCATTGGAGTATGGCAGTGTCATTCCCTCTCCATGGCATGCCTGCGGTCTGGGCGCTTTAGCCATTGATTAGAGCACGCTGATACGTAACCAAGAATACGGCCGACTATGTTTGACATACAATAGAATGATCTATGCATAAGCCTTAAATACCGGCCCGGTCTTTGGGCCTGGCGCATTCCCTTTTTTTCGGTTCATTTCCAATTTTTTTTGCTCATATAGTTGACAAATCAATTACCTGGTCATATGATTGATTTGTCAATTAATTCTATTCCGTCTGCCGGAGGCAGTGCGGAAAGGAAACACACTGAAGAAAAACACCGGAGGGAAAATCGTGCTTGATTGCAGGGCCTTGGGCCGCGACATCTTCGTCATCGACAAGTATTTCCGCATCTATTTCAGGAATTCGCTGAAGCAATACGGCCTGAACACCACGGAGGCCATGGTGCTGCTGGCGCTTTATGAAAAGGGCGGGAGTCTTCAGGAGGATGTTTTTGACGACATCCACGGGCATAAGCTGTCCAAATCCCAGGAGCAGATCATTTCTGACCTGCAGTACGACAAGGCGGCCATGACCAGGACCATGCAGTCACTGGAGAGCAAAAGTTTTGTGCATCGCATGGCAAATCCCAATGACAGCCGTTCGTTTTTGTTCACCGCGACAGAGAAGGCGGATGCGTTCAAACCCGTGCTGATCGGCTTTTTGCGGGATTGGAACAACCTGCTGCTGGACGGGATCTGGGATCTTGATATTGTTGGCGCAGCAATCAAACGCATGGCGGAAAATGCAAAACAGGTATTTAAGGGAGAGGCATAAATGGAAAAGACGGCAAAGAAACAAAATTTTGTACTGGTAATGATCATTTACCTGGCGGGCATCTTTATGGGCGCCATCGACACCGGCATCGTGACCCCCGCCAGAACCATCATCCAAAACAGCCTGGGGGTGGATCCCACTGCCGGTATCTGGATGATCACCATTTACACCCTGGCCTACGCGGCCTCCATCCCCGTGATGGGCAAGCTGGCTGATATATACGGCCGAAAATACGTATATCTTATCAGCATCTTCCTCTTTGGCTTGGGTTCTCTGTTCTGCGGGCTTTCCGAGCACTTTGGCGGCTTTTCCATGCTGCTCATTGCCCGGGCGGTGCAGGCCATCGGCGGCGGAGGAATCCTGCCCGTGGCCACTGCGGAATTTGGAACCACATTCCCGCCTGAAAAGCGCGGCATGGCTTTGGGGCTGGTGGGCGGTGTGTACGGCATCGCCAACATCTTCGGCGCATCCGCCGGCAGCGCCATCATGGACATCTTTGGGCAAAACCACTGGCAGTTCATTTTCTTTATCAATCTGCCCATCACGCTTTTCATTGTGATCGCGGGGCTGCTCGTGCTTCAAAACAACAAGACAGGGCAGGTCGGTAAAATCGACGGGATGGGCATTTTGACATTGGTCATCATGGTCCTGTCGCTGCTGTACGGGCTGAAAAATCTGGATTTCTTCAATATCGGCGGCACGATCACGGCAACGGGCGTCTATCCCTTCCTCATCCTGTTCGTGGTGCTCATCCCCGTTTTTATCCTGGTGGAAAACCGTGCCCAGGACCCGGTGATGAACTTAAAGTACTTTACAAACCGGAATATCATATTCACCCTGCTTATCTCATTCGTCAGCGGCTTTGTGATGATGGGCGTGATCTTCGTCCCTCAGTTTTCCGAGAACACGCTGAAGATTGCCTCCGGTTCCGGCGGATACCTGGTGATCATCCTTGGCTTGTTCGCCGGCATCGGCGCGCCCATATCGGGCAGGCTCATTGACAAGTTCGGCGCCAAGGTGGTGCTGGGTTTCGGCTTTATCGTATCCATTGCGGGCGCGCTGTTCCTGGTTTTTGTAGCAAACGCGCACCCGAGTTTTGCCACAGTTCTTTTAAGCCTCGCTCTCATCGGCACCGGCATGGGCTTTACCATGGGTACGCCTCTTAATTATATGATGCTGGCCAACACGGATGAAAAGGAATCAAACTCCGCCCTGGCCACAATATCGCTGATCCGCTCCATCGGCACCGCCATCGCGCCCGCCATCATGGTCGGATTCATTGTCCATGCCGGAGCCTCGATCGGTACTGATGTGATGAACCTTCTGCCCAAGGAGGTCAGCTTGCCCAAGCTCCCCTATGCGCAGGAGATCACCGACGCGTTCAGCCAAATGAAGGCCGACCCCAATATTAAGGAGAAGCTGGGCAGCATGGACATGCCGGATCTGAGTACCATGACCACCATGAGCATCAATATGAGCAGCAGCTCCGGCTTTACCATGCCGGCGGATCTGATGGAATTGATTCAGTCCAGCGACGTGACCACCATCACGCAAAACGCCAAGACACTGGCTTCCCGGATGTTTGAACTCATGACGCCGGACGTGATCATAAAGATACAGGACGGATTAGGCAGTGGGATCGGCGGCATCGGGCAGGGAGCGGCACAACTCACAGATGCCATTGCCAAGATGCAGGAAGGGTATGACGGCATCGGCAAGGGCATCGATGGCATGAGTGCCGCCATTCAGGGACAGAAGGCCGGGCTTTCCCAGCTGAAGACCATATCCGATATGCTCTTAAAGCAGGGCATTACTGAAATCCCCGAGGGCAAAAGCATTGCGGATATGATCCCGGCGTTCGTGAAGCCCATGATCCCCAAGGAAGCGCTGGATGAACTTGTGAAGATCAAATCCATGGATGAGCTGAACGCCAAGACAGACGAACTCAACACAGCCATCGCCACGCTGGAAACCAAGGTTGCGGAAAGTGAAAAGAGCCGTGCGGACATGAAGGCCGCCATGGATCAAATGACTGCCACTGTTTTAAAGATGGAGGATCTGCAAACCAAAATGGGCGTACTGAAGGGCGCTATTCCAACGGCCTTCGAAACAGCGGAGGAAAATTACCTTCATGCAATCGACTTGAAAGCAGCGGAGCTGGAAAGTACGTTCCAGTCCACGTTAAACGGCGGATTCGGCAATGTTTATTTGTCCACGGCCATTGCCGCCGTAATCGCGCTTTTGATGCTGGCGTTTTACACAAACCCCGCGGTGGCGAATAAAAAGGCGGAATTAAAGGGAAAAGAGGCTTGACAGGGCATAGGGAAGGCTGGCGACATAAAAGGCAAAGCAATGGTGGGGCCAAGCGGCCCCACCGTTTTTTGACCATTATTCATTCTGAGGAAGCGCGGCGACCGAAGAATCTTTATACATAAAGGGGTTTAAGATTCTTCGCTGCGCTCAGAATGACATATCTTCGAGCTGGTATGCGTTCCCTTAAGGTAAAGGCTGATTAAAGCTCCAACGTGTCATTCTGAGGAAGCGAAGCGACCGAAGAATCTTTATACAGCAAGAAGTTTAAGATTCTTCGCTGCGCTTTAAATGACATATCTTCGATTGGTTTGCGTTCCCTCGAGGACGATTATGCCTCACCTGGCAAATACCCTCTGAATGATATGTTCTATATCTTCTTCCTTTAGAAAGATAGTAATCGGGTTATACTTTTCTATTAGCGCAATCAGTGCTGTTCTGGATGAGATGCCTTTTTCCACTTGCACTATCCAAGTACTTTGCCGTGTATCGACAAGTACATAGCCAGGGGTTTCAGACCAGATCGGGAGATCATTAAATCCCATTTGTATCACATAGCCATCTTCATAATGCGCCTTAAATTCATTGAGCTTCCCATCGAATAATTTTTGGCCCTCATTCGTTAAAATCAGTCGCTGACATGTAGCCTCTATATCATTCATATCATGGGTTGTTAATATGATCGTTGTCCCCTTCTCACGGTTTAGCCCAACGATACATTCTCTCAATGTCTTTTTTGAGTTTACGTCCAGGCCTATTGTTGGCTCATCCAGATAAATAATGCCTGGGTTATGCAGCATGGCAAGGGCAAGGTTTGCTTTCATTTTTTGCCCCAGGCTCAACTGCCTGGCCGGTTGGTCCATAAAGTCCTTCATATCAAGCATTTCAATAAAAAGATTCTTGTTTTGATGATATGTTTTATCATCAATTTCATAGAGTTTTTTGTTGAGTTCAAAGCTGTCTGTTATTGGAAGATCCCAATATAATTGTGAGCGTTGGCCAAACACAACTCCTATGCGCTTGGCATTTCGCTTTCTGTTCTCATATGGAATGATGCCATCAACAGTAACTAAACCGGATGTTGGAACCAAAACACCTGAGAGAATCTTTATCATGGTGGATTTTCCTGCACCATTGGGACCAATATAGCCAACAATCTCACCTTTTTCAATGGAAAATGAGATGCTGCGTACAGCCTCTTTTATTATGTACTCGCGACTAAAAAGCGAATGTATTCCACCCCAGAAACCTGGCCGCATTTTCGCGATTCTATAATTTTTGCAGACATCTTTGGCTTCAATAAATGACATGATATGCCTCCCTTACGTTCCTGAGCTTTGATAATATGTAAGCGCCCATTTCCATGCTTTCAAGCTAACATAAAACAGCCCAACATTTATACATGGCGATAAATAGGCAATAATCGTTGGAAATGAGAATGTCGATGCTTTTGATAAAATGATGCCAACCGGGTAAAAGTTTAAAAATGCATAAGGCAAAACAAATGTCAAAATCACCTGGATGGTTATACTATAAATAGAAATCGGATAATCAACAAATTGTTTCATGCTTCTTGTAAACAGAGCAACTATTGGATTGTCTCCAACAGTAAAAAAGATAAACATGGATGAAAACAGCAGCAGGGCTGCCTGCAAAAAAGCAGACCCAATCAGCATAATAAAAAATAATGCCATGTTCCAGAATGTACATACAAAATGGGTTTTTGGAAGTGAAATGCACAATATCACAATGCTTAAGATCGTATGGCCAATATAACCGAAGTTGAACCCCTTGTTGACCTCATACCATAGTGGATCAATCGGCTTTGTAAGTGCTTCATCGAATTCTCCGGTGCGAACCCGGTTTGCAAGGCTTCGGCAAGGTGTGTAAAATACAGTAGCCGCCATTGCATAGGACAACGTGGTGAATGCAAAGAAGACCATTACCTCATGATTATTCCATCCGCCCAGGGTGTGAAAGTTTGTCACCATAATATAGAGTGATAAGTATGTTCCGCCGTAATATAGCCATTGTCCAATAACCCCTGTAATAAAGGATGCGCGAAGCACCAATTCCCCGCGTATTGTTTGCCTGGCAAAGAATAAGTACAATGACAAATGTCTTCTCATAATGCATTAGCCTCCATTAATTGTGATCCGCTTTTCTACCCGGAGATAAACAAGCTGTCCCAACAAGGCCAGGGCAGCGATCCAAGATAGTGCGATACATATGATTGTTGAAGGCGGCGCAAATGAAGTCTTGCCTAATGCAATATTGATGGGTTCAAAAGTGATATACCTGAAGGGTAGATAGAAACTTATGTGGTTGAGCCATTTTGGATAGAACCAGATCGGCACCATCGTGCCGCCAAAAATGAGCTTACCAGCACTTAAATACCAATCAAGATACCATGCTTTTTGAGTAAAAAAGGCAAGCAAACCAACAATATAGGATAATTCAAAAACGATAAGCATGCCCAAGATTACAGATAGGATAAATGGCAAAATAGCGTACATGATATTTGCTGCATTAATATCCAGGAAAACGGTTATCAGTATAGTGGAAGGCAAGGCTGAGACGATAAAATAAAAAGCATTCTTTCCAAGCACTGTACTAATACAGTAATATTTAAAAGAAAATGGTTATAGTAGTTCCATGGATACAGCGCCGCTGCGTATCTGTGGTTCTAATTCTACTGCTATATTGGCATGTGTTAGTTCGGCAATAAGAATATTTATCAAAACAAAAAGAAGCATATCCTGAAGCGTTATCCCTGTTTTTACTCCGGAACTTAAAAGAGCTTCCCATAAATTAACTGCTACTATAAGTTCAAGCCCTGAACCAAAGAATTTTAAGATGGCTGCGTTTTTATATATCATTTGAGACTTGAAGGATTTTGCAAATATATACCAATATTTCAATATTACTCACACGTCCCTTGGTTCATGATGTATTTTACTGTCGCCTTTTTTTGTATAATCTTCTAAATTGTCTTTCGTGTTTATTCGGCCTCAAGTTGCATGATTTCCTTATTATTCCCAATAGAATCATTATTTCACTAGATTCCCATATTGTCAAGGGATGCCATTTATGGCTTAATACAGCATGGACAGGACATAATTATGCTGACAGTAAAAAGCGGTGGGGCCTAGCGGCCTCACCGTTGTTTTGCCTATCATGTCACCGTATTGCCTGATCTCCTCCACTTTGAACTTGCCGTTTTCGCAGCAAATATATCCTGCCTGTTTCACCGATGACCAGCATGTCTTTACTGCTGTTCCAGATAAATCAGCCGCGCCACATCGTTCATCTGCATAAGGAGCGCATCCAGCGTCATTTGCCCTCCTGTATAGCGCGCGCACAGCTTCACCATCTGCTCTTGCATGGCGCCGTCCTTTCCAGCCACGAGCATGGACCTTTCAAAGAACCGCAGCCGCGGAACAATTTTTTGCCAGGCTGCGATACCGTCCGGTGAAATCTGCCACTTCATAAAATCCTGCTGACTTAAAAACCATTGCACGCTGCTTAATTCATCCTGAAGGCTTTTAAGCGTCATGGGGTTTTTCGCAGTATCCGGCTTTGCAATCTGCGCTTTGAGCATTTCCTCCCGCTCGGTGTACGATTGCAGCTGTTCCTGCCAGTTTATCTTTTCCACGGGCTCTGTGGCGTCGGCATGCAGCATGTAATAGCGGGTCAGATTTGTTTCCTGTTTTGCCGCACAGGCGATATAGTCCCGCGCCAGCTGTTGATGTACGGACAATGGATTCACGATCAGCACACTCATATAACCATGGATCACAGGTTCTTCTCCCTGCGCAAATGTGAAGGGCATGAGATCGTCAGAGCCGGCAAGGCCATTCTTATATGTGCTTATACCGCCTCCGCCGGTGTAAAAAACAGAACGGTTCATCACATCGTTTTCCGGATAGAGATCCGGCTCAAATTGATAGGTGATGCCGCGCTTTTGCATGCAGTCATTCACCTGCTCAAGCGCCTTAAGCGCCTCCTTCAATGTATGGTCGCCAAAGTCGATGGCTTCCCCCGCTCCTTCGCGCTGCTCCATAAAAGCGTTCAGCACGCGCATTACCATGTCCTGATACGACCATTCCACAAGGAACAAATCGCCGTCGTCATCGTCCTGTTCTTCAAAGCGCAGCATGGCTTCAAAGAGTGCCTTCCAGGTGGCGGGAATGGGTTCATTCCCGAAGTGTTTTTCCCACAGCGGCATATTCACCGACCAAAGATCAAGGGACAAATCCTTGGGATAGGCGATGATCTGCCCATCGTCCTTTAAAAGCACCGCCCGGATGGGAGGATACATCACCGCTACACTATTGGCAATTTCCGGGGAATCATGAAGGCCGGCGGCAAACGCATTGTCTTTCAGCTTGCCAAAGGCATTGTTCACCGTGACCTGAAAAATGTCCGTTTCGGTATCGCCGGAACGGATGCGGCCGGCAATGTCCGCCGCTGTCAAATCCTGATAAAGCACATTCAGAAGAACATCGGGATGTTCCTTCATAAAAGCTTGCTGCAAATTTGCATCCAAATCGCGAAGGCATAGCGTAAGTGCACTTCCTTTATCCGCCTCGCTTGTAAGGGGCATGACGAAAATGCCATCCGTCCAAAGCGCATAGCTGCCATTTTCCACGATCCTTGCCTTGCCAAACATGCTCATGCTTAAGGGGGCGGGGTTGTTCAGAACCATGGAAAATGCGCCGTCATTGGACGCGCAATATACGCCGTCTTTTGTGGCAAGATACAGCTTATCTTCCGCCGCTTGATAGGTGATGAGCGCTTCTTCTTCCTGAGGCGGCACATTGGGCAGGCCGCGCATTTCTCCCGTGTCTGTATTCAATGCGGTCAGATATTGCTTTCCCTGTTCCTCTTGGCACAAAAGCAAAAGCCCCTCCTTGTACAGGCACATGCTTATTGCGCCGGGAGTTTTAAGTCTCACGTTTTCGCCTGTGGCTATGTTGATACGCACCACGCTGCTGTTGTGACTTAGGGCAGGGTCCTCTTCCCCAAAATCCACAAGCAGATACAATCTTCCATCCTGCATGACCGCGGTCATGATTTGCCGCTGCCAGCCATCCGGCGACATGACGCAGGAGGCATCAAAACGCTGTTCCAGCCACTTGACGCCTTGTTCATTCACGGCGCCGATCCTGCCCGCATATTGATTGACGGCGTACAGCTTACCCTCCGCTTCTACCAGCACCTGCACCGTTTCATCCGCCTGGGCACGGTCATCGTAAGACAAATTTTCATAGGTTGACTGACCCCGGTACAGCGTGTCAGGCTGCTTGGGCAGCGTACAGAGCATATGCGGCTCCGCTTCATCATACGCCTGATACCACAGAACGCCGTCCCGGTCACACAGGTATGCATGGTTCGCTCCCAAACAACAGGCTGTTATCCACCGGTCTTCAAACAACCGGATCATGCCACCGCCGGCAGCCGTTTCCGCTATTGCGCCGGATGATGCCAGGCAGATCAAAATGAGTAACGTGAACACAGCCATGCACTTTTTCATCATGTTTCCCTCCGTTTTATGTTTTTTTCTCTTTAATCAGCCGTTCCCGGATGCGGGGCTGTCGTGATAGATGGCCTCCACCTCGCCCGTCTTGGCATTAAGAATCACCGTATAGTTATCCATACCCTCCGGGCCATAGCCAAAGAAGGTCACGCCCCACACCTTGACGGGCGCATCATGAAGCGAATAGTTCATGTTGCAGTTGACTACCGTTTCACACGCGTCCAGAAGCGGACCTGCCAGCCCGTACTCCGTTTCCAAAGCCCGTTTTGAATATGTTACGGCCTCGCCGCGTTGTATATCCTTCACGGAAGGGGTCACATAGGTATGGTTTTTCTCATCGAAGCCTGCCTGACGCATCAATTCATCATAGGCCGCATCATCCTCAATGCTCATATAGCCGCGATTTATGTCCTCGGGGTATTTTTCAAGAATAGCCTTCTGCGAGTCTGTAAGCTTTTTGAGCCATGGCAGCATCCGCGCGCTGTACGCATTGGCGGCGCCAAAGGTCTGCCCGGTATAGGCCGCGCCATCCTCCATTCCCTGAAGGGACCAACTACAACTTGTCATGCTGCCGTCCTGCGCCGCAAGGGTCACGGTATAGGCGCCCAGCTTGTCGTTATAGACCCAGTGCCAGTCCGCCTGCTGTGTGGGACTGTAGGTGATTTGCCATGTGCGCCGGCCATCGCCCGTCAAAAGCGCTACGCGCGGCGAAAAGAATGCAAGCGTGTCCGCTGTAAAGCCATATTCCTTTTCAAGCGCTGTCCGCGCTTTTGCAAGCGCCTCCGCCTCTGGAATATCCGTACTCCCGGGCAGCAGGTATTCACCTGCCGGCAGCAGCACAAAAAGCCCGGCCTTCTTGAACTGTTCCGCAACACGGGCCTTGTCACGGGCGGATAAAAGCTCAAACGCTCCGCTATTGGCATATTCCCGTGCCGCTTCCACATGCTGCGCAAGATCTCCATCCGGCGGCGTACGGCTTTCAGGCTCCACCCACCACTTACACTGGGTCACCTCGCCCGAGGGCGATAGCAGCCGTACGACGTATGAATCCTTGTTTGTACCGGCGCGCGTAAAGGAAAAGCTGTACTCCCGGGTGTTATCCTTTGTTGCCAGATGGAAGGAAGCCTGAATGCCATAGCCCGCCAGCGCATCCAAAGCAACGCCATATTTTTCCGCAACCGCCTTTTGAGCCATCGCCTTCGCCTTGGCAAGCGGAATATCCGTTTCATCCGGCGCAATATTGATAAGCATGACCGCATCCTTGCTTTGAAGCAGCGGCGCGTCCAGGGCGGCGCGTTCCTCCAGTGTCAGATTTTCATACATCCCTAGCGCCGCATCACTCCAGGCTGCCGCATTTGAGCGGCGCAATCGCAGCGCACGCTCCAGCTGCCGCGCACCCCAAACATTGGCGCCTAAATCATCCGTGTTAAGAGAGCTTGCTCCATCGTCATCGTGGCTCCACGAAGCCATGGCCGTGCCGTTTTCTCCGCAGGTGACCGTATAGACGCCTATCGCTTCCATATTCAAGGTCATGGGCGTAAAGCGCACGATCCAGCCGCTTTTCGTATGCTGCGCATCTGTGCTGAACAAATCCAGAATTTCGTCAGTCAAGCCATATTTTGCGCTGACTGCGCTGCGGGCCTGCTTGAGCAGGTTGTATTGCGCTGAGAATTGCAGCGTCAGCGCCACCGCCGTTGCGCACAGGAGCAATAGAACAGCAAAAAGGACAGCAACCGTGCGCAGCCTGACCGTACTGCGGGGCGCATGGATACGGCGCAGCACCACGTCCTCGCCATGCCAATCCATATCGGACAGCCGGGTGTCAATCGCTGTTTTCAAATCATTCTTCATCGAAATACCACCCTTTCAGCGACTTAAGCAGCCTGTCCCTGGCCCGCTTTAGGCGTGATGTCGCGTTCGCTACAGGCACTTGAAGCACATAGGCGATTTCATGCACTTTCATTTCTTGATAATAGCGCAGCAGTATGACCTGTTTGTCTTTTTCCGGCAGCCGCATCACCGCCTTGAGCATGGTATCATCCGGATAGCAGTCCTCCCTGCCGCGCTCGGGTACGGTATCCAGCGATACTGTCCGCTTCATCCACCGCAGCCACGCGCTGCGCCTCATATCCTTGCAGGTATTGATGGCGATGCGCAGGAGCCAGGTTTTTTCACTGCTTTCGCCGCGAAAGTCGTTCATATGCGCGTATGCCTTCAAAAAGGTTTCCTGTACCGCGTCCTCGGCCAGCGCCCGGTCGTTAAGGTACAGATAGGCCATGCGGATCAAATGAGTACGATGCTGTTCCATCATTCGGATCAGTGCCGTTTCGCGCTCCGCATCCGTCATGAGGGCCTTCGTGGCGACGCTCACTTGCTCACCTCCTGCGCTGATTAGACGGAAGTTTTTTCAAAAGCCATTCGAACCCTAAAAAATAAAGTGATTGAAGGTGTGTACCAAAACAGATTTTACCAAAAGGAGATGGGGTATGGGAAGGCGAAAGCTTTAAAAAGAGGTGATAGTATATTTGGCATCAGGAATTGGCGAAAAAGGAATGGAACCGGATCGCCCAATAAAATGTTGGTCAATAGAGCGGTATAATGATCACCCCAGCATGTGGGTACTGTGTTATAATAGCCATATTGCCGATATTCGACAAAATATGCTATATTTCGACCTCTTGTTGAAGTGGTTGCATGACCTGTTGGATACCTTGGATATCTGCCTGATTTTTGTACAGAAGAAAAATTAATCCCCTGTAAAGCGAAATAGGGGTGGCAAAAGCGGGGTAATGGGAACAGTGCTCAGAGTGATTTTGACCGGCGATGAATTTTCAGAGCTTGAGTGCATGAGGCACGTCTTGTCAGAATACCCCAATGTCATTGTTGCGGGTATGTATACAGCCAGAGAAAAAGCCCTTGCCGCCATGGAAAATGACAGGCCGGACGCGGTGTTTATCGATATTGGGATGCCGGCGGAAAACGGGTTGGAGCTTGCGGAGGAGCTGGCCGGCAAGTACCCGGAAATCAAGGTTGTTTTCGTATCCGCATATAACCAATACGCCATCGAGGCTTTTGACGCAAGCGCCGTAGACTTTCTTAGAAAGCGCTTAAGAAAGGAACAGCTGGGAAAGACCCTTATCAGATTGGAAAAAAGCAGGGAGAGCAGACATTCTGTTCCGGAAACTTACAGACCGGTTAAAATACAGTGCTTCCGGAAGTTTATGGTCTATACTCCTTCGGGCGCCCCCTTGAGCTTTCGGACAAGAAAGACGGAGGAATTGATGGCTCTCCTTTTGCACAGCGGGCAGCGGGAGGTGCCCAGGGGGAAAATCATTGACCTTATGTGGCCGGAATTGGATGAGAAAAGAGCCGTAGCACTGTTTCATACCACGCTTTACAACCTGAAAAAGGCTTTGGTAGAGCTTAATGGCGGTATGGAACTCATGAAAACCAGAGGCGGCTATAGTCTGTGCATGCGTGACACGATCGTGGATGTGGAGGATTTGGAGCAAAGACTGCATCGCTTTAGGCGGCTTGGCGATGGAGATATGGCAGAACTTGAGCAGGTGCTCAAGTTATATACAGCACCTTATTTCGGAGATGACGCTTACCCGTGGGCGGAAGGCAAAAGACTGTATTTGCAAAACACCGTCACGGCTATGCTCATGGATATAGGCTTGTTCTATCAACAAAAAGCCTTGTGGGCAAATGCGGCATATGCCTTTGAAAACCTTTTGCGGATCGACGATATGCACGAGGCGGCCTATGAAATGTTGATGCGGTGCTTACGGAAAGCGGGCGATACAGGGCGGATGCATAAAGTCTATGACAGGTATCTAACAGCCCTTGCTGAACTGAACCTGCCAATCAAACATCTTGACGAGATATGTATATAATAGAACCGGATAGTGAATGGCATAGAAGCGGCAGAATCAAAAATTCTGCCGTTTTTTGCTGTCGAAATTGTTCAGAAAATGTTTAGAAAACATTTATATAATATAGTCTATGATAGACTGTACAAAAGGGGACAGGAAAATGAGAATGGGAAAACTGCTACGGCTTTTCGTATCATGCATGGTCGCTGCGCTGGCAATCTTCCCCGCCGCGGCGCTGGCCGCCAGCGGCATGCAGGACGGATTGCAGCTAAGCCTGACAACGGACAAGGGCAGCTATGCGAAAAATGAGACGATTGGCATAAACGCAGCGGTGACAAATACAAACAGTTTCGATGTCACAGGTGTGAAACTTGAGCTTATCGTTCCCACCGGTCTACAGTTTAGGACAAGTGGAGCCACAGGCATTATGAACCTCACGTCAGGGCAAACAACTGACCTTAAATCCGAAGCGGTCCTTATCAACAACCCTGACGATATGCCGCAGACCGGGGATTATTCGCCGGTGGAACTGCTGTTATTGTTGGTGCTCTTATCTGGCGGCGCGCTTGCCTGCCTTCTGATAATCAAACGAAAGAAGCGCGTTGGCTTCCTTGCCATCCTCCTTTGCCTTACGCTGATATCTTCCTCTTCCTTCCTAACCCCGGTTCCGGCATACGCGTTGCCGGCTGAAAGGAGCTTTACAGTATCGCTGCCTGTTTCGGTGGACGGTGAAGGTTATAACCTGCAGGCAATACTGACTTACAATACACCGGTGCCCACACCCTACGCCGTAACCGTAAATAACGGCACAGGGGATGGCGATTATGCACCCGGCGCCACTGTTACCATCACGGCGGATGACCCCAGGGATGGCTATGCCTTTACAGGCTGGTTAGTGGTATCCGGCGGCGTGACCTTATCTTCCGCCACCAGCACAACCACTACCTTCACCATGCCGGAAGGCGTTGTGGAAGTCACCGCAACCTATGATCTCACTTATGCCGTCACAGTCAACAACGGCATCGGCAATGGCGATTATGCTCCCGGCACCACCGTTGCCATCATGGCAGTTACACCCTACGCTGGGTATACCTTTGCAACCTGGACCGTGGTATCCGGCGGCGTAACCCTGGCTTCCACTACAAGTTCTACCACCACCTTCACCATGCCGGAAGAAGCTGTGGAGGTCACCGCAACATATAAACCGATCCCCTACGCAGTCACTGTCAACTACGGTACAGGCGATGGCGATTATGCACCCGGCGCCACCGTTACCATCACCGCGGATGATCCCAGCCCCGGTTATGCCTTTACAGGCTGGTTAGTGGTATCCGGCGGTGTGACCCTTCATTCCGCCACCGGCGCAACCACCACCTTCATCATGCCGGATAAAGCTGTGGAGGTCACCGCAACCTATAATCTGATCCCCTATGCCGTCACGGTGAACAATGGGACGGGCGATGGCGATTATGCCCCCGGCGCCACCGTTGCCATCACCGCGGATGCACCCTGCACTGGGTATGCCTTTGTAGGCTGGTTAGTCGTATCCGGCGGCGTGACCCTAGTTTCTGCCACCAGCACAACCACGACCTTCATCATGCCGGAAGGAACTGTGGAGGTCACCGCAACCTTTGATCTGATCCCCTATGCCGTTACGGTGAACAATGGCACCGGCGATGGCGATTATGCCCCCGGCTCCACCATTACCATCACGGCGGATGCCCCCAGCGCCGGCTATTCCTTTACAGGCTGGACAGTCGTGTCCGGCGGCGTGACCCTTGCCTCCGCCACCAACGCAACAACCACCTTCACCATGCCCGAAGGTGCTGTGGAAGTCACCGCAAATTATGAACTGATCACCTATACTTTCCTCAACCATGATGGCACCGGCTCTGGCAAATATGCTCCCGGCGCCACCGTAACCATCGCCGCGAATGACTCCCTACCTGAGTTTGCCTTTAGTCACTGGACTGTGCTAAATGGCGGCGTGACCCTTAATTCCCCCACCAGCAAAACCACCACCTTCACCATGCCCGCAAATGATGTGGAGGTTACCGTAACCCATAAAAGAATCATCTTTGCCGTCACAGTCAATAGCGGCACAGGCGGCGGCAAATATGCCTCCGGTGCCACCGTAACCCTCACAGCGGATGCCCCCAGCGCGGGCTATGTTTTTACAGGCTGGGCTGTGGTATGGGGCGGGGTGACCCTGGCCTCCCTCACCGACCAAACCACCACCTTCACCATGCCGTCTAATACTGTGGAGATCACGGCGAATTATGAACTGATCCCCTACGCCGTCACGGTCAACAACGGCACCGGTGGCGGCAATTATGCTCCCGGCGCCACCGTTACCATCGCGGCGACGCCTCCCGCCGGGAACCGCTTTACAGGCTGGACCGTCGTATCCGGCGGCGTGACTCTTCATTCCGCCACCAGCGAAACCACCACCTTCACCATGCCGGAAGAAGCTGTGGAGGTTACCGCAGACTATGAACTGACCACCTATACCGTTACAGTGAAGCATGGCTATGGCAGCGGCGATTATGCTCCCGGCGACATTGTGACCATCACACATTCATTACCTTCCCCCTACAACTTTTATTACTGGACAGTCGTATCTGGCGAGGTGACCCTTACAAACATCGGCTCCTCAACTACTACCTTCACCATGCCGGCTAACCCGGTAGAGATCATGGCAAGAGGGCATACTACGGATAACTTTTCTCCATCAAGTAACATAACCATGACTACTGTTTTGGGAGGATTGTTAAATCAGGCTGCTCTGGTTGGGGGAACTAGCGCCACAGCACTTGGGGCGCCTTATACGCTATCCGAAGACAACACCTCTTCGCTGGCGATAACCATTGCCAAAGACAGTACCATCACTTACTTTACGGCAACCTTCACTACGAAAAGCGCCATGGCGTTAATAGGATCGACGATCACCGTATACGCGGATATCTATGTCGCCCCTTCGGGTACTTTTAACTATTCTCGTGTTCACACACTCACGCTTTCACCTGCCTTAACGGGTATCGTAAATATCGATACTAAATGTACTGGCGAATCTATTGGTTTGAACCTGTCCGTATCTGAAGGGGACAAGGTGATTATCCTATGCCGCAGCAACGTAATTGCTGGGCTTGACACAGCCCAAACACTTACAGGTTCATTCGCCGCTGGTTTAACCACCTACATTAAATAACAGCAGGTTGCTTTTGCGATAAGGATAATCCAGCCAATCCACTGGCATTCATGCATTCACGCTCCTCGCAGCCTCTGCGGGGAGCGTGAAATGCTGCCTGCCATCGGGAGAAGAACTAGATTTTGAAGCATAATATGGGTGAAAAGATATGGATAATCAGCGCAAATCCTTTCAGCCTGTCGGATATTTCCCGGAGAAGGAGCGGCCCGAAACCCGAGGGGATGAAAGGCATTCCCTCAGGTTCAGAGGGCTTGTTTTTGCGTTGTGTGCTTTTCTTGTTCTGTCTTCGGTTGTCCTTGTTTCAAAACTATTGGAATACCGTGATGCTGCCGTCGAATATGAAGCCATCGCCATAGAGATGAACACCACGCCTTCCCCTGCCGAAAAAACACCGCCTCCCATGCCTGCCCGGGCAGCCGCTTTACCCGCCCATACGGCCATCCCCGACATGACGCCCACCGTGTATTACAATCGGGATATGCTTATGCTCAAGGGGAAGAACAGCGATACGGTAGCGTATTTGGACATCCCCGACACCAACATACAGTATCCTGTGGTGCGTGGGAAAGACAACAGCTATTATACGTCCCATACGTTTTCAAAAAAGAAAAACGCCAGCGGCGCAATTTTCATGGACTGCTGGAATGGTGTTGACCTCACCGACTTCAACATTGTGCTCTACGGACACAATATGAAGGATGGCAGCATGTTTCACGAGCTGCTGCAGTACAGGAAAACAGCCTTTATGAAGGAGCACCGTCAGATCGTGCTCACCGGCCTTCACGAAAGAAAAAGCTTTCTGATATTCTCCGCCTATACTTGCGATAGCGGAACCGATGTGCGGGGTTTTCGATACGATACGGTGGAGGAAAGGCAAGCCTTTTTAAACGTGCTGGCAAACCGGTCGGATATCGGCGGAGGGGCGGTTACCCCCAATCCCCGGGAGCAGATCATTACATTGGTCACCTGCCGCGACAGAGGCGGGGAAGAGTATTTTGTGGTGCATGGGGCGCTGATAAAATAGAGCGGAACCGTTTTAGGAACAATGCAATAATAGCCATGTGATCATGCTGCTATAAGAGGCGGCGCCTTCCTGATGGAGGGGATGCTATGGCGCAAAGCTTCTTACCCTGTTATTTCCTGAATAGGCAACAGCAAATCAAGCTGCGTATCTTCCATTTTGGCACCGTTTTGCATTAAGTTGTAATAATTTAATACTTCCTCAAAGCATGGCCCGTCGGCCTGTTTGTATTTTTCGCTTGCATTCACCCATTCGGTAAGCAAACGCCAGTCTTGAAAACTCCAATCTCTTAATACATGAGCGGCATATAAGCCTCCGCCAAAGGTCTTTTTGATTAAAGGGGCCTTTACTTCCATATCTGCTGGAATGGATACCCATGCCTCGTATGCTGTTGGAGTCACTCCAACTACGACTTTTAGATCTTTTCTGGAGCAGTCAAAACCCATCCCCCTGGCATCGGGTTTCATATTTAAGAGTCCAGTATCCCACACAAATTGCTCTATCATGCTGGTGGCTTCCGGTCCCACACCGTATTCGGCTTTTCCCGAAAAGCAAGCGGCAGCTACTGTCATTGGCGGCAGATAAACGATCCGTACGTCGCTGTCCCTTAGCATACTTAGGCTTTCATTTGCTTTGTTAAGGTCATCCATTGATTTTTCCTCCTGTAATGTGTTTTTTGAGAAGGATATGCTGTCCACAACAGCAAACACAGATTTATCGTCTAAATAATCAAGATGCAGATTCATATTTGCTTTTTCGTGCAATTCATGAACAAGACTAATGAGTATAGACTTAACAGTTGATAAGGCTGTAATTTGCTCGTCCAACTCATTTATATTACGCTCGAATATCTCAATTACGCTCACGGCATCACTATTGCTGAATATCTCACGGATTTGCTTAACAGGCACACGAAGTTTCCGTAGTATGATGATTTGTCTAAGCCGTCGTATAGCAGCTTCATCATAAACCCTGTAAGCATAATCTTCCATGCGCCGGCTCTCAATCAAGCCGATTTGCTCGTAATAGCGGAGCATGCGGCTTGATATACCAAGGTTTTTTGATACTGTGCTGACGGTCTCAATTTGGTTCATTGTGCATGCACATCCCTTCGACTTAAGAATAAAGCACGACACGGTGTTCGTGTCAAGAGCTTCCAAATTATTTATGAATGCTCGTATCTGTGTTTTGCTGATTTGATGTCCGAAAACGGCCAGCGCTTTGATTGGAACAATGGTATAATAGCCATGGGATCATGATGCTAAAAGAAGCGGCGCCTTCATGATGGAGGTGATGTTATGGCGCAAAGCATAAAAACTGTTACCCTTGATGCGAAAACCTATTACCCGGCATTCAAAGCCCACGACGCGCGCTTTGATGGGCGGGTATTTGTGGGCGTATCCTCTACCGGAATCTATTGCCGCCCCGTATGCAGCGCCAAAGTTCCCAAGGAAGAAAACTGTACCTTCTTTTTAAGCGCGGCGGCAGCGGAAGTTGCCGGCTACCGGCCCTGTTTAAAGTGCAGGCCGGAGCTTGCCCCCGGCTCCGCCCCTGTGGACGCTGCCGGCCATCTTGCAAAAAAGGCCGCGCTCCTTATGGAAGAAGGCTTGCCGGATGGCGGCCTTAATGATTTGGCAAAGTCGCTTGGCATAACATTAAGGCACCTTCGCCGCGTCTTTTTATCGGAGTACGGCGTACCGCCGGTTCAATATTTGGAAACGCAAAGGCTGCTTATGGCAAAGAGCCTGCTGACCGACACAAGCTTGCCGATAACCTCCATCGCCTTTGCCGCGGGGTTTGGCAGCGTCCGGCGCTTCAACGCCCTTTTCCAAAAGAACTATCATCTGCCGCCTTCGTCACTTCGGAAAAAGACGGAACAGTCCAAGGAGGGCAGCCGGGATAACATTACAGTGTACCTGGGCTACCGGCCCCCCTATTTATGGGACAATCTTCTTTCTTTTCTCAAGGACCGGGCGATCCCAGGCGTGGAGAGCGTTTCGGATCACGCGTATCACCGCACTGTTACGCTGCAAAGCGGCGGAAAAACATACTCGGGTGTTATCTCGGTGCGCAACGCGGAAAAAAAGAACGCGCTTGCCGTTACGGTTTCAATGGCATTGCTTCCTGTTCTCCAAGCGGTGCTTGCGCGGATAAAGCATTTGTTTGACCTGGATTGCGACCCTGTGGAAATCTATAGCTGCCTTTCGGTCATGAACGAGATCAAGGATGGGCTTTGCATAAGTGGCATAAGGGTTCCCGGCTGCTTTGACGGTTTCGAAATGGCCGTACGGGCCGTGCTGGGCCAGCAGATCACGGTCAAGGCGGCGCGAACGCTGGCGGGGCGGATCGCCTGCGCATACGGAACGGAACTTAAAAATCCCGCCCACGGACTGACACACACATTCCCGGCGCCAGCGGATATATGCGGCCTTGATGGCCCCATAGAAAACCATCTTGGCACGCTTGGTGTGATAGGCGCAAGGGCGCGTTCCATACGAGCGCTGGCGGAGGGGATGACAAGTGGGGATATCGAGCTTAACATAAGCGCGGACCCGATGGAGCAGATGAAAAAGCTGCTTGCGCTGCCCGGTTTTGGCCCGTGGACGGTGCAATACATCGCCATGCGCGCGCTTTATTGGCCGGATGCTTTTCCTCACACGGATTACGGCGTGAAAAAAGCGCTAAGTGGCCTGGCGGAAAAAGAAATACTGGAACTGTCGGAACAATGGAAACCATGGCGATCCTATGCAACCGTTCTTTTGTGGAACTCGCTTTGATATTAGAAAGGATGAATTTAAGATGAGTACAGGCAAATATACGATGAACTATGCTTCGCCTGTCGGCCTTATAACAATAGACAGCGATGGCGAAAGCATTACAGGACTGTGGATTGAAAACCAAAAATACTTTGGCGGTGAACCTGGCGGTGAAACACAGGGATTGAGGCCGCCGGTGCTTGAAGAAGCAAGAAAGTGGCTTGACCTGTATTTCTGCGGGAAAGAGCCGGATTTTATGGTCCCGCTTCATGCAAAGGGCAGCGCTTTTCGTCAAGCAGTATGGGAAATCCTTCGCACCATTCCCTTTGGAAGTGTTATAACCTACGGTGAAATCGCAAGACGGCTTGAAATAACAAGCGGCAAACGCATTTCCGCCCAGGCGGTGGGCGGGGCTGTAGGGCACAATCCTATTTCCATTTTAATCCCCTGCCACCGCGTGGTGGGTACAAACGGCAGCCTGACCGGCTATGCCGGGGGGATCGAAAAAAAGGTCTGGCTGCTGACGTTGGAAGGCGCGGATATGCGGCATTTGTTTGTGCCAAGCAAGGGGACCGCGCTATAGAGGCTGTAAAATGAAATGATCTATGTCCAGGAAATGGTTATGATAGTTGTTTGTCAACAACAGAAGCTGCAAACTTCACAAGCCCAGGCAGAGAAACTAACAAGAATACTGTATTTGGGGGGCACTTATCAATCTCCTGCATAAGCCTGATACCCGGAATGAAACAGGCTAACGATTCGCAAACGCCCACATTCCTCAATCCCTGCAGCTGACAGTCCACTAGCGTATTACATCATCTTGTGTTTGCGTAAAAGCAAGAAGGTGGACAGCATGAAGAGAATGATCAATGCCATATATAAGGCGGGTTGGGCTTGGTCCCCCGTCGCGGGCGGTTTGGGAGCCTGCGTAACCGTCAGCGTTGCCGTGTCGGAAGTGACGCTCCTTCCGTAAGCGTCGGTTACGATGACGCGGTACTGAAAGCCACTGTTGCTTAAATTTGCCTGGGAAGTGGTATGGTCAGGATTTATAGCGCCTGAAATATCCTCCCAGGATGCACTTAAGCCGGTTCGCTTTTGCCACTGATAGGTCAGCGGCTCAGTTCCTGTTGCGGTTACCGTGAAGGTGGCCGTCTGCCCTGTCACAACGGTTACGCTTTGAGGCTTTGCTGTGATGGCAACCGGCGGATCTACCGTAAGCAGGAAGGGCGACAGCTCCTGTACGGTGATAACCGCCTCGCCATTCATTACCGTTACGGTGAATTGCTCCACAGAACCGCCGTGCAGCTTATGCAGGATATACACGGTGCGTCCGTTATATTGCTCCCCAACCTGAAAGCTTAAGGTCAGCGGCGCTCTGAATGCGTCCGCCGGCTCGATGTGAACTTCGAAAGCCGCGGCGGTCTGTTTATTGCTTAGAAGTGATTCCAGCTCTTTCCGGTCCGCTTCGCCGTCCGCCAGGGGTATAATGATCAGCCGCGCATCCTGTGTAAACAGGCCTTCCGCGCTGATGGTTGTATCAGATACTTCCTCCGTAAGTGTGCCCTGGGCAAAGGGTTTGGCCGTGCCTGTGACTGTGCAAAGCGCGTTTACCGTGCCGGCAAGCTTCGGGATGGTGATGGACGCAGCCGTCTCGCCGCTTGTACCGGCCCCTGACCAGAGATAGGTGTAGGTATCCGCGCCTGCGCTTGTGGCCGTGATCGTAACAGCCTTGCCTAAAAGCACCGCCGCGCCGCTTGATATGGTTGTTCCGCCAGCAGTGGCCGAAACAGTGCTGCCGGATGACATGCCCGCGTTTGCCACAGCGAAGCTTACGGTGTAGTAGTCCACCTGCACGCCGGCGGCCGTGCCGCCGATGATGATATTTTTTCCCGTATCCTCATTGTTAATGAAGATATCATAGGTTCCGTCAACGGCTTGCACGGTGTAAAGGCCTGTTGTACCGCTGCTGCCGGCTGTATACTTAGTCACGCCGCCCTGCTTGAGCTCCACACTGCCCGGCGCTGCGGCAAAAACGCCGTCCATAGCGGTGTAGATATCCGCCGCGTAAGTCACCTGGGATGATGTGCCCGTGATTGTGCAAAGAGCGTTTACCGTGCCGGAAAGTGAGGGGATTGCGATGGCCGCCGCTGTCTCGTTGCTTGTGCCTATTCCCGACCAAAGATAGGTATAGCTTTCCGCACCCGTGCCTTGAGCGGTGATGGTAACCGCCTTGCCGGGGAGCACTGCCGCGCCGCTTGTGATGGGTGTTCCGCCGGTGGTAGCCAATATGGTGCTGCCGGACGCCGTGCCCGCGTTTGCCGCCGCGAAGCTGACTGTGTAATAGTATACGCTTGCGCTATTCACCGAGCTGCTGAACGCGAAATCTACACCCGTGTCCTCGTTGTTGATATAAATGTCGTAGGTTCCGTATGCGGCAGGCATGGTGCAAACGCCGTTTATGCAGTTGTTGGCTGTGAATACCGCTGCCCCGCCCCGCCAAAGCTGCACACTGCCCGGCACTGTGGCAAGCGCTCCATCGGCGTAGGTATAAATCGAAGCCGGGTGCAGCTGTGCCATTCCTGTTACTCTGCACAATACGTTGGCTGTGCCGCTTGGATAAATGGTAATGGATTGTCCCCACTCGCCGTTTATGTCAGGCCCTGACCAGGCATAGACATATGAGTTGGCTCCGGCGCCGTGGCCGGTGAGTGTGACAGCTGTGCCCGCAAGCACCGCTGTGCCGCTAACAAGGGGCGTACCGCCGACTGTGACCGAAACGGTGCTGCCCCACGCAGCCCCCGCGTCCTGCACCGAGAAGCTGACCGTGCAGTAATCCACATACACGTCAGCGTTCGCACCGCTGATGGCGATATCTTTCCCGGTATCTTCATTGTTGATATAAATATCATAGGTTCCGTCTACGGCGGCAGTACTGTAACGCCCCGTTGTAACAATGCTGGCTGTATATACCATCACGCCGCCCTGTTTAAGTTCCACGACGCCCGGCGCCGGGGCAAGCACACCATCTGTGAAGGTAAAGATATCCGCCGCATGGGTCATCGGAGTGGTCGTGCCCGTGACCTTGCACGAGGCAACTGCCGCGCCGTTAAGCGCTGGAATGGTGATGGACGCCGTTGTTTGGCCGCTTGTACCTGGGCCTGACCAAAGATAGGCATACGTATCCGCCCCCGCGCCTGTGGCCGTGATCGTAACCGCCTTGCCGGCAAGCGCCGCTGTACCGCTCGTGATGGGTGCTCCGCCTGCTGTAGCCGAAATGGTACTGCCGGATGCCGTGCCGAAATTTGAAACATCAAAGCCTACTGTGTAGTAATTGACCGTCGTGCTGCTGTTCCCATTGTTGATGGTAATACCCTTGCCCGTATCCTCATTATTGATATTAACATCATATGTTCCGTTGACGGCGGACGCGGTATACACGCCTGTTGTGCCGCTGGAAGCGGTATACACTGTAGTTCCGCCCTGTTTAAGTTCCACGCTGCCAGGAGCAGCGGCAGGCACCCCATCCGTAATGATGCTGACCGCCGCTGTATAGGCGGCTTCCAATGTGCCGCTGTCCATTGCGAAGGTATTGCTTGCGCTGCCGCTGTCACCGATGAATTGGTCACCATACTCTACAAAATAGCCGTTGGCATGCCACGAGTCTGATCCTGCAAAATCATACCGTATATCGTTCCAGGTAAAGGCTGTGCCGTGCTTTCCTGTGTAATTTGAATTTTTCAGCGTTGACAGGCAGGTTTCATAAAAACTATCAAAGAATAGCGCGGTCGCTGTTCGATTGTTTGGTTCGCCAGCAGGGTTACGTGTCCAGTTGTAGTAAGTTGAGTTCAGGCTGTCTTTCTGATTAATGAAGGTTATATCATTTTGGTTTGGGTATACGCTGTTGACATTGTAAAAGGTTGTTCCCTTTTCCGGTCCGCATGCCCAATACCAGCCGGTGGAAACGACAGAGTTATTGTAAAAGCCATTGTAATATAGTGATCCGGCCGAGGTCCCTGTGTTCGTCAGAATCGTGCCGCCAAGCCAGCCCGTCTTGCCGGACAGAGAGTTGATAAATGTGTCCTCGCCAAGGCTTGTGACGGTCGCCAGATAGCCGGTCCTGCCCATATAGGCTTTGATTCTCGCGGCATTGTATGCCTGTATCCAAGTGCTTGCGGTGTCCGGCACGAACTGGTAATAATGCCCCGTGACGTTATAATAGAAGGTATCCTGTTCAATATCCTCCGTGGTGATCGTAATTTGCACCGTTTGCGTCTGGCCGGCAATGGTAAACCCAACACCGCGGATGTAATCCTGAACATCGCTGGCCGCAATTCCCGCATTGAGGTTGATGCGCTTGGTGTAATTGTTGCTGGCGGAACTGGCGGAAACCGTAAAACCGGCAGAGGCCGGCAGCGTGATTTTGTCGCCGGTTGTCACGCTGCCGGAAAAGCTGATCAGGATCGTTCTGATACTATCACCGGTTACTGTGGCATTGTCATAATAATATATGCCTGTGGAAAGTGATGCGCTGCCCAAGGCTATGCCCGGTTCCCCCTGGATCGTAGCCACAGCATATTGCATGGGAAGCATAGTAAGAATCATTGCCGTGGCCAGGATGTAAGACAGAACCTTTTTCGAATGTACCTTCATTCTTGCCATCTCCCGCTGTATATTGACATAATAGTCAAAATATCGGGAGATGAACTTCCTGTCTAAACACGGCTGCAAAGTATGTCGTTTTTCAGGCATAAAATGCAGAAAAATGATGCTGTTGATTAGCCCTTCGCTTTTAAAACACAAAGTTTATGGTATACTGGAAGCAGCCGGTTGTACGATAGAGGTGGGGCAGTGAGAGTCGCCATATGTGATGATGACGCTTTGGAACTTAAGAAAATCAAGGCGGCAGTGCTTGAGTATATTCAGTTAAGACTATCTGAGGCTGAAATCACCCTGAATGCCTTTTCAAGCGGGCCTGAGCTGCTGTACCATATAAACCATACCGCTTCATTTGATTTGATTGTATTGGATATACTCATGCCCTATATGACCGGAATCGAGGCTGCCGCGCAATTAAGGAAAATGAATGATGACGCAAAAATCATCTTCCTGACAACATCCCCGGAGTTTGCGGTGAATTCCTATAAGGTAAGCGCCTTTTACTATTTACTCAAACCCTTTCAAAAGCTGGAGCTTTTTGCTTTGCTGGACAAGGCCCTTGTATCCTTGCAGTCAGAGCAGTCAAGCATCATTATGATCAAGGAAAAGGCTGGGATGAAAAGAATCCCGCTGCACATGATCGAATATGTGGAGAGTGTGAAGCATACTTTGAATTTCCATTTGCGCGGCGGCGAAACGGCTGCATGCTACGCCAAAATGGACGATTACAGCGAGGCTTTGCTTAACGACGCCAGGTTCATTCATTGCCACCAATCCTTTATTGTGAACATGGACAGGACCGCACAGATCACAAGCAGGTATTTTGTAATGCAGGATCAAACGCAGATCCCGATAGCAAGAACGGTTTACCCGCAGGTGAAACAAGCCTATATCCAATACTTTTTTTCTGAGGGGAAGAATGAATAATGGCACTTTTATACCTCTTTATAAAAGTTGCGCTGCTTGCCGTGTTTATGACATGCCTTACCCCTTTAAAGGATCAAACCAAAAAGACGTACGCCATCATTGTTATCGGAAATGTTTTTATCTGGCTTTTAAATTATTTGATATATGTCATAAAGGGACTTGTGTTTCTGGATCACGTTTTCCTTATAACGGCCAGCCTTCCGGCCTATATCTGCTTTTCCATCGTGGCCAAATACAAAGGGGCCAAGGTTCTATTTTCCCTGCTGACCGTCAGCGTTTTCGGTATGCTGAGCGCCTTCTTAAGTTTTCTGCCCACGCTTTTGATCAACAATTATCTGGTCGACGCCTTTTTCAATACCCTGTGCTATATCCTGATCATTGTTTTCATCATCAAGGTATTCCGCAAGCCTTATTTTAAGATTATGGAGGCGCTGGAAAACGGCTGGGGACCTTTTTGCTTTGTTTCTTTTCTTGTGCTGGCAATGATCTTTTTGCTGCAGTATTACCCTGTGCCTATCGCAAGCGGGCCTAAAAACATCCCGCTGCTTTGCCTCGTCTATATTTTGATGTTCGCCTTCTACGCCATCGTCTATCTGAATTTTGAGAATATCACGCAATATTATCAGCTCAAGCAGGATAAAAGATTGATGCTTATGCAGACCGAGATGCAAAAAAAAGAATATGCGGCGATCCTGGATAAATTGAATGATGCACAGATCTACCGCCACGATATGAAACACCACATCCATGTATTGAATGCCATGCTGCATGAAAATAACCCTAAAGAAGCCGAGAAGTACCTGAGCAAGCTCAGCGACCGGCTGAATGATACCGTGATTGAAAAGCATTGCGAAAACTATGTCGTAAACGCCATTCTTTCCTTCTATATCAGCAAAGCAAGGGAAGAGGGCATTGAAGTGAAATGCCGGGCGGATATCCCGGCCGATCTGAACATGGAGGATATGGAGCTTGGAACGGTATTCTCAAACGCCATGGACAATGCCATCACCGCGTGCTGCAAAATAGAAGACCGTGCTGGCCGGAAGATTTCGGTCGACTGCAGGGATCACTTCGGGCAGCTTAATATACAGATCAGCAATACATATGCTGCCGAAGTAAGGTTTGACGGCGAATATCCCATTTCCAATGGGGAAGGCCACGGCTTTGGCACGCGCAGCATTGCCGCGATTGCGAAAAAGTATGGGGGTATTTTCTCTTTCACCGCGGAAAACGGGCTATTTGTAACAACCGTCCTGCTTGCGGAACCTGATCAAAAAGAATGCTCTTTGGTGTAGCGCATGATTTCGTCCACCGTGGTGAACGCAAGGCCGGTCACCGTGTCGGCGCAGCCGTAATAGATGGCGATCCGCCCTGTGGCGGCGTCGCAAAGCGCGGCGCAGGGGAATACCACATTGGGCACGTCGCCCACACACTCGTACAATTCCATGGGCGCCAGAATGTAATCTTTGGACCGGTATTTTACGATCCATGGCTTTTGGGTATCCAGTATGGCGCTGCCCATGCGGTATACGAATCCGTTGCAGGTGGTGATCACGCCGTGATAGATGAGCAGCCATCCTTCGTCCGTTTCGATGGGCGTGGGGCCGGGGCCGATCTTGGTGGACTGCCAGGCGGATTCGTTTCCCTGAATGGTGCCCATTACAAAGCGGTGGCGGCCCCAGAATTCCATGTCCGCGCTCTGGCTTACAAAGATATCCCCAAAGGGTGTGTGGCCGTTATCGCTGGGACGGCTGAGCATCATGTACATACCGTCTATTTTCCGGGGGAATAGAACGCCATTGCGGTTAAAGGGCAGGAATGCATTCTCCAGTTGCGTGAAGGTCTTGAAATCTCTCGAGCTTGCCACGCCGATGGTCGGGCCGTGATAGCCGTTGCACCAGGTGATGTAATACGTATCTTCAATCTTGCAGATCCTTGCGTCATAGCGGTATTCTTTTTGGGCCACAGCTTCCTGCGCGCCCTGAAACAAGATGGGCTCATCCTCTATCTGCCAATGCAGCCCATCCCTGCTTTTCCCCGCAAACAAATCCATGCTGATGGAGCGGCTGTCGCAGCGGAAGACACCGGCAAAGCCATCCTCAAAGGGCACCACGGCGCTGTTGAAAACGCTGTTGGAGCGCTTGTTTCCATTCCTTCCGATGATGGGGTTTCCGCTAAAGCGCCATACAGGGCCTGTTTCCCCCGAGGGCTTATCCTGCCAAGGGATGTTGGGCAGCGCCTTAACAATGAGCTTTGCCATTTTGATTCCTCCGCTTTAAATAAGTCATTAAGATCGTTCGCCCGCGCGGCAGCATGACGCCGTGCCGCGCGGGCGATGGGTTACTTATTGGATGACCATGAAACAAGTTTCACTCTGGGGATGAAAATGCAAGCATGGCACGCATATTTAGCCTTCCCCTTGAGACCCTACGCACCGTTCGCTTCGCGCCCGGTGTTACGCATTGTCGCTCCGCTCCAATGCTCCAAGCTTCGCCCTCCGGGGGTGGCGCGCAGCGCCGAATGAGGTGTTTAGATGCGTGTATTCTTGCCCATTACCACCTCATCAGTCTCCTTCGTCGACAGCTTGCCGCTCGGCTTGCTCAATTATCGCGCCAGTTCGCTGGCGCTTCCGGCGCTCGTTTCGCAAGCTTCCTCATCTTCGCTTCATCCGCCACAGGCGGCGCGAAGAGGAGGAACTCAAGGGGAAGCCTTTGCGTGCTTGCCTGACTCCTTGTTTTCACGTAAGTTATAAGAAGTATTCCCTTACTTCTTGGCGGCCATGAAGGCATCCACCTGAGCCTGCGCATCTGCGACGATCTCGTCAAAGCCCGCGTCGCGCATTTCCTTCATCATCTGGGGAACGGCGACTTTAGGATCGGAAACGCCGGTCAGAACCTCGCCGCTGTAGCGCTTGTGGATCTCGGTGCAGGCGGCGATCTGATCCTGAACCTTGGCGGTGTCGAAGGTGAAGCCCAGCAGCACGGAGGGCTTGGCGGCTTCGTTCAGGGCCTTCACTTCGTCCCATTGGTTGATTTCCACGTCGTCGGTGGGGGTTACCTGGAAGAAGGTAGCCTGGGTATAGCCGGCCATGGTCCAGTCGGAGTTGTTCTTGTGCACGCGGCCCTTGTCGGTGTACTGCCAGTTTTCGCCCTCTACGCCATAATAGAAGGAGTCACGCAGCCAGGAATCGGTGTTGAGCAGTTCCAGGAAGGCCAAGGCCTTTTCGGGATGCTCGCAGTTAACTGAAATGCTGTTCAGGGAGCCGCGAACCGTTTCGTTGGAAACGATGGTGTCCTTGTACTGATAGGCGACCGCTTCCGCGCCCATGTTGGGGCCCCAGGTGGTCTTTGCCGCGCTGGGCCAGCCCTGCGCGATGGCGCAAGCACGGTATTTGGTGTTTTCGGGCAGGGTGGAAGCGTCGGAGTTGATGATGCCGGCGTTGTACCAGTCGTTAAGCGTGGTCAGGGAATCCATGATGTCCGCCTGCTCATACACGGGCACGACTTTCGCTTTTTGATCGTCATAGCGCACGCCGATGGCGGGAAGGCCGGTGTTCATCTGATCGTACTGGAACAGGATGTAGGAAGCGGTGCTGCTGGTGGAAAGCGGGAAGGAGGCTTCGCCCTTCTTTTCCTTGATGGTGGTCAGAAGAGGCGTGGCATCCTTTAAGTCGTGGACATTGGAAGCGTCCAATTGAAGTTCCTTGAGCACGTCTTCGTCCCACACAAAATACTGGCTCTGGGAGCTGTCCTTGTAGGTGGGCACGGCATATACCTTGCCGCCGATGCGGCAGGCGTCCCAATAGCTTTCGGGGATCAATTTTTGAAGTTCGGGCGCGGCGGTGGCAATAAGGTCGGTAATGTCCAGGTAAGCGCCCAGCTTCACGTCTGTGTTGTAGGTGCCCATGTCGCCGAAGATGATGTCATAGGGCTCGTTGGTGTTGACGATCACGCCGCGGCGGTTGCCCCAGTCGCCCCAGGAAACAACCTCCATGTTGATGTTCACGCCGATCTTTTCAGCCAGGTAGGGGTTAACCTTATTAAGCCAGGCATCGTAGTTGGTGGGCATCCCGCCGCCGACCGCGACCCAGCGCAGGGTAACAATGTCCTGCGCAGACGCGAAGCTCGCAAACCCTAAGAGCATGGTCAGCGCCAGGACCAGAGACAGAACCTTCTTCATACCGTTCGCTCCTTTGAATTATTTTCGTTAACCCTTCACCGCGCCGATCGTCAGTCCCGAAATAAAGTATTTCTGGAAGAACGGATACGCGCACGCGATGGGGATTACGATCACAATAGCTATGGCCATCCGGACAGACTCGCTGGGCATTTGGTTGCGGTACTGCTGCAGGGAAAGGCCGGCGGTGGGATTGTTGGCGATGTAGCTGAGCGACCTCATGATGTTGTTTAGCAGCGCCTGAAGGGATACGAGGCTTTTTTGGGAGATATACAGGGAGGACTGAAACCAGTCGTTCCAATAGCCGAAGCTCATAAAAAGGCTGATGGTGGCAAGCAAGGGCTTGGATACCGGCAGAACGATGCTTCTGTATGTCCGAAATTGCGTTGCGCCGTCAATCCTTGCGGATTCGATAATGCTGTCCGGAATGGTGCTTTTGAAAAAGGTCTTGCAGATCACGATGTTGTAGGAGGAACCCGCCAGCGGCAGCACCAAAGCCCAGATGGTATTGCGCAGATTCAGAATGTTCGCGTTGACCACATAGTTGGCGACCATGCCGCCGCCAAAAAGCATGGGGATGAATATGACCCAGGTGTAAAAGGATTTCAGGCGGAAATTGGGGCGGGACAGAGAGTAACCCATGGCCGTGTTCAAAAAAAGGCCGATCAGTGTGCCGATGGTTGTAACCGATACGGAAATAAGCAGCGCGTTCAAAATCATTTCATGCTCATTCCACAAAAACGCATAGGCCTGGCCCGAGAACTTGACGGGAAAAAAGCTGTAGCCCACTTGCCTGATGGATTCTTCCGAAGAAACGGAGATCATGAACACAAAGATCACGGGTAGGATGCATAAAGCGGCAAGCAGTATAAACAACAGGTTGAAAGAAAGGTTTGTGCCTTTTTTCACGCGGTTCATGCGTGAAGGGCCCCTTTGGGTGCGTTTCTCCGCTGCTTCCATTTGCTTGCCCTCCTTTCCGTTAAAATACGGCGCTGTCCTTATCGATCTTTGTAACGATGAAGTTGGCCAGCAGTATGGTAATGCAGCAGGCAACGGACTGGAACATGGATGCTGCCGCCGTTTTGCCGATGGGCGCATTTGATTGCAGCGCCATGTACACATAGGTGTCAAAGGTGGAGGCCACCTTGTACAGCGAGTTGGGCACGCCCTGCGTCACCTGGTAGAACAGGCCGAAATCGGAATAGAAGATGCGGCCGACACTTAGGATGAACATGACGATGACAATCATTTTCAGCATCGGCAGCGTAATAAACCTTGCCTGCTGCCACTTGCTGGCGCCATCCAGCATGGCGGCCTCATACAGCGTCTGGTCGATGCCCGTTATGCTGGCCAGGTACACCACCATGCTGTAGCCCACGCTTTTCCACATGGACAAAAACGTGAAGAAGAAGGGCCAATACTGCGGGGAGGCATACCAATTGACCTTTTCCCCGCCAAACAGCTTCACGATGGAATTGAGCAGCCCCCTGTCCGTATTCAGGAACGCGAACACGAAATAGCTGACCACCACCCACGACAAAAAGTGGGGGAAGAACATGAGTGTCTGATAGACCTTGGACTTGCGCCTGGAGTAGACCTCACTTATGATCACCGCCAGGCTTAAGGGGATCAGGGTGCCAAGAATAATAAACACGACGTTGTACAAAAGTGTGTTGCGCAGCAGCATCAAAAAGGAGTTGTTCTTGATAAAGAAGGTGAAGTTGTTAAAGCCTGCCCAATCGCTGTGAAGCAGGTTATAGAGAAAACTTTGCTTGGGGAAGATGCGGTAATCCTTAAAGGCGATCAGCAGCCCAAACATGGGAAGATAGCAAAAAAGCGCATACCACACGAACGTGGGCAACCCCAGAAGCCCAAGTTCTGTATCTTCCGCCGTCCACTTTTTCCTTCGGGTTTTGTAAGTAGGAACGGATGATGCGCTAATCCTTTCTTGCTTCTTTCCCAGCATTGTGCTCCCGCCTCCCATTCTATGAAGTTAACAAATGTTAATAATAATCGTTCATTTTACACGATTCGACACAATTAAGTTAACGGAAAACGCTTTTTGTTGCTTGAAAGTATAGCATGGCATCACTTTGATTGCAATAGGGTGACAGAAAATATTTTAAATAATCGTGCAATATGCGTTTATCTTGTCCATCGCTTCCTGACGTGACAAGTTTATGTTAATTAACATTGTTAATTAGAATGTTGACTTTTCATGCCGGTTGTAGTATGCTTGTCTCATTCGTGCAAAGCGGGGGAAACAAATGGGAAAAGTGACGATGCAGGATCTGGCCGATGCCGTTAAAGTGTCCAGAATTACGGTATGGAAGGCCCTGAACAACCGCCCCGGCGTATCCGAGGAGATGCGCCTGGAGATTCAGCGCAAGGCCGCAGAACTGAAATATTCCCCGGCAGCGCCTGCCCCCGTGAAGGCGGCGGCGGACCGTACTTTTTCCATCGTGGTGTCACGCCCGGAATCCTCCTCCTTCTGGATGCAGATCATCCATCATATCGCCAAAGAGCTGGCCATGCACGGCATCAATATGATGTATACCTACATGCCCACTTCCTATCATGAAGGCTATACCCTTCCGTCATCACTGAACGCGGAATCGGTGGACGGCTTTATCGTGCTGAACGTGTACAATGAAAACCTTCTTAGGCTTTTGACTGCGCAGCCGCTGCCCAAGGTATTTTTGGATACTGTTCCTTCCATGGCGCCCCAGGATTTAAACGGCGATCTGGTGATTTTGGAGGGGCGTATCCGCGTTTGCGAAATCACCTCAAAACTGCTGGCTGCCGGCAGGAAAAGACTTGGCTTTATCGGGGACGTCAACTATGCCAAAACGAACTTTGACCGTTACCAGGGGTTTCTGGACGCCCATAAGGCCCAGCATATCGCCGTGGACCCAGGCCTATGCATGACGGGCCCCCTTGGCCTTCGCAGCCACTATGAGGAGATCAGCCATTTTCTGTCGGGGCTTACCGTGCTGCCGGATGCGTTTGTCTGCCCCAGCGATTTTATCGCCCACTTTATCAGCCGGTATCTGAACGAATCCGGACGCAAGCCCCCGGAGGGCTTTGTCTTGACCGGGTTTGACAACAACCCGGAATATGCCAACATCGCAGGGCAGATCACCACCGTGAATGTGGAAACGGCCATGCTTGGCAAGAGCCTGGCCCGCAAGCTGATGTTCCACGCGGATTATCCCGACGCGCCCTATGAGGTTTCCTATGTGGCTACGGATATATTGTACCGGGGCGGGCTGGGAAACGCATGACATTGTACTGAAAATGGTGCCTTGCTAAGGATGCGCAAGACCTCCCCCAGCCTCCTTGTCTTAAGCTATCCAAAAGCCTTCCCCTGGAGGGCTCCAGAACCCTGCCCCGCCAGTGGCGGAAATGGGCAGGGTGGAGGAGGCTGGCGAAACGAGCGGAGCGCAACACCGCGACGATTGAGGCCGATGGAATGGGTGGCGCCGTAACGCCGGATGAGGTGTCCGGTACTATCGTCTATGCGGCCATTTCCACCTCATCAGTCTCCTTCGTCTTAAGCTTCCCCTCAAGGGGAAGCCTTTTGGAGAGGCTCCCTCTTGAGGGAGCTGTCACCCGAAGGGTGACTGAAGGAGTAAAAGGCCGCCATTAACGTGAAGCATTACGTATCATTTCCAATATTTGACCGGCATCACTTATCCGGAGGAAGCGCCATGCAGTCCTATCAAGATAAAACGCTACCGCCTATCGAGCGCGCACGTGACCTTTGCTCCCGCCTTACGCTAAATGAAAAGGTGGGCCAGCTCAACCAGCGGCTTCACGGCTTCAACAGCTATGTAAGAAACGGCGATAAAATGGAGCCAAGCGAAGAATTCATGCAAGAGGTCCTGCGCTTTGGCGGGCTGGGCACGTTGTATGGCCTGTACCGGGCGGACCCGTGGTCGCAAAGGACGTTTGAAACAGGCCTTGACGGGAAGCTTGCCGTCAAGGCATACAACCTTTTGCAAAACTATGTGATCAGCCATTCCCGCCATCAAATACCGATGCTTGTAAGCAGCGAATGCCCCCACGGCCATCAGGCGTTAAACGGCTATTTGCTGCCGGTTAACCTGGCCGCCGGCGCAACCTTTCAGCCGGACCTATTGCAAAAGGCGGGGGAGGTATGCGGGCGGCAGCTTCGGGAACTTCACGTGAACCTGGCGCTTGTATCCATGCTGGACATCCTGCGCGACCCGCGCTGGGGCCGCAGCGAGGAATGCTACGGCGAGGACCCGTATCTTGCCTCTCTATTTGCCAAGGCTGCCATACAGGGGATTCAAAGCCGGGGCGTGGCGGTGGTGGCAAAGCACTTCTGCGCCCAGGGGGAAACAACGGGCGGGATCAACGCCAGCGCCGCGCGCATAGGTCCGCGGGAACTGCGGGAGATCCACCTTCCCGCGGCGAAGGCGGCCTGTGAGGCTAATGTCAAAGGCATCATGTCTGCCTATAACGAGATTGACGGCATCCCGTGCCATAGGAATGAAGCGTTGCTGAACGGTATACTTCGCAGCGAATATGGGTTTGACGGCGTCGTCATGGCGGACGGCTGCGCCATTGACCGGCTGGATATGCTGACAGGCGACAACGTGCTTTCCGGTGCGCTGGCGTTGAAGGCAGGCGTCGATATCAGCCTGTGGGATACCGCCTTTTCCAGCCTTCAGGAGGCTGTGAAGAAGGGATATATTCAGGAAGAAACCATCGATCAGGCGGTGATCCGGGTCCTGAAGCTTAAATTCGAACAGGGCCTGTTTGAGCAGCCCTACCTGCCGGAGGAAACGGAGCTTGCTTCCTTTGGCTATGATGATTATCCGGAGTCTTTTGAGATTGCCAAGGAGAGCATTGTCCTTCTTAAGAACGACGGCGTTCTTCCCTTGCCGATAAATGAAGGCAAAACCATTGTGCTGATCGGCCCGGCCGCAGACGATGTATACCGCCAGCTTGGCGATTACAGCCCGCCTGTTCGCGGGGAGGACTGCTGCACGTTGCTGGGCGGCCTCCGCGCGGTGGCCTTGCAAAACGGGTCCAATGTGAAGATATTGTACGATGACGGCAGTGATCTGGATCAATCTGCCGCGCTGGCTTCAAGCTGTGATGTAACCATACTTGCGCTGGGCGGCTCCTCCGACAGGTTCCGGGGCGCCGGGTTTGATATCAACGGCGCGGCAGTTGCGTCTTATGGCCATATGGACTGCGGCGAAGGCATGGACTGCGCGCGTTTAACGCTGCCGGATGGGCAGCATGAGCTGTTTGCGCGCGTACGCAGCGCGTCAAAAAAGGTTATTACCGTTCTTATGCTGGGACGCCCGTATGCCGTTCAAGACATCGCACAGGATACGGATGCGCTGCTTGTAAGCTTTTATCCCGGCCCGCGGGGCGGCCTGGCCATCGCGCAGGCAATCTTCGGCGAGTTTTCCCCCAGCGGCCGGCTGCCTGTTTCCTTTCCCGCGCATGCCGGGCAGATACCTGTGTATTACAATCAAAAAGCCGGCGTCACGCAGCTAAACTACTGCGACCGGGCCGGCTTGAATAAACCCCTCTTTTCCTTTGGCGACGGTTTTGGGTATTCCAAGATTATCTATTCCGGCATTATTTTGAAACCGCTGCCTGTTCCTATAGGTATCTTGCCGGTGGATGAAACGCCGCTTGCAGAACTCTGCATGCAGGCCGCCAACTGCGGAAGCTTCGATGAAAATGCCGTGCCGCTGCTTTTTGTGACAGACCTGGCGTCCGATGTTGTGCCACGCGTAATGGAACTGAAGGCTTTTTGCAAGGTCATGGTCCACGCGGGGGAAAGCAAAACGGTTACGCTGACATTGCATGCGCGCGACCTGGCCGTGTGGAATCAAAGCATGCGCCTGGAATTGCAGCGCGGCGCCCTTTTGCTAAGGCTCTGTGATGGGGGAAGGCAGGTCTGGCAGGATACATGGGTACTGTAGTTGGTATCTATTATAGAATTTGTGATACTGCAATGAAAATAGGGTGTGGGATGAGTATGCAAAGGCTTCCCCTGGAGGGGAAGCTGGCGACGAAGTCGACTGATGAGGTGGTTTGGAATGGAAATTGACAGGCAAAACACCTCATCCGGCGCTGCGCGCCACCTATTCCATCTGGCTCAATCGTCGCGGTGCTGCGCTCCGCTCGTTTCGCCAGCCTCCTCCACCCTGCCCATTTGGGGCAGGGTTCTGGAGCCCTCCAGGGGAAGGCTTATGATGGCCTTGCTTAACAATGAGCAATATTCAGCAATAACGTTTAAGCACAGATGAGAAATCCGAATAGATACGACCATCAAAGGAGCATTTTCATGAAGGAGCATATTTTCCCTTTCCCCCGCCAGTTGGCCTATATGGATCTGGAATTTGGCATGTTTTTTCATTTTGGCATCCGAAGCTTTTTTCGCGGGCATCAGGACTGGGACAAAAAACCCATGCCCGCAAGCGCGTTTAACCCTACGCACCTTGACTGCGATCAATGGATACGGGAAAGCAAGGCAGCCGGCGCACGCTACGCCATATTGACGGCCAAGCATCACGACGGCTTTTGCCTGTGGCCGTCCAAATATACGGAGTATTCGGTGAAAAACTCCCCGTGGAAAGACGGGAAAGGCGATGTGGTGGCCGAGTTTGCTGCCGCGTGCAACAAGCATGGCATGGCGGTTGGGCTGTACTGTTCCCCGGCGCAATGGAGCGGCGGAGATGATTTTGTAAGCGGGCCTCAGTATGACGAAATGTTCATCAGCCAGCTTACGGAGCTTTTAACCGGATACGGAAAAATTGATTACATGTGGTTTGACGGCTGCGGGTCCAGCGGGCATACCTTCGATGCTGCGCGCATCACAGGCGCTGTGCGCGCGCTGCAGCCCGATATCTGCATTTTTGAAATGTGGGACCCTGATGTGCGCTGGGTAGAAAACGAATGTGGATATGCCAATATGCCAAACCGCAGTACGCTGACGGAGACGGACCACACCAGGCAATTTTGCCCCGGCGGTGTTTTCCCAAATACTCGGTTTCTTCCGGCGGAGTGCGATTGCATGATGCGGGACAGGACATGGTTTGACTGCATGGATAACGCGGATACCATAAAAAGCGTGGATGAGCTGCTGGGCATGTATGAGCTTTCCGCGGGCCGCGGGGCAAACCTCCTTTTGAACATTGGGCCGGAAGCATCGGGCCGCCTGCCGGAAAAGGATACTGCAAGGCTTCAGGAGTTTGGGGATGCGCTGCGCTTGCGGTATGGCGCCCCGGTGCCGGGCTTCACAGAAGTTCAGGAGGCGGAAGGTTGCTTCGTGATCGAGACGGAGGCGGAAAACGGTGCGCTTGTAAACCGTGTGGTGATCAGCGAGGATCTTGCGCTGGGCGAATCCGTGCTGCGCTTTTCGTTGTACTTTGAACCGGTTTTGCATACACCCAAACCCATCTGCCTGTATCATGGCGAGACCATCGGGCACAAGGCGATTTGTATCTTTCCTACGGTCCGCGTAAAAAAGATTCTTTTGAAAATCGAGGAACAGGATGGCCCCGCCGCGATCCAAAGCTTGCTGCCCTATATGGTGAAATCAATATAAAATTCATCATGCGCCGTAAAAGGCGGTTTTTGGCAATTGATGTATAAATGGACCGCAGTTCATGTTTGTTTCCTGATGTCGCATTTTTGCCCGCAATATGGTATGATTTATATACATGAGCACGATGAGGGGGAAACATATGGATTCGCTTTCTTTTGACGTACAAGCTATGCTTGCGCCGCCCAAAATCATGGACGCAAAGCGCGTTCTTTGCATACAGCCGCATCCGGATGACAATGAGATCGGCATGGGCGGGACCATTGCCGCTCTTAAAGAAGCTGGCTGTGAGGTGCACTATCTGACGGTCACCACCGGCGATTTGGGCAACAAAGACAGGACGGCCACGAAGGAGCAGACCGCCGCTATTAGGCGGCGTGAAACGGAAGCGGCCGGGAATCACCTTGGTGCAAAGTCGTTCCACTATTTAGCCCACGGGGACAGCACGCTAAGCGATGTGGCGGGCCTGTCTGTAGAGATTGCTCAGGTAATACGCAAGGCCCGGCCGGAGGTCATCTTCTGCCCCGATCCCTACCTAAACTACGAAGGGCATTACGACCATGTGGTCACCGGGCTTGCGGCTGCCAACGCCTTTCACCTAAGCGGCGTCGCCCACTTCCCGGTGGAGGACGGGCTTGAATCCTGGTCCGCGCGGGCTATCGGGTTTTATTTCACAGCCCGGCCCAATACCGTGATTGACACCGGCGCTTATTTTGAACGCAAGTTTGAGGCTATCGCATTGCACGAAAGTCAGATGGACGAACAAACTTTGGCCATGTACCGGGTGTACTTCCAAATGAAAGGCGCGGAGCTGGCTCGTGGCCGGGGTTTTCAATTGGGCGAAGGCCTGAAGGTGCTGTCGCCCTTGCATATGCACTGCTTTGTGGACGCGGAGAACGTGTAATCAAAATGCGCACCCATGAAAAATTGATATGGAGTGAGAAATCATGAAGAACAAGTATAACAAGCCCTGGCGCTACGCGTTGGCGATGTTCGGCCTTTCCATTACGGGATACATGTATGTCTCCTACGGAACCTTCTTTTATACCGACAAGCTGGGCCTTCCGCTCTCCTCCATCGGCATCGCCACGGTGCTGTTCTCCCTATGGGATGCTTTTAATGATCCCATCACCGGCTTTCTTTCCGACCGCACCCGCAGCCGCTTCGGGCGGCGCAAGCCCTGGCTTTTAGCCGGAACGCCGGTGTTTGCGGTGGCGGCTGTCCTGTTCTTCAGCCCGCCGTCTTCCCTTGGGACCGGGACTATGCTGGCCGTTTATTTTACCTTCTTTCTGATGCTGACCGAGACGGCCAACACTATTGCCACCGTCAATTATCATTCCCTGCTGCCGGAGCTTTTCCGGGAGACGGGCGCCCGCAACCGCGCCAACGCCATCCGCCAGGCGCTGCAATTGGTGGGCATGATCATCGGCGTGTCGCTTGTGCCCATGATCGTAAAAGCGTTTGCAACGACCACTGGCAGCCAGACGATGGGGTATACGCTTACGGCGGTCATACTGGGGCTGCTTGGCGGCTTGTTGATGCTGTATTCGTTCCTGGGCTGCCGCGAGCGGGAGGATTTCAGCGCGCTTCCCCAGCCTACGGTGAAAGAGACGTTCAGGGCCGTGGCGCTCAACCGCAACTTCTGGCTGGTATCGGTTTCCCACTTCTTTTATAGCGCCACCACCGGGCTGCTGCTGGCAGGTATCCCGTTCTTTATCAAGTATGCCCTGGGGCAGCCGGATGAGATGGCCACCATCCTTTCCGCCTGCGTGTTTGTGTCGGCAATCCCCTCCATGTACGTTTGGTACAGGCTTATCAACCGCCTGGGCACTTTAAAGGTGTGGCGGCTTGCTCTCTTGTGGCTGGCGCTTTCCCTTGGCGTCATGTACTTTGCCGGGGATATCATTTTTGCCTCCGTGGCCGGCGTGCTGGTGGGCATTGGCATAGCCGGTGTGACCGCCAACCTGGATATGATCAATTCGGAGCTCATTGAGGAGGATGCAAGACGCAATGGCGTTCGGCGCGAGGCTACGTTCTTTGCCGCCATCAGCTTTGTTACCCGCCTTTCGGGCCTTGTGAAAAGCGCTGTGCTTATGCTGCTGGTTCTATGGTTCGGCTTCCAGTCCGGCACGGAGCCCGGCTTGCAGCCCGGCAACGCCGCCAGGTTCATGATGGTGGTCTTTCCCTTTGTGCTGATGCTTATCTCCTTTGCGGTGTCGCAGTTTGTGCGTTTAAAGGCCATAAGCCATGCGGAGGGCGCGAAGGATGAAGGGGCCCGGGCATGATCGAAGCTCGGGATGACGCAGGACTTAAGCTTGAAGGGCAGTTCTTTCAAAAGGCGCAATACGACATGGGCAACACCCGCGTGATGGTTCAGGCGGACGGCTGCGGCGCAATTTCCAGGTATGCCATAGCGGACCGCTACAACGTGTTTGTGCCCGACAGCTTTTATGGGAACTGCTCCGTGTACGGACAGGCAATTGGCGCCCATAGCCAAAAGGAAGTGCATATGCTGGGCCGCCGCCAGACCGTTTGCGTCAAGGAAAACGGTGCTGCGGTTTCCTTCCATACGTTTCTTAACGCTAATTCTGAGGCGGTTTTTCAAAGTGTGGTATGGGAGAGCGGCTTGGACCGCCAGGCTTTGGCCCGGCTGGATTTTGGCATGCTTCTAAACAGCCGGGAAATGGCCGGTTATCTTGGCGTGACGCCTTATGAAAATGTGGTTTGTCATAGAATTAAAAATGGATTGCATTTAGAAGCCGCGCCGGGTGTGGGGGTGCTTCTTGCCTGCACCCATGAGCTTCTCCTGCGCGAGATAGAGGGTCCGGGCGTTCATCTGTCGGTAAAGGTTTCCCTAATGCCGGGGGAAAAAGCCTGCCTGCGCCTGATATTTGCATGGGCGGAAGGCGCAGACGATGGCAGCGATCTGTGTGCGGACCTTTTGCATTGTTTCGATGCTGCATTATGTGACGCGGAGCAATACGAAAAGTGGCTTTCCGAAACCGCCCGCGGCGAAACTGCCCTTCAAAAAGCCGAGGCGGCTGCGTGCTTGAATTGCGCCATTTCCAACTATAAAACGGCGGATGGCTTTTTCGGCTTCTTTGCCGGCGTACATTACCAAAGCCCGGCGCGCACGTATTACCGCGATTCCTTTTTTACCGTCCTTCCGCTGCTGAAGCATCGGCCAGAGTGGGTGCGCCATCAGCTTGTCACGCTGGCCGGAGGCATCGGCAAGGATGGCGCCTGCCCCAGCGCGGTTAAAAGCAAGGGCATCTTTTGGCCTAACCATCTGGATTCGCCTATGTATTTCATCCTGCTGCTTCACGCCTATGTGGAAATGACCGGCGACGCTGCTTTTCTTGAGCATATCGCAGGGGAGCGCACCATGCTGGGCTGGGCGCGGCTCCTTTCGGATTCCCTTCTTCGCCGCGCAGACGAAAACGGCCTTCTGTACCGCCAGCCGGGCAACCGCCACGACTGGGCGGACAACGTGTTTCGGGAAGGGTATGTATGCTATGAGCAGGCGCTTTACTGCCAGGCCATGCGCAGCATGGGCAAGCTGCTGAGGCGCATGGGGAATCATCAAAGCGCTTTTTATTTGCAAAAAGGCATGGTCATTGCGCAGGCTATTGAATCGAATCTTTGGCTGGAAGACAAGGGCTGGTATGCCAATTACCGTTCCCCTGATCATCCGGAAGACAATTTGTCTATCGATACGGTGCTGCTTATTTGGTTCGGCATCGCAAGGCCGGACAGGGCGCGGCGGATGCTTGTAAATATGGAATCGTTGCTGGAAACCAGGAATAATGATGACCAACCCTTCCGGGATTGGGGCGTAATGTGCTGCTGGCCTAACTATAAGTTTGCCCACCATCTGGTGGAGAAAAGCAGCTATCCCTACGTTTACCACAACGGCAGCGACTGGCCGTTCTGGTCCTGCGTATACGCGCTGGCAAAGCGCCGCTATGGCATGAACTATGACTATCCAGCCACCCGCTGGTTTGAATACGGGCTGGAAAAGGAATGGTGCACGCCGGTGGAATACCAAAATCCCCTGACAGGCAGGGGATCTCTTCTGCAGGGCTGGAGCGCAATGGGTGCGCTGGCTTTGGATCCTGACGCGCGTGTATGGGAAAAAATCTGGGATGCAGAATAATGATATTGATCCGTTTTGGTTTGAGAAGTATTCTTGAAAAGCCTTGGAACCAACCGGTGTGTTAGGATTAAGCCCGCTCATATGAGCGGGCTTATTTGTCCAGCAGGTGGCAGGCGGCCAGGTGTCCTAAGCCCAAATCCTTTAAAACGGGCCGTTCCTCCTTGCAGTGGGCCATAACATAGGGGCAGCGGGTGCAAAAGGGGCAGCCGGCCGGGGGATTGATGGGCGTAGGCACATCGCCCTGCAATAGGATGCGCCGGCTTTTTTCATTAAGGTCCGGGTCGGCAATGGGCACGGCGGATAACAGCGCCTTGGTATAGGGGTGCTGCATATTGGCGTACAGCTCGTTAACCGGCGCCAGCTCCACCAGGCTGCCAAGATACATCACGCCCACACGGCGGGAGATGTGGCGCACCATGGACAGGTCGTGGGAAACGAACAAAAACGTAAGCTGCAAACGCTCCTGCAATTCCTCCAGCATGTTCACCACCTGGGCCTGGATGGATACATCCAGCGCGGAGATGGGCTCGTCGCAGACGATAAACTCCGGCCCTGCCGCCAGAGCCCTGGCAATGCCGATGCGCTGGCGCTGGCCGCCGGAAAACTCATGGGGATAGCGCAGGCCATGATCGCTTTTCAGCCCGACGGTGTTTAAAAGCTCCCGCACCCGCTCGTCTTTTTCCTTGCGGGCCATATTCGTTACCTGCAGGGGTTCCGAGATGATGGCGTTGACTGTCATCCGCGGGTCCAGGGAAGCATAGGGGTCCTGGAAGATCATTTGCATTTTGCGGCGGTAGGGGATCAATTCCTTTTCACTAAGAGAGGTTATATCGTTGCCCTCATACAAAACCTGGCCGGCGGTGGGCATATACAGGCGTGTAAGGGCGCGGCCCACGGTGGTTTTACCGCAGCCGGATTCGCCTACCAGCCCCAGCGTTTCACCTTTTTCAATGGTAAAGCTTACGCCGTCCACGGCCTTTAATATCTTGCTTGGCCTGCCGGAAAATCTGCGGCCTACGATAAAGTGCATTTTCAGGTCATTTGCCTCAATCAGCGGCTGCTTCATCATACTCATTCCATGCCACCTCCGAAAGTGACCTTGGGGGCGCCTTCATCCATCAGGTAACAGCTTGCCTTGTGCGTTTCACTGATGGCCCTATGGGGCGGCATGGCGCTTTGGCAAATGCGCATGGCATGCGGGCAGCGGGGGGCGAAGGGGCAGCCCGGCGGCGGGGCAATCAAATCCGGCGGCGAGCCCGGGATGGGCACCAGCTTTTTCTTTTCGCCTGTCTTCTGGGGTATGGAATTTAGCAGCCCCCAGGTGTAGGGGTGCTTGGGCTGATAGAACACCTCGCGGACAGTGCCTTCCTCCACGATCAGGCCGCCGTACATCACAAGCACGCGGCTGCACATACCGGCGATGACGCCAAGGTCATGGGTGATCATGATCACGGCGGTATTCAGGCGCTTTAAAAGGCTGGTCATCAACTCCAGAATTTGAGCCTGTATGGTCACATCCAACGCGGTGGTGGGCTCGTCGGCGACGATCAATTGGGGATCGCAGGCCAGCGCCATGGCGATCATCACCCGCTGGCGCATGCCGCCGGACAGCTCGTGGGGATGACTGCGCGCGCGCTCCTCGGGAGACGGGATCCCCACCAGGCCCAGGAGCTCCACGGCGCGGGCGTGGGCCTCCTTGCGGCTCTTGCCCTGGTGGAGGCGCAGGCCTTCCGCGATCTGCTCCCCCACGGTGAAGACCGGGTTCAGCGAGGTCATCGGCTCCTGGAAGATCATGGCGATCCGGTTGCCCCGGATCCGACGCATCTCCGCCTCGGACCTGGCGAGGAGATCCTCCCCGTGGAAGAGGATCCGCCCTCCCGCCACGCGCCCAGGAGGCTGCACGAGCCCCATCACGGAGAGCGCGGTGACGCTCTTGCCGCAGCCCGACTCGCCGACGACGCCGACGGTCCTCCCTGC
>JAEZHM010000004.1 GCA_023416585.1 Bacillota bacterium
AGGCGGACCACACCGCTTTGCGGCGCCAATACCTGTACCGGCCGGACAGTGAAAAGCGATGAACCGGCTTCCACCACATCGCCCACCTTCACATCAAAATCCTTCAGCTGCCCACCCACCGGCGCAAATACATCCACCGTATCCACGGTCTGCGTGGTGCCTTTGGCCCACCTTTCCACAATATCTGCACCCTTGCCCTGTACGGGCTCGGCTTTTGCCGAAAGGCTGCACAGCGGCAGCAGCAGGGCAATAACCAGCCATTTATGTTTCATTTAAATTCTCCTTCCTTTATTCCACACTCTTGAGGGCTTCCACCATGTCCACACTTTTGAATTTGACGCCGATCAATACATTCACAATCTGTGCGAAAAGCAGCGTGAGCAGTGGCGTATAAACCCAGCTGACCGAAGCTATGTAGGGAATGAACTCCAACATGGTGGGGAAGCCGTAGGTAAGCACCCACCGGTGCAGGAATGGCCCCAGATAAAGACCCAGGGGGAGGCCAAGTATGGCGATGATGATGTTTTCCCTAAGGATCAGATGCTTTGACTCCCTTGGATAAAAGCCCAGCACCATCAGCGTGGCCAGTTCCCGCACTCTTTCAAAGAAGTTCAATTGCCCCAGGGTAAAGAGCACCACCAACAAAAGCGCGCCCGAGAACAGTACCATGACCAATACCACCACGTCCAGCACCCGAACTACGGCCTCGCTTCCGGTGCGTTCCACATCAATGGTGCGCACCTTGGCCACGCCATCCATGTCCTCTACGGCAGTAGGATCGATACTCCCTCCGCTTAAGAATACTGCAGTAGGCATAAAGGGCATCAGGTCGAGCTTGCGCCAGGCGCTTTTGCTTATATATACGCCCTGGCCCAACTGTATGCTGATGATATCCTGTACCTTTGCAGTGGTCTCATGGCCGTTTAGCGCGCGCAGCTTCACGTTGTCGCCGATTTTAAGGCCTGACTCCTCCGCGGCGCGTTCGCTGAGGGTGATGCCTTCCTTGGGGAGCCATATGCGCTCGCTGTCCCTCTCCAAATACACCATCTCATGACGGTCATTAAGAACATGCAGGCTCTTGGTCTGCCAACGGTTGTCTATTTGAAGCTCGCAGCTTCGTTCCATGACGGTTTCCATACGCTGCGCCCCGGAACGCAACCGCACGGCTTCCGGGTAGTTCTCCGTTGCGGAAGCATTAAGATCCACGCGCACATCATAGCGCATGGTATGGGTGTAATGGTTTTCCAGCACAAACAATACCGAATCCCGCATGCCAAACCCGGTCAGCAGCAGCGCGGAGCAGCCCACCACGCCCACAATGCCGATCAGAAACCTGGAGGTATTGCGCAACATGTTGCGTATGATCAGCTTTGAACTGAAAGAAAGGTGGCGCCACAGAAAAGGAATGCACTCCAGCAATACGCGTTTGCCATGGTTAGGCGGCTTGGGACGGAGCAGCCCTGCGGGAACCTCTTTCAGCGCACGGTTGCAGCTTAAGAAGCTGGCCCCCATGGCAATGAGCACCGTAAGCATGAAGGTACCCGCCATAATACCAGGATGCATATATACGGCAGCATCCGGCATGTTGTAGATGGACATCAGTACCCACATTACGATTCTTCCCAGAAAAAAGCGTGCGCCAAGCAGCCCGAACAGCGCACCCAGCGAGGATACCAGCAGCCCATAACCCGTATAGTGCCGGATCAGCTGTGCCCGGTCATAACCCAATGAACAAAGCGTACCTATCTGCATGCGCTGGCTTTCCACCATGCGGCGCATGGTGCTGAAGGTAATCAAAGCCGCCACCAGGAAAAACACTGCCGGAAAAACTTGCCCCAGCGCGCGAATTTGACCCACTTCCTCAATGGCCATCTTGATGCCTGCCTTATCATCCCGCGTCAATACCAGCATCCTTGGGTCATCCAGCAGCGTCTGAATCTCCTGCTTCACTTGCATTACATCCGCACCAGGGTCAAGAAGGACCACAGTCTCCTGATACGGCAGATACGAAAGCGTACCCGGTGATAGATAGGCATAACCGAAAGTGGAAGGGTTCGCACTGAAGGCAAAACCATCGGAGTAGACTACATATTCCGGGCTGTAGCCAATGCCGCCCACCATGAGCTCAAGTGAAGTGCCTCCCGCATCTACCATAAGCTTGTCTCCCACAGACAAGCCCTGCGCCTTTGCGAACCTTGAGTCCAATACGCATTCGTTCTTTTGCCCTGACGGCAGGGAAAGACCTACAAAAACCATGGCGCTGTTCACGCGTGATATACCATCGCTCATGTACAATTCCACGGTAGGATCGCCTGGCAAGTCTGCTTCGGCACGCAGATGCACACGGCGCTGCGCATCCATAACGCCAGGAATATTCGCTATATCCCGCGCCTTGCGGTCGCTTAATTGACCTGTGATCCAAATATCGGCCAGACCGCATTGCCTGAACTGCACGTTCAGGTTTCTCTCCATGCCGCGCCAGGCCGCATCCAAACCACTGTACAGCATGGTGGAGAGCATGCAGATGATGAATACTGCAGCGAATGATTTCCAATTAACGCGTATATCACGTATCAGCTTGCGCCGCAAAAGATGCTCGCCATATCCATTTTTCACCACGCGATATCCTCCATGGCTGCCGGATGGGGATTGACTTCCACCTCCTGAACCTTGCCGCTCTTCATCCGAATGACGCGCCGGGCCGCCGGCACAATGGCCCCGTTGTGGGTGATGATCACTACAGTCTTGCCCATATCGCGGCATACAGAGCTTAACAGCATGAGTACCATTCGCCCTGTCTGGGAATCCAGTGCACCGGTAGGCTCATCGCATAAAAGAAGCTCCGGGTTTTTGCACAGCGCCCTTGCAATGGCCACACGCTGCTGTTCCCCGCCGGACAACTGGGCCGGAAAATTATCCATCCGGTCAAGAAGGCCCACCCGCTCCAGCATTTCCCGGGGGGATAAGGGGTTTTTACATACCTGCTGCGCCAATTCCACATTCTCCAGAGCCGTCAGGTTGGGCATAAGATTATAAAACTGAAATACGAAACCGACGTCCAGCCTGCGATATGTGTTCAATTCCTTCGCATTGAGCTTCACAATATCCCGGCCTGCCACCGTTAACCTGCCGCCGGTTGCCCGGTCCATACCGCCCAGCAGATTCAGCACCGTCGTTTTTCCGGCTCCGCTGGGGCCCAAAACAACCGCAAACTCACCATCCCTAATTTCAAAATCCGCATGATCTACCGCCCGGATGGATACCTCACCCACCTGGTAGGTCTTACAAACCTCTTCAAAGACGATATCCGCCATATGTAAGTCCCTTTCTGTTTCAGTTAATCAACTATATGTTGATTAAACATCACAAAGAAATTATAATCAACATAGCGTTGGGTTACAACAAACAAATCGGCTCGAATTGTGGTACTGCCAACACTTGGGCAAGGTTTGTCGGTTTGGCTTGTAACAAACAGAATCACAGGGAAAAGGGAGCAACGAATCGTATGAACGGCTTAAAGAGCGATAGAAGGATCAAATACACCAAAATGATGATCAGGCAAAGCCTGGTGAAGCTGCTACAGGAAAAGCCCATTTCAAAAATTTCCGTCAAAGAGCTATGTGAAACGGCGGATATTAACCGAAGCACATTTTATGCCCACTACACCGATCAGTATGACTTGCTGCGCCAGGTGGTTGATGAAGCGATGCAGGATATCAACACATATCTTGGCAATTACAATTTCAAGGTGTACGAGCCGGAATCGTTTCAAATCATGAACCGCATTTTTGAATACATCGTGGAAAACGCAGAGCTTTGCAAGGTATTGCTGGGCGAAAACGGGGATATATCCATGCAAAAGGAAATTATGATGATCGTCCAGCGGCAGGGCATGAAGGAATGGATAGGCAAAAAGGCGATCGACGCGGATATCATGGAGTACTTGTATCTGTTTGGTGTCAATGCAAGCATCGGCATCATACATAAATGGCTGCAGGGGGGCCTTAAGCAATCCGCCAGGGAAATGGCCGATCTGGTGCTGAAACTGATATACCATGGGCTTTCTCCCTTCATAAAGCAAAACGCCTAGGCGGGTATATGTATCCCGTATATTTTACTTCCTTAAATTGACATTTTACATATGTTTCGTTGACTTTTTCTTCATAAAAATGGTATACTTCACATGTTTGCAGCCACACAAATATTGGCATTGTATTCTCTTCACCCTGCCAAATGCGGCTGTCCAAAAAGGAAAGGTTATTACATACAAGGAGGCTGTCCATGAAAAGGTTCCTTTGCCTGCTGCTGGCCATGGTTTGCTTTGCGGCGCTGACCCAAACCGCTTTGGCAAGCGGTGTGACAACCGTCATTCAGGATGAAGCTGACCGGAAAATTGATGTAAAAGGGTTGGGGAAAGACAAGAATTTTCCCGTAAACCCGGAAGTCCCAGGAGAAAGCCCCGTTACCGGCCTCCCCTGGGAAGGCACCTACATGCCCATGCTGGTGCAGATCGACAACGCCGGCGGCGGTATTGGCACCTTTGCTCCCTGGGGTGCATCCCTTGCGGATATCATTTATGAAACGCCGCTTCATTCAGGTGGTGAAACGCGCCTTTCCTTTCTGTTCAGCGATGATATTCCTGAAAGCGTCGGCCCGGTCCGGTCCGCAAGGCTTACGCATGTGGAACTGCGGGAAGAATGGGATGCCGGCTTCCTGTTTTATGGCGGACAGGCATATGAAGGAACCAATATCAACGACGCTTTCCGTAAATATAGCGCCAACAAAAAGGGCATTCTTTTCAGCGGTATCGTAGGTACGAACAAGCCTTGGAAGAAGTACTACACCCGCGTGAAGGGATTGCCCGGCCCTCACGATGTAGATGCCAATGTAAAGGCCATGCAGGCGCTGATTCCTACCGATTTCAAGGCTCCCTCCAGGCCATACCTGTTTACCGACGATCTTCCCGAACTGGGTGACTTCGCCGCGAACATCTCCATTACTTTGAGGAAGCCGGAATACTCCTCCAGCTTCACCTATGATCCCAACACAAACGTATACCTGCGCTACATGAACGGAGCGCCGTATGTTGATAAATCAACCGGCGAGCAGCTTTCCTTCTCCAACCTCATCATCCAGCGCACCAAAGTCACCTTCTATCATGGCATTTCCGATCGGCCCCTGACGGTGAATATCGGTTCCGGTAACGCGGATATCTTCATCGGCGGCCGGTATATCCCCGGTTATTGGGTGCGCACCGGTATAAACCAGCGTACGGTGTTCTTCGATCAGGAAGGCAATGAGCTGAAACTGCAAAGGGGCAAAACCTTCATCAGCATGATCGACTACAGCACTTCCGTCACATATACGGCAGAGTAATCAACGCGAAAAAAGGCCGCCGGTCATCCGGCGGCCTTTTTTACGTTCTATCCGCTATCTGCCTATTCCATCCATCAGTGTAACCAGTACCCCGCTATCATCCATCCATTTAATCAAGCCGTCTAAAAATACCGCGGGCAGTTCCAACAGGAAGGGGGCAGCCGTTCGAATTGCCGGCCATTTGGCATTTGCGAAGAATTCCTTTATGGTGATATCATTCATACAGAATAAGTCAATGCCTTGTATATCATCAAACGTCTTGGGCTGAAAGCTCTCCTGCGTATCTGCCCAGGATATCTGCCCGTTTACTGAAAGAACCGGTTTATCAGTGCTGGGATATAGAATGCTCGCCTGGCCGTCCAGCACGGTCTTTTCGCCCTCCTGATGCTGGTTCCAATGAAGGCCGGCCTTATATGTCTTCTCTATTCCCAGCCCTTCTCCGCCAAACGTTACGCTGATCTTGCCATCTCCTTGCATAACCTTGCCATTTGGCAAATCCTGCCCTTCCACAATCAAATAGCCATAAAGCGTATCATCCTCATATAGCTTTAAATTCAAGGAAAGCTGAAGGCCGCTCTCCGCTGCTTCCATCGAACATTGCCCAGATAGCCTGTAACCTTCCCAATCGGGGATTTCCACCTGCCAGGATGTTTTACCCGCATCACGCATGAGCGTATAGACATTTTTCCCGCCCAGTGTCCAGCTTTCTCCCTGGTCGGAAACCTTAATTTGAAGTCCGCCTTCCCGAACAAGATTCGCGGTCCAATCAGGCAGCGCGTAGAAGAATTCGTTAACGATTTCATCCAGGTTCACATGCAGCAGCAATCCCTGACGCCAATAGTAAAAAGGATCATTGTCGCTCATGGCCTCTGAAAGCTGCGTTGCCTTCTCTATACATTCCTCCGGGCTTAGCGACCGGCTTCCCGTTCCGCCCATCAGCTCTGTCCACTTATCGAGTGCGGGTTTTATGCCATGCATATAAGAATACGGATCAGTAAACACACCGATATACTGCACCGGAACCGAAAAATAGGAGTACATTTTCAGCAGGAACCGAATATAGTTGGGCGGTGTGATCACCACAGGCTTTTCCCCAAACAGGTTGGTAACAAGGCTCAGCCTCTTTTCCCAGCCTGTCAGATGAAAGTCGATCGCGGAAAGGCCATTCAGGTTCAAATTGCCCGTTATGTCTGCCTGTCCGTTTTGCAAAACCGCATGTCCGGATACATCCAGCATGTTCAGCGTCCTGGCCAAGTCCTTCAAGAAGCGGTCCGGGTTTTCCTTAAGCGCATAAGGGTCAAGGGAAGCCTTGAAAGAGAAGTCAACGCCTGTCGCCGCGCCGGAATCAGCAAATGCAGTCAGCGGGCCTATCGATCCTAAGGTAATAATGATAGCGCATATACAAAACAGGGAGATAAGCTTTTTCCCTTTTTGCATGGTCATTCCATAACTCCTCATCATAATGGCGGTATATGAAAACGAACGAAATCACTTCTGCCCATTTGCCACACCCACCAGTTTAGCACGCACCATAATGCGCTGCGCATTGCTGACGCCCCCGAATGCCTGGCAGGACAGAAGCGTCAGGGCTGGATATCCTACGTCGCTTGCCACCGCCCAATCATTTTTTTCAATGATGGCAACCTTGACCACCTCATACTCAAAGGATCCCAAATGTGAGGTATGCAGATAGACTTTATCACCTACGGACAGCTTGTTCAGGTTTCTAAAATAATCCCTGGTACCTGTACGATGCGCGCTTATGCAGATGTTGGCAACCGTATTGGGCTCCGGGGAGCGCGGAAACATGGCTGCACCAATGCGCATGTTTGCATACATTTTGTTGAAGGAGCCGGAACGGTATGCAGCCACCTTGACGCCTATGTCTGGAATCTCCAGCAAATAAGACCGTTTTACACCCTGAGGATCCACATCTATGGACGCATAACCGCTCTCATTCTCTGCAGGTATTTGATCTGTTCCTTTTAGGGCTGCAAGCTCTCTTTGCTGCGCCATGGCAGACTTATAATCATCCTCCGGAAGATGAAGCGCAACCATTGACATATAGGAAGAAAGTGTGTTCATCTGACTAAACAGCAGGTTTTCTTCCATATTCGACTGTGTGCCGCCTGACTTAATGGCTGCAGACAGGTTTTCCACCTGTTTGAGCAGTTCTTCCAGATCGGTCAGCGTTCCATAAATCATTTCCCTGGCGGCGGTGATGGTCTTGTCGCCCAGTGTCAGGCTATCCACCACACGCTGGCTAGACAATGAGGATAACACATCCGTATTGGTAATGGGCTGTATCTGTGTCAGCAGGAAAAATGCGTTTTCCACCTGCTTTCGGGCCTCAACAAGCGACGCATTCACAGCGTTTCCATCATAAGGTCTTTGTGCGCTTTCCTTCAGCGCCTGCGCACCCAGATTCAATGCATCCCGCATGGAATTAGGCTCTGCGCTTTCCGCATTGGCAGATTTTATGCCAAGCAGCAGGCTGGACGGATCACCAACGATGCCCAATTCCTCCAGAAAGCTGGGCGGGGATGATGCTTCCTCCATTTCCTCAGGGGAAAAGGATGGCGTAACGCCCTTGGGCATGGCGGAATAATCCACCGTCTGATAATCGTTCTTGTCAGGAATCACCATTTGTGCCTGTGCTTCGGCTGCCTTCTGTGCAGCTACGCCGTAGTTGATCCTTTGCCAAACAAGCGGAACCGCAAAAGCCAGCACGCCTGCTACAATGAGAACTATGGCCAGAATGGTAACCCAATTCTTTTTTCTTGTCTGCTTTTTTGCTTGTGTACTCATTGACATTGCCTCCCATTACGTACGGCAAAGCGGTATAGCTATGGAGAGACGCACTGATTATATCATAGCTACCTGCGCTTGGAAATGGATTTCCCTTCCTTCATGCGTTTGTTACAATATGTAACAAGAGAAGGAAAGGGGCAGTCCTCCTGGGAGGGCTGCCCCGATACAATTGTGCAGGGGGGATTACTTTACATGCTGCTTTCTGCGGTTCATGAGCAGGAGCAGGAAGCCGGCCAGTGCCATCAGCCCGCCAAAGGGCACTATCAGCATGATCCATTCACCGGTGACCGGCAATACGCCATTGATTGCCCACACAATGACTGTAGCCGTATTGGTATTCCTGCGCACGGCCGTCTGAAGATTGATGGGATCAACGATGTTGGCGGATACCCTGTAAATACCGGTATTCGGCACCGCGATTTCAGCGGTGTCATTGCCTTCAAGAGCAATGTATTTGCCTTCGACGATGACGGCATACTGCATTTCGCTGGGGATTACATTGCCTTGGCTGTCCACCGTTGCAGGCGCCAGCATCAGGTTCACGTTGATGGATTGGATACCGGTATCGGGATCCTGGAAAGCATCCTGTGATACGACACGCGGGAATACGCTGGTATCGGTAGAGACGCTGTTCACCCAGTTGTAGAAGTTGATGTTCGAATCGAATGCGTCAGCCAGGTTCACCTGCATCGGCGCCGTATTGGAGTTCGTCAAAGTGAATACGTACACCCAGCGCCTGTCCTCCGTGGGATCACCCACATACATGTCTGTTACACTGGCTGCTTTGTGCACCGTCACACCGGCGGTCACATTCGTTTCCACATCATTGGAGGGGATGGGATCGTAGGGTGTCTCGTCATCCTTCTTGGGTGTTAACGTGGCGTTGTTCGTAATGATGACCACATCCTGATCCACAGTGATGGCATCCACAGTCACTACGAAGGAGAGCGTTACTTCAGAGGGCGCCGTGACTTCCAGTGTGTCAGGATTGAATGTGGCGGCGGGCATCGTGAAGTTCCAGCTCAGCTGCTTCAGGTTGGCCGCATCCTGCATTTCTCCATAGCCCGTGGTGATGAAATTCTTGAACGTGACGCCGCTGGGAAGCAGGTCGCTTACAGTTACATCAAAGGGCATAAGCGAATGGCTCTGAACCCTCAGGGTGTAGGTCATGGTCTCGCCGGGATGGGCATCAGTCTTGTTCGTTTCCTTGGTGATGCTCATTACGGGCCCCAAGACTTCCACTTCCACGATATTGCTGGTCAACGGATAGGTGGTTGGGGTTTCCTGGCCTTCTTGCGGGAATTCCGGCCCATACGGATCGATGTATGTGCCCGTAGCGCCGTTTTGCAGCAGGCGGTGTCCTTCTTCCAAGGCCACCAGTTCATCAGCCGTTACCGTGAAGGTGAAGGAAGTTGTGCCGGGTACGAATGTGCCGTTTGCATAGGTTGCGGCAGGCACAGTGCCACTCCAGGTGATGACCCTTGTGGTGGGATTGTAGCTTGCGCTGCCGTTACCCTGGCTCGTGAAGGCTCCAAACGTCTGTCCTGCTGCCAGGTCATCGGTTACTTCAGTGACTGTCACGGGCCGCAGCATCCTGTTGGTGAAGGTTACAGTGTAGGCAAATTGCTCGCTGCCCAGCACCTGGGTCTTGTCAACAGACTTGGCGATTTCCACGATGGGGGTATTCAAGGTGTTCAGGAAGCCATTCTCGTTTTGAACGGTGCGGTAGCCGGTAACGGGTGCTTCTGTCACAGTATAGGAGTAGGCATTGCCCAGCTCATCATACGTCGGAAGGCCAGTGTACGTATAGCTCCATATATTCCCGTTCTTTGTCCAGGCAGGTGTTGCCCATGTGATCTCCTTTGTGGAGGTACCGGCGTGGGCGTACAGTCTGAGGGTAATGGTATCGGGACGGCTTGCGTTGTCACCATCGTCCCAGAACTTCGTGCCGGAAACGCTGGTTGTATCCGCAGTGTTCGTGAAGTCCAGGCCATTCTCGGCAACCGTCTTCGTATAGCCGGCAGGAGCGACTTCATCCACTGTGTAGCTGTATGCATTCCCGTTGGCGTCATACGTCGGCAGTTCATCGAAGAGGTAGCTTGTCGCACCATTCGTCAGCGTTGTTGTCTTGTAAGGCGTCATCAGCACAGCCGCCGCGATAGGCGCCGTTGCTACGTTCCGGTACAGGTTGATCACCACGTCCGGATACGCTTCGCCTTCGATCATGTTCCAGGTCTTCGTACCGCTTACACTGGTCTCATCCGCAGTGTTCGTGAAGTCCAGACCATTCTCGGCAACCGTCTTCGTATAGCCGGCGGGAGCGACTTCATCCACTGTGTAGCTGTACGCATTCCCGTTGGCGTCATATGTCGGCAGCTCATCGAAGAGGTAGCTTGTCGCACCGTTCGTCAGCGTCGTCGTCTTGTATGGCGCTATTGCGTCGTCGTTCCGGTACAGGTTGATTACCACGTTCGGATACGCTTCGCCTTCGATCATGTTCCAGGTCTTCGTACCGCTTACACTGGTCTCATCCGCAGTGTTCGTGAAGTCCAGGCCATTCTCGGCAACCGTCTTCGTATAGCCGGAGGGAGCGACTTCATCCACTGTGTAGACATAAGCTTGTCCATTCGTAGTGTCATACTTGGGAAGGTCATTGAAGAGGTAGCTTGTCGCACCATTCGTCAGCGTCGTCGTCCTGTAAGGCGCCGCTAAGTCGTCGTTCCGGTACAGGTTGATTACCACGTCCGGATACGCTTCGCCTTCGATCATGTTCCAGGTCTTCGTACCGCCAATGCTGGTGGTCTCATTCGAGATGTTCAGGAAGTCACGCCCGTTGATGTTGGGAACCGTCGTATATCCGTCGACCGGTGCTTCTGTTACCGTATAGCTGTATTCCGCGCCTGTCACGGGATTGTACTTGGGCAGGTTCGTGAAGCTGTACGTCGTGTCGCCGTTCTCCAGCGTCTCGTCGTCGATCTTCACCAGGTCGCGCAGCAGGTTGATCGTGATCGTCGGATGTTCCGTTGTTCCGACCCACGTCTTCGTGCCGCTGATGCTTATATAGACCTGCCTGAAGGAGTTGGTGAAAACAACTTCAGCGTTCTTTTGCGGCATGTTGAATGTTACCGTTCTATTTCCTGTATCGATCACCGTACCGGAAATATCAACGGTACCACCATCCGTCTTCGCAGTTATTCCGTCCAATCCATATAAGCCTGGTACGGACGTCTCTTTAATGGAAACAACTGCTCCAGCTGGCACATCGTATGTAACCCATTCTCCGCCCTTCAAGGAAGGCACAAGGGTTTGTATGGCGTCGTTTATGGTAACTTCAAAGGAGAACGGCTGCGCTCCAATGGATTCTACTTTAGACAGTTTCAGTTCAAAAACTTTACGCTCATTTGTCAGCGTAACCTCCGCGTCGGTTGCGAAGGTACCATCTGCCTTCCGGCCAAGATAGACTGTTCCGTCAGCCGGATTGGAACTGACAAATTCATAGGCTCCAGATTCTGTCTCAACAACAGTGTAGTTGCCCATGGGGAGCGTATGCCCCGCGCCAATGACCGTTCCATTCACATCCCCGCCCACTACTTCATGGCCGGTGGTCGTTTCCGGAGTGCCATTCACATACTTCACCTGGCTGGTCAAACCAGCCGGGTCGGTGCGGGTCACTGAGAACTTGAATACCTGATCCGTAGTTCCGTCATCAACAACCTTCTTGACGACCAACTGGCCTTTGACCACGGAAATCTCCAGAGAAATACTACCGGAGAGCAGAATCCCTGAAGCATCACCGAAATAGGCGGAAACGGTCAACGTTTCTTTGCCATCATTATCGGCATCCGTTGGCACATAGGTTTCAAGATACTCCGCCAGCGGCGTTGATCCTACATAATAATGAATATTGCTGGCATAAGCTGTCCAGATGAGGCCTGTCTCAGGGAAGAGCGTTGTATTCGGGCTATGGGGCGTCACCAAAGCTGCCAGTTCATCATTTGTATAAGCCATGCCCAAGCTCTCGCCCAGGAAAACAGTGGGTCTATCCACAGTGAAAGTCGGTGCAAAAACATTGATGATATAATCAAGACCGGTTAGCTGGATGGATGCAGGATTGTACACACCCTGGTTTGCTGTGGGCGGATTTCCATACGTTACATCCGTAGGCGTGATGGTTACATCCATCACATGCGTACTGCTGCCGGTGGGAACCCCGGCAGGCGGCGGTGTGCCAACCCACTGGGAATCTACGTAATCATCAGGGTAACGGTACTCTGTATTTTCCGTATCGTATGGATAGAGCATCTGCTCTACAACAGAGTCATCATCATTGTACAGTCTTGGCATGCCCAGCAGCAGATTTTCAGTAACAGCAAAACCTTCGACGTCAATAGGCACATTGACTTCCGGCTGGGGAACAGGCACAAGGCGCTGCGTTCCTTCGCTATTATATAAGCCTGTTTCAGAACCATTGGTCCATGCATAGTTGTCGCCCAGATAGTCATCCTTTGCGGTTACCTTGAAGGATCTGACGACAGACGGAGTCGTACCTGCAGGAATCAGGTTACCATTCGTATCCGTATTCTGGGGAACAACAGTCACATTCCAGACGATATACTGGTGGCCGCTACCATCTGTATGCAAAGTTCCGCCAGCAGCAGCCACGGAGGCCTCATCTGCAGTGAAGCGGGGATCGATATAGTCAATCAATTTTGCTAACAGATTCGAGCTGATATCCTGCTGAATCTCTGTAAACATAGCCTCCAGATCGGCCTGGGTAAAAGCAGTTTTCAGATACTTACTGGTAGGTGTAGATACAATTTGTCCCAAATCTCCAGCACCAGCACCAGAAAGATTGATGCCATAGATCGTTGCCGCAATAGGATTGTTTTTTAGAGTATTTGCCTCGGCCTGTGCAGCACCAACCGGATTGCTTTCCGGACGGTTAAATTCACCGTCTGTAAAAACTACAACAACACGTGTGCGATCTGGATAAAGCGCTACACTGTTATTCATTTGTGTGACGGCCAGAGAGAGGCCTGCTGATGCATTTGTCCAGCCATTCGCTGTTAAGCCATTGATGGCGGAGGTAACACTTGATACGTTGGTAGTAAAAGCTACATTGGTCGATCCGCTATCACTGAAGCTGGTGACAGCAAAGCGAACTTCCGCGTCGGACGACGCGCCGGCGTTGAATATGCCCGTTACAAAGTTATTGGCAGCTGTCTTCAAAGCACCCAAGCGTGTGACAGAACTATAAAAAATATCGCCATCTTCAAGCCTGGTTAAATTATAGTACCACCGGCTCCCCCATTTATAAATTTCATAATAGTTATCGCCATCTTTTGCGTAATAATTGTTCGGATTTGTTTTACCAAGAGTATCCTGATAATAAGTTCCTGCCATCGTATAAGATAGTATATCAGCCATAGATCCCGAGCGATCCAGTACTAACACAATATCTATTGGAGAGGTAATATTGATAACGTCTTTTCCCTTCCAAGCCTCCAGCGTGATAGCAAAATTCCGGGGATCACTGCCGTCCACAACAACCGTTTTATCTACATATGCGGCAGGCGCAACGCTACCGCTAGCACTGACAGCATATTCTGTAATCAAGTTTTGATTGCCAGAAACCGACCCAATATTATTGCCATTATTCCCCCTGGCGGGAATAATGGAGCTTCCTTTTCCGGGATACGCTTGGTTGTACTTCCTGAGGGTATCCGGAGTTAAGAGGGTAAACCAACGTTCTACTTCCTCGGCATCCTTCGACAGAACGATCATCTGCCGCAATTCATACGGCTTTAAGCTATTTAATTTCTCTTTTAATTGCTGATTGCTTAAGCCCTGCAAGGATACATAGAGTTCATCCCATGATACCTCTGAAGGAAAGATGTCCTCTATAGAGGCAACTTTCAAGACAGTAATCTGGCTCCATTGCGTAGGAATACCTTTGTTAATAAAGATTGCAGGTTCACCGTCATAAGCATTGATGGTAACGGGGACACCAGCATGGATATTCAATGAAGTGATCCCTGCGGTTACAGGAACATACACCTCGACTTCAGGTTCAGTAGTATTCCCTGTCAGAAGAATATCCACATCTCCAGCCCCGCCACTCGGGAAGGCAGCAGCCAGTTTTGCAAGCGCATTTACAAGAGTTTTGCTGCCAGTATCAAGATAAGAAGAAGCCTTTACCGTAATCAACGCGGATCCGTCTGTCAGAGGTTCAGGCTGGCTGTCTGACAGCGCCAATGTGTAAAAACCGCTTTGTGCTAGCTGGAAGGCGACAAAAGCTGCAGTCAGCTTTACTTCGTTCCCCTCTTCCAGAGCCGCAACTGCAATCTGCTCTCCATGGTTCAGGCCCTTTTTATCCAGCTGATAGGTTAAGGTGCCATCATCACTTACAGGCAACTCGGCAATAATCTGGTCTATGGCATAGATGCGGATCACTGTACCGGCTGCAGCAGCGGCTGAAACTAGTACATTGCCATTTGCATCCAAGGCAATGGACCCTTCCGGGGAAATCTTTGGAACTTCCGTCACAACCGGTTCTTCCGTCACAGCCGGTTCTTCCGTCACGACCGGTTCTTCCGTCACGACCGGTTCTTCCGTCACAGAAGGATCTATTGTCATGGCGGGCTCTTCCGTCGCGGCAGGCTCTTCCGTTTCTTCCACCCTGAGGTTTACATCCAGCAGTGCCAGCGGAAGATCGTTGTTGCCCAAATAACGGGCATACCCACGGCTGATGCCGCGCTGCACAAAAGCAGCCGCTTCCCCTTCCGCCAGGGGAACCAGCTTCACTGCATCTATATATCCGTGTTGTACGCCTTGATCTGTATCAAAGTTAACCGACAGCCTGTCATGGCTTTCGTCGGTGTAGCGGCTGTCTGCATATACAACACTGTCGGCGATTAAACGGGTGAGAATAACTCCGTTGCGCTCTCCTGTATATACCCTGACATTGCCCGTGGCCGTTTTTGCATACCCAATGACAAACGTGGGGATCTGATCCGCCGTTACTACCGCAGACTCCTCTTGAGGAACTTCTGTCGGAACAACGGTAGGCTCAGCCGTAGGTTCAACCGTCGGTACAGCGGTAGGCTCAGCCGCAGGTGTGGCGGCAGGTACATCCGTCGGTGCTTCGGTAGGGGTTGACGTAGGTGCCTCCGTTGGCGCTTCGGTGGGTGCTGCCGTCGGGGCTGCCGTAGGAGCCTCCGTTGGTGCTTCCGTTGGAACTTCCGTAGGCACTTCCGTAGGTGCCTCCGTTGGCACCTCCGTAGGAGCTGTTTCCACAACGGCGGTTGCTTCCAGCCCATCGTCACCGGCTCTGGTGTAATCAGATCCGGTGAAAATGCCGGAAGAATCGAAATCCAACAGCATCAATACGGTTAGGATGATGGATAGGATTCTGCGGATTTTTTTGTTTTCCATGGTAGCACCCCTATTCTTCTCTTTCGCTTCGCTATGGTCTGTCGGTTGCAGACTTTATTGCTTTTGTGGTCATGTAAGACTTTCATGCCATTATATGGATATATGTGTGGATATTTCGACGTATATTGAATTATACAACGAAATCCAGAAATTGCAAGTACATTTTCATATTTTTTTAAGCAATAATGCTTTCTTTTGTAATTTTTGTTTTTCTTATGACACGTTTCTACCATATTTAGAACTTTATATCCTTCAGTGTCAATATAGTGTATATTGCAGTTCATACTTCCCTTCTGAATAGATTGATGCATATAAAAAAACACTGCTTGTGGTTTCATAATTGACTATGCTATTAGATATTACCAAAGAAACGCATGAATGAAACTCATAAACAGATATTGACATACATACAAAATAGGCTTATATTATAGACAGTTTTCTCCATAAAATTCTTTTTCAATACGAAGGAGGTATAAGTATGACAATGCGCCGTTTCTTTGCAACCATGCTGGTTCTTGTTGCATTGCTTACAACCATAGCTGGAGCATGCGCCGAGGCCAATAAGTACAGCAGGTTCGATAATCCTGGAAAGGGCCATGACTGGGCCTGGGCTGGATTCGGTTCCACGGATCCATATGAGAATGAAAACGCAAACGACAATACCCAACACAACGAGAACGGGTACAAAAACCATCTTCCCTACGGAGAAGAGATTCCCAGATAACCTGTTTAGTTAGTGTTCAAACAACAAATAAATCAAAGAAAATCCTCCTGTTGATTTCAGCAGGAGGATTTTTTGATTCATAGATGCGAAACAAGAACATACTTTCAAAGTGTCATGTTGCCAAATATCAAATCTTCTTCTTCAATTGAGGCAGATACAGGCTGAACACCATGCCCAGCGCCACGCCGGCAGCGCCCTGCAGAAGGTTGAAGGGAACGGACCCAACAGCGGTGCCCCAGCCATAGACCAGGCTTTCAAACAATAAATAGCCGCCCACCATGATGCATTCAGCAACAGCAAATACGCCCAGGTTTCTTATGTGCTTGCCGGGAAGAGTAAGCCGGGCGGCTAATAATCCCATGACAGCTTTGATAATAAAGGTAGGAGCAATATATATGGGATATCCGGCCAGCAGGTCGGCCAAAGCGGAGCCTACCCCGGCAATGAGGGCGGCAAAATTGCCCATCAGCATAGCCGACAGAAAAATAACCCCGTCCCCGAGATGGATATATCCAATGGCCGTTGGTACTTTCAGCTGCCAGGTAGCCAACAGCACCAGCGATGCCAGCAGACCGCCCAGGGCCAACTGTTTGACGCGTTGATCCCGCATAAAAGCAGCATCCTTCCTCTTACAAAGTTTTCAACTGATCATCAAGGGCGGCAAGATGGCCTTGCTCCTCCTGGGCTATTGCAAGGAACATATCCCTGGCTTCCGCCTGCTGGCAAGAGGATGCAAATTCTTTATAAGTACGCACTGCCGTTTCCTCGCTGTCCCTTGAAAACAAAAGCAGCGATTGCATGCTTAAAAGGGCGCCCTCCCGTTGGGCCTGCATCAACCCGCCTGGGAATAGAACCTGGGCTGCGTAGGATTTTAACAGCAGCTGCTGCTCCTGATCGGTTATCTCAACAGAGCAGTTACCCATTTTGGAAAATTTCGCAAGATGTGCCTTTTCATCATCGTGAAGCTTTTGAAGCAGCGCTTTGATAGCGGGGTCATGACTGATCATCACGCCCCGCTCATAAACGCGGACAGCCCGCCGTTCCATTTCACAGGCAAGAAACAGCGCTTCCTGCTCACTTTTCACCTGCAAGGGTCCTGTCCCACTGCACATGTTTTGCACAAGCGCCTCCTATTTTCCACATATTTATCCCCAGAAAGGGCCTTTCGTACCAGCCTGTAAGTATATATCCCTGAAAAATCCCGGGGTTTTCCACAAGTTATGCCTTCTGCTCTTCCATGTATGCATTCAGCTGATCCACCAGCTCATCCACATTACTGCCATGCACAGCGCAGGCTTCCTCAAGGCTTTCGCCGGCGGAAGCGGGGCAACCCAGGCAATGCATGCCAAACTCCATCAAAATGCGGGCAGTGCCGCGGTGTATGCGAAGCACTTCGCCAATGGTCATCGTCTTGTTGATGGTCATGGTCATTCCTCACTTTTTATTTCATCGGACAGCTAAAAATGGCCTGCCCGCTGCGCTTATCTTACCCCAAAGCGTCAGGAATGTCAACGCGGGAGCGAGGGCGAACGGCAATAATAAAGGCGGGGAAGGAGCCTTTTGAAAAAGTCTCCCTCCCCGCACCCTTCCTTGGAAAACTTTATATGAGGATTTAGTCGAATTCGCCTCAATAGCGGCTGCTGACAGCAAAGAGCAGATCAACGCTTCGGCACAATCTCCAGCCAGTAACCATCGGGATCGGCGATGAAATAGATGCCCATTCCTTTGTTCTCATAGCAGATACAGCCCATTTTTTCGTGAAGATCATGAGCGCCTTGCATATCCTCGGTGATAAAAGCCAGGTGGAATTCAGCCTCGCCAAGATCATAGGGCGTGGTGCGGTCTCGAAGCCAGGTCAGCTCCAATTGGAACAACCCCTCCGCATCGGTCATAAATACAAGCTTGAAGGATCCGTCGGAAGCCGCCTTTTCCCTAACAATATGCAGGCCGAGCGCTTCCTCATAAAACTTTACGCTCTTTTGAAGATCCAGCACGTTGAAATTCTGATGGGCAAAATGAAAAGCCATACTGTTTCCCCCTTTATTGATCGTCCAGGGACACGGGAAGGTCGGTATCCGCAAAGGGATCGTTCTGGTTATAAGCCTCCAGCGTCACCTGGGAAGATGGAGTTATTTCCTCACCGGAGGCCGCGGTTCCTTCTTCCGCAAATCGCTTTTCTTCTTTCTTTTCTGCCGGCGGCTCCACTATGTGCAGGAAAATGGATGTTTCTGAGAAAGTGATCTGCGCGTATTCCCCGGGCTTGGTCATGGCCACCACTTCGGTGGTCTTGTTTCTGGCCCGGCGGGCAAAGTCTATCGCCACCTCGCTGCGGCCCTGCCAATGCATGGGCACGAAAAGCCTCGGTTTCACGGATAGTATGAAATGGTTGGCGCCGGCGTCGAACATGACCCCCATCCTGGGATCCACCGGGAACATGCACAAGTCGATATGCTGACCGATCAGCGGTTTCACCGCTTCCTCAAAGGCCTTCTCCGCCGCCTCGATTTCACGCAGCGTGCTTTCCTCCCGCCAGTGCCAAAGGTTCAGGTCTCCAGCATGGAAGATGCGCAGCCCCCCAATATCCACCAGATAGGAAACGCCCATATCCGTGGAGCCATAGGCCGTGACGCGCACACCGGGCGCCAGGAGAAGGCTGTCTCCTGGTGCCAGCCTTTTTCCACGGATGCCGATAGGTGTATCATTGGCTACGATATAAGTGATTGGATTTCCTTCCAGCCAGGTATATATCACCTGATCCAGATGGTCGGGATGGGCGTGGGAAACAAACACAAACACCTGGCTGAAAGCCTTGAAGCTGTCCGAAGTCAGCCGGGCGGCAGGGGGAAGCTCCTTGTTTTCACCTTCCCAATAATCAAATACCAGCAGCGTGCTGTCCACCTGAACGGAAAAACCGCTGTGATGATGATATGTAACCGATGCATGCAGTTCCACGCACGCTCCCTCCTCTCTTGTACAGGTCTCTTGTATAGCCGTTATCTTATTCTGGCACAACTCGCCCCAACTGTCAAGAAAAGGTGCAAAAATCGCATTTTCAAAACCCTTTAATTAGTAAAAAGCTGTAATTTTTCGTCCACAATCCCCACTTTTCATATTTATGCAAAACAATCCAACAAAATATTCCCCTGGGCGGAAGGCATATCATAGCCCAGCGCATGCATCAGTGTAGGTGCAATGTCCTCCATACCGGCCTCTAAAAGGATCTCTCCTTTCCGGATGCCGGGTCCCATTAAAACAAAAAGGCATTGGGCGGCGGGATGGTTAGGGCCGAAGCCATGGGTCGCTTTTACCTGCTTTTCCAAAGCAAGGTCATCCACAAATGCTACATTCGGCGCCGCTTCCACCGCCAGGCGGATTCCTTGTCCGGCACCCATTTTCAGAAGTTCCTGAGTGTTGTATATCCTGGAAATGCCAAGGCTATTCCTGTTTTCCTCCAAAAACATGTATATGCGCTCCAAGTTGTCTGTCCCATCGCCAACAAAATGAAGGTATGCACCCATGCCGGTGGACTGGGCGCGGCATATCCCCCCAAGCCCGGCCTTTTTCAGTGCTTCATCCAGCGATATGGGACGGCTCACATCGAAAAGGCCATGGTCGCTGACTAAGGCCACCACAGTATCCTGGCCAAGGCGCTGCCGGTCCAATGCGGTAAGCAGCTTCCCCACCCGTAGGTCCAGCCTTTTGATGGATTCCTGCGCTTCCGGACTATCCGCGCCATACAGGTGCCGCATTTCATCGCAATCCACCAGGTGAATGCTCAAAAAGTCCGGCGGACGTCTTAAGAGCAGCAGCTTTTCCGCAAGCAGCGCGGCATAGTCGTCCAGGTCCGGCTGGTGAATGCTTTTTCGCTGCCTGCCATATCGCGCTTCCATGGCAAGTATCCACAAAGCGTTGCCATATCGCAGCATTTTCAGCGTCTGGTTTTCACCGGGCAACGCCAGAACCTCGGGAAAATTCCAATGGATATAGGGGCTCTTGCCTGTTATGGGCCAAAGGATGGAAGCCGTTTTCCCGCCCTTTTCATGGATGAGCTGATGCAAGGTAGGCCGCTTGATTTGCGATGCCTCCCAATACCAGGGCCTGCTTACCGGCATAAGGTTTGGGGAGAAAGGCTGGTTGTGTTCAATGCCGTGCAAATCCGGCCGGCAGCCCGTGAGGATGGTGGCGTGCACGGGATAGGTGAGAGCGGGGTAGATGGTTTGAACATTTGCGCAGGAAACACCTGAGCGGATCATCGCCCCAATGTAGGGCAAGCCTTGAAGCATGGAAAAATCCTTTTCCCACAACCCGTCCAGGGAAATGAGCAAAAGGCGCATGATGAAATTCCTTCTTCCCTATCTAGGTCGGTCAGATCGGAAACGCGCGGCCCTTGCGTTGGTCAAAGGAAAGCTGCCAGCGGGCCCCGCAGCTTTTTGCGATTTCCTTGGCTTGCTCCACATGCAGATAGATATGCCCGATCTTGTGGGCATCGGAGCCGAAGGTAAAAAACTCGCCTTTCAGCTCCAGAAAGCGGCGGATGATGTCTGCTCCCGGGATGGGGCTATCGGTTTCCCTAAGGCCTGAAGCATTGATTTCAAGAGCTTTCCCTTTTTCAGCCAAGGCTCTCAGTAATGTATCCAGCGCATCCGGCGCGTGATGGTACCTCATGGGCCTGATCTCCGGCGGATAGGGCGCAAACTTTCCCACATATCCCAGATGGGCGATGGCATCGTAATCCGGAAAGTGAAGTATGCTTTCCACCCTTTGTTCCGCATAACGCCTGTACGCATATTCCTGTGTTTTGCCTTCAAAGAATCCAGGATGATAGGGATCCATATTGTCCACCAGGTGAAGCGAAAGAAGGCGGAAATCCAAGGGAAGCGCTTTAAGTGTGGCTGAAATTTCCTCCCGGTAAGGTGCATTGTCGCCAATCTCAATCCCTTGCCTTACGATAAGGGCCGGATACTTTTCCCGAGCCGATGCCAAATCACGAAGCCAATCGGCAAAGACTGGCGGCTTATCCACCCCGGGATCCGGATGATGGGGCTCAATGTGGTCCGTAATGCAAATTTCTTCAAGCCCAAGGGCAATTGCTTTTCGGCAAATCTCATCCAGCGTTTGATGCCCGTCTATGGAGTGGGTGCTGTGCAGATGATAGTCCATTTTTCTTGATTGTGCAGTCATCTTTAGCCTTTCCATATGCTCACCGAGTTGATTAGAAGGTATAATGCATTCTTTATTTCAGTCTTCTAACGGGATAAAGTCATCAGGCTGACTTCTAATGCGTTCCGCAACATCCCCGACCAATACAGGGATCAGCTTACGGTAGATTTCATCCATGCCCTCCATTATTGCCTCGTCCAAACAGCCTTTTGCTTTACGGGCATAACCTTCCTCCATCTTCCCAATGAAGTCAAGCATTCCGTCAGCTCCAAAGTAGCGCATCCCCGACTTCAGCGCCGCCCATACGTCCATTTGGTCTGCCAGATAGGCGATGTGATCATAGAAGCCTTTTATCCCATGTTCCATATGGCCATGCAGAACCTGAAACATGAAAAGCGCACGCTGCCCATCACTGAGCTTCCGGAAAACCTGCAGCTTTTCGGGTCCGCTTCTTCCCCGGACAAGCTTTATGACTGGCTCTGCACATGCCCCAATGAGCCTTTGGTCATCTTGCTCCATGAACTCCTGCCCTTTCACAATTTTTCCCTTTCCTCCCCAATATGGGGATTCTCAAGGGGATCGTATTCCGCAAGCTCAATCGTCGCGCTGCTTCGCTGCCGCTCGCATCGCTCGTTTCGCTTGATTCATCCTCCCTGCCCATTTCCGCCACCGGCGGGGGCAGGGCTCCTTCACCTTTCGCGGGGGTCCAGGGGGCGGAGCCCCCTGGCGCTGCGCAGGAGGAAAATCACATCCTCCTTCACGGAGATGCCTGTAATCTCCTCCAGTGCCCTTCGGTAAAGCTGCAATTGGGGAGCATAGCGTTCAAATACGGCCCTTTCATCCTGTACATAATCCGTTTTATAGTCGATGAGCACCCAGGCTCCATCCTCCATAAAACAGCAATCGATCACGCCTTGCACCAGCATCAAAGGTTCCCGGTTCAGGCAAAGGTTGAAAGCCCATTCCCGGTGGACATTTTCCGACTGCAAAAGCCTCTGACCCCAGCTGCTTTCAAAAAAGTGTTGTATCCAGTCCATATACAACCCGTCCCGCTGGTCGGAAGTGAGCAGGCCCTGGAGTTTTAGCTGGTCCAATCCGCTGCTTAAGGCAAGGCGCAGCTCCTCCCCATGACGGTCTTTAAGTATAGCAAGAGGAAGGCAGCCAAGCGCCTTGTGTGTGGCTGTACCCAGATCCGCCGGGCTGACGGCCTTTCTTTCCAAAAAGCCTGGCCTGGCAGGAAGAGGAGAAAGCCTGAGCGGCAGCGCAATCTCTTCCGGACGAGCCTTGATCTCCGGCGTTTCCTCGCCTTCTCCTGGCAGGAAACCAGGCAAAAGCTGCTGCTTGCAAAGGGAAGTGACGGAAGTTTTTAAGGGTAGCTTTGATATCTCCGCTGAAGGCTTTACGGAGAGCCGCTTCACAATTTCAGGGGGGACAGCACGCGTATCCTGCTTTAACAAACAGGATATTTGGGTGTGGATACTTTCCTTTTTTTCCACACCGTTTCCCCCTGATTCACTCCAAACGCAGATATTCCAAGGCATGCGCTCTTGTGGAAAACCTGTGGAAGATGTGTATTTCTTCCCTGTTTCCGATTCGGATTCCTGCATGCCTGTGGAAAAATCGTCATTCCATGTGCGAAGAGCGGCCGCTTCCGGCAGGGAATAAGCCGCCTGGGCGATCCAGTCAAGCATGCTTCCGGCCTGCCACACCCGGTATGAACCGGGAGCCATGGCCCACTTCCGGGCAGGATCCTTGCCCGAGGCGGTCCCGATCAAAATAAGCCGTTCCCGGGCCCTGGTCATGGCCACATACAAGAGCCGCGCGCGTTCCGCCTTTTCCTCCCCCATGATCTTCAGGGCAATGGATTTTTCCGCCAGCGTCCTGATCCTGATTCTTTCCTCTGGATGGATGCAGGGAATTGAAAGCCCCAGCTCCCGATGAATTTTTATGGTCGATGCGTGGCCGGTCACATGCATTTTCCCGCCAAGCTCCATGACCACCACGGCTGGAAATTCCAGGCCCTTGCTTTTGTGGATGGTCATGATGCGGACCACGTCCTCCGTTTCCCCAAGCACCTTAGCCGTTGCGGCATCGCCGGATTTTTTAAGATTTTCTCCATGCATCAAAAAGCCGTGCAGTCCGTCGCCCTGGGATTGTTCATACGAGGCCGCGCGCTCGCACAAAAGGCGCAGATTTGCCTGCCGCGCCTCCCCAGCCGGTAAGGCACCCGACCTTGTATATATACCCGTTTGTGATAGCAGTTGCCACATCAGCTTGTCCAAGGGCAAGCTTTGGGATAAAAAGCGCCAATTTTCCAGCTTTTCCGCAATGGATGCGCACAATTGACCTAGAGGTCCGGTTTGCCCGGCGCAAAGGAAGAAGGCAGCATGAAAAGGGACATCCCTTCCCGGAAGCGAAAGCCTGATCATGGCCAGCGTTTCCTCATCCAAAGAAAAGCAGGGGCTGCGCAGCGTCGTGAGCAGCGGAATATCCTGCAGAGGGTTGTCCAGTACCTGCAATAACGCCATCATGGTGGATATCTCCGGGAGGCCGAAGTATTCCTCATCCGCCTCGGAATACACGGGAATCCCTTCCTTTGCGAAGACTTCCGCCACAAGATGAGCAGTATTTTTCGCTTTGGGTAATAACACCGCTATATCCCGCCAGCGGAAGGGGCGAAGCTGTTTTGTTTCCTTGTCCACAAACTGCGTATTCATCAGCTGGCGGATGCATGCGGCTGCCCGGCGCGCTTCCCGCTCCGCACGGGTGGGCGTTTCCTCCCCATCGTCCTCTTCCGCCTCATCATCCTCCGGCGGGCGAAGCACATGCAGTTCCACAGGAAAATCATTACCTGGTTCCCGGCCCGGAATCAGCCGTGCTTCCCCATCATAACCGATTTCCGTCACATCTTCCCGCATGACGCTTTCAAACACCTGGTTCACAGCATAAATAACCGGCCTTGCGCAGCGGAAATTCTCCTGAAGACTGATGCGCCGGAAGGATGCGTCCACCGCTGAAGAAGCCTCTCTGGATTTTTCCAGGAACAGCGTGGGATCGGCAAGGCGGAATCTATAGATGCTCTGTTTCACGTCGCCTACCAGAAACAGGCCTTTACCTCCATGCACCGCCTGCAGTATGGCTTCCTGAATGCCGGAAATGTCTTGATACTCGTCGATGAATACGGCATCGAACCGGTTGCGAACCGCTTCCCGCAATTCCGGCCGCTTGAGAACGGCAAGGGTTTTGTGCTCCAGGTCATGAAAATCGTATACGTTCTTTTCCCGTTTATATTCTTCGTAGCGCTTGTATAGCTTGCGGGTAAACAGCATCAGCGCACGAAGCGCGGATTTTGTATGCATGATGTCCCTTGCGGCCTGGGCCATATCGCGCGGTGCGCTCTCCATGATTTTGGAGATTCCATCCCTGATCCTTGTCCGCTGATTCTTTAAGGTTTCTCCCCAGGCCATAGTCTCCGGGCTTTTCTTGCGCATGGCTGGAAATCTTGGAAAGTTACGCTGCTCCCATACACTTCGAAGAGTATCCGCTGATTCATTGGCTGCGCTCACAAGCAGCTCGATTTGGCAGATGTCTGCCTTAAGAATTTCCTCATAGACCGGATCGGCAAAAGGATCATCCAGCATAGAAAGCATCGCGTTTGCCGCATCAAGGCTGCCTTCCAGCTGCAGCCTCAAGCTCTTCAAAAGCTGCGTTGCCCAAGGATGACGGCCGATTTCTTCGTCATTTGGAAAATCCGCCATACGCTGATGCAGCCAGCGCCAGGGCTCCGGCAGTGACATCAAAAAGCGATACAGGTCATCGGCCATTTCCTTGATATCTTCATCGTCAAACTGTTCCGACAATTCCAGAAATCCCGGTTTACCTTCCTCATGCGCCGTCAGAAGCACATCGTCCAGCGCCTGGCGGTAGATGGCATCCTGCTCTCCGCCTTCGATCAGCCTTGCCGTTGGATCCAGCCCTGCGGCCTGAAAATGCTCCCTTATCACCTGTCCGCAGAACACATGCAGCGTACTGATGGAAGCGCGGTCCACCTTCAACGCCTGTTCCCTAAGTGATTCCTGCGTATCCGCCGCTTCGTTCAGCGCTTTCAAAATGCGTTCCCGCATCTCAGATGCAGCCGCCCGGGTAAATGTAACCACAAGCATTCGGCCGACATCCAGTCCGTCCTTTTGAATCAGCGACAGGATGCGTTCCACCAGCACAGCCGTTTTGCCTGAACCTGCGGCTGCGCTCACCAAAAGCATATCATTTCGCGCCACGATTGCCTCTTGCTGTGCCATTGTCCAGTTGGGCATGGGAACGCCTCCTTTCCTTGTGGCATATTGTACAGTAACGGGGAGGCGTTGTAAACAGCACCGATGTTTCACGTGAAACAATCCGGACTCGCCCTTCCCCTTCTTTGTTTCACGTGGAACATATTGCCGCAGCGTCAGTTTCATTGAACTGTATACTATTATATGATAAAATGAATACGGTTCTCGAATTATGTATTATAAAGGCGGGCGACGATTTATGCCGACGACGTCCTTTGATAAGGATTCCATCAAGAAGAGCATTATCGGCAAACTTCAGCGGTATAATGGCCGCACAATCGCGGAAGCGACCAGTCAGCAGATTTATAAAGCGCTGGCGTCTACCGTCCGCGATCAGATTATGCAAAAGTGGATGATTGCAAGGGAGGAGCGTAAGGAAAGCAAGGCGAAACGGCTCTATTATCTCTCCGTGGAGTTTTTGATGGGCCGTACGCTTTATTGCAATATGCTCAACCTGTGCAGCACCGAGGTATACCGGGATGCCCTTTTAGAATTGGGCATTAATTTGAATACCGTTTTAAAAGAGGAGCCGGAACCGGGCCTTGGCAACGGCGGGCTTGGGCGCCTGGCCGCATGCTTCCTGGATAGCTTGTCCTCGCTGGATCTGCCGGCTATGGGCTGTACCATACGTTATGAGTATGGGCTTTTCCGCCAGAAGATCGTGGACGGACAGCAGGTGGAGCTTCCCGATGACTGGCTCAATAACGGGAACGTATGGGAAATGGCCGTGCCCGAGGACGCCTGCGAAGTGCATTATGGCGGACGGATAGAAGAAGCGGTGGAAAACGGTGTCCGAAAATTCAGGCAAAAGGATTATTACACTGTGGAAGCCGTGCCGTATGATATGCCTGCCGTGGGATATGATACCGATACGGTGAATACGCTGCGCATGTGGCGCGCCAGATCGCCTAAAGGAATCGATCTGTGCTCGTTCGGCCAGGGGAACTATGTCCGCGCCACGCAGGAAATAGAACTGGCGGAAGTCATAAGCAAGGTGCTTTATCCGGAGGATAATCATTACGAGGGAAAAATGCTCAGGCTGAAGCAGCACTATTTCTTCACCAGTGCCACGCTGCAATTTGCCCTGAAGTCATTCAAGCGCATGTATGGCACGAATTTTGCGATATTGCCGGAAAAAGTGGTGTTCCATGTCAATGATACCCATCCCGGTCTTGTCATCCCTGAACTCATGCGCCTGCTGATGGATGAGGAAGGCTTGGGCTGGGATGAAGCCGCCGATATCACGCAAAAAACGGTGGCCTATACCAACCATACCATCATGTCGGAAGCGCTGGAAAAATGGCCCGAGGATATGGTGAAAAGCCAGCTCCCACGCATCTATATGATTCTGCAGGAGATCAACCGCCGCCTCTGCGAAAAGCTGTGGGAAAAATTCCCAGGCGAATGGGACCGCATCGCACAGATGGCCGTGCTGGCCTATGGGCAGGTGCATATGGCCAACCTTTGTGTGGCCATGAGCTTCTCGGTAAATGGCGTTAGCCAGCTTCATGGAGAGATCCTCAAAACTGATACATTCAAGGATTATTATGCCATGGAGCCTGAGAAGTTCTCCGCCATCACCAACGGCATTACCCACCGCCGATGGCTCTTGTCCTGCAACCAGGAGTTGACCAGGCTCATCCGCGATACCATTGGCGACGGATTTATAAAGGAACCGGAAAGGCTGCAGGAGCTGCTTCCCTACCGCGACGATGCAGCCTTCCGCCAGGAATTTGCCCGCATCAAGCATCAAAACAAGGAACGCCTTTCCAGGATGGTGCTTACCCATCAGAACATTGCGGTGGACCCGCTCTTCATGTATGATGTGCAGGCCAAGCGGCTGCACGAGTATAAACGGCAGTTATTGAACGCGCTGCACATTCTGGTTCTGTATAACCGTATTGTGGATGATCCAAATTTCACCATGGCACCGCGCACATTCTTCTTTGGTGCCAAGGCCAGCCCCGGTTACCGCCGGGCCAAACTGATCATACGCTTCATCAATGCGCTTTCTCAGCTTATTGCAAAGCACCCCCGGGCCAGCAAAATGCTTCAGGTGGTTTTCCTGGAAAACTATGATGTTTCCACCGCCGAGATTTTGATTCCCGCTGCGGAACTGTCCGAGCAGCTATCCACAGCCAGCAAGGAGGCCAGCGGCACAGGCAACATGAAGTTCATGATGAACGGAGCCCTCACCATCGGCACCATGGACGGCGCCAATGTAGAGATCGCCCAGCAGGCCGGCATGGACAACATTTACATCTTCGGCATGCGGGCCGACCGGGTGCAAAGCCTGTATCAGGAGCGCACCTACAACCCCATGCAGATTTTTGAAACCAATCAGGAAATCCGCAAAGCCATGACCCAAATGATCGATGGAACGCTTTTCCCTGACAATCCCGCTGCACTGCAGGAGCTGTATCATGCCCTCCTGCTCGGCGAATACGGCTGCAATGCCGATCCCTATTTCCTGCTCAAGGATTTCGGTTCCTATGCAATGGCTCAATTGCGGGTGGACGAGGATTACCGCAACCCCGATAAATGGTGGCGCATGGCCATTACCAATACCGCTACCTCCGGTATCTTCTCCAGCGACCGTACCATTGCCGAGTATAATGATAAAATCTGGCATTTGAAACCGCTCGCCCACACCAGGGGCTCTGCCCCTGGACCCCGCCAAAGGGATACAACCCCTTTGGAATCCCCATTATCATAAATTTTGATGATATGGGTATTGCCCCAAGGTATGGATATATGTGAGTGGTATGCATTTAAAGCCTTCCCATTGAGGGCTCCGGAACACTGCCCACGCCAGTGACGGATATGACGAAGCGAGAATGAGGATTGCTCCCCCGTATCAGAACGCCTCTTGAGCCGAATGGTAGTGCGAAAGGCTTTTGGACGCAAAGCGGAAGCCTTGAAGAGCAGGTGTAGGGACGACCGCCCCTACACTCCTCTAGGCTCCTGTTGAGCTGGCGAAACAAGCTCCGGAATCAAGCGCTGCCAGTGGCTCAAGAGCCAAGCGCCGCCTGACTAAGAATTTCAAAAAAAGGAGACACGAATCCTTGCTCCTGCACGATTCCCACAATTCCTTTTACCGTTCTCCGCTGGGAGCGCTGCCCTGCGGCGCTTCTTTGCGACTGCGCATCACCTGCGACTTTGCAAAGTCTGTTCAGGTCCGCACCTGGGACGGGCAGGAGTCTTTTCACAACATGACCTTGGAAAGCCCAAATACTTATACAGCAGAAATAGCCGCTCCCATAATGCCCATACTCTGGTGGTATGATTTTGTTATTCACACGGATACAAGCATCCTTCGATATGGCAATGCATACGACCAATTGGGCGGCGAAGGGGCATTATATGTTAATACTCCTGCCAGTTTTCAAGTAACGGTATATGACCCTGCCTTTGAAACACCTTCCTTTCTGCATCACGGAATAATATACCAGATATTTCCAGATCGGTTTGCGCGCAGTTCTTCTTCTCCTGCCCCGAGGCGTAAAGATATCTGTCTGCACGAAAATTGGGATGATACGCCGCTTTTGCGCATCGATCCCCGCAGCAACGACAACATGGCGCTGGACTTTTTTGGAGGAAACCTGAATGGTATTGCGGAAAAGCTGCCCTATTTAAAAGACCTGGGCATCACAGTGCTCTATTTGAATCCCATCTTTCAGGCCCGCAGCAATCACAAATACGACACCGGAGATTATCGCCGCATCGACCCCATGTTTGGCACAAAAGAGGATTTTAAGGCTCTGTGCGAAAAAGCCTCTGCTATGAACATACGCGTGATCCTGGACGGTGTGTTCAGCCATACCGGGGAAGACAGCGTTTACTTCAATAAATATGGCACCTACGACAGCCTGGGGGCGTATCAAAGCCCGGAATCTCCTTATTCCTCCTGGTTCACCTTTACGGGGTATCCCGAGCAATACAAATGCTGGTGGAACATTCCTTCCCTGCCGGAATTGCGCAAGGTTGATCCAAATTACCGTTCCTTTTTGTTCAATCCGGAAAACGGCATCGTGCCCATGTGGCTGGAAAGCGGCGCGTCCGGCTGGCGGCTGGACGTGGCAGACGAACTGCCTATGGATTTTTTGCGGGAACTGCGTAAATCGGCTAAGCATGCAGAAAAAGACGCCGCCATTCTTGGCGAGGTATGGGAGGACGCCAGCAACAAGATCTCCTATAATGTGCCCCGCAGCTACTGTTTGGGAGATACCCTGGACAGCGTCATGAACTATCCACTTCGGGAAGGGATCATTTCTTTCCTGATGTTTAAGTCCTCTGCCCATCAGTTGGCCCGGCTGATTAGGCATCAGCAGGAGGTTTACCCCATCCCTTTTCTGTATGCGATGATGAACCTGATAGGCAGCCATGACCGCGCCCGGATCATTAATGTACTGGCCGGCTGTGATTGGGGCTATTTGCCCCGGGAAGAACGGGCAAACCTGATTTTGTCGCCTGAACAGTACCAATTGGGTGCGGAACGCTTCCTCACGGGCATGGAAATCTTATGCGCCCTTCCAGGCGCTCCCACGCTGTACTATGGCGATGAAGCCGGCCTGCAGGGTACGGCGGATCCCTACAACCGCGGTACCTTTCCCTGGGGACGGGAGGACATCAAACTGCAAAGTGCGGTCCGCCAGCTTTTTCAAAAACGGAAAAACAGCCCCATCCTTCAAACCGGCTTTCTGGAAGCAACGGCCATGGATGATGACACACTGCTCATACGCCGCTGGGTGGAAGACGGCAAGGATGCCCTGGGTAAGCCCGCGGAAAACGGAGAAGAAATCACCAAGATCCGGCGATAAGTATCGATATACGATTTAGCGGGGAAGGGGTTTTAGAAAAAAATCCCCTTCCCCGCACCCCATTCTGAAAAACTTCTATTTATAAATCAAGGAAAGGGGGAATTTCATGGACGACATGGAAAAGCTTCAAAACATGGTCAATGAAAGCCGCCGTATCGTATTTTTCGGCGGGGCCGGCGTTTCCACGGAAAGCGGCATCCCCGATTTCCGCAGCGTGGACGGCCTGTATCATCAAAAATATATCTATCCTCCGGAGACCATCCTCAGCCTCTCCTTCTTTCTTAAAAAGCCTGAAGAGTTTTATAGGTTCTATCGGGACAAGATGATTTATAAAGACGCACAGCCTAACCCCGCCCACCTTACGCTGGCCGCCTGGGAGGCGGCAGGAAAGCTTTCCGCCGTCGTCACGCAGAACATTGACGGGCTTCACCAGGCGGCGGGCAGCAGGAATGTAGTGGAACTTCACGGGACCGTTCACAAAAACAGGTGTATGCGCTGCAAAAAGGCCTACGGCCTGGATGTTGTTCTTCATTCTGCCGGTGTACCGGTTTGTTCCTGCGGCGGAATCATCAAGCCGGATGTGGTGCTGTACGAGGAACCGCTTGACCAAATGGTGATGGAACAAACCGTACGGGAAATTGCCGATTCGGATATGCTTCTAATAGGCGGCACTTCCCTCTCCGTGTATCCCGCAGCGGGTTTTGTTCAGGCGTTCACCGGGAAATACATTGTCATACTCAATAAGACGCCCACAAGCATGGACAGCAAAGCCGATGTGGTGATTGCCGCACCGATCGGAAAAACGCTTGAAAAAATTCATGCATAACAAAACTTTTTTGAGGCAAGATAGGATTGATGCTTCGAGGTGGTAGAATTCGTTGCAACCACGCGCCCCGGTGGCTGAAAGAGATGCAGGAGAGGCAACGCCTGCCGAAGCATGAAAACAGGGTTTAT
>JAEZHM010000073.1 GCA_023416585.1 Bacillota bacterium
GCGATCAACGCGTTTGTGGTGGCGCTGGCGGCAATGGGCGCGTATGAGGTCAGCTTCAAAAAGCTCGAAAGGAGATGATCCCCGACCCCTTCCGTCGCCCTGGCCAATTCCGCCGCCGGGAGGGCCTAAAAGGCGTACCGGGGCGTGGCTTCGGCTGATGGATGTACCCTTCTGAACCGGCGTTGGGCGCCGGTTCCATTTATTTACGCAATCGCAACATAATTCATCCGTGTTGACTTATTGCGAATTTTGGTGCATTTCCACCTTTTTCCATGTCGCTTCACAGGGTAGACGGTTGTGCGGAACTTGGCACTTATTGTATACTGGATTTACTTTATTGTCGATAAGGGGATCTCCATGAGCAAACAGCATCAGCCAGTGATCAGGTCCCTGCGCCGGTTCCACCGCATGCGAAGCGGCTGTGCGCCCGCGCCGGAGGCGGACGCGTCCTCTTACGCGCTGCAAAGGCAGCTTGGCCTGATGGAGGAGCGCGAGCAGAGCCTGCGCATCACCCTCACCAGCATGGGCGACGGCGTCATCACAACCGACGAGAAGGCGCACGTCACCTTTTTGAACCCATCCGCGCAGGAGCTGACCGGATGGTCGCTGGAGGATGCCATTGGGAAGCCCTTTTCCGACGTATTCCGAATCTACAACAGCATAACGCTCGAACCCGGCGAGGACATCGTCCACAAGGTGCTTTCTTCCGGCCGCAAGGTCAACCTGGCGAACCATACGGTTTTGATCAGTCGGGATGAGGTGCACCGCCACATCAGCGACAGCGCCGCGCCCATCCGCAATCCCCATGGGGACATGGTGGGCGTCGTGCTCATTTTCAGCGATGTCACCGAGCGCTATGTGCTGCAGCAGCAGCTCAGGCTTTCCGAGGCGCGCAGCAACGCGGCGGTGCAGATGGCAAGGCTGGGCACTTGGGAGTACGACGCCCAAAACAAGACCGTCAACTGGTCGGGCATGTACAAGCAGATCATGGGCGTCGCGCAGGATTTCGAGCCCGACGCCGGTTTTTGGTACTCGCTGGTGCACCCCGACGACGTTCAGAGCGCAACGATAAGCCGCGACCGGGCGATGGAGAAGGGCGACAGCTACTCGCAGCAATACCGGGTTTACCGAAAGAACGACGGGATCCTGCGCTATGTGAAGACCCACGCCAAGATCGAGCGGGGTGAGAGCGGCGCGATCCGGCGGATCATCGGCGTGATTCAAGACGTTACGGAAGAGCTCGAGGTCGGCGACCGCATCCGCGAGAGCGAGGAGCTGTACCGCTCCGCGTTCGAGCGGGCAGTCGTCGGCATGGCGCATGTGGGCCTTGACGGCCGCTTTTTGCGCGCGAACCGGTCGCTGTGCGAGTTCCTGCAGTATTCCGCCGAGGAACTGCTTGAAATGAAGGTCAGTGACATCGTGCATCCGGACGATGCCGCGCCGCTCAATGAGACCCTGGAGATGATCGTCCGCAGGCGGGTCAAGGCGACCGAGGCGGTCCGCCGCTTCTTCCGCAAGGACGGCGCGACGGTATGGCTTTCCATCTCGTCAACGGTGATGACGGGCCGCGATGGGGAGCCGCTCTACATCCTTTCGTCCATCCAGGACATCACCGCCCGCGTGCAGGCGCAGGCGGCTCTCGCCCAGAGTGAGAGTCGGCTCAGGCGCGCGCAGGAGCTCGCGCACACCGGCAACTGGGAGATCGACCTGACAAACAAGCGGATGTGGGCTTCGGACGAGGCGTTTCGCATCTACGGCCTTCCGATCAGCGAGGAGAATACGCTGCCGCTGGCGGACGCGCAGCGCGCGGTCCTGCCGGAGTACCGGTCCAAGCTGGACGAGGCGCTTGCCCGCCTTCTGAAGGAAGACGCGCCATACGACCAGGAGTTTACCATTGCCCGCGGAGAGGACGGCGCCCACCGCAACGTGCACTCCATCGCGGTCACCGACCGGGACAGGGAAGGCAGACCCCTGAAGGTCATCGGTGTCTTGCAGGATATTACCGACCGGCAGCGGCTCCAGGAGGAGTACGAAAAGGCGATCTCCACGACGATGGATGGCTTTTGGATGTGCGACAAGAGCATCCGCGTCACTTTGGTCAACGACGCCATCTGCGCCATGCTCGGGTACACCCGGGAGGAACTGATCGGCATGTCCATGCAGGAACTGGAAGTGATGTTTGGTCCGGAGGTTGCGCGCGAGCGGTGCAATAGGATTTCGGCTTCCGGCTCGGAGCGGTTCGAATCCCAACTGCGGCGCAAGGATGGCACCGTGTTTGACGCCGAAGTCTCCCTCAGCTTCATCCCCAGCACGCAGTCGGCCTGCGCGTTTGTCCGCGACATCACCGAGCGGAAGCGCCGGGAGAACCACTTCCGCTACCTGAGCTATCACGACGTGCTGACCGGGCTGTACAACCGGGCGTTTTTCGAGGCGGAGTGCGCGCGCCTGGAAGCGGCGAAGATCTTCCCCGTCTCGGTGGTCATGGGCGATATCAACGGCCTGAAGCTGACCAACGACGTGTTCGGCCACGCGCAGGGGGATAAGCTTTTGTACACCATCGCCGGCATCGTCAGGCGCTGCACAGCCCCGAAGGACATCGCGGCCCGGATCGGCGGCGACGAGTTCTGCCTGCTCATGCCCGACTCCGGCCCGGACGACGCCAAGGCGGTCTGCGAGAAAATCAGCCAGGTCTGCGAGCGGGAGACCGTTCAACTCGACGACGGCAGCATCTTAAAGCCCAGCCTGTCCATAGGCTTCGCGACGCGATGGAACGAGGCGCAGCGATTTGACATGGTGTTCAAGCAGGCCGAGGACGCGATGTACAAGCGCAAGCTTCTGGAGCGCAAGAGCATGCACAGCTCGTTGGTTTCCTCCATCCGGATGACCATGTACGAAAAGAGCCGCGAAACCCGCGAGCACGCGGACAGGCTTTCGCACATGGCGTGCCGCCTGGGGCGGCTGATGCAGTTGGACGAGGGCCAAATCTCGGAACTGGAGCTGCTGTGTTCGCTGCACGACCTGGGCA
>JAEZHM010000035.1 GCA_023416585.1 Bacillota bacterium
TCTGTACGCAGCGGCCGAACGTGCCGTACTGGATTTCCTTGATTTGTACCGCCATATTGAACCTCCAAAGGATTTAATAGGAAAATTGTACCAGCAGCGCCGCCAGTAGGCAATAGCCGGAACGAAACCTTCAGAAGAAAACGGGATTTGTCCAGGCGTGGCCGCCGTCCACGCCCACTACCTCGGCGCGCACATAGCTTTCCCTGCCCGTAAGCTTGTATTCGCCGTACTCAAACGGGCCCGGATTATTCAATATCGTCAAGTCCGGCTCGCAATCCGGGCCGTATGCGATGAACCGTATGGCGCGCGCCGGCGCCGAGCGCACGTAAACCTTGCCGGAATCGATGCCGTAATCCAGTATGGCCGGGCCGGTGGAGGAATAGAAGTTGCCGGAGAGCAAGCTTTCAAATATGGCCTGGCGGCTGAGGATATCAGCCCGAACGCATACCCAGCCCGCGGCGAAATCGCCGCCCAGCGCGTGGTGGTCGTCGGTGGCCACGCCGAATATCCGCTTGCCCCGGCGCAGCGCGTAATCCCAATACGGCAGGCTTTCGCCAAGGCCCATCGAGTTTGCCACACCGTTGAACAGCTCCATCGCAAAGCAATGATTCAGCCTGGCCACATCCTCAAAATCCAGATAGCTCCAATACGGATGCGCGAGTATCATCATGTTCCCGGCTTGTCTGCGGCGGAGCAAGTAGGAATTCAAGTCGCTTACGCTGGTGGTGTCCTTATATTCGACGCGGACGCCCAGCGTGCCGAATTCGCCTGAAAGCTCCCGCGCCAGCGTCACAATGTGCGTGCCGCGGTATTTGTCGTTGAACTCATCCACGCGTTGAATGAGCTCCGCGCCGGCCAGGCAAACGAAAGCGTCGTCTTCCGATTCGGGGTAATACCCGAGGAAGTCATGGTCGGTGATGGCGGCGAAGCTGAAACCACGCGCACGGTAGCGCCTGATGAGTTCGAGCGGCGGAACCGCGCCGTCGGACACCGATGTGTGGCAGTGCAGCGCGCCTTTGTACCAGTTGGCTCCGGTAAAATATGAGGGCATGTGATAACTCCTGTCGATGGGTTGTCCTGAATAATCTAATTCATCGATGCGGATTTGGCAAGAGATATGGATTCGGTTTTTACGCCCGGCAATAAATTACATATGCACATGGCTTGTCAAAGTATACGCCATGGCTTAGAATGGGCATGAAAGGGGTGGTTCGATGGAAGACCGGGAATCCGATTTCATCGTCTTCGAGGCGGAAGACGGTTCCACGCTGGAATTCTCCGTCATGCACGAGTTCTATCACAACGGCGGCATGTACGCTGTGCTCCAGAACGCCGGAAACGCAAGTGAAACGCTCATCGCCGAGATCGTGGATCCCCTTGGCCCGGATGAGGAGTTTGTTCCGTTGCCGTTGCAGAAGCAGCAAGCGCTGCTGGATTATCTGAGGAGCGGAAGCGAAGAGGATTGACGGGTAAAAAACGGGCGGGCCTTCACAGCCCGCCCAATTGTTTGCCGATGCGTTTACTGCATCCTTTCCTTGACCTTCGCCGCCTTGCCCACGCGGTCGCGCAGGTAATAAAGCTTGGCCTTCCTGACTTTGCCGCGCCTCACGACCTGGATGCTGTCCAGCCTTGGGGAGTGGAGAGGGAATACCCTTTCCACGCCGATGCCGTAGGATACGCGGCGGACCGTGAACGACTCGTTGACCGAGCCGCCTTTGCGTGCGATGACGACGCCTTCAAACGCCTGAACGCGCTCGCGGTTGCCCTCGACGACCTTGACGTTGACGCGTACCGTGTCGCCCACGCGAAAATCCGGAATATCGGAGCGCAACTGCTCCTGTTCAATAACTTTAATGTCCAGCAATGTTGTTTCCTCCTTCCCGCATAGGCGTTCTTACCGGCATACGGCAGCGGACCGCCCGTTTTGAAAGCAAATGACATTATACCAAAACAAGCTTTTACGCGCAAGTGTCAATTGTTCGAGGCTGTTTTACCATCCGATGTGAGGCAATATTCCGGCAATGCGGCCGATTCCCTTGAAATATGCATGGAACTGGATGTAAACTGATCTATCAGCTTCCCGGAGGATAACGCTTGCGGAACTTGACGGTCGTTGTGTTGATAATGCTGCTGGCAGGTACGCTCGTGTCCTGCGGCGGCATCACGCCGCCCGCAAGCGACAGCCCGACCGGCAGTAGCACCGTGCTTTCAGGCACCGGGAATTCTTCTGGTGCTTCCGCTCTCCCTTCCGGCTCGTCTCCGACAGTAACCACCTCCGGTGCCGCGATTCCGCCTGCGGGCGCTTCTCCGGCAGCCGCCCCAGGCGGTTCCCCAGGTGTTTTGCCGGGTGCTTCGCCGGGTGCTTCACCGGGTGCTTCACCGGGTGATCTACCAAGTGTTTCACCAGGTTCTTCACCGAGTGGAGTGGAGGCGTCAACATTGCCGTCGGCCAGCCCAACGGCGCAGCCAAGCGGCGGTGTTGACCTTGACCGTGAAAGCCGCCAGACGCTCGATGAGCTGGACGACGCGCTCAAGGAACTGGAAGAGGCGCTCAAGGAAGCGGAAGACATGCTCAACGATATAGACGGCTTGGAATAGATTATCGAACGGGGGACGTCTGCCCCCCGTTATTCTTTCTTCTCCAGCTTGTGCTTCGTTCCGTCCGGTTCCTGGATATAGGTGTTGTCCAAAACGTCCTGCACCCTGTGACGGAACGCGGCGATGTATTTCTCCCGAAGCGCTTTCTGCTCCTCGGCTTCGCACCCGGTTAGTTCTCCGCACTTGCTTTTCCGCGAAAGCTCGTTGATTCTATCCAGTAATTCTTTTGATATCAAAGCGTATACCTCCTAGCACCATTATAACATACAACAGCTTGTATACGAGTACTTAGAACACGGTTGATTTTTATATTCCTGTTGTGGTAATCTATTGTTATGTCAAGGAGGATGGTATGATTGAGGTCCGACTGACGCCCGGCTGCGGCGATATCAGCGAGGTGCTCGCCATTCGCAAGGAAGTGTTTGTCGCGGAGCAGGGTTTTTCCGCGGAATCTGAGCCGGACGCCTTGGACAACGCAGCGCTGCACGCGCTCGTGCTGCTGGACGGCGCGCCCGCGGCCACGGCGAGGTTGTATGAGCAGCGCGGGTGCTGGCACATCGGCCGCGTGGCGGTGCTTAAGGCGCATCGTGGCAAAGGGCTGGGCCGCATTGTTATGAGCGTGTTGATGCAGAAGGCGGCCGCGCTGGGCGCCGTTGAAGTTCATGTAGGCGCGCAGCGGCGCTCGGAAGGCTTTTACGCGTCGCTGGGCTTTGCGCCTTGCGGGCCGGAATACGACGACGAAGGCGTGCCTCACGTTCCAATGAAGGC